>DAOPJV010000079.1:0-27532 GCA_035399845.1 Phycisphaerae bacterium | reverse complement strand
AGAATCGCCCTGCGGATTGGCTCGGGCAACGTAGGCCAGGATTGAATCAGGCGGACCAAATCAGGCTCGGATTCGACAATCGACACCAAGCCAGACACCAAGAAACTCTGCGAATCGTCGTAAGTCCTTGTGTCGTCGTGGCTGAGTGGCTGAAAGCAACGGTTTGCTAAACCGTCGTACGGGGTCAAACCCGTACCGGGGGTTCGAATCCCCCCCTCTCCGATTTTCCGATCCTCGGATCGTCATTTCCGAAATCATCACCAAGACAGTCAGGTTCCAACCATCGAAGCGCGCGAACCGCGCTCAAGGGGTTTGTCCTCACTCACCGCGTTTCAGTGGTTGAGGCGCCAGGACCTGTGGCGACTTGTGAACCGGGCGCGCCGGGACGAAGCCATCGCCTTCAACGACTCTGCAACACAGACGCCGCCGTATCACACTCCGGGCATCGGCCACTGACATTGCCGGTCAGGTTGTATCCGCAGGTCTGGCAACATTCCTTCGGATGCTTCCGGCGCCGTCGCCACAGCAGGAACAACGCCGTCCACGCCATGAGGTTGGCAAGCCAGTGGGGAAGGATAATGGCCAAAACACGCGGATCATCGACGTAGGCTGGGAGATTGAATCTGAATCCAAAAACCGGCGTCGATTCAATCGTGGTCGTGGCCGGCCATTGATTGAATGTCCTGCTGTCGTTGTAGACAAATCCGCGCCCATCCACGGCGATTCCAGACCGACCTCTTTCGTAAACGATGCCAAGAAACAACGACGACACGAGCCACGTGATCAGCAGCATGACCGCAATAACCGCGACACTATTGCGCGCCCACTTCACGTCGCCGCCACGACGACCTGGCCGCATTCGGGGCACAAGCCGGACTCGTTTCCCTGCAGGTCATATCCGCACGACGCACAATGGCCGACCAGAAGTCGACGGCCCATTATTCGAACCGTGAGTGCGCGGACCGCGAAGGCAACGATCAGACCAGCGACGGCGCAGGGGATGGCGACCAGAGTGACGTCAGGAAAGGCGTACTTGTATCTTGCCACGGACATGGCCAATTGCCCAGTGTCGGGATTCCGAAATTCGTACAGCGCGTAGTAGCCGTGGTCGTGTGATTCGACGAACCGCGGATCGTGTCGAGAGACGGCGCGTGCGATCGCATCATCGCGACTTTTCCACGTGAACCAGGAATCCGCGAAGAGTCCGGCTGCTGCGATCAACCCGGTCAGCGCAAGCGCGAGGACACCGAAGTAGGCGTTTGAAAGTCGCTCGCGCTTCCGCCCCGAGCGGATCGACAGACCAACGGTCATCGTCAGGGCCAGGCCCAGCGCGCCGGCGAACCACCAATGTTCAAAGTCAGGCATTGCCATGGTCAATCCATCTCTCGCGGCCGATCTTGATCCACCCGCACTCCGGACAGGTTCCGCTCTCATTCCCCGTCATATCATACCCGCGCCTCTGACAACATCCCGTCGGACACCTCACGCCGCCGCCTCCACGGCCCCGCCGCATTCGGGGCAGACGCCGGATTCGTTGCCAGTCAGGTTGTAGGCACAATTGGGGCACACCGCACGGTTTCGCGTGCGACGAAATCGCGAATAGCCCCGGATCGCGCAAGGGACCAACGCCAGAAACATCAGCCCTTGTGACGCCCAAAGTGGAAACACCAAATGGGTCGACTCCATGTTATAGCTTTTTTGGGGTTCGTCTTCGGCCGTCCCGAGCCTGTCACAAGGGGATACGATCACAAAGCGTGGCGAAGTATATGGCCCGGATCGATCTCGCCACAGAAACCTGAACGTGAACTGCGTGGCAAAGCCGACGTTGTGTGAGCGGCCATCGAACAGTTCACGCTCATCATCGATTCCGATCGGATCAGAGCACCAAACGTGCCAGACACAGACCTTTCCCTCTGCAATCTCAACATTGATTGCGCGTTGAGATGAGGCTTCGATCTGGTAGTGAAGTGGATTCCTGAAGCTCAGCGCAGCGCCCGCAACGCCCAGCAACAGCGATATCAAAAGCAA
Source organism: Phycisphaerae bacterium (assembly GCA_035399845.1). Lineage (GTDB taxonomy): Bacteria > Planctomycetota > Phycisphaerae > UBA1845 > UTPLA1 > ECT2AJA-110-A. The sequence continues at coordinate 25,504 of DAOPJV010000079.1, read as the reverse complement.
GACGAACACGGTATGGCGCAGCCGCTTCAGCATGTCATCTTATTTGCAGACGTGTTGTCGTGAGTCGCACGCCGCATCCACACTCGGAGCAAACCCCGCCTGTATTACCCGTCAGGTCATACCCGCAGGAGGAGCCGCGGCCTTCGCGAGCCCATTGCCGCTGCCTCGCCCATGTTCGATGCAGGATCCACCACAACGGCGTGGCGATCAATGCGATGAACCAGTATCGGATCGTGAAAAAGACGCCGTCGTAATTCGGCCATGGAGGGGCCGAATCCATCCGGTATCCACCGTCCCGCATACCGAATCGTGGTGTCATCGCCTGGTAAATCTCCACCATCTCCTTCTTCAGCGAGACGTACACAGCGCCCTCATGCAAGCAGAACGTAACGAACGACGTCGATCCGTAGGCCGAGAGCCCAAACACCGAACCAAGCGCTCCGCCCCAGTCGCAGATGACCATCCCGAGCAGCATGTTCCGGCAAATCCGGATCATGTCGTCAGCGCCATCACAGTGTCAGCGCACTCCGATCTCTGTCCGATTCCCGGTCCGTATTCCCGTCAACGCTCGTCCGCAATCACTCGCCCAGCCACGTGCTTCAGATACGCCTTCGCGCTCGACGCTCGTTTGAAATCCCTGATCTTCTCGAAGCTCTTCTTACTGAACCCATAGAAGCCGATCACATAGAGACCGACTTTGGCGCGTTTGCGCCGACCGTGGAATTTCACCGTCGAGCAGTTCATGCTGATGCTGTAGTCCTGCCAGCCGACGTCGCAGGTCGCGCCGCATTGCGGGCACGTGTAAGTCGGCCAGCCGGCGGCGGGGTCCGGCGCCTTGTCGCCGCCCTCTTTCTTGAAGCGATTGCGAATGATCTCGTCGATCAGGATCTCTGTATCCGCCAGCCCGACGGGGTTCGTTCCGTACTTTTGAAAGTCGAACGACATGAGTTTCTGGAAGCCCGGGCTGTCGCAGAAGCAACCCTGTTTCCAGGCGTTCGCAAGCGTCCTGAATGTCCGCTGTCGGAACTCTTCCGGCGTCATGGTTGTCATCGTCGATGCGCTCCCCGAATGAGGTCGCCCGGACGGCTCAGTAGTCCAGCTTCATGACGAGTCGCTGCTCCGTCGCTTTGCGCGCCAGATCGAGCATGATCGAGTAGGCGTATCGGGCGCCCATCTCCAGTGGCGCGTCCGGCGACGGGCAGTCGCGCCGCCACTCCGCGATGGTCGCCTCGTCGGCCTTCCAGGTCCGGGCGTTCAGATCGAACAGCTGCGCCGACAGCTGCCGCGTGGAGCCGACGACAATTGTCTCGTCCGACAGATCGTCGCACTGGAAGGTGAAGTCAAAGTCGCAGGGAAACCAGAGCGTCGATCCACGAACCAGCGCCCCGAAGTCTGAATCAAACTCCTCGTCCGTGCTCCGCTGATAGGCCGGATCCTCCCACCATTCCTCGGCGGGTCGATCGGGCCGCTCCATGTCCGGATGCTCCGTATAGGCCGCCCAGAGCAGCAGCGACGCGTAGCACTCCCATGTCGGCTTGTCCGTGAAGTAGGGCGCGTCCGCGCGCTCGTCCCACTCCAATGGGGATTCGAGGTTCTCTCCGAGGCTCAGGCTGATCGCCTCGCGCCACATCGAGACCGCTTCCTGGATTTCCTTCGGATCCGTGACGATGTCGTCGTCGTCCCCTTCCGGTCGAATGACCTCGACGGGAATCTCGTTTTCCGCGGATATCCGCTGAACCACGTTCTCCCAATTCCCCAGGTAATATCGCGTCAACGATCCGACGTAGATGTCCAGACCCATTCAGTCATTCCTTTCGACGGTCCCCCGTTCCGACATCGGCCACGGGCCTTCGGCATATGCCAGCCGCATCACGCGTCGCCGTCAAGCGATTTCCCACAGTGCGGGCACATCGCAGGTCCCTGTTTCCGCTTTTCAATGGCCTCGACAAACCCGGCCCCGATGATTCCCGTCGGCAGCGCGAACATGCCGATCCCAAGGACGGCGATCACGCTTGCGCACGTTTTGCCCATGAACGTGACAGGGTACATGTCGCCGTAGCCGACCGTCGTCAGAGTCGCGACGGCCCACCACATCGTGGCCGGGATGCTGGAAAAGGCCTCCGGCTGCACCGCGTTCTCGCAGTAATACAGTAGGCTCGCGGACACGACGAGCAGCAGGCCCATGAGGACGGTCGTGAGGACGAGTTCCTCCTTCTTCGACCGCATCACGTGGCGGATCAGCCTGAGCGAGCTGTAGTAGCGGCCGATCTTCGCGACGCGCAGGATTCGAAGCAGTCGCAGCACGCGAAGCGATCGAAGGTCGAAGCCGACGAACGGCAGGTAGAACGGAAGGATCGCCAGCAGATCGATGATCGGCATGGGCTGCGTGACGAATCGCAGACGACCGGTCAGCGGTTGTCGAAATCGCGAGTCGGCGGTACACGCCCAGAGTCGCGCCGCGTACTCGAGCGTGAATACCAGGACGGAGAACGTCTCGAACGCGTCAAACTGCGGCCCCCATCTGGCTCGTATGGACTCGACGGAATCCAGAATGACGGCCAGGACGTTCAGAAAAATCAGCAGCAGGATGCCGATGTCGAACACGCGGCTCGCGCGATCCCCCTGGCGGGCCGCCTCGACAATCTCCCAGACTCTCGTTCGCGTGGGCATGGACGCTCTCCCGATTCGAATGGCCGCGCTGCCGCCCGGCAGTTGGCGGCTAGTGTACGAACTGGCCGACGAATACGACAACACGGCGACGCGCAGCGATACAATTGCCCAGCGTATTCGCGGGCGTGTTGGCGAAACGCCCGCATCAAACAGGCCGTCCACTGGGTTTCGCGACCGGCGAACGAGGACGAATAGCGATCATGTTGAGCATCAACCCAGCAACCGGCGAGCTTGCCTTGCCCATCGGCGCGTCCATCAGTCCCGACACGACTCGGGACGCGTTTGCGTCTGACCCCGTCTTCGCAGGCGCGCGTAACGCGGGTGGCGCGCCGCCCTACCTGACACTCTCTTTCGACGCGGGCGAGCTGGACCATCGCCCCCTGCTCGCCAGAGTCACGTTCTATGAGCAGACGCTGCTGTCGATCTCGCTAACGATCGATGTGTACGAGAAGGGCGCAACGTGGGACGACTATTCCTTCGAGAGCGAGGCAGGAACGAAGCTGCTCCACGAGGCGTTGCTGACCCGCCTGCTCGGCGAACCAACGCATCGAGACCATCGCTTTGCCTTCGGCAAGTCGAAGGCGGAAGCCATCCTGGCGCAGCCGGTCACGTGGGAATTCGCATGGGGCAGGGCTGTCTCAAGTCACGATTCCAAAGGGGGCGGAACCTATATCACGCTCGCGTTCGGAGACCGAATGAACGAAGCGCGGCGGGCCTATGACACTCGCCGATGACGCGGTCCCGTCACGGGTCCTTCAGAAATTCCTTGCATTTCCGGCGCGGCGTGCGCATTTATTGAACGAGTGAGCCGCGTCGGCGTTCCGATACAGGATCGTCGCCGGGCGGCGACTCCGGGAGATGACAGTCATGTCGACAGCGATCGAGAGCAAGCCTGGCGCGTCGACGTCCACGTCACGACCGTCGCCGAAGCCGAAGCGTCAGCCACCCTACGCGGTTGTCCTCTACAACGACAATGTCAACAGCTTCGAGTTTGTCATCGAGACGATTCAGAAGGTCTTCGGCTTTCAAACGGGGAAGGCGATCGAGCTCATGCTCGAAGCGCATCACACAGGTCGCAGTCTCCTCTGGAGCGGCATGAAGGAGCACGCGGAATTCAAGGCCGATCAGGTCCGTTCCTGTGGGGCGGATCCGGACATGTCCCACCTGGGCGCCCGGCCGTTGCGCGTCTCCATCGAGCCGCAGCAAGTCTGATATCTCGGCGACGGCCCGGCCGCGCTGTCGCCAGCCCCCTCCTGAAACTCCGGATTTCGCCCCCCTGACGGAGAGGCCATGCGCAAATCTCATTGGGGGTGTTACGTAGTCGACGCGGCGACCGGGCGGTTCAGCGAAGAAACGACACTTAGGCGTCGTTTCGACAGAACCGATAGGAAACTACATCGGATGGGGGACGCATTTCTGGCCGCCGCGCCTTCCAACACGGACGTTGTCACACGCGGCGCGGCGACACGTTTCCAGCGGATTGGGCGTTACCGCAGCCAGTCGACCGGATGGGCTGAATGTCAACGAGCAGCGAAACAACCCGTGATCGCTCAGCCACGAACGACGCCTCGGCGTCGTCGCACGACATCGCGATGTATGCCCATGCAATCGAGCGATCCAACGTCGCCATTCTGATCTTCGACGCCGTTGGAAACTGCCTCAGCGCGAACGAGGCGGCGCGTCAGCTCACGGGCCAGGAAAGGCCCTCGATCAGGGAACTCACGTCGGCGAAGTCCGACGCGCAATGGCGGGCCCACTGGGAAGCCCTGGCGGCGTCGGGCGAGCACATTCAGGAAACGGAAATCACGCGACCCGACGGCCACGCGACGCCGGTGGACCTGTGCCAGTCGACCTTCGGATATCAAGGCGTCGACTACGGGTTCATGATCATCCGGGATGGCTCAAAGCAGGCCGAAATCGAGCGCAACCTCGTTCAGGAGCGCTCAATCCTGCAGGACATTCTCTCGACGATTCCGTACGTCGTCTTCTGGAAGGATCGCGATTCGCGGTACCTCGGTTGCAACCGGGCGCTCGCGGAATCCGCTGGGTACACGTCGCCGGACGAACTGATCGGGAAGAGCGACTACGACATGCCCTGGTCGCGCGAGGAAGCGGACTACTATCGCAAAGTGGATGTCGAGACCATGGCCCGGGGCGAGCCGATCCTTCACTTCGAGGAGACGCAGCAACAGAAGGACGGCACGACGATCACGCTGGAGACGAGCAAGGTCCCGCTCCGTAACAAGGAAGGCGAAGTCATCGGCATCCTCGGCATCTACACGGATGTCAGTGAGCGGAAGCGGATGGAGTCAAAGCTGCGCGACTACGCGGCGGAAACGGAGACTAAGAACAACGAACTCCTGGAACTGAATCGTCAGGCTCGAGCGGCGACAAAGGCGAAGAGCGAGTTCCTCGCCAACATGAGCCATGAGATCAGGACGCCCATGACGGCGATCCTGGGGTTCGCGCAGATCCTGATGGAGAGCGAAATCGACGACGATCAACGCGACGCCATCCAGACGATCACGCGAAACGGGGAACATCTCCTCAGCCTGATCAACGACATCCTCGACCTGTCCAAGATCGAGGAGCGCAAGATGGAAGTCGAGTCCATCCCGTGCTCCCCGCACGACATCCTCGGCGAAATGCAGTCGCTGATGCAGGTTCGCGCCGGCGCCAAGCGTCTCCGGCTGACGATGACCACAGAGGGAGAGATCCCCTGGACGATTCGCACCGATCCGACGCGACTTCGACAGGTTCTGATCAATCTGATCAACAACGCGATCAAGTTCACGCACACGGGGGAAATTCGCGTCGTGACGCGCTTTCTGCCGGACGCGGAGAATCCCCTGCTCGCCTTCGACGTCACGGACAGCGGCATCGGAATCAGCAGCTCCCAGATTCACAAGCTGTTTTCCCCCTTCGAACAGCTCGACTCGTCAACGACGCGCCTTTACGGCGGCTCGGGGCTTGGACTCGCCATCAGCAAGCAACTGGCGATCCAGCTCGGCGGCGACATCACTGTCGAGAGCACGGAAGGTGTCGGGAGCAGGTTTACGCTCACGATCGCCGTCAACGGCCCCCCCGGTGTCTCCCCCGAAGCGCACAGCGCGCCGCCCCTGCCCGAAACACCGATGGCGCTGCCAATCGACATCACGCCGTCGGCGGAATGCCGCGTGCTGCTGGCCGAGGATGGTCACGACAATCAGCGCCTGATCGTGCACATGGTGCGAAAGGCGGGCGCCGAAGTATGCGTCGTTGACAACGGCAAGGCGGCGGTAGAACGGGCCATCGAAGCGGAGGAAGTGGGACTGCCCTTCCACGTCATCCTGATGGACATGCAGATGCCCATCATGGATGGGTACACCGCGACGCGAGCGCTGCGAAAGGCGGGGTACGCCGGCAAGATCGTCGCACTGACGGCGCACGCCATGCAGGGGGATCGCGCCAAGTGCATGGACGCCGGATGCGATGACTATCACACGAAACCGATCATCCGATCGCAGATCATGCGCATTCTGTCCGCCTGCTCTTGCCAGGATTCCCAGGACGACGCGGCTGGGTAACCCCTCCGCCCCCCGAACCCCTACTCCGATCTCGCCATCGCCATCCGTCGATGGGTCGCCGTGCGTCGTCGCGTCAGGGTATTGGCAAGCGCCTTCCATGGATTGGGCTGGAGCGGCCAGCGAACGGCGGCGTGCGCCAGGTCGTAGAGGGCCGCGCCGACATCACCATTCTCCAGGTAGTGCATCCCCGACCGCTCGTGCATGCGAGACACGGCGCGGAGCTTCAGGAAACCCGTCGGATCGAGCGCCGTGAAGAGGGAATCGTAATCCTCGATCAGCGCGATCATCTCGCGGCGATGGCGCTCAGGATTCGAGAAGTGCGCCGGGCCCGGCTGCTGCCGGATCAACGCCTCATCGAGAATCAGAATATGTCGCCTTTCCAGCAGATCGATTGCGATCCGTCGATCTTCGCAGCACTTGCCGTCGGCGAAGCCACCGACTTCCTCGAACGCTTCACGCCGGATCAGGATCGACGAGCAGAGCCCCGTAAAGATATTGCGGATCAACAGGCGCTTTCGCAAGGCGATCGGATCGCGCGAACCGCGCCACGCGTACGTGATCCATTCCTGCGACGCCTCGGACCAGACCTCCGAGGCCGTAATGCAGAAGTCGGCCGTCGGCTGCGCCAACATCGCCTGAACCTGCCTTTCCAGCTTGTTTGGCGTCCACTCGTCATCGGCGTCCAGAAACGCCAGCCAGTCGCCGCCGGCGGCCGCTGCGCCGCGATTGCGTGCAGTCGACGCCCCGGCGTTCGCCTGCCGGAGATAACGCACGCCGACAAAACGCCGGCAGACTTCCTGGGTATCGTCGTCGCCACCGTCGTCGACGACGATGACTTCGTCGGCCGGCCGCGACTGGGCGAACACGCTCTCCAGCGCCGCGCCGAGCACACTTGCCGATCGGTAGCTCGGTATGACGACGGAAATCGACTGCGCGCAGGCGGGCGGCCGTCGATCGGGGTTCTGGTCACGCTGCAACTCGAGATCCTCCTCAGTCGACGCCGACGCGCCGATATGGGACGCATCGGTTATGTTAACCGTCCGGCTCCACGCGCATCGAGGCCGGCGGTTTTTGCGCGTGGGCAAACCAAGGAAACGACAACGTTGACTCGCACAAACCCATTTCCCCGATCACGACGGCTGTCAGGGCGCAAGGCGTTTGCGCGCGTCTTCGGCGGCCGACATTCGGCGGGAAATCGCTTTCTGGTGGTTTATGCGATGCCCAACGAATTCGACCACCCCCGCCTGGGCATGTCCGTCGGGCGACGCCAGGGCAATGCCGTTGCGAGAAACCGCCTCAAACGCCTGATCCGTGAGGCGTTTCGTCTGGAGGGAAACGAACTTCCTGACGGCTATGACCTCGTGTGCATCCCTCGCGTGGGCGTTGAGCTGACGCTCGAGAACGCCCGCCGCAGCATCGTTTCCGTCTCGCAGCGCGCAGTCACGCGCGCGAACGCCAGCCGCAAGGCGTAGGCCACGTTCCGCCCTTGTTCCGATATCCACGCGTCCCCCATGGGAACGGGCGAAAACTGTTTAATCCCGTTCATGCGCGGTCCGATTTGGAGGATGTACGAAGGCGGACGTCCGCGTCCACCGGTTCGGACCCACAACCCGCTTTCTTCGCCCACGCGATTGAAAGCGGTCTTCCCACCAGGCCGAGGCTTCCGTTGTGAAGTCTCGGCTTTTTTCATTTTCTGATCGGAAGCAGCCTGGTTCGACGCGTGTCAGAAGGCCGTCAGTTCGCCGACGATTTCCTCGACAAGGTCCTTGATCGTCGCGATACCGATGCAGTCGCCGGCGTTGTTCGTCACGATGGCCATGCGGCCGTATTCCCGCTGAAGCGTGCCCAGCGCCTCGAACACGCTGGCGTCGCCGTGAATGCGTGACGTGTCTCTCGCGAGGCTTCCCAACTCCGCGGCCGGCTCGGCGTTCAGGATGTCCAGGATGTGGACAACGCCAATGACGTTCTTCCGCGACGCCTCGTAGACGGGCATCCGTGAAAACCGCGTCCTGGCAAGCCGCGGCTCAAGATCGGCCCGCGTCTGATCATGTTCCGCCATGACGACAGCCTTGAGCGGCGCCATGACATCGCGTATGCGAATCGTATTGAGCCGATGGATGCGCTCGACCATGGAGCTTTGGGCGAGGCTCAGCGTCCCCTCGGCGGCGCTCTCTCGAATCATGTGGTACACCTCGGCGCGGGCGGGCATCGCGCCGACATCCTCATCTCCCTTGCGCAGCGCTCGCATGACGACGTGGATGATGCTGCGCTGAATCAGCAGCAAGCCTGTCACACGGCAGAGACCGTAGGTGAACTGGACGATCCTCGAAATACGCCGCATCAGGGCGTCGGCGTTCAGGTGGAAGATGTTCTTCGGAACGATCTCCCCGAAGATGAACACGGTCGGTGTGAGAATCAGCGTCGTGTAGAGTTCGGCCATGCGTTCGCGCTCGGCCTGATCCGACAAATCGAGCGTCGCCGCAAACACCACCGTCAGGCAGAACGGCGCCATGTAGTTGGCGATATTCGTTCCGACCAGCGACGTGAACAGGAGTCCCGCGCGATCGTTCATCAGCCGCTGCAGCCGGATCGCGGCGCCGTGCCCCTCGTGGGCGTTAATGCGGAGACGCGTCGTATTCAGGGAGTAAACGCCCGTCTCGGCGCCGCTGTAGAGACCGGAGAGAACAATGGCGACGAAGCAGCCGACGATCCACGCCGCCAGACCCAGATAGCTCATGTCCGCCAGCATCATGAGGACGCCCTCCCCGCCGAGGCGTCGTCGGCGCCGTTGGGGGGCGCCGATTCTGACTGCGCGAGCAGAACATTGAGATCGGGCGTATCGGCGATCGGCTCGTCCAGCGAGATTCGGACGCGCATGATGCGCCGGTTGCGCATGTGCGTGACTGTCAGTCGGGCGTGCAGAATGCGGACCAGATCGCCCGTCATCGGCAGACGATCGAGTTCCTGCGCGATGAGTCCGCCCAGCGTGTGAATACGCGTCTCGACTTCCGGCAGTTCAAACGCACGGCAGAAGTCGTGAACGTCCAGGTTGGCGTCGGCCAGGAAGGTCTTCTCGTCAATTCGCCTGAGCGTCGGCAGCTCGGAGCGTTCGTCCGGTGAACGGAGATCGCCCACGATCGTCTCGACGAGGTCTTCCATCGCGACGAGCCCCGCGAGACCACCGTATTCATCCACAACGAGCGCCACCTGCGCTTTCGTCTGACGAAAGTGACGCAGCACGGCCTCGCACGACGCCTGTTCGGGAATGAACCGGACGGGGCGAATCATCGACTCGACGGGTCGATCCGAGTGCAGGAACAACTGCTTCGCCGAGACGATGCCCACGATGTTGTCGACGTCGTCGCGATACACGGGGATTCGCAGGAGGCGATGCTTCCGAATCAGGTCCTTCAGCGTCTCCACGGACTGGTTGAGATCGAACGCAACGACATCCACACGCGGCGTCATCACGGAACTGACGCGCAGCGACGACAGATCCATCAGCTGATGCAGCAGGTGGCTCTCTCGATCGTCGATCAGCCCCTGTCGCTGGCTGATATCCAGCAGCTTCTGCAGGTCATCCGTCTGAACGGATTTCGATCGCGTCGGACTGAGGATCTTTGTCAGCGGCTCGACGAAGACGCGCGAAAGCGCCCAGCGAACCGGCGCCGTCGCGAGTTCCATCACGCGCAACGGCCCCGCCAGCAGCAGCGCGAGGCTTTCGCACCAGGAGAACGCAACGAGCTTCGGCACGATCTCGGCGCCGAAGAGAACGGCGAAGAACCCCACGACGCCGAACGCGGTCGCGGCGGCCGCCGACTGCTCGGAGAATCGGCTGACCATGATGCCCAGCACGGAGTAGAGCAGGATGTTGACGGCGATATTGCAGAGAAGGACCGTCGAAAGCAGCTCGGTCGGATTCTCGCGCAGGGCGATCACGATCGCGGCGCTGCGCGACTTGGCGTGACGAAGGCGATTGAGCTGCTGTCGCGTCAGACTGAACAGCGCCGTCTCGCTTGCGGAGATCACGCCACTGAGGACGGTCAGCGCCGCAATCACGATCATTCTGGGAATATTGGCAATCAGCAGTTCAGTCATGCGCCATTTTCGCCTTCACGAGGCGGCGATGGTATAAACTCCCCCTCACAAAGTCGATGCGCCGCCCTGACGGAAACGGCCATCGATGGGAGTCATCGGCCTCATGGAAGTGCAATTCTCGCTTTCGCTCCTCAGTTTTCTTATCGGCGTCGGCCTGCTGGCGGGCTTCTGCGGCGGTCTCCTGGGCATCGGCGGCTCCGTGATCATCATCCCGGCGCTGATTCTCTGGTTTCGCGGCGATGGCCAGCACCTTTTTCAGGCCACGGCAATGATGGTCAATTTCTTCGTCGTGGCGCCCGCCGTCATCCGACATTTCGCCGCCCGCGCCTACGACGCCGCCATGCTGCGCGGCATGATCCCAAGCGCCATCGTCGGCATCCTCGTCGGCGTCTGGCTCAGCGAATTCGATATCTTCCGAGGACCGGGCCAGGGGCGCCTTCAGCTGATCTTCGCCACATTTCTGCTCTATATCTTTTTTCAGAACCTGACATGGCTCGTTCGCGGCAAGCCGGAACGTCCGCCAGTGACGGGCGAGAAGTCCAATCGCGGCCTGACCGGCGCCCTGTTCGTTGGCGCGCCGGCGGGCGTCCTCAGCGGACTGCTCGGCATCGGCGGCGGGCTCTTCATGGTCCCGGCTCAGCAATCCCTGCTGAAACTGCCGCTGAAGATGTCGATCGCCAACTCGGCGTCCACGATTCTCTTCTCGAGCGTTGTCGGCGCGATTTACAAGACCCAGGGTTTGTCCGCACACGGGACGAGCTGGTCCTCGGCCATCCTGATGGCGTCGATGCTGGCGCCGACGGCCATGATCGGCGCCTGGTTCGGCGCGGCGAAGTCGCACGTCTGGCCCGTGCGGACTGTCCGCATCGCCTTCGCACTGCTGCTGGCGTACAGCTCGTATCGCCTCTACACGATCGGTTGGAATCAACTCCACAGCTGACGGCCGACGCCGCTACTTCGGATGACAGGCGACGCACAGATCGGCGCGGTTCATCCGGAGCAGGACCTTTGCGTCGTCTGTCGACGCGGCGAAGGCGCCGGCGTCACTGCCGGCCGCAAAGACGCCCGGCTCGTGCGGATTGTGGCAGGTGTAGCACATCACGCGATTCTGGTTCAGCGGAAGTCGCCGCGCTTTGGCGCCCCCGGCGCTTTCCAGCTCACGCAGCATCGTGGGAGGCATCGGGTGTTCGACGTGTCCCTCCGGGAAATAGTCCCAGTGCTTCGTGTGGCAGGACATGCAGAGCCGCTCGGGTTCCGTTCGCAGGGCCGGCGTCTGTGACACGGCCCCCCCGGTCGACGTAAATGGCGCCGATGTGTGGCAGAACAGGCAGCTGTCGGACTTCAGCAGGCCGCCTCGATCGATCTGGTTGTGCGGACTGATCCGCCAGCTGTCATCCGCCTCGTGACACTTCATGCAGAGCGCGATCGGATTCTCCGGTTCGTGATGGCGAAGCATCGCCGAATTCGCCGCCGGACGCTGCGGCGCATTGCCGCAATGACGCTGAATGTCATGACACGTCAGGCACGCGATGCGTCCATCCACTGTCGGCCAGTCGGACGGCGTCGAGACAAGCCTGGTCTCGGCGACGCGGCCAATCGGATGCGGTTCGCCGTGCGCCTTTTTCCCATCATGACAATTGAGACAGAGATCGTTCACGGCGGCCGGGGCGATCGGCTGGGGGCGTCTCGCCGCGTCCATCGCGTGGCAGGCGTTGCATTGATTCGCCGCCCAGTGCGGGTTTGCCACTTTGGCGACCTGCGTTGACCGGCTGCGATTGCCATCGCCGGTTTGCTGCGACTCGGCGATCCGCAGATCGATATTGCGGCCCCACGCGTAAACGCGAACGCCCGGCCGATCGAGCTGCTCGGCGACATAGATCGCGTAGGCGGGCGAGAAGCCGCCCGGCATGGCGCCGGCGTCTTCCGTCCATTGTTCGGAGACGGCGATCCCATTCGGCATTGCCAGCGCGCCGGCGCCGCTGAAGGGCTCGCCGAATGTCAGCAGAACCCGGCCTGTTTCATCAAACGCGTGTACGCGCTGCGAGGCGGCGTCCACGACAAACACGACGCCGTCGGACCCGACAGCGACGTCTTTAGGTCGGCCGAAGCAACCCGCGCGATTGCCGGGCCTGCCGATGTTGCGAACCCAGGCGCCACTCGAGTCGAGCACCTGGACACGAGCGTTCAGTGAATCGACCACGCACACGTCGCCCTTCGGCGTACGAGCCATGCCAAGCGGCATGCCGAATTGCCCGTTGGCGGCGCCGCGCGTCCCGATCGTTCGCTTTGGCGAGCCACTGGCGCCGTCAAAGACGTCAATCTGATGCGCCGCTACGTTTGTGACCCAGACATCATTTCCCACGCAGAGGCAGTCTGCGGGGCGAAACGGGCTGTCGGTTCGCGTATAGCGGGCGACCTGCTGTCCGCCCGCGTCGAATCGACGGACCATTCGCGCCGCCAGATCGACGACCAGCCGATCGCCATTGGGCGCCACGTCAAGGGCGACGGGATGGATCGGGCGATCATCGAGCCGCAGCTCCCGAAGTGACGCCGCATTCGGATCGGCGTCAAACACGGCGCCAGCACCGCTGTCACAGATCAGCAGATGATCGCCCGCCGCTGCGACGGCGCGGGGCTTGGAAAGGCCCAACGGCGCTTCGGGCTCGACACCGAACAGAAACACGGAGAGTTCTGTTTCACGCTCCGTGGGCATCGGATTGCCACGGAAATTCCCCAGGGCAATGACGATCGGATTGCCGCTTGTCGGATACGCCTGGCGGCCGCGCTGCCAGCCCGCGCCGGTGCCGCCACGCTGCGTGCAACTCATCCACGAGGCGCCGGCGACAACGACGCTCGCCATCGCGACGATCGCGGCGCCCGTGCTCCAACGTCGGTAACTCATCTTGCGCAGCGGAAGTCTTGACACGCGATCCTACAACCTATGACAGGAAAGGCAGAGACGACTGCCCGAGTTTGACTTGACGAGCATTCCGTCGTGCCGACCCGTGTTGTGCGGGTCGTGGCACGAGATGCACTGAATGCGACCTTCCGGCAGCTTGATGGCGCCGTCCGCCACGACTGAACTCTCGGAGTGATACGTGGGCGAACTCGTCGGATAGCGGATGCCGATCGGATGGCCCGTGGCTCCGCCATTTCCGAAAGGCGATCGGCCGGTCTGCCGCGCCCACTGTGTTCCATGAGCGGATGTGAAAACATCCGGGGCGATGACGCCGTCGTGACAACTCAGGCAGAGCATCGACGTGGCGTCCAGCTCCGTTCCCGCGGCGTCGTAGGGGCGAAACCGCCCTCTTGCTTCGGGACGCTTGTCCAGCAGCGGGGCGCGACCGGGGGCGATGTGCGGCGTATGGCAGGGCGTGCACAAGTCCCGCGAGTGATCGAGAGACTGTGAAAAGTCGTGCTTGCTTCCGATCAGACCGGAGGCCATTTCGCTGTTCGGATCGATCTCGGCGTCCACGGGGCGCTGCGCACGATCTGCGCCCGCGCCACTCCCCCCTTCATCCATCGCCCTGTCACCCGAACAGGCAAGGACCGGGATCAGAGCGATGAAGATCAGGCCGATCGCCAGGGTGGCGCCATTGCGCCAACGCCAACCACATTCGGGAAGGCCGGCGCGACCGGGATTGGCGCCGGAACGGTGCGAGTTCCACCTATCACCATTATTGCGATAGGAATCTCCGACATGGATACCCACACGTTGCAAGCTTGCGTTATGATTCCGCCGACAGCTCTGATTCGCCGTGGACGGCGTGTGAGATTGGAGCGTCGAATTGCCAAGACGCATGGTGAATCGAGCCCTCGCAACAGTGATGATCTTCGTTCTTGTCGCGGCGCCCGCGATTTCGCGAGCGCGTGCTGAGGATGATAACGCTGCGCCAACGACTCAACCAGCGGAATTAGACACATCCGCGTCGCAATATCCGTCGGACGCGCCTGACGCGCCGACGCGCGGCGGTCCCCTCAGCCTCGACGAACTCTCACTCAACCTCCAGATCGAGGGTGAATTCGAACGCCGCCGCGTCTCCACGCAGAACAATGGACTCGGGCGACCCGGCTTTTCACAGCGCAACGATCTGCAGCGACTCTATGAAACGCTGGGGCTCGAAGCCCGCGGCGCCGCGTTCGGCGATCGGGTCCTGACCTACGACATCGCTCTTCGCGGTGGTCTGACACAGGAGCGGTACGAAGAATCCCGGCCCTTCTTCAATCTCGACGAAAGCCCGAATGGCTCGATCACCGAATACGACATGCGCTTCCAGCTCTTTCCGGCCGGAAAGCTGTCCCTGACGACCTACGCGTCGCAGCTTCGGGATCGCATTCCGCGCCCCTTCCTGCCGAGCCTCGATCGTCGGCGCGAGCGCTATGGCGCCAGCCTCTTTTACAACGATCCGAAGCTCCCGATGGAGCTGACGTTCGAACATCTGTTCGACGACGTGACGAGCGGCTCCCGTACGCTCATCGATTCCGAGGAGCGCGGCGAGGATCGCGTTCGATACGAAGCGACCTGGCAGCCGACGGAGTACAACTCCCTGCGGTTCGAGTACATGTACGAACGCCGTGACGAGCAGTACTCCGGAACGGACACGCGGTTCAACACGACTCGAAACTACGCCACGCTGAATCACGCGCTTCAGTTCGGTGAGAAAAAGCGCCATCGCCTCGATTCGCTGCTTCGGATCGAGGACGAAGAAGGCGACCTCGCCCGGGACGCGTTTGAACTCAGCACGCGACTGCGGCTCCAGCACACGGATCAGCTCTTTACGACCTACGGCGTGCAGATGCTCCAGGAGGAGTTCTTCGCCCTGGAGTCAAAAGTCGTCCGCGGCGACTGGGGACTCACGCATCAGTACCGCGACTTCCTCACGACGACACTCAATCTCTACGCGCTGAACCAGGAGTCCAACGCCAACGCCGACTTCCTTGAATTCGGAAGCCTGATTGATGTCGCCTTTCAGAAGCCGAACGCCTGGGGCCAGTTTTCCGGAAATGTGTCGCTTCAGCATACGGAGTCGCAGAGCAGCGACGGCCGGCGCGACGGTGTCGTCGTCGGCGAGTCCGTCACATTCCGCGATCCGCTGCCGGCCTACCTGGCGCGGCGTAATGTCAACGCGGCGACGATTGTCGTGACCGATGCGACGCGACTTCGCGTCTTCCTGCCGCTGCGGGACTTCATCGTGCAGCAGATTGGCGACGAGACGATCCTCTGGCGCATCCCGACGGGCGCCATCGCCGATCGACAGACAGTTGTCGTGTCCTACACCTATCGATCGCTGGAAGGAATCGACGTTCAGCGAAATCGCGCGGACCTCCGATTGCGTCAGCGATTCAGGAACGATCTGGAGCTCTACTACGCCATGTCCCTCCAGATGGAGGATCTCGATCGCGAGCGTTTCCTGACCTATCGCGAGCGCGACATACAGCGACATCGGCTCGGCCTGCTCTATCGCAAGCCGCGCGGCTCGGCGGGACTGGAACTGGAATTCAACGACGATTCCATCGATCCCTACTACGCCACGCACGCCAACGCCGATCGCGTCCTCGTCCAGTCCGCGAAGCATCTGCTCAACGGCCAGGCGACGGCTTCCTTCTTCCGCTTCGATGGTGAAGCCCTTCTCGGCCGGCGCGACACAGTACTCCTCGACCTTGGGCTGGACTATCGCTACACGCTGGGCCCCCGATGGGAAGCCAATGCGAAGGCCCTCTATCGCTACGAAGATGATTCACTCTTCGGCGTGACCAACGGAATCGATCTCAGCGCCAACGTCGCCTACAAGATCGGTCTGTTCTCCCTGCTCGCGGAAGTGGAATACGACGCGCTCGATCTGCCATCGTCCACGGACAATACGCTCTCAGTCTGGTTCAAGGTCCGCCGCGACATCCCCGTGATCGGAGGCGCGTCTCGTCGATGACACGTCGAACCGCCCAGTTCTGGATGCTCGCGTTGATCCCCGCCCTCGGCGCCTGCAGCGAGGCGAATCGCGGCCCCGTCTTCAGCATGGCGGGCACGTCGATCGTCTGGCCATCGCCGCCCGATACGCCGCGGATTCGCTATGTCGGGGAGATTCGCGGCGAGAAGAGTCTCGGCATCGGCAGGAGCGGCTGGAAGAAGTTCTCCGAAGCGCTGACGGGCCCCGCGCCGACACTGGAATTCTCAACGCCAATGAGCGTTGCGGTCAGCGGCGGGACGATCTTTGTCGCCGACCCTCAGAACGCATGTGTGTTCAAAGTGGGTCTCGAGCCGCGGAGCATCACGCCGATAACGCTGGCCGACGGGAAGCCGATGCAATGGCCGCTCGACGTGGACGCGTCGCCGAGTGGGCTGGCCGTCGCCGACAGTCAGCGCGGCGCCGTTTTTCTGTTTGATCTGAACGGGAACTTCCAGCGTTCCATCGGCGCCGGACAGTTGAAGCGACCGTCGGCCGTTGCGTGGGATGGTCAGCACAATCGCTGGTGGGTCCTCGACACGGCGGCGCACGCCTGCGTGATCTTCGACGCGGGCGGGAGTCGCGTCGCATCCATCGGCGGCAAGGGCGTCGCCGCCGGACAGTTCAATTTTCCCGCAGGCATGACCTATCGCGCGGGGCTTGGCGCCGTCGTGGCGGACTCGATGAACTTCCGCGTGCAGCTCATGGGAGCGGACGGCAAGGCGCCCGTCGTCTTCGGCCGGAAAGGTGACGCCGCCGGCGACTTCTCCATGCCGCGCGACGTCGCAACGGATTCCGACGGCAACATCTACGTCCTCGACAATCAGTTCGAGAACGTTCAGATCTTTAATCGACAACAGCAACTGCTCATGGCGCTGGGTCGTGGCGGCGCCGGTCCGGGTCAGTTCAACCTGCCCGCCGGAATCACGATCGACGATCGCGATCGCATCTGGATCGCGGATACGTACAATCGCCGGGTGCAGGTGTTTCAGTATCTCAAGGAGGCGCCACAATGATGACGCTCATCCGTCACAGACGTCTGGCTCGAGGAATCGCCCTCGCGTCGATCTTCATCTTCGCGACAACCACTCGCGCCGACGAATCCGTCGTCAATTCCGTCCACAATCTTTCGGCGACCGGCCCCGGGAAGATCCGCGCGACCAACGAGAGCCAAGTCTGCATCTTCTGTCACACGCCCCACAACGCCAGCCCGCAGGCGCCGCTGTGGAACCGAACCAATCCGCAGACGCACTATCGCGTCTATGACAGCAGCACGACGGATGCGCGCATCGGCCAGCCGGGCGGCGCCAGCAAGATGTGCCTCAGTTGCCACGACGGCAGCATCGCGATGGGACTCGTCCTCAGTCGCGACGCGTCCGATCCGATCCAGATGAATCAGCAGTTCCTGCCCAGCGGCCGGACGAACCTGACGAACGACCTGTCGGACGATCATCCCGTCGGTTTCCGCTTCGATCGACAGCTCTTCAATCGCGATCATCAGCTGCGCTCGCCGGATGTCGTCAGCCGGGATATCAAGCTGGGCGATCGCGGCGAGCTTGAGTGCATCGCCTGTCACGATCCGCACAACAACCAGCACGGCGACTTTCTGCGAATTCCGCAGCGGCGCGGCGTGCTCTGCAACACCTGCCACGACATGACGGGCTGGGAGCTCAGCGCCCACGCCAACAGCCCGAAGTCCGTCCCGATGCACGCCACAAACGGCGTGCAACTGCCCTTCCAGTCCATGGCGGACAACGCCTGCGGTTCCTGCCACGCGTCCCACAACGCTGTGGAGCGCGAGCGACTGCTTCGCAATTCATCGTTTGAACTCTGCATTTCCTGCCATGATGGTGTCACAGGGCGCGATATGTCCGGCGTATTGAACGCCCGCAGCGGTCACAACTTCCGCCGCCATCGCGATGTCCACGACCCCGCGGAAAACCCGCTTTCGATGCGGCCGCACGTGGATTGCGTCGACTGCCACAACCCGCACGCCGTCGCCAGCAATCCGGGCGGCGCCCTGACGCGCGTCATCACGGCGGATCCGCTGCTTCCGCCCGGCATGGCCCACACAACCGGCGTCACGCTGACCGGCTCACCGACAGACACGGCCACGCGTTACTACGAAGTCTGCTTCAAATGCCACGCGGACAATACCGTACCGATCGCCGGCCGGATCATCCGCCAGCGGGATACCGTCGGGAATATCCGCCGCCAGATCCTGCCCACGGCGGCGTCGGCGCACCCGATGACCTTCGCGGCCCGACGCGGCGCCGAGGTCCCGAGTCTGCTGCCCGCTGCGAGAACGAAATCGATCATCGGCTGCCAGGACTGCCACAACAACCCCGACGCGCGACAGCTTGGCGGCACGGGCCCCAACGGCCCACACGGATCGCGATTCGACTTCCTGCTCGCCGCGCGCTACGAGACGGCGGACTTCAGCGTCGAGTCGCCTCAGACGTACGCGCTCTGCTATCAATGCCACGATCGCACGTCAATCCTGAATGACGAGAGCTTCGACTTCCACAATCGCCACGTCGTCACGGCGCGCACTCCATGCAGCGCGTGCCATTCGCCCCACGGCGTCAGCGGCAGTCCGAGCCAGCACAGCAGCCTGATCAACTTTGACATTTCCATCGTGGGCGGTCAGCGCCTGTATCAGGATCAGGGGCGTTTCCAGGGCTCGTGCACACTGACGTGCCACGGCGTCGATCACGTGAACTTCACCTACGGTCCCTGACAAGTTGTCGAAGCGCCGCAGGGCGCCATGCTCCCCCTCGAAGGGGGACGCTGTCCGGAATTCGAGTGAGCATTTCCGATTTGCAGAACCGTCGTAAACGCCAGTGTTTCCAGGGCCAACGCAGCTCCGAAGGAGCGTCAGTTTTTAGCCACGGGTGGAACCGAGACCGCATAGCGGTCGGAGCGCAACCCGTGGTTAGCGTTTTTTCCTCGGGTTTAGCCCTGAAAGGGCGACACAATTCCCGGACAGTCTCCCCCTCCAAGGGGAGCATGTCGATGCGGGAACCGACCTCGGAGTGCTCTTGCGCATGTGTTCGTCAACGCGACTTCTCATGCTTGCCTTGAAGGGCAAGCATGCCACCCGCCAGGCGTCGCGGCGCGCGATGCACGATGGCGCATCATGGCCTCCATTCAAGGGAGTCAGGATTGACGCTCAAGGCTGTCGGTCGCCAGGCCACTTGCTGACGCGCGTGGTTCGGAACTGGCGTCAACGCGACTTCCCATGCTTGCCTTGAAGGGCAGGCATGCCACCCGGATTCGTGCGACAATCGGATGACGCGGCTACACTCTCGTCATGACTCAAAGACCATTCGATCGATTGCGAATGCCGCTCGTCGCAGCTCTGATCATCGCCGGACAGACGGCCTGCGCTCGTCCCGTCATCGGTTACTACAACAGAACCAACACGCCCAACATCGAATTTGCCCGCCGTGACAATCGGCCGATCCTCCTGAATGTCGCCCGGCCTGTCGGCGTCGGAGGGAAGCGACCACTGGTTTTCTGGATTCACGGCGGCGGATGGGCGGGCGGCTCGCGCGCCGGTCTCCAGGCGATCACGAACACCTGCGCCGAATTCGGTTACGTCAGCGCGACGACGGACTATCGCCTCACGACGGGCGCCTATCGCTTCCCCGTACAGCTCCAGGATGTCGCGGCCGCCCTGGAGTTTCTGATCGAACACGCGGACGACTATGCCATCGACACGTCACGCATCATCGTCGGCGGCGACTCGGCGGGTGGTCATCTCGCCCTGCTGCTCGGCATGTGTCGCGACGCCGATCTGCTGGGTGTCGACGCCGAGGCGTGGAAGAACGTCCACATCGCCGGCGTCGTCAACATCTATGGTCCCACAGACATGCCAGCGATGGAAGAGGCGAAGCGACTCGACGTCGTCACGCGTCCGCTGGTCGACGCGTTGATGGGGCAATCCCCCGACAAGGCGCCGGCCCTCTGGAAAAGCGCCTCGCCCATCAGCTATGTCAGCGCTGACGGACCTCCGATCCTGACAATTCACGGAGATCTCGATCCCGTGGTTCCCTTCGCGCAGGCCGAGGCGCTCGACGCCCGATGCGGGACCGTCGGCCAGCCGCATCGACTCATTCGCGTCCCCGGCGCCAGCCATGGATGGATCATGTTGTCGAAGGGGAATACCGTGAAGGCGGTCATGCCGGCGATCATGCACTTCATCGCGGAGTGCGCCGCGGCGCCAGCACACGGCGCCTCATAGCGTCTGAAGCGACACGCGCCCCGCCGTCATGTTTCGGATCGTGTCCGACAGCGCCGCGACCCGCTCTTCCGGAATCTGAAACTGCAGATGCACTTCGGCGTCGAACGTCTCGCCGTCGATGAGCGCTTCATTCGCGTCCAGCGCCTTGCGGACCATTTCCAGGATGGAATAGGGAACATTCAGCGCGCAGGCCACGCGGCGCACCTTCTCTTCGGTCTCCAGTTCCCTGAACGCCGCCTGCGCCGCCGCCGTGTAGGCCGCGACGAGACCACCCGTGCCGAGTTTTGTGCCGCCAAAGTAGCGCGTGGTCACAAGCGCGACGTCCCCAAGCCCCGATCCGCGAACCACGGCCATCGTCGGTGGCCCTGACGTACCGGACGGCTCGCCGTCGTCGCTCATGCCTTCCGACACGCTGTTACCATGCCCCACGCGAAAGGCGTAGACGTGATGCGTCGCGTCCGGCATCTCGCCACGAATCTCCTGGAGGAACGCCTGCGCCTCCGCGACGCTCCCGGCCGGCGCGATGGTCGTGATGAACCGCGAATTGCCGGCCCGCGTCTCCACGCGACAACGTGATTTGGGTATGTGATATCGCGCCACGCGCTCCATCATAACGCGAACGCCGGCGTAACCAACGCCCGGCGCCCTCGGATACCGCGATCGCCGATATACTCGCTGCGGAGGTTCGTATGAAAGTGACTGTCTTCATCGCCGCAAGCCTCGATGGCTACATCGCCCGCGAGGACGGCGACGTCTCCTGGCTCCACGACCCGGCGCACATCGACGAGGGTGTTGACTACGGATTCAACGCCCTGCTGGCCGGCGTCGACGCGCTCGTCATGGGGCGTAAGTCCTTCGAAAAGGTACTGACATTCGGCGACTGGCCCTACGGCGAGACCTGCGTCATCGTCCTGTCGAGCCGCGGCGTCGAGATTCCGGCGTCACTTCACGATCACGTTGAGTCCGCCAGCCAGGCGCCGACGGACCTGTGCGACACGCTCGCACGCCGGGGCGTCAACCACCTCTACATCGACGGTGGCCTCACAGTCCGGAACTTTCTTCGCGACGGGCTCGTCACGGACCTCGTCATCACGCGCATTCCACGACTGCTCGGCAAAGGCGTTCCACTCTTCGGCGCGCTCGACGCGGAGGCGCCGCTTCGCCATGTCTCGACGACGGCCTATCCGAAAGGGCTTGTGATGAGTCATTATCGTATTGGATCGGCCGACACAACAATGACGTCATGAAGTCATCTCGACGTCGCGTCCTGCGCGACCATGGCGCCGATGGCGGCGCGTTCCCGCACACCGATGACGACGGGGGAAATACACGTCACGCCGTTCCACGCGTCGCGCAAAGCGATCATGCACTTGAAAATCCCGGCCCTGGTCGGTGTCCCCGAAATCTCCCCCGACCAGGAATCGATCTCAAGCCCATCGGGCAGGGCGCCTGAATAAACGCCCCACCAATACGCCGGGACACCGCCGCCCGCTCGAAGCGGGTAGGTGTAGGGGGCGCCTACGACGGCGACGGGTGGATACGCGCGTTCGCATTCCAGCGGCTGGAGCCCGGACGTCGAACGCAGCCTGTAGCCGATCGCCTCCAGCAGCAGCAGGTCCGTCTTCGTGATCAGCCATCGACGCGCCGGGATGCAGCCCTCGTACCGATTGCCGAAGGCGCCCATACCGCTCGCCCAGTCGACCACACCGCTGAAATGGCAGTCCCCGTCGCACTTCAGCGTCGATCCGCAGTAAACCTCCAGGGCGCCGCTCCGCAACCCCGTTCGCTGGGCGTCTCGGAATCCCGGATGGTAGAAATCAAACGCAAGCGCGTGTCCGACCTCATGCAGCGCGACACTGTAGAAGTCATGCGGCGCATGCCAGCCGTTGTCCGAATGCCACCAGTCGGCGTCATCGTTGTTGATGAACCAACCTGTGTCTGTGAAGGCGCCCCTGGTGTGGAACATGATCGCGCCGGAACGGCGCAGTGGCAGCGCCTGGCCACGCGAGTGTTGAACACGCTGGTTGATCGCCCCGCCTCGAGCCCGAATTTCCTTCGTCTCGAGCCCGATCGCGTAGATCAGAAATCCCCGATAGCCGGTCTTGTTACTCGCCCAGAAGGACCTGGGGCGGCGCCCTTCCCAGGCGAGTGGGTAGTTCCAGACGCGTGTCGCCTCCTGCCCGGGACCGACGACGTCGAGGTCCATGTCGTCAATGAAGTACGCCCAGTCGGCGGCGGCCTGTTCCACAACGGCGCGCGCCTTCGGGTTGTCAAAGATGCCGCTGCGATCATAGGAGAAATCTGTGCGCACCTTGAAAGTCGGAGGCCTGTCGCGATCCTGATCGATGACGCGAACATCCACGCAGGTTTCCGTCTTTTTTTCCGCAGCGTCCGTAAAGAAGAGTGTGAGCGTATGGGTTTCGTCCTCGCCGTCGCGATCGGGAAAGATCGACAGCCAGAGCCTGATGGGCTCGCAGGTGTCGAAGACCCGGAACTTCCAGGGGCCATCGCCCGTGGCGTCCGACGCATTTCTGAAGAAGAGCGGATCATCGCCCTCGCTGAACGTGTTGAAATAGAGCCGACTGTTGTCCCCGCGCACGATCAGCCGAATCGGGTACGCCCCATCCGCCGGCGGTGTCACATTGAAAGGAATCAGCGGATTGGCGATCTGGCCTTCCCAGTCGACGAGCGTGATCCCGCAGGACTCGATGTCGCGGCCGTGGGCGTCTGTGACACATCCGCCGGCGTCCGCTCGGCGCGACGCGACCACGCAGACCACAAGCGCCATCAGCAGCGCAAGCCGCGCCGGCGCAGACATCGGATCGCCGCTACGACTCACAGGCGTCACCAACGCCGTCATTGTCGGTATCCGTCTGGTTGGAATTGGCGACATCGGGGCAGTTGTCGCAGGCGTCGCCCACGAAATCACCATCACTGTCCGCCTGATCGCTGTTCGACGCCATCACACAGTTGTCGCAGACATCACCCACGCCATCGCTATCGGCGTCGGCCTGATCGGGGTTTGTCAACTGATGGCAGTTGTCCAGGTCATTGATGAAGCCGTCCATGTCCGTATCGCAACCGGCAGGCCCGAAGCATAGGGCGACACTCAGACACGCGATCCTCCACGAATCACAACGAAAACGAGATCCGTAACCCATCGCCCAGCTCCTTCCGTGCGACAACTTCCCGGGAATCGACGACGTTCCCCCATCATGACAGACGCCACCCAATCACTCAAGCCAATCCGCGCGACGAACTTCATCCAATGGCTGGGCGGAGGCCGTTTCGAAGCGATGGCTGCGAGGAAAAATGCAGGCGGCGGCGCGAAGCGACACGGAAACCGATCGCCTGCGCCGCCACAATTCGATGGCCCGCTCGTGAGAAGCGCCGCGCGTCAGATACCCAGCAGGAGCGACACCATCAACGGTATGTCCCGGCCGTCAACTTGACCATCGGCGTTGAGATCGGCGCATTCGATATGCTCCGCGTCCGTGTCGCCGCCGACCAGCACGGCCGCGAGAATCGTCAGGTCCGTCTCGTCGATTGCGTTGCTCCGATCCAGGTCGCCGGGAAAGATGCAGGGACCACAGTCGCCATAGTGCACATTATCGATGAATCCCGTGTCGTCGCCGCTCCAGTACTCGCCGCGAATCGAGAGCCGAGACAGTCCGCTCAGAACGGCGTTGAACTCCTCGGGCGTCACAGCCTCGCCCGTGTCTCCGCGCGTCCACAATTCCGACGGCGCCAGCGGAATGGCGTACCTCGTCCACTGATTCTCCACGGGCAGCATGGGCGCTTCGTATTGAAGCGTCAGTCCCGACCCTCGCATGGAGACAATCTGGCCCGCGTGTTCGGCGTCCACGCGATTCGTGTACAGGTCGAAGCTCAGCGTTGATCCGAAGAAGGCGGATCGATCGCCGAGGAACTTTCCTGGGGCGACGTATTCCCAGAGGATCCCCTGAACCAGGTCCACGGCGCCAAAGCTGCCCGGCGGATTACCCATCGCGTCGGACCACATTTCATTGGTCGTATCGCCGACAGTCGTCCAGTTTTCGCTCGACGTGTCGAAGTGGCTGTACGGACAAGGGTCGGCTTCCGTGATTCGGACATTGTCGAGGCCGTCGGTATCCGCGCCGGACCGGTATTCGGCCCGGATGTAAATGGCGTCGAGACTGCTCAGGACCTGAAGAAGTTCCGCGGGACTGGCAAAGGGACCATCGGGGGCGCCAAGTCGCCACGTACCGGGCGACAGCGCGATGTAATACCGCGTCCAGGCCACGCCCGGGTGCGAGAACAGATCCGAATAAAGCAGCATTCCGGCGCCACTGAGAATCAGATCCTCAGTGTTGTACTGGCTCGACGTCGCGTGTTGTCTCAGGTCAAACTGAAGGACACCGTTGAACGCCATCGACATGTCGCCGAGAAAGGCGGGCGGCGCCGACCAGAACGACGTCTCACCGTCCGACTGATCGACATGCTGCATGAATCCGCCGGGATTGCCCCCCGTCGCCTGCCACGTGACGGCGCCGGGCGCCAGCGGCGGAAACCCCGGTTCGTTCGTGATAACGCTCCAGCCCTCCGCGTCGCTGTCAAACCCCGACGCCACGATGACCGCCTGGGCCGACAGACGCGACACGCCCGTCAGAAGACTCGCCGTGGCAAATGCGATTCCCATCACAAACTTCGAATTCAGCGGCATGGATACCTCCGGGAAAAGGACGGACCGGGCGACGGCGCAGCATCGCCCGCAACTCGCACAACGTTGATTCAGCGCCCGAACAAGGAGGAGTACCCGCCCGCCCGTGGGTTCTGCCACAGGATTTTGGTGAATCACTTTCGGGGGGGATCATCGCCCATGAGGGACGGGCTCGCGGCGTCGATCGGGCGCATCCCGACGAGAAACGGGTGGCATGCTTGCCCCAATAGGCGACGCTGTCCGGGAATTCGAGTGAGGATTTCCGATTTGCAGAACCGTCGTA
>DAOPJV010000078.1:0-28432 GCA_035399845.1 Phycisphaerae bacterium | reverse complement strand
AAGAGCAGCGCTTCTCACGACGTTTTGGCGATTGGTCCGCAAAGCGGACCCTACATACTGGGCCCCTTGATGTCGGTCATGTTATTCAATTGCGACTGGCAATGGGAGGCTATATTACGCAGACTTGGGAATTAACGACGGATCGCGCGGGTAGGGTCCGCTGTACGGGCCGTTTGTCCGACATGCGACGAGGATCTACATTCCCTGACCGCCGTCATGTTCCAAATAGCAACGCCTCTTGCGACGCATTGGCGAGTGGTCCGCACAGCGGACCCTACACACTACATACTGCGAATCGGCGATCAAGAGAATGATTCGCCACGTTGCGCGCGGAGAGTTGATTCGCCGCCGGGGGTCTGCCGCGCGTTTGCAGGAATTTACGGGCGTTTGCGAGGGTTTGCGGGCGTTTGCGCTTTCGGGGGTTTGTCGCGCGACGGCGAACGTCGGTATTCTCCCCATTGGGAGGGATCGCCATGATGGATCGTAATCGAATAAACCTCACGGCCGTCGCGCTCTTGATGATGGGCTCATACTCGTCGGCGTTCACAGGCGCGGGCTTGAATGATCGCGCCACGCGCCAGGTCGCTGTCGCGTCTCTTTGTGGAACCGCCGGCGTTCCGCTTGGCGATTCCTGCAAGAGGGCCGCCAACCCGACGATCACTTCATTGCGTGAACACATCTTCTGCGGCTACCAGGGTTGGTTCATGGCCAGGGGCGATGGGTTCGACATGGGCTTCGTTCACTGGGGGAATATCGATGGTTCGCCGCCGAAGTGCACGGTTGACCTCTGGCCCGATCTCAGTGAGTACGACGCCGACGAGACATTCGCCACGTCCTATCGCCACGCCGATGGTTCCGTGGCCCGCGTCTTCAGTTCCGTGATCGAGAAAACGGTTCAACGGCACTTTCGCTGGATGCGCGACTACGGCATCGATGGCGCCTTCGTGCAACGCTTCGACGTCTGCATCGATCCGGCGAATCCAACGTGGAAAAACGATCGACGAACCAATACCGTGCTGCGCAACTGTCGCAGGGCGGCTGAAGCGGCGGGGCGTGGTTTCGCCGTCATGTACGACTGCCACTTCGACGCGCCCGCCTGCGAGAAGATCCAGGCGGACTGGACGCGCCTGACGCGCGAGATGAAGCTCCTTGAATCCGACGCCTACATCCATCACGCCGGCGCCCCGATCGTGGCGCTGTGGGGCTATGGCTTCGATCATCGCCGATTCGACGTGGCGGCGACGGAGAAGCTCTTCAGATTCCTGCGCGATCCGGCGAATGGCGGCTGCGTGATCATGCTCGGCTTGCCGAATGACTGGGCGGAATGGAGCGGCGAGAAGGAACGCCTCATCCGCGAGCACGTCCGCGTGCTCAGCCCCTGGAATGTCGGGCGGTATCGGGACGAGACCGGCGCCGAGCGGCACTTCGAGCGCTATCTGCCGAAGGACCTCGCGTATTGCCGGGCCCACGCGAAGGACTATCTGCCCGTGGTCTTTCCCGGCTTCAGCTGGACGAATCTGACGCAGGGGAAGGGGCCTCTGGGCGAGATCCCTCGACGCGGTGGGCGCTTCTTCTGGAAACAGTTCGAGACCCTGAAGCGATTTGACTTCGATACGGCCTACGTGGCGATGTTCGATGAAGTCGATGAGGGGACGGCGATTTTCAAAGTGACGAATGATCCACCCGTCGGTCGGTTCGTGACGCTGGAGGGTCTGCCGAGCGATTTCTACCTGCGCCTGACAGGCTTGGGCGGCCGAATGTTGCGCGGCGAGCGGGTTGAGTTTCCGAAGGCGCCGGCGCGATCGGCGGATGGCGGGAAGTGATTCCCGCGGCGCGTGCGTGCGAGAAGGGATTCTCGCACGAGCGGTACATGGGTGGATTCTCGCACGAGCGGTGGTGGGCGTGGCCCATCCTGCAATTTCGCCACTCGCCACTCGAAACTGGAACCTCGAACCTCGAACCTCAGGACTCACAACTCAAAACTCATTACTCGAATCCCCTTGCCATGTCACGATGCGCGACTAAGCTCCCATTACCCACTCCTTCCGCGCTTTGGAGCCGCGCATGAGCGTCGAAATCCTGAGTCGCCTGCAGTTCGCCGGAACTGTGATGTTTCATTACCTCTTTCCCCCCTTAACGATCGGCCTCGGTCTCATCATGGTGCTGCTGGAATTCCAGTGGCTTCGCACGCGCGACATGGCGTGGAACCGGGCGGCGCGATTCTGGACGCGGATTTTCGCGCTCAATTTCGCGCTCGGCGTCGCGACGGGCATCGTGATGGAGTTCGAATTCGGCACGAACTGGGCCGCCTACTCCCGCTTCGTGGGCGATGTCTTCGGCTCGGCCCTCGCGGCGGAAGGCATCTTCGCCTTCTTCCTCGAATCGGGGTTCCTTGCCGTTCTTGTCTTCGGATGGGATCGCGTCGGGCCGAAGATGCACTTCTTCAGCAGCCTGATGGTCTGGTTCGGCGGCATGTTCAGCGCCGTGTGGATCGTCGTCGCCAACAGCTGGCAGCAGACGCCCGCCGGCTATCACATCGTGCAGCAGAATGTCCACGGCAAAATCACGCATCGCGCGGAGATCACGGACTTCTGGGCAATGGTCCTCAATCCGTCCAGCGTCGATCGCCTGTCGCATGTGCTCATCGGCTCCATGATTCTCGGGGCGTTTTTCGTCATGAGCATCTGCGCGTTCTACATCCTGCGAAATCGTCATCTCGATTTCGCGAAGCGCTGCTTCCCGATCGCCCTCGTGGTCGGGGCGATCTTCAGCCTGATGGCGCTCGTCAGTGGCCACAGCAACGCCCAGATGGTCGCCGCCAATCAGCCCGCCAAGCTGGCGGCGTTTGAAGGGCATTTCAGGACAGGGCCCGCGGCCCTGACCCTCTTCGGCTGGCCCGACGGAGAGTCGGAGACAATCCACGCCGGCGTCGAACTGCCCGGCATGCTCAGCTGGCTGATCCACGCCGACACAAAGGCCGACGTGACAGGGCTGGACGCCTTTCCGGAGGATGAGCGACCGCCGTTGTGGCTGTCGTTCCAGGCCTATCACCTGATGGTCGCCCTCGGCATTTTCTTCATCGCGCTGACGTTGGGCGCCTTGCCGCTGCTGAAGGGCGGGCGGCTCTATCGCATGCGGCCCCTGCTGTGGGTGTTCGTCTTCGCGGTCCTCGGGCCGATCGTCGCCAACCAGGCGGGCTGGGTCGCCGCGGAAGTGGGGCGTCAGCCATGGGTCGTCTACCCCAGCGAGCAGGACGGCGTCTCAATGATGGGGCTGCGCACGACGGACGGCCTGAGCGAATCCGTCGAGGCGGGGCACGTCCTGTGGTCGATCGTGATGTTCGGCGCCATCTATCTGCTGCTTTTCGCCGTGTGGGTCTTCGTTCTGAACGAAAAGATCAGGCATGGTCCCGCCTCCGAGGCGCCGCCGGAGAAGACGCCGGGCGGCGACGGGTTCCTTGCCGTCAGTGGCGCCCACGTCGAGCCGGGCGGCGCCTTGTTGATCGATCGCGAATCGGACGCATAGGGGGGCGCGACGATGCAGGAAACATATGCAATCATCTGGTTCGGTCTGCTCGGCGTGCTGCTCATCGGCTACACGATTCTGGACGGCTTCGACTTCGGCGTCGGGATTCTGCATCCGCTGGCGAAGAGCGATCGGGATCGGCGCGTCCTGATGAACTCGATCGGTCCGTTGTGGGATGGCAACGAAGTCTGGCTCGTCACGTTCGGCGGGGCGCTGTTTGCGGCGTTCCCCGACGCCTATGCGACAGTGTTCAGCGCGTTCTACGTGCCGTTCATGCTGCTGCTGGTCGCGCTCATCTTTCGAGCGGTCAGCCTGGAATTCCGCAGCAAGATGAAGTTCGGGCGCTGGCGCGGGATCTGGGACTGGGGCTTCTTCGGAAGCAGTCTGCTCGCCGCATTCCTGCTGGGCGCCGCCGGCGGTCGAACAATGCTCGGCATCCGGCTGGACAACGCGATGAGGGCGGAGGTCGGCCTGATGGACTGGCTGCATCCGATCCCGCTGCTCGTTGGCGCGATGACTGTTGCGCTGTTCGCCATGCATGGCGCCATCTTCCTGCTGCTCAAGACGGACGGGGAGCTGAGAGAGACCGTGCGCGGATGGGCGAAGACGGCCTTCGCCTGCTTCGCGGCCTTGTACGTGGTCGTGACGATCATCGTCGTTGTGATGGCGCCGCGAGCGACGGCGATCTTCGATATGCATCCGGCGTTCTGGATTGTGCCCGCCCTGAATCTCCTGGCGGTTGCCAACATTCCGCGAGCGCTGCACAACGGCTCGCCCCATTACGCCTTTTTCAGCTCGAGCTGTACGATCGCGGCGCTCGCGTTTCTCTTTGCAACGGCCATGTTCCCGAATCTTGTCGTCTCGACGACGAATCCGGCCTGGAGCATCACGCTGTTCAACGGCTGTTCCTCGGAGAAGACGCTGAAGCTGATGCTCATCATCGCGTGCATCGGAATGCCGTTCGTGCTGGCCTACACGGCGACGGTCTATTGGGTCTTCCGCGGACGCGTCCAGCTCGATGAGGCGAGCTACTGACGTTGCGTAGACTGCGCGATTCGATCACATGACGCCGCGACGCTGACGCGCTTCGGCGTCATCGGATCGCTCGTTTCTGAAAAACCTTGCCCGCCGCCATCCCCATCGTTAGGCTC
Source organism: Phycisphaerae bacterium (assembly GCA_035399845.1). Classification (GTDB taxonomy): domain Bacteria; phylum Planctomycetota; class Phycisphaerae; order UBA1845; family UTPLA1; genus ECT2AJA-110-A. The sequence continues at coordinate 23,756 of DAOPJV010000078.1, read as the reverse complement.
GCGACTTTTCAACCGTGTCATACCCAATCGTCGGGGATCAGCATCATGTCGACGTTGCACGTGCGAATGTTGTGGCTCGTTCTGTTCGGCCTCGCCGCTGCTGTCGGCGCGGAAGATCGACGTCCCAATGTCATCGTGATCCTGACGGACGATCAGGGGGCCGTGGATCTCGGCGCCTGGGGCGCGACGGATCTGGTGACACCGAACATGGATCGGCTGGCGCGCGACGGCGTGCGTTTCACGCAGTTCTATGCGGCGGCCGCGATCTGCTCGCCGAGCCGCGCGGCGCTGCTGACGGGTCAGTATCCCTGGGAAGTCGGCGTGCCCGACAACGCGCCGGCGCCGCCGTCGGAGGGCGTCACGGACATCAACAGTGTCGATGGCCCCAACGCACTGGCGGCCGACGCGCTGACACTGGCCGAGATGTTGAAGGGCGCCGGCTACGCGACGGGACATATCGGCAAGTGGCATCTCGGCTGGGGCCGTGAGAGCCGGCCGCGATCGCAGGGATTCGATTACAGCTTCGGTCATCTTGGAGGCTGCATCGACAACTACTCGCACTTCTTCTACTGGAACGGACCGAACCGGCACGACTTGTGGGAAGACGGCAGGCGGGTTCGGCGATCCGGCGCCTACTTCCCCGACCTGATGGTGGAGAAGGCCGAGGCGTTCATGAAGCGACATCGAGATCGGCCCTTCTTTCTCTACTACGCCTGCAATCAGCCGCACTACCCCTACCAGGGCGACGAGCGATGGCTGAAGCGATACGCGGGCGCCGCCTACCCCCGAAACATCTACGCGGCGTCGCTGTCGTCGCTGGACGATCGCATCGGACGGCTTCTGGACATCGTGGAAGAACTCAGGCTTCGCGAGAACACGATTGTGATCTTTCAGTCGGATCAGGGACATTCCGTCGAGGAGCGGGCCCATCGCGGCGGAGGCGACAACGGTCCGTATCGCGGCTGCAAATTCAGTTTGTTCGAGGGCGGCATCCGCGTGCCGGCGATGATCTCCTGGCCGGGCCACCTGCCGGCGAATACGGTACGGGACCAGATGGCGCACAGTTGTGACTGGCTCCCGACGATCGCCGAACTGTGTGGCGTCACGCCGCCGGCGGGTCGGTCCTTCCGAGGAAGCAGTCTGGCGCCCGTGATCCGGGACGCCGCGGCGCCATCCCCGCACGCGACGCTCGTCTGGCGGATGGGCGATCAGCGGGCGGTCCGGCGTGGTCCCTGGAAGCTCATTCGCAATGTGCGGAACCCGGCGGGCGATGGTCCGGCGCTGTCGGACGCCGACAGGAAGTGGTTCCTCGCCAACGTCGCGGAGGATCCGGGGGAGACGCGGAACCTGGCGGCGGCGGAGCCGAAACTGCTGTCGGAACTGAAGGCGCTTCTGGACGACTGACGCCCGCGGACTGAACAACCTTCGAGAAATGAGAAACGGCGGAATGCGAAGTCTGAACTTCACATTCCGCCGTTGTGCAGGCGGGTGATTATTCGGCGATTACGCCGTCACGAGTTGCGGCGGAACGTTGAGCGTCTCGCTGGTCGGCGTCGTGATCGCCTTTTTGTTGCGCGTCAGCCAGACACTGCGATCACACGTGAGCAGCGCCCACGGATGAACCCAGAAGAGGCCGAACGTGGCGAACATGCCGTAAAGCACGCCCATCAGCGCCTCACTGCTCCGCTCGCGGATTCCGAAGAAGAGAACCGTGAAGAGCGAGCCGGCGGCGCAGGACGCCACGAGCTTGATCCCGAAGATCGTCGGCATAGCGACAGACAACGCGAGGATCGTCAGCAGGTACACGTAGGGAAGAAACTGGCCGAGTGCGCTCATGATGAAGTTGAAGCGCATGCCGATCTTCGACTCCGGTCGGAAGTTCGTGAAGAAGTACTCGCCGGAATGGAATGACTCGCGGACGTTGCTGCGCGCCCAGCGCGTGAACATCTTGCAGAGACCGCGATAGGTCGTCGGGCTGTTGGTCAGGACCTGGGCCGTTCGCTGGAACTTCACTTTCAGGCCCTGCCTGAGGATGAAGTTGGTCATGGCGTGGTCTTCGCCGGCGCGGGCCGGGCTGCCGCGCCACGTCTGGTTCAGCCATTGGTCGAGGATCGGCATGACGGCGCTTCGTCGATAGGCCGCAAGGGCGCCGGCGCAACAGAGGACGCCGCCACCGCCCATCATGCTCTGGCTGGCGCGCTTGTAGTCGAAGGTCATGACATAGCGTACGGCCAGCATTCGCGGAATGATGCCGCCGCGGCGATTCAGAACGCGAACGTTGCCGGCGACAGCGCCGACGCTCGGATCGACGACCATCGGGCTGACGACGGAGCGAAGGGCGTCCCGGGCGATCAGCGAGTCGCTGTCGACCGTGATGAAGACGTCGCCCGTTCCGCGCCTGAAGCCCTCGTAGAGCGCGTGGCGCTTGCCGCGGTTTTCCGGCAGGCGCTGTGCGTGAATGCGCGGTCCAAAGTCACGGACGGCGCGGCGGATGTACTGCCACGTATCGTCGACACTGCCATCGTCGATGACGAAGATCTCGAGGCGCTCGCGCGGGTAATGCGACAACGCGATATTGCGGAGCGTTTCGTAAACGAGTTTGCCTTCGTTGTACGACGGAACGACGACCGTGAGTTTCGGAAGACGCGAATCGGCGACGTTGGGAACCGGCTTGTAGCGAAGCGCCAGGGCGAGTCGCCAGAAGCTGAAGATCGTGACGGCGGAACCGTAGGCGCCTCCGACAAGAATGAAGATGCGTCCAGTCGTGCTCGACCACAGAACATCGGCGGCCGTTCGCGCGACGCCGTTGTGTACTGCGACGTAAGTGGCGAGCGCCGCGAAGAGGACAATAGCGGCCTTCATCCACCGGTCGCCCGGAAGGTGTAGCGCGTCATAGCGAGCGTTTCGCGTTGACGGACTGACGGCGCGGGTTGCGCCTGAAAGGCTCGGAATAGCTGACAAGGCGATATCTCCGTGATTACCAACTGAAAGGAATGTGTGCGTCAGTTGGCCTCAGAATGGGCATCGATCCGCTGCCTCCACTCCGAAGTTCGGGGCCGCACGCGGGCCCCAAATCGAACGTTCGGAAGATCGATGTTTCCCGATTATTACCATACGATGTCCGCAGGTGAATCACCGGCCGGCACAAACAATCGCTGTGCCGAAGACGATAACTTTCTACGTTTTCGCCCTTTAGTGGAAGTCAAAAAAACCGAATTTTTTCGGCGCCCGGACCTCCCGGTGAGGCCGGTCCTGTCTGTCTGTAAGGAGTGTAGACACCCCGTCTGAATGGAGGTTAAAGGCGAGCTGAAAATCCTTTGAACCCCTTCCGCTGGCGTGTTATTCGGGACGTATCCTGTCGCCGTCGCATTGCCGGTTCTCCCGACGCCGCCCGCCCCCGGGGAGGGGCGATCCGGCGCCGTTCCGTTCAGTCCGACCGCCGCGGCGCGGACCGCCGTCTGTGGCGCCCGGCGGCTCGCGCCGGACCTGTGATCGGAAAGTCGGAAATCGGCCGGAGATACGATTCGCAATCGACGATTGACGACAGTGATTCCGACGGCGCGTGACAGCCGCGTGTCGGTCGGTTGTTCACCGGGCGGCGTCCGGCGCCTGCGAACGCCCCAGGCGCCCTCGGGACGACGCGGGGGGCAGAGAGGTCATGTGGCGCCTGGAGATCCTGGCGCCGAAGTGAACCCGAAAACCGTTCCGCCGAGGCTGGCGGTCATTCGCCCTGGTGACGGGTCGGCGGTCCCGGGATGTTATGGGCCCGGCCGCAATCTCGTCCGGCGAGCCAGGACCGACGCGGCGCGACTGGCTCGCCGGGATGTTCCGGGTCGCACGGCGGCCGGCTGTCGGTGATGGACAATGTGGTGGTGGGCGATCATTTGTTAGCCAATGCTAAGAATGAACGCAACGGGGAATCCCGTGTGGATCACTGGACGCCCTCTCGGTGGGGCGTGTACATTGGGGCGTCGCACAGGAGTCAGCGAATGCCCGCACGCGCCGCGAGGAGCCGAAGGAACACGACTAGCCGGACCGCCGAGCAATCCGCCAGCGGCCATCAGCGGACGCGTTCCGATCACGCCTCGGAAATCGCGGAGGACTATGTCGAGCTGATTGACGACCTCATCACGGAGTCGGGGGAGGCTCGCGCCGTCGAGCTGGCCCGGCGTCTCGGCGTGACGCAGGTGACGGTCACGAAGACCATCGAGCGGCTGAAACGCGAGGGGCTCGTGACGTCGGAGCCTTATCGGTCGATATTCCTGACGACCAAGGGGGGCAAACTGGCCGGCCAGGTCCGTGAGCGGCACAAAATCGTGCTGGAGTTCCTCAGGTCACTGGGCGTGCCGGCGAAGGACGCGGAACTGGACGCCGAGGGGATCGAGCATCACATCAGTCCGGCGACGCTCGCGGCAATGCGGCGCCATCTTCGGCAAAGGTCCCAGTAGCGCACCGGGGCTCGAATCGCAAATCCAATCCCGGTAGAATGTGGCCTTGGCGTCGCGACGGCGGGCGACGGGGCGATGGTGTCCCCGAGCCACCCGGTTCGCGACGTAACGGTCTTTCGTAAATCCTCAGTTGGAGTGAACCAATGGAAGTTCTTCTGTTCTTTGCGGGTGCGCTGTGGGCGTTTGCTCCGGCGTTGATCGAATTCCTGCTCGTCGCGCTCGGCGTCACGAACGGTACGATCCCGACGTAAGTCGCCTCGACGCTTGTCGATGCAGCATGTGAAACCCGGCCCCGCCGCGGCCCAAGGGCCTCGGCGACGTCGGGTTTTTCTGCGCGCTGGCGGATGTGGCGGATGCGGGCTATGCTAACTTTCGTTCGCTCGCCGTTGAGGCGGGGGGACATCCGCTTTTATGCAGACTAATGAATCCCGAATGGGAGGGATTCCGCCTTGTTTTTGGCGTTCGACGACAGCAACCATGATTTTGATGACTGAGGAGAGACGCAAGATGACGCAGCTCGTGACCCGAGAGGCCCCCGATTTTACGGCCGACGTAGTGAACCCGGATAACTCCTTCGGACAGTTCAAGATGGCTGAACAGCGCGGCAAGTACACGCTGCTGTTCTTCTACCCGCTGGATTTCACCTTCGTGTGTCCGTCGGAAATCATCGCCTTCGACAAGGCCCTGGCGGAATTCAAGAAGCGCAACTGCGACGTCGTGTCGGTTTCGATCGACTCGAAGTTCTCGCACCTTGCGTGGAAGAACACGCCGCGCGAGCACGGCGGTATCGGTAACGTCCAGTTCCCGATGGTGGCCGACATCACGAAGTCGATTTCGCGGGAGTATGGCGTCCTGTTCAACGAGGCCGTGGCCCTTCGCGGCCTCTTCCTGATCGACACGAAGGGTGTCGTCCGGCACGCCGTCGTCAATGACCTGCCGCTCGGCCGCAGCGTCGAAGAGGCGCTTCGCATGGTCGATGCGCTCCAGTTCTTCGAGAAGAATGGCGAAGTCTGCCCGGCGAACTGGAAGCCGGGTGAGAAGGCGATGAAGCCGTCCGCCGAAGGTGTGAAGGAATACCTCAAGGCCCACGCCTGAGAACATCGCCCGTCATCACTCGATCGGGTGAGCGCGTCTGACGCGACGACCACCTGAAACGAGATGCTAACAACAGACGCCGCGCCTCAGACCTCTGAGGCGCGGCGTTTTCTTTCTGAGGCGGCGCCGCCGAAATCGAGGCGACGGCGTCAGGGGGTTTGATCGCCGAGCATTTCCAGCACGCGTTCGAGAGGGATCAGGCTGGCCTTGCGTTGTTCCGGATCGGCCTCCTCGAGTCGCAGGGCGCTGTCGACATGGAACGGACCAACCGCGTCCCGTCGCAGCGTCTCACAGCAGGCGCCGCAGCCGAGGGCCGCCCCAAGGTCTCTTGCGATGGCGCGGATATAGGCGCCGCGACCACAGACGATGCGGAGCCGGACGACGGGCCAGGCGTATTCAAGAATTGAGAGGTCGTGAATGATGATGCGTTTCGGCGGGCGATCCTCGACGGCCCCTTTGCGCGCCAGCCGGTAGGAAGAGACGCCATCGATCTTGACGGCGCTGAAGGCGGGCGGGCACTGGTCGATCTCCCCATGAAAGGGCGCCAGCGCAGCGTCCAGCGCCTCACGTGAGACCTCAGCGGCGCCCGGGACGGGCTCGAACGGGCGCTCGGTATCGAATGTCTCGTTCGTAACGCCGAGGCGAATGTTCGTCGTGTAGGTCTTCGGCAGTCCCATGAGACGCTCGACGAGTTTGGTGGCGCGTCCGACGCAGGCGAGGACGACGCCGTCAGCGAACGGGTCCAGCGTACCGGCGTGGCCGACTTTCCATTCGTCAAAGACATCCCGAAGCTTATAGACGTACTTGGCGGAGCTCTGCCAGACGGGCTTGTAGAGATTGACGACGCCCGAGACGCGAGGTTCGGCGTTGCGCTTGCGGCGGTTCGGGTGTCGGTATTGCTGAGTCATTCGTTCGGTTGATGCGGCCCGGTCAGGTTTTTTCGAACGCGCATTCTAAGCGCACGGGGCGGATACGTCGCAGCGGATGGAAAAGGAAAAGGCCCGACGTCCGAGGATCGGGCGTCGGGCCTGGAAAGTCCTGTCGGAAGTGGGATCGGCGTCAGGCGGCCACGCGCTCGTCGGGCTTCGAAGCCTCTGGCTTGTCTGTCTCTTTCGCCGGTTCAGCCGGCTTCTCGTCGGCCTTGACCGGTTTGGGCGCGTCCGCCTTCGACGCATCATCGGTGGGCGTCGGCTTGTCCGTTACCGCCGGCGTTGTTTCGGCCGGCTTGTCCTTCGGTTCGACCGCCGGCTCGGGCTTGGTCGTGGTTTCCGGCGTGGATTGCTTCGTCGTCTTGCGGTCGTTCGTGGCGCCACGCTTGTTCTTGCCCTTTTCGCCAGCCAGGGCGGCGTAGAGGGTCTCAAGCTGCTGCTTCTTGTCGGCGCTGACATTCGCGGCCTGGGCGGCTGTCGGGAGCTTGTGCAGACGCCCATCCATTTCGACAAACAGGTCGTAGATAGGTCGCTCCAGCAGCTGCTGTCGCTTCAGCAGTTTCTGGCGCTCGGAATGCTCCGTGGCGCCCAGCGTCTTGATGCGGGCCGCAATGCGTTCGAAGTCCGGGGCGCGAGAGTCGCGGTACTTCTGAGCCTTCGCGTACTGTTCCTTCAGGATCTTATCCTTCGCCGAGTTCTGGGCGGACTGGTCGAGCTCATAGGCGCTGACAAACATGTTGACGTAGCTCTTCCAGTTGTCCTCGATGTTCAGAATGGGCATCCTCGGCGGATTCGGCGCGACGCCGCCGGCCTCGGTCGGGGTTTCGCCATTCGAATTCGTGTTTCTCGGGGCGGTCAGCGCCGGGCCCTTGCCCTCGCTCCAGAGCTTCATCGTGTTGGTCGCGCCGGCGAAGCTCTTCTCCATCAGGTTCAGGTCCTTGTCGTGGATTTCCTTCTGCTCCGGCGTCAGGATGACACCCCATTCCTCGTTGCCATCGAGGATCGCCCGCGAGGCTTCTTCGTAGAGCGGCATCGCGCGCTGCGCCCAGATCTGCAGGGCGACTTTGTCGGATTTCGCCTTTCCGAGCCGCATGTTGATCGATTCCTGGAGCAGCTCCCGGACTTCGGTCTCGTGCTCGTCGAGGAACTCGCGGACGCGACGCGTCAGAAGCAGTCGTGTGTACTGCTCCTGCTGCGGATTGAGGCTGTATCGCTTCGAGATCTGCTGGACCGCCTGCTCCATCATCGTGTCGACGTCCCAGATCATTGGGTCCTGCGGATGGGTTACGGCGGTCGGCTTCGCCTCGTCGGCGGGCTTGTCGTTGTCCTGGCCGTAGGCGGGCGTTGTCAGTGTGAGGGCCACTGCAATGCACAGTCCGCTGAGGACCGACATGGCGGCGCCGTACCGGGTATGGAGGGAATGATCACGCGTCATGGTTGAAATCCTGTCTTTCGATGCGGAGGGACCGATCTAGCGAGGCGTCGGTGTCCGCCGGGGTTACAACCCATTCTACTTGTCGCCCAAGTGGCGGTTGCGGCCTGACAGCCACGATCCTTGTCGATTCCGGTTTGGGCGCCCAACTCCACGTCGAATCCGGGGTGGTCCGGATTCGAACCACTCCCGACGGACTTCGGGCGTCCCGGCGCATTCTCGCGCATCTCCGAAAGTCCTATCGGGTGATTCCTGTCCATTCTATTCTCCAAGGGTCCGATACTACGTCAACTCGCCACAATCGAGGGGCCGGCGCCGTCGCGGGCGTATTTCGCCGGTCCTTCAGGGCCGTTGGGCTCGGGCCCCGCGACACGCCCGGGGACCTCCGCGTCCGGGAGGTCCAGCCCCATTGGAGTTGGCGTGGACGCCCGGGAGTCGTTGGAATGATGGACCCGCCTGTCGTTGATTCGAACCAGATGTTCAGTGTTCGTCGGATGCGCCGATGGTAGAAATAGTGACCGCCGTCTGGGGAATTGCGCGTTTGAAGATTGATGTCTGATATCCGGCGATGAGACGTCGTGAGCGCGTGAGGCGCGGGGTCGCGAGACGATCGGTATTTACGACGATTGTGTCAGCCGACGTCGGGGCGAACGCCGGCGCGTCCCCTATTATTTTCACCGGAAACGGGTATCGTTCGACGGCGGGGCCGTATGGATTTCTGGATGCCGCACGTAACGCTGATTTTGGTTCTCTTGAGCTTTGTCCAGGTGGAAACGCCGGCGGGCGTCGATGCGCCACTCCATTCGGCCATGACGCAGCCGGCCGAGGATGCGGCGTCGGTACCGGACATTGCGGGGCAGATCGCGGACGCGGCGAAGCTCATCGTCGGCGAGAACACGCTCGAGGCCCGGAAAATCGGCGTACGGACGCTCCTGAGGATCGGCGCCCCGGAGGCGCTGGATCGACTGGCCCAAATCCTGGCGGACAACACGCCGGGCAATGGCGCCGCGAGGTCCGTTATCTGTGGCGTTCTCGCTTCGTCGGAAGCACCTCCCGATCGACTGTTGGCGCCACTGGTGAACCTCGTGGGGGAGGCAAAGGGGCCGGCGCTGGAGAGCGCTCAGGCGGCGCTGGCCGCCTATCCGCTGGCGTCGGCGCAGAAGGCGCTCTGCGACCCGGGGCGGGACGCGTCGCAGCCAGTCGCACGGCGCGTCGCACTGATCGAAATGATCGGCCGGCTCGGAGAGGACTATGCCGCCGCAGGTGTCCTGGCCGAACTGCTCTCCGACGGGGATGCGGCTATCCGCGCGGCGTCACTGTCGGCATTCTCCCGGATGACTGGCGTGGATTTCGAAGACGGCGCGTCGGCGAAGTCCTGGTGGCGCGAGCGGTCGGGCCTGGGCGAACTGCAGTGGCTCATGCGCTCGAATCATCGTCGCCGGGAGGAAATTCGCGCCCTGAAGTCGCAGCGCGAGACGCTGGTGTCACGGCTCGTGACCGCCTATCGCAACGAATTTCTCGCGTTGCCGGAAAAGGCCCAGGGTGAGCGGCTCGTCTCGTTCCTGAAAGACGATGTCGTGGAAATCCGTCGCCTCGGACTGGACCTGATCGCGGCCATGATCATTGATCAGAAGGACGTGCCGCCCGAGGTTCGCGCAGTCGTGACGACACTTCTGTCGGATGCGGCGCCGGATATCCGGCAGCGCGCGGCGGTGACCGCCGGGAATCTCCGAATCAGCGGCGCGTTCGATGTCATGATCGAGGCGCTGAAGACAGAACCGAACGCGCGTGTGCGTGTCGCGATCGCCGGCGCGATCGGTCGGCTGGACGACCTTCGGGCGATCGCGCCGCTGGTGGCGTGCCTCTCGTCACAGGATCGCGACATCCTGGTTGAGACGGCGCAGTCGCTCGGTTCCCTGGCGCGGCGTGGACACGCGGACGGACCCACGACGGAGAGCGTCGCGACGGCGATGGCGGCGCGCTATGGCGAGCTGCCGCGCGAGGATGTGGAATTGTGCGACAAGTTCCTGCGCGCGATGTCGCGAATCGGCGCCGAGTCGCTCCGTCCTCTGTTTGAGGCGGAAGTGGCGGCGGGGCGGGCGCCTGCGATTCGATCGGCGGCCATTGCGGGGCTCGCGTCCTACGACAACGGAGGCATCGCGGAACTGCTGGCCGGTCTGCTGGCGGATTCCGACGCGGCGGTCCGCGGCGCCGCGGCGCATGGGCTCGGCCGCTGCGGCCGAACGATCGCGCACTTCGACGCGCTGTTCGAGCGGACAAAGGCGGACAAGGAGTCGGACGCGGCGGTTCGCGACAAATCCTGGGAAGCCGCGCAATCGCTGTATTCAAGATTGTCGGCAGACGCCCGATTGCAGGTGCTTGCGGCGTTGTCAGACGATTCGGACGCGGAGATTCAGCGGCGGCGAGCCGCCCTGGCGCGTGCGCTCAAGGGAGATCGACAGGCGACGGCGGACCTTCCGGTCGCGAAGCGTCTTCAGGTCGCCGTCATGCTGTGCGAAGCGCTGGCGATGGCGGGAGACTCGGAGCCGGCCCTCGCGGAGTGGCAGGATCTTGCGCAGCACCGAACGGAGCTGGCGCCGGAGTTGGCGCGACGTCTGGACGTCGGATACCTGCAGGCCGCGATGCGTCGCCGCAACAGTGACGCCGTCGTCGCCGCACTGACGGCCGCCATGCAGGGCGTCACGGACGCCGATCGAGAGGCGCGTGGCAAGCCCCTTCGCGACTGCGTGCAGCAGGCGCTGACGGAACAGATCGCCGTGGCGAATGACGGCGCCACGATCGACGCGCTGACGCGGCTCGTTGAACTGGCGTCGAAGGCGCTGGCCACGGGCGACGCCGCTTCCTCTCTGAAGGCCGAATGGGAAGCGGGGGTTGTCGCCAGACGGGATGCGCTCATTGACGCCGTCCTCGACCAGTCGTCGAACGAGACGGACGTTGCGGATCGCCTGCAGGGCTTCGATCCCAAAGTGGTTATCAGCCGTATTCATGCGCGGCTGAGCTCGATCAAACCGACGACATCCGGACCGGCGGCGGATCGCGAAACCGCTCTGATCGCGTTGGCGCGTCGGTTCGCGCCGGAGTGGCAGGGTTACGCTCCGGGTGTTTCACCGGAAGAACGAGACAAGGCGCTGGCGCAACTTATTGCCGGATAGACTGCGGCCTGCGCATTGTTTGCCTGACACTCCCAAAAAACAGAAAATCGTTTGCATTCCAATTCTTCATAGCGTATTTATTGTTTAGGCGCATTGAGCGACAGGAGCGCTGAGCGAGGCAACGACCTCCGGACTGGAGGGCCTCGCAACCCGACTTACGAGCACCCATGCGTGCATCTGCTATCTTAGCAGTACATACCGGTAGGGTTGCCACTCCGTCGCTTGCTGTGCCTTTTTTCATGCGCACTTCGAATCGCAATGCCACTCAACTGGCATCGCGAATTCGCCAGGCGAAGTAACGTGACGGGCGTCGTCTACAGGGCGTTCCACACGTCGAAGAATTCGGGGAATGTCTTGCCGACGCAGGACGGATTCTCGATCTCCATCCCGTCAATTCGAAGCCCCGCGATCGCGAAGCTCATTGCCATCCGATGATCGTCGTAGGTGCGGATGCGCGCAGACTTCGGCGGTCCGTTCGGGCGAATCGTGATATTGTCATCGCCCGTTTCGACATCGACCCCCATTGCGGACAGCTCGCTGGCCAGCGCCGCGAGGCGATCCGTCTCCTTGATTCGCAGGTTGCCGACATTGCGGATGTGTGTCGGTCCGTCCGCAAAGGCGGCGACGACGGCGAGTGTCTGCGCGACATCCGGCATGTCGCCGAGGTCCGCATCAATGCCGCGAAGTCGGCCGTCACGGGGACCGATGACTGTCGTCTGTTGCGCGCCCCGCTCGACAGCGCAGCCCATTTTCTCAAGCGTATGGGCGAAGTGGATATCCCCCTGGGCGCTGTCGGCGCCAAGGCCCTCGATCGTCACGCGCCCTCCCGTGACGGCGGCGGCCGCCAGAAAGTAGGAGGCGGCGCTGGCGTCGGGCTCAATGGCGTAGGTCGTGGCGCGATACGTCTGCCGGGCCGGGACGATGAAGCGTGTCATGTCCTTCTCGACCATCGCCACATCGAACGCGTTCATGACCCCCATCGTCATGGCGATGTAGGGCCGGCTGGGCGGCGGTTCCCGAAGGCCGATCATGACGTCATTGGTGGCCAGGGCGCCGGCCATCAGCAGCGCCGAGATGTACTGGCTGGAGACAGTCGAATCTCGCTCGATGACGCCGCCGCGAAGGCCTGACGCCTGAATCGTCAGCGGGCAGTAGCCCTCTCGAAGCTCATAGCCGACTTGAGCCCCGAGATCACGAAGACAGTCGACCAGTTCGGCAATCGGACGTTCGCGCATCCGGCTGACGCCGTCGAGCCGATATTGGCCCTGGTCGATCGTGCAGGCCGCCGTGAGGAATCGAATCACGGTTCCGGCGTTACCGCAGTGGAGACTGGCTTCCGCGTTGGGCCAACGCCCGGCGCAGCCTGAGACGTTTGCGATACGTTCGTTTTCGTTGACGCGGACGGGGACGCCGAGGCAGCGAATGGCGTCGATCATAAGGCGCGTGTCCTCCGCAAGGAGGATGTGATCGAGGCGGGATTCGCCATTGGCCAGGGCCGCCACCAGCAGGGCTCGGTTGGTGAGGCTCTTGCTGCCCGGAAGACGGATCGACGCGTCAATGGGGCCTGATCGGGCGACAAGGCGTATTGTTTCGGGACGCTCCATTCTGCGTCGATCGTACCGGACTTATCGCAGGGACGCACGCAACGAACACGGGCGTCGTCGCCGTCGCGATTGGATGGGCGTCAGGCTTGATCGCGGGCCGGAATACGACTAATAATGAAATAGTCGGAGGCGGCGAGTCCGCCTTCCGTACGCCCTCCGTTGCGTATCTCCGTTCCTGGCGTCAACTGATCGCGGCGAGCCGAATGAGCGACCTACCTCAGCCAACCCCACCTCCGGATCCGCAGAAGGCGGCAACGATCTTCTGGTTGCGCGCCATGGGAACGGTTGTGCTGATTCTGGTCGTGCTGACGGGCGCGATCCAGATGCTGGGGCGCTCGGCCCTGGCACAGCAGGAGTGGTTTCGCCTCGTTGCGCAATTCGCCGAGTACATCATCTTTGTCATCGTCGGTATTGTCTGCGGCGCGCTGCTTGTGGGGCTGTCGGCCCTGCTTCGAGTTCTGCGAGACCTGCACCTGTCGTTTTCGAGAATCGAGCGGTATCAGTACGAGCAGACAGAGGCGTACTACGCCAATCGTGATTCCGCCGTGCACGCCGGCGCCGTCGTCGCATCCGCGAGTGAGTCGGGTGAAAGCGCGACACTGCCGGAGCAGGCGCCCTGGCGAGAGCTGCTGACGGTCCTCGAGGACATTCGCGACACGACATTGCTGACCAATGAGCAGCGTTCCGAGAAGCGACGCCGCGTGGCGGAAGAGGAATTCGAAAACGCCACGGGCAGAATTCGCGAACGGACCGCCCAGGGTGAATTTGCCACGGCCCGTGAACTGGCCGAACAGATCGCGCGAAAGTACCCGGAGGACGATCGGGCCCGATCGCTGGTTTCACAGGTCGAACTGGCGCGCGAGGAGCACGAAAGCGAAGACGTCGCGTCGTGCAAGCAGCAGATCAGCGACCTGATCAGCATTTCGGCGTGGGGCCGGGCGCGTGAGATGGCGGAGCAGCTTCGTCAGCGGCATCCGGACTCGGCGGACGCGCGGCAGTTGCTGCTGAAAATCGAGAAGGAGCATCGGCAGTTCCAGGATGAACAGCGCCGTCGGATGTACGCGGAAGTGCAGCGATTCGTCACGCGACGTCGCTGGGAGGAAGCGCTGACGGCGGCCCTGACGTTCCAACAGCGATTCCCGAACTGCGAAGAGGCGGACGCGCTGCAGATGCAGCTGCCGACGCTGGAGATGAACGCGGAGATCGAAGTGCGCCAGCGGCTCGAAGGGCAGATCATGGAGTACGCCCGACAGGGTCGATATATTGAGGCCGTCGATCTGGCGAAGAAGGTCATCCGCGACTTTCCGCAGTCGCCGCAGGCGCAGGTGTTGCGCGAGCAGCTGGGACGGCTTGAGGAACTCGCCGACAATCCGGACGCGCCGCCGGCAAAGCTCCAGGCCGAGTAGTCCGGCGGCCTCGGCCGCCGAATCATGACCACTGGTTCCATCCACCTCAACGGCAAACCCATTTCCGACATTCGTCGCGTGGCCTGCATTTCCACCAGCCGCGCGGACGCCGGCATCTATCGTCCCCTGATGCGCGCCCTGATCGACAGCGGCTATGAAACCCTGTGTCTGGCGGGTGGAACGCATCTGGATCCCGCGTATGGCGGCACAATCGATCAGCTTGAGGCGATCGAAGGTCTGCGAGTCGTTCGCGTGGCGCATTCAACGGGCGATGGCACGCCGAAGGGCGTGGCGGCCGCCGCCGGGGAGGCGATGGCCGCGTTTGGACGGGCGCTGGATGACACTCGCCCCGAACTCGCATTCGCCCTCGGAGATCGACTCGAGATGCTGGCGGCGGTCCTCAGCGCGAGCGTCGCGCGCGTTCCCGTTGCGCATCTGCATGGTGGCGAGCGGACCACGGGCGCCTACGACGACGCCTGTCGAGACGCCATTACGATGATGTCTTCATTGCACTTCGTCGCGGCGCCGGCCTACGCCGCGCGACTTCGATCGATCGCGCCGGACGCCGGTCGCGTTTTCTGTGTCGGCGCGCTGGCGATCGACACGCTGCTTCAGTTCAAGCCGCTGAGTGTGGCGGCGACGAGTCGGGCCATCGGGCTCGACATGTCTGCGCCGACGGCGATGGTGTTGCTTCATCCCGAAACACTGAGCGCGATCCCGGCGGCCGAGCAGGGGCGAATCGTCGTCAATGCGCTGCGTGACGAAGACCTGCGGCTGCTGCTCTTTGGTGTCAACGCGGATGTCGGATGTGACGCGCTGGGGCGCGAGCTTGCGTCCTTCGCAAAGTCGCGAGACGACGTCGTGTCCGTCGCCTCGGCCGACGCGGATGTGTTCCACAGCTGCATGGCCCATGCGGCGCTGATGATCGGTAATTCGAGCAGCGGCGTGATCGAGGCCGCAAGCTTCGGGCTCCCCGTCGTGAATGTCGGCGAGCGGCAGGGGGGGCGCCTGCGAACGAAGAATGTCCTGGATACGCCGTTTGACGTGGCCGCCATCCAGTCGGCCATTCGGCGAGCGAGAACGCCGGCCTTCAGGGCGTCGCTCTCGGGCATGCCCAACCCCTTCGGCGATGGCCGCGCGGCGAATCGAATCCTCCGTGTCCTCGCGGGCGAGTCCTGCAAGATGTTCGAATGACCTGTTCAGAGCGTTCCGCGTCCGGCAATGGCGGCCGGGCCTTCCACGAAGGACCGGAAACGCCGTCGCGCCGGCCGGAAACCCCGCACGGACGGGTTCCGATTCCACAGAAGTCGCTGGTGCGCTTTGCGTGATGCGCCGGCGCGGCCGGGCTTCGGCGGCGTGTCTCATGTTACCGTCGGCGTGACACGCCATGTCACCCAAAAACCGAGGCTCGTCGGTCGCACTGCGGAAGGCGGGCGCCACGTCCGGCGTCAGCGTCGTGTTCGACGTTGCGCAAGATCACCAGCCAATTGGACTTAGATCGCGCCGCCGGGTGTCGGAAATATCAAGACATTCGTAGAAATATCGACCTTCCGTAGATGTGCGTTTGTCGCTTCGGAACATTACGAACGCGCCCTTCGTGGCGGGCGCGTATCGGAGACGTGCGAGCCGTCGGGCGAGGAACTCGCTGTCGTGTGAATGTCAATACATCCGTTGCATTCTCCGATGTCCCAATGGGTAAGGATAAGAGATGTCTGACGGGCTGGAGACATTCGAGCAGACCGGCGCTGAGGCGCTGCAGGTCGCCGTTGAGAAGCTGGCGGCGGCGCAGCGGCAGATCCTCTCTGACGATGCGCGCTATCGAACGATCATCGAGAACGCCGTCGAGGCGATTATCACGATTGATGAAGAAGGTCTGATCGAATCCGCCAATCCGTCGGCGCTTCAGATGTTTGAGTACCGGAAGGCGGAACTCATCGGAAAGAACGTTTCGATTCTCGTTCCGCCCTCGGACGCCGATCGCCACGACGAGTATATCCGCGCCTACCTGAGATCCGGCGATGCGAAGATCATCGGTGTCGGGCGCGACGTGGAAGCCATCCGAAAATCCGGCGAGCTCTTTCCTGCCCACCTGTCGATCAGCGAATCGGAGTTCAACGGTCGTCGCTTCTTCTCGGGAATCGTCCACGACCTGACGGATCGGCGGCGGTACGAAGAATCCGTGCAGTTGATCTCCGCGATCGTCGAGTCGTCCAATGATGCGATTGTCAGCGCGGGGCTGGACGGCAGGCTGACCAGCTGGAACGGCGGCGCTGAACGGCTTTGCGGCTACTGCGCCGCGGAGATGATCGGTCGGCGTCTCTCGTCCATTGTGCCCGAAAGACTGCATCGTCTGCTTGAGGAGTGTGAGGCGAATGTGCGGCGCGGCGAGTGGGTGCGGGGTGTTGAGATGCCGTGGCTTCGCAACGACGGCTCCGTCCTATTCGTCGTGGTCAAGATGGCGCCGATGCGCGGCGTCGTCGGTGATGTCGTCGGGGCGTCCATCGTTGCGCGGGACATGACGGAGCAGAAACGCAGCGAAATGGAACTCGAGGACCGGGCCCGGCGGATGGAGTCGCTGAACGAGGAACTGCAGCGACGCCGGGACGAGGCGGAGACCCATCGTCGGGAACTCGAAAAGACGAACGAACGGCTGGTCGCGGCCATGCGGGCGGCTCAGAGCGCCGCGGAGGCCAAGACCCAGTTCCTCGCCAACATGAGCCACGAGATCCGCACGCCGATGACGGCGATACTCGGATACGTCTCGGTCCTGACGGAGTCGTCTTCGGCGACGGACGCGGAACGCGTCGAGGCGATAGAGTCGATTCAGCGAAACAGCGCCCGGCTGCTGGGATTGATCGACGATATCCTCGACTTTGCCAAGCTGGAGTCGGGGCAGCTGGAACTGGAGCGGTCGCGATTTTCGCCGCGGGCGTTTGTCGAATCGATGATCGAGCCGATGCGTGAACGGGCGGCGAGGAAGGGCGTCGATCTTGAGTTGAAATGCGTCGGCGCCACACCCGCCTCGATTCACACGTCGGAGACGCGTCTCGGGCAGATTCTTCACCATCTCATCGACAACGCCCTGAAATTCACGGAGATCGGCAGGGTCATCGTCGAGGTGCGACCTGCTGAACGCAATGGTCAGCCGTTTGTCGAGTTCCGCGTGACGGATACGGGCGTTGGCGTCGATCCCGAGAAGGCGTCGGAGCTGTTCGAGCCGTTCTCGCAGGCGGACTCCAGCATGTCGCGTCCGTTCGGCGGAACCGGGCTGGGCCTGAGCGTGTGCGCCCGCCTGGTCAAGCTGCTGGGCGGTGAGATCGGCGTGGCGGCCCGAGCCGGACCGGGAAGCGAATTCTGGTTCACGATCCCTGTCGAATGCGCGTCGAGCGAAACAACGCCGACTCCCGCGGGTGTCCGCCAGCCGGCGTCCGTGGTCGGCCATGACGCAGCCCGGGTGGTGGACCTCAATGGCCGTCGCATTCTGCTGGTCGAAGACGGACTCGACAATCAGCGTCTGATCAGTCGCTTCCTGGCGAAGGCCGGCGCCGATGTCGAGATCGCGTCGAATGGCGCCGAAGCGGTCGACATGATGATGAGCGCTCGTGAGCGCGACAAACTTCCCGATGTCGTGTTGATGGATATGCAGATGCCGGTCCTGGACGGCTATCAGGCGACGCGCAAGCTGCGCGAGTCGGCGTTCCGCGTACCGATTATTGCGTTGACGGCGCACGCCATGTCACACGACAGAGCGCGTTGTCTCGGCGCTGGCTGTGACGACTACATCGCAAAACCTGTCGGCCGTGAGGCGCTGGTCTCACTCGTCAGATCGTGGGCGGACAAACCCGTCCCATCCCATCGCGAGCCCGCGCCGGCGGCGGCATCCGAATAGGGGCGGCCGTCGGACATTCGTCGCGGTGCGCGACCGGGCCGAATGGCGTAAGTCCATGTTCGGCCGACAATTCCGCAATCGCGAGCCGACGCCCCGAGGTCGGCGGCGTTCCAATCCCGCAGTCCTTTTCTAATTGAGCGACTTTCCAGTCAGATTAAGGTATGGCAATGAGGCCAGTTCGGCGGCGGCGGGTTTCCGGCGCCGCCGGGGAGAGTTAGAATCTCGGATTGTCGATGGCGGAGTGTCTTTCCGCCTGAAAGCTCGGGTATGCGGTTCAGACAAACAGGAAGGAATTGACTATGCGAGGAATCGTTGGGTTATTTGTCGTTTTCGTGGTCGGCGCGGGCGTGCTCGTCTATATGCAGGGAAAGATGGGGCAGGAGCCGGGACCGACCGTCTATCTGGCGTTCGGGGATCCGTCGGAAGGTGAGATGGAAGTCAATATCTGCATTCCGCCGCTGATGCAGAAGGCGGAAGTCCCGCCGGACGGTGGCATGCCGAAGAAGGCGCCGCCGACGGACTGGGCGAAGCGTCACTGGGAACTGAAGAGTGGTTCCGGCGATCGCTCGTCGATGAGCACCATGGGCAGCAGCCTGCTCGTGAATGACACGAAGGTCGGCGGGGCTCCGGATTTCTGGATTAAGACGAGCGCCAAAGTCGGCGAGAAATACACGCTCATTTTCACGCCCGATCTCGATCAGCCGGAGCGGTTCAAATTCGAATTCGACGCGAACGACAGCCTCAAGCGACGGCAGCGCGTGACGTTCGAGAAAATGTAAGGGTTGCGGCCCGCCGCTTCCCATTCGCGCCGCAGATTCGGCATAATGAACGGGGCGCCGACGCGTCGACACTGTCGACGTCGCCGGCGCCCCGGTTTTCTGCGCAGGGGACTTAACGGAATGAAGAGCATCCACGACGTCTTGACGCTCGCGAGGCAGCGAAGGGCGGCCGACGTGCACCTGATTGCGGGGGCGCCCGTGCTGTTTCGGATCGAACGCGAACTCGTTCCCGTCACGAAGGAGAAGCTCAGTCGGGACATCTGCCGGGAGCTGGCCTATTCACTGCTCTCTGCGGAGCAGATTACGCAGTTCGAGGCCGATCTGGATTACGACTTCATGTTCGCGGACAAGGAGCGCAATCGCCATCGCGTGAACATCTGCTACAACGACGGCGCCGTGGGGGCCGTAATTCGGCTGCTGCCGAGTGAGCCCATTCCGCTGGACGTTCTGCAGCTGCCGCCGATCGTCGCCCAGCTGACGCTGGCCCGAAAGGGCCTGATCCTGCTGACGGGCAGCACGAGCCAGGGCAAGACGACGACGATGTCGGCCATGATCGACTCGATCAACGTCAACGCGAGAAAGCACATCGTGACGATCGAGGACCCGATCGAATACGTCCACACCAACAAGAACTCAATCGTTCGCCAGCGGGAAGTCGGAAAGGACACTTCCGGATTCAGTCGCGGTCTTCGCGCGGCGCTGCGCCAGGACCCGGACGTCATTTCGGTCGGCGAGATGCGTGACTACGACACGATCAAGACGGCCCTGACGGCTGCGGAAACGGGCGTGCTCGTGATGTCGACGCTGCACATCATCTCCATCGATAAGATCATCGAGCGGCTCCTTTCCTACGCGCCCGATGGGTCCGATGGCCACATCCGCACGCTGCTCGCGGAGTCGCTGTTGGGGGTCATCCACCAGGAGCTGCTGCCGACGACATCCGGCGGCAAGCGCATCGCGACGGAGATCCTGATCGTGAACGACGCCGTACGAAACGTGATGCGGAAACGCGATACGTTTCATCTCCGCAACTCGATCACGACGGGCCAGCGATGGGGGATGCGATCGATGAAGACGTCGCTCGATCAGATGAAGGATGAGGGCGTCATTTCGGAGACCGTTTACCAGCAGGTCGTTGAGAATTACCGCTAGACGCCCGGGGCGACGCGCCGCCCCGGCCGTGGCTGAGCGGCTCGTTCGGAGAAGGAGCGGCGGCCCGAAGGCGTCGGAGTCGTCGCTACGCGCTGATGTCGCGCCGCTTCCGGCCGGCGAATGCGACGTAGTAAATCGGTTCGCGATCCGTCGCCAGGCGATGCTGATAGCGTTTCTTTGCCCGAATGTCGAGGGCGCCCTCCCCAACGATCCGGTTGATGAGATTACCGAATCCCGAGGCGTCGCGATTGTCGAGGAACTCCTCCTTGATGTTGAACGCGATCCAGCCATTGTCGGCCACGAAGTTGAAGGCGGTCGTGAAGGCGTCCACGGGGATATCGCCGAAGCCGAGGGCCGCAACGCACAGCATTGCGTTCAGGTTGTAGCCGGCGAAACGACGATGCTCGTCCGTTAGCAGGTTGGTGAGATCGACGACGTGGTAGGCCTGGTAGACATCGGGGCGATCCCGTCGCGTCGCCATGCGCGCCTCGTCAATGATGTCGACGCCGACGAGGCGCCTGACGCCTCGCTCGGCCAGAAGTTCGCCCACGATGCCGTTTCCGGCGCCGAGGTCGAGGACGCGAAGGTCGTTCATATCCTCCTGAGCGTCCGCCATCGCCTGCGTCAGGAGGTCGGCGACCACCTGGGGTGAGCTGCACTCGAGGATGTCGTAGATGACTTTCTCGTAGAGACCTGGGATTGCGAAGAGCTGATCGTAGTCGTGAAACCCGATTCGGCGCCAGGTATCCTGACCC
The DNA here is from genome assembly GCA_035399845.1 of Phycisphaerae bacterium. Lineage (GTDB taxonomy): Bacteria > Planctomycetota > Phycisphaerae > UBA1845 > UTPLA1 > ECT2AJA-110-A. The sequence goes on along the minus strand of DAOPJV010000078.1, from coordinate 3,094 downwards.
GTCCGAACGACACACCATTCGCGATTCTGGCTGAGGGAGAGTCCGGGTTCGGGCAGAGCGATTTCCAGCGGCGCATTGGCGCGTCGCGGGGTCATGGACGGGGCGGGGGCGACATTCGTCGGCATCAGCGTATCTCCGATGGGTTGAAGCGCGGGAGCCAATGCTCCGCATCGCGGAGCCTCGACTCGGCGCAGACAGTGTCCGTAAAGCAACGGCGGGACGTCGAAGCAACGGGTGGATTTGACAGAGGGGCGCCAGATCGATCGTATTCGATTGGTCTGCGTTCAATTTTCATTGAGACAGCTTCGCCATTATGCCATACCTCATCAATGTTCGCAATGCGACGAAATGCGCGTCGCAGAACGTGCGACACATATATGTGACTCGGCACGCATAATCGTGAATCGCATATCGTCAAATGTTCGATGGTGGCGCCATGTGGGTGATTGTGATGCGTAGTATGCGGCAATATGTATTCAGGGGTCCGCTCGCGTCGACGTCGCGTCGTGCACAGGTGAAAGCGTGGATGCGATGGGCGATGCGCAGAATGCGCCAGGCGACCGCGTTGATGTCGCGCCAATGCGTGAAGCGGCGGCTCATGCGCCGCCGATGGCGTGGGCGCCGAGCGGGGCGCTCGGGGGACGCGGGGTTGCGACGCTGTTGTTCTCGGTGTTGTTCCTCGGCGTCGAATCGCGCGGCGATGGCCTGGGGGCCTGTGCATGTTGAGGCGGGCCGGCATCCGCGTGTGAGGCGCCTCGCGCCTGGCAACAGAGGTTGATGAGCGCCTCGAAGTGCTTCTTGATCGCGCTTCGCGGCTGCGATGCGATAATCACCTCTTCGAGTCGCGCGGCGAGGTCACCGATCGGCTCGAAGCCGAAGGCGCCGGCTTCGCCCTTGAGGTTTCGACACGCGGTCTGGAGCGAGTCGTTGTCCTCGCGGGCGTACGCCGCTTCAATCGCCCGGATCTGCGTTGGCAGATTCTGCACGAATTCCTCGATCAGTGGCGCCATCGTTCGATCGTCACTGAGGGAGCTGAGCAGCGGTTCCTGGCGAAGCGATTTGATGAGGGCAATCAGTTGTTCCCGGGCGAGCGGCTTGGGGATGTAGCCGTCGCAGCCGGCATCGAGGCATTTTTCCCTGTCGCCGGGCTGCGTCATCCCCGTTGCCGCGACGATACGCCCTGAGTAGCCGGCGGCCCGGAGCCGCTTCACGGTCTCGAAGCCGTCGATGATCGGCATGTCCATGTCCATCAGGATGGCGTCATAGACGCGCTTCGAGGCAAGCTCGATGGCGCCTTCGCCGCTCGTGGCGCTGTCGATGTCGGCGTTCATGCTGCCGAGCAGCGCCTTGCCGAGTTTGATGATGGCCGGATTGTCATCGACGATCAGGACGCGGCAGGGCGCCGCTTCGGCGCAATACTCGCTGGCGTCGATCGGTTCCAGGAACTCGATCCCGACGTCGTGGACGCCGTTGGCGATGTAGTCGCAGCGGACGATTCGGGCGGGGGCGTTCCTCCAGGTTCCATGGAGTGTGATCAGCTGCATGAGGCAGCAGGCGCCGGGATAAAGGAACGCGCCGTGAAGGATACCGATTCCCGTGTTGCTGATATCTCGGGGCGTGACGATGTAGGAGGTCGGTCGGGCGCCGTCCCGATGCTGAAGATGCATGACGCAGGTCTTGACGCTGTACCGATATCGTGGGGCGCTGCGCTGGGCCATGGCGGTCGCGGATGTCGCGTCGTCCAGCTTCTGAATCATCTCATTGATGGCGTCATCCCTGAGGCGGATCGTTCGGACAACGCTGGCGTTCTTGGACATCTTGAGGCTCTCAATCCACGGTTGAGGGGTCGTACAACGATGGCGATGGATCAGTGAAATCGCGTACGGAATTCCTACCCACCTTAGTGTTCGGTACGAATCGTTGTGGAGGAAACGTGAATCCGAGTCGATTGGTCCGCGCCGACGGACGCGTGTCGTGATCCTTCCGAGAATGTCAGGGCCGGACGCCCCGATTGGGGGAGACGCGCTGCCGCATCGGGGCCGAAAACGACAGGCGCGCGGCGGCATTCTGACCCTCCGTCACGTGTTCTCGGCGTTGCGCTGATCCGTCGGATCGTCACAATGGGCTTGGGGGAAACTGAAGGTCCAGGCCGGCGGGGGCGCCAGCCGAATCGGTCGCCGGCGGCGTCCGGCGACGGCCGCGACGCGCGTGCTTCAGGGGAACAAAGACGTCGCACGCACAGAGTGGAATCAGGAAAGCGAATACAGACGAGGCGGGTTTCGGAGTGAGCGCATGGCGTTGGTTCCGGTCGTTGGAACTGGCGAGGATTCGACTTTAGACTACATCGCCAGCGCTGTGTCCGAAAACCACCGGACCTCGGGGCCGGGGGCGTCGTTGACCGGACGCGTGTCGGGAATGGAAAGGAACGTGAATGTTGGCGCCACTTCCGCAATATGTGTCGGTTCCATTTCATTTCCTCAATTGCTGCCTGAGCTATCTGTACGGGGACTTGTTTTCGGGCGCCGCTGTCGCGCCTTCGGAGATTGTGAGCGAGGTCCTGCCCCATCCGGGAGCGCCATTGGTGATTTCCAGCGCCGAGCGGATCGCCATGATGGGGCATGCGCGAGCGATTGTGGAGACAGCATGGCCCGAGCGCCGTCGCCACGTGATGGAAGAAATCGATGAACGCCACAGGGCGCTGATCAGCGCGGCGGTCCTTTGCGTTCGATTGCAGGTGAACTCGGATGCGCCCTATCTCGTGGCGACGAATCTGACAGACACGCTTGAGCGGATCTTCTGCGGCGAAGCGCCGCCGCAGGATCCGACAGCGTCGGACGACGCGCTCTCATTCGACGCGTTCAAGCGAATGCACATCCTCGACAGATCACGGCGCGACTGGGTCGATCGCGGCGGCTCGACGGACCTGGCCCGCTGGATGCTCTACTACCTGGTCGATTCGCAGATGCCGGCGTTGATGGCCGAGCTGAAGAAGGACGCGGGGACCGACGACGGGTCGGTCTGACGCCAATGGGTTATCGGTCGGGATTCGTCAGAAAGTTATTGACCCGGCGCCCGCAACCAACTAGATTGATCG
>DAOPJV010000077.1:0-29087 GCA_035399845.1 Phycisphaerae bacterium | reverse complement strand
TCTGTTCACTCTCGGGGGCGATTCGCCTCCCCAACGATACGAGGATCGACAATGCAACTGGCAGCCATCGCAATCTGGGCGGCGGGCCTGGTCCCGATGATCGCCCCGCCGGCCGACCCGCTGAAATCGAGCGCCGAATGGACGCGCGATCAGGCGGCGCACCTGCTGCGTCGGGCGGGCTTCGGCGGAACGCCCGAACAAATCGATTTCCTCCATCAGAAGGGACGCGACGGCGCCGTCGACTACCTCGTCGATTTTGAGCGCATCCGGGATGAAGCGATTCCCGTGCGCATCGAGGAATACCGCCGACAGCTCGAAGGGGGGCGCGGACTCGATCGCGAAGAACGACAGAAACGACGAATGGCGGTTCAGCAGGCCAGCCGCCTTCAGTTCGCCCGCGTCACGCGCTGGTGGGTCGAGAAGATGACCAGTTCGTCGCGCCCCCTGCAGGAGAAGCTCGTCCTCTTCTGGCACGGTCACTTCACGAGCGGCTTCCGCGAGGTCAAGAGCAGCGGCGCCCTGTACCAACAGAACCAGCTCTTCCGCAGAAACGCGCACGGTAACTTCCGCAGTCTGCTGCTCGCCGTCACGGAAGACCCGGCGATGATCATCTATCTGAATACGCAGCAGAATCGCAAGGGCAAGCCGAACGAGAACTACGCCCGCGAACTGATGGAACTCTTCACGATGGGCGAAGGTGAATACACCGAGCGCGACATCAAGGAAGCGGCGCGGGCGTTCACGGGAATTTCGATCGATCGCCGAACCGGCAAGTCGATCTACCGCGCCAACCAGCACGACTTCGGAAAGAAGACGTTCCTCGGGAAAACGGGGGATTTCCATCCCGCCGACATCATCGACATCATCCTGGAGCAGCCGGCGACGGCGGAATACATGGCGCGAAAGTTCTGGGAGTTCTTCGCCTATGAGAATCCGGAGCCCGAAATCGTCCACGCCCTGGCGGATACGCTTCGAAAGAACAGGTACGAAATCAAGCCGATGCTGACGGCGATGTTCAGAAGCGACGCCTTCTACAGCCAGCGCGCCCGCTTCACGCATATCAAGAGCCCGATCGAACTGCTCGTCGGCACGATGCGAACCCTGGAGATCACGCCCGTCGACACGGAGGCGATGGTCTTCGGCCTTCAGACGATGGGTCAGACGCCGATGCAGCCGCCGAACGTGAAGGGATGGGACGGCGGCGAAACCTGGATCACGTCGAGCACGTTGTTCAATCGATACAACGTGCTGGGCCGACTGCTGACGGGTACGAAGACCGCGGAGGCTGAGCGCCAGCGCGAACAGCGGCTGCGACGCGCGTCGCGCGTTCTGCAGGCGGCTTCGATCGACATCGGCGACGACGACAAGTGTCCGACGCAACCTGTGTTCGATCCGATGCCGATCGTCCGGGCGGCCAGCGTGAAATCGTGTGAAGAACTGGCGGATCTGTTCATCAATCGGCTCCTGCAGCGAAAGATCGCGCCGGAGCGGCGACAGACGGTCATCGACGCCATTCGCCAGCACATCGATGACAGGAATATCGGCGACGCGAAGAACGCGGACGCGATTCGCGGCATGATTCACCTGATCGTGAGCATGCCGGAATACCAGTTGTCTTAGGGAGAGATGGGGTCCCGCCGTCGGCGTTTGGTTTCCCCCGGAAATCGCGACGCCGGCGGCTTATTGATGCACATGAGGCGCCACGACAATGTCAGATGACATGATCCATACACGACGGCAGTTTCTCAAAGGTGGCCTGACGCTGATCTCGGCCGGCGCAACCGTCCCGCTCTTCCTTGATCGAACGGCCTGGGCGATCAGCGGCGATCCGAGCGATCGCCAGCGCGCACACCACAAGCCGGGCGGCGCCAACGGACGCATTCTGGTCGTCCTGCAGCTCGCCGGTGGCAACGACGGTCTGAACACGGTCATTCCGTTCGAGAACGATCGCTACTACCAGGCGCGACCTCGGCTCGGCATCAGGAAGGGCGACGCCATCAGGCTGAACGATCAGCTCGGCCTCAACCCGAATGCGACGGGGCTCAAGTCGCTCTACGACGCGGGTCTGCTCTCGATCGTGCAGGGTGTTGGCTATCCGAATCCGAATCGCTCGCATTTCGTGGCGACGGACATCTGGTCGACCGGCGATCCGACAGAAGCGACACACAACGGATGGATCGGCCGCTACTTCGACTGCACCTGCAGCGGCCGCGAGCGCCCCGAGCCGAAGCGCGGCATCTCGATCACGAGTGAAGTCCCGCTCGCCATGCAGGGTGAGAAATTCAGTCCCGTCAGTTTCTCGACGCCGGACGAACTGACCTGGCGAGGCCCCGGCGCGCGCGGTCGCGGCAGGAATGCGTTCGAAGATCTGAATCAACCGCACGGAAAGCGGAAAGAGACAGACGGAGCGCCGCAGGACGAGGCGTCGGCCCTGGCCTATCTCGAACGAATGGCGATGGACGCGCGGGCAAGCGCCGAGGAAATCCAGAAGGCGGCGGGCGGCGGGAGTGGCGCGCGATCGCGGCGAGCCGGCCGACGACGGCCGGGGCGCAACGCGCTCGAAGGCAACCTCGAGATGGTGCGTCGCATGATCCGCGCGGGGCTGGACACGAGCGTGTACTACGTGTCGATGGGCGGATTCGATACGCACGCGAACCAGCTGGGTTCGCACAACAATCTCATTCGCACATTCTCCGACGCCGTAAAGGCGTTCATGGACGGATTGAAGGAAGACGGCCTGCTCGATCGCGTCCTGTTGATGACGTTCTCCGAGTTCGGCCGGCGCGTCGCGGAAAATGGATCGGGCGGCACGGATCACGGCGCGGCGGCGCCCTTGTTCGTCGCCGGCGGCGGCGTGAAGGCCGGCGTCCATGGCAAACACCCGAGCCTGAATCCGGACGATCTCGATCGCGGCGACCTGAAATGGGGAACCGATTTCCGCAGCGTGTACGCGACCGTCCTGAATGGCTGGCTGAACGCGGACAGCGAGCGGATTCTGAGCGGATCGTTCAAGCCGTTGCCGTTGCTGAAGGCCTAGGTGGATCGATCGCGTCGACGACCCAACCTACGACGCTTGCCATAGGGTCAATGAGCGAACCTGCGATTCATGCGCCCGCTAACATTGGGTCGATGACCCGACCTGTGATTTCGCAGGAATCCGTGCGTCTCACGAATACGCGTGCGGTTCACCCAATCACAGGCGGTGCACGCATTCACGGGCGGTACACGCTTTCACGGGCGGTGCACGCATTCGCGGGTAACCATCCCCCTACCCCAACGGGGTACAACAAGTCAGCCCGGGGTCAGCGCAGACCGCGAACGCGGTCAAAGCGCAGCCCCGGGTATACGACCCCAATTACCAATCAAGCCCCAACGGGGCGTTACAACAAACGAACCTGTAACACCCTTTCAGGGTTTGATACTCACGGCGCCCTTCAACCCAGGGTTCCGCTCCGCCCGCATGCGCGGGCTTCACTTCACCCTGGGCTGTCTTGTGCCACGCCGTTGGCGTTTCAAGTCGCGCCCTGAGTCACACATGCAGTTTGACGAAGGCCGACAAGTGCATTGAATTCCCCGGCAATCGCCCCGGTCTATTGTGTGCACGTCATATCATGACCAATCGTGCAACGGATTTCAGACAGCGACAAACATCCAGCCAGCCCCAAAGGGGCACAACAAGTCAGCCCGGGGTCAGCGCAGACCGCAACGCGGTCGAAGCGCAGCCCCGGGTATACGACCGCAATTACCAATCAAGCCCCAACGGGGCGTTACAACAAACGAACCTGTAGCACCCTTTCAGGGTTTGACGCTTACGACAACCACTGGCCCGGGGGCGCCTTCCGCCCGCATGCGCGGGCTTCAATTCACCCGGGGCCGATTTGTGCCACGCCTCTGGCGTGTGGCGTCACGTTGCGGATCGCGTGTGTCCCGCATCAACGGTCGGCGCATTCGGCCTGCCCATCCGCCGTACAAATCAAAACCGCAACGTTGCGCCAACGCCTGTTACCACAATCCAACCCCCGATCGCCGGACGCGGCGCCGACAATCGCCGCGCGTTGCGCTCGCTCTTTCGCCGCGTTACAATTTCGCAATGCCACAGCACTCCACCCGCGAAGGAACTCCGATGCGCAGACCCTGCGAAAAGACCGCCATCTTCGTCACGATACTCCTGACGCAACTCGCAATCACAGTCCCCGGCGTCGCTCAGGCGCCCGCCACGAATGACACGCTGCATTTCATCCCGTTCTGCGCCGTGAAGCTGCACGACGCCGTCTGGGCCCATCGCACGAAACAACTGATCGAGCGCACGCTGCCCCACGCGTTCAAAAACACGACGCCCGCACAGGAGGCCCTGCGCCTCTGCGGCGACTGGCTTGAGAACGGCGGCAATGGGCCCGTTCCGCCGCCGCATCGATTTCAGTCGTCTGATCTCTACAAGGTGCTCGAAGGCGCCGCCCTCATGCTGAAGGCCGAGCCCAACGCGCAGATCGAGACCGAAGCCGATCGCATCATCGACATCATCGCCCGCGCCCAACAGCCCGACGGCTATCTCTACGTCGCCCACATCACACATTCGATCAACGAAAGCGAAATGGGGCCGCGCCCTTACAGCTATCTCATTCATTCACACGAACTCTACAACGTCGGCCATCTCTACGAGGCCGCCGTCGCCTACGCCCAGGCCACGGGAAAAACGAAACTGCTCGACGTCGCCGAGAAAAGCGCGCGACATGTCAACAAGGTCATCTTCGAGGGTGATCCGAACTACAACGACGGCAAACCCGTCAACCAGGCGCCGGGCCATGAGGAGATCGAGATCGGTCTCATCAAGCTCTATCGCCACACGGGCAATCGCCTCTACCTCGACATGGCGAAGAAGTTTCTGGAGATTCGAGGCGTCACGTTCATCCCCGACGGCAGAGGCGTCAGTACGCCGGAGTACGCCCAGCAGCATCGCGCCGTCGCGAAACAGGACAAGGCCGTCGGACACGCCGTTCGCGCGTGCTATCTCTACGCCGCCATGGCCGAGGTCGACTCTCTCACGCATCGCAACGACTACGGCAAGGCCCTCGACAGCATCTGGCATGACATTGTCGACACGAAGATGCACATCTCCGGCGGCCTTGGCGCCGTTCCACACATCGAGGGCTTCGGACCGAGCTATGTTCTGCCGAACAAGGAGACGTATCTCGAAACCTGCGCCGCCGTCGGCAATGTACTCTTCAACATGCGCATGTTTCTGAAGTACGCCGACAGCCGCTACATCGATGTCGCCGAGGTCGCGCTCTACAACAACTGCCTCGCCGGCATCGGTCTCGACGGCGCCAGCTTCTTCTATCCCAACCCACTCGCCGCGGATGAAGGCCACGCCCCGCGCTCCGCCTGGTTCGGATGCGCCTGCTGCCCGTCCAATCTCGCCCGGCTCATCCCTCAGATCGCCGGCTATATGTATGCGACAGACGACCAGCGCCTCTTCTGCGGCCTTTACGGAAAAAGCGGCGCCGACCTGAAGGTCGACAACGTCGATGTCCACGTCGAACAGATCACGGACTACCCGTTTGATGGCGTCATCGACCTGGAATTCCGACCTCAGCGACAGACGGAGTTCGAACTCGCCCTCCGCATTCCCGGCTGGGCCCAGTCGCAATTCGTTCCGGGCGAACTCTATCACTTCGCGAAGCCGGCGGCGGACTGGCGGCTCACAGTGAATGGCGAACTCGTCCACGCGAAACTCGATCGCGGATTCGCGGTCATCCGTCGCGCCTGGAACGCCGGCGATCGCGTCCGCCTGGAGCTGCCGATGGACGTCAGGGCGAACAGCTGCATCGACAAGGTGGAGGCGGACCGCCATCGCGTCGCCATCACACGAGGTCCCCTCCTCTATTCGGCGGAAGCAATCGACAATGGCGGAAACGTTGAGCGGTTCTTTTCCGATGGCGTGCCCGACACGACGCGCGCGATCGTCTCTCGAATGGAGGCGGGCCCCCTGGCCGATCTGCCCGTCGTCAGGCTGCCCGCTCGCGAAAAGACCACTGAGGCGACACGCGATCGAGCGCTGTCGCTGATTCCGTACTTCGCGTGGAGCAATCGCGATCGTGGATCAATGACCACGTGGATTCCGACAGGCGCCGAGCTCGCCAGGATCGACTTCGGCGCGAAGGAGAATCTCAAATTTGCAGGCGTCAGCGCATCCCACACGTACGAGGGAGATACAGTCGACGCCATCCGAATGAAGCACACGCCGACGTCGTCGTTTGATACATCGATCCGTCGATGGACGGGCTGGCCGCAGCGAGGCCGCCCACAGTGGGTCGAGATTGATCTGGGAAAACCGATGCGCATCACGGGTGTCGGCGTGTATTTCTACGACGATCACGGTGGCGTGCAGGTTCCGAAGGAATGGCGGCTGTCCACGCCCGACAACGAAACCTGGAAACCCGTCGACATCTACAACACGGATTCCTACAGCGTTCTGCCGGATACCTACAACACGATTCATCCCGCCGAAGCGCTGATCACGCAACGCGTCCGCATCGAAATGCAACCACAACACGATCAGACGTCCGTCGGTATTCTCTCTGTGGATGTGGAAGTGTCGAAGACGAAGTAGCGCCGATCGATCGCCGGACACGTCATCGACGACGACGACAGGCGATTCCGACCGCCAGCAGCAACAGGGCGCCGGCCGGCTCCGGCGTCATGTTGATCGACCATGACGCTCCCGACCCTGTGCCTTCAAAATCCATCCCCGCCGAGTAGATCTGCAGCGTGTAAATCGTTCCCGCCTGAAGGGCGATCATTTCATCGAACATCGTGGTATCGCTCGTGAACATTACCTCCTGGCTGAACAGAAAGCCGTTACCGTCACTGATTCCCACGAACGACACGCAATCCTGATCGTTGTTATTGACAGTGATTTCGCCACTCAGATGCACCAGGCCGCTCGTCTGCGGAGTGAACTCCATCGTGATGCGACTGTCGGCGTTGTTGTTTCCCGTTGAACCGGTGTCGATCCCGCCGTTTCCCGACACGCCACCGGGCGAAACAAAGCTCGATTGTCCGGAGGCGCTTCCCACACTGAAGACGGATTCGATGAACGATCCGGTGTTCAGCGTCGAGATCGTGTCGCCGTTGGAGAAGATCACGTCCTCTCCATTGTCGCCACAGCCCGGGCAGAAACTCGTCCCGTGTGCGTCGACGGATCGTTCGATCGTCAGGATCATCAACCCGGCGTTCGCCGGTAATGGCGCAACGAGCGCGCCGGCGATGGCGGCGCAGATCAGGATCGCCCCGGCGCAGGGTCGTTCGTTACCATTCCGTCGAATCAATGCGCTTTGTTTCTGATTCGTCATGGCCCTTCCTCCGGAGTTGAATGAGTCGAGATTCCGACCCCGTCGTCATTCTAATCACCGGGGCCGGTCAAAACCAGGACTTTGTCGCCGGGGTTTGTCGTCTCAATTCGGCTGCGGCGCCCGGATCCCGATTCGCAGGCGTCCGAACAGGATTCAGGCGCCCAAATGATCTGTGTGTTGCTACACTTGGCCCGGAATTCGCCGATTCGTCAATCGGCTGTCGGGGCGAAATAAGCTCCGCGGATTGCGACGAAAGCAACAACGCCTGAATCGGGCGCTCGACATGGACATTGCATTCATCCTTCTGGCGCTGATCTCTCTGTACGCCTGCCTTGGCGCCGCCGAGCGTGCCGCGACGGACCCGGCCAATCCCTCCGCGATTACGCAGCTCGGTGTCATCTGGGTCTGCCTGATTCCGGTCTGCGCCGCCCTCATCTTCATGGGCGCCTGGTACCATTGGCATGTCGATCGTATCGAGGAGTGGCAGGACGCCCAATCATTCAGAAACTCGAATCCGCATCTGCTCGACAACAACGACCTCGTGTACCTTGGGGGCTACGCGATCGACCTGGAGAGTCTCCGGCGGGGATTGCGCAAGACGATCGTGCATCCGGCGTTCAAGGCGCCGCGCTGGACCATTCTCATTCAATATGCCACGCCGGCGGCCCTGTGTATCGCCGTGTTTGTTCTCATCTATCGAGGCCTGCTGAGGCTCAGAATCCGAAGCCGATTACAGCCGAATCGCTGCACAACCTGTGGTTACGATCAATCCGGCGCCACGACTGACATCTGCAGCGAGTGCGGCCATGTCGCGCGTGCGAGTCCGCGGATTCGTCGGCGTCTGCGACTGTCGCTGTTGTTTGTGATCGCGACGGCGCTCGTCGCCATCCGGGTCCACCTGATCGGCGTCATGCTCGCCACGAATTCATCCGTGCTCTTCATCGGCGGCGGCGGACTCTGGCCCTCATTCGATCAGAAATATGCGAGCGCCGTGACGCGATTCTATTCCAACGCAGTGTGGGAGTTTCCGTATTACGCACTGAGCCGATTCCCATGGATCGTCCAGGAGAACGGTCCACTGATCGACTACGGATTCGATCCTGGCGACTCCATCGTCGTTCCGTTCTGGACGATTGCACTACTGGCGCTGGGCTACCACGTCATCTGCTGGCTCAGATTGGGGAGCGTGTACACGCGCGCATCCGTCGGACCGGCCCCGCGCGTGTACACGCTGGGCGACGACCCGGCGCGGGAAGACGATCGGGCGTCATTGAAAGAAGAACCTGAGGATCTCCAATAATTGCGATTCCCGCCCGGATTCTGCGCACGAAAATGCGGCGGACCGCGTTTACGCGAGTACCGCCGCACATCGTTTCACAGTCGGAGCATCCGTTCACGAATGTCAGTCAGACCGACATTCGGATCTCAGCCGAGGTGTTCTCTCCAGATGGCGTAGTCGGCCGCGTCCACAACGCCGGAACCCAATCGCAACAGAAACAGAATGAAGCTTGTAAACATCGTGCATCTCCCGTCGACTCAATGCCCGAACCATCCCGCCGACGGTTCCGCCACCTTGAAGACGAAGAACCATCAGAACCGGCCAGCCGATTTTCGCGTAAAACGGTTACGATATGGACCGCCGCAGAATGGTTCACTGCCGCCGGATGGCGCCAGAGCGACGCAGGATGGAGCCGATTGTCAGAATGCACATTCAAACGTGGGATATTTTCGTTCAGGACATCCCCCCGGGGACACAGTCCGCGGATCAGGTTCCGACCGGTTTCCTGGCCGTTCCCGTCGGACGGCGTGAAGAGATCGTCGCCGCCATTCGAGAAATCGCCCCGGAAGTGGATTTCACGGAACCGACATGGGGCGTTATCCGCGGCGACGACTACATCATCGAAATCAACATCGGCGACGAGGACCTGACGACGGACTTCGCCTTTCACGTCCGCGGCGACGAAGGCGCCGTCGACGTCATCGAACACATCCTCAAACGCCTCGACCTTCGCGCCTTCGATCCTCAGTCCGTTTCCGGCATTTTCAGACCCGGAGAAGAAGCTCGCGAGAGCTTGCGTTCCTGGCGCGCAATCCATGACAATCGCGTCGGTGGCTAGCGACGCCACAGGAACCCTGGGCCGGCCCCGCGCTGATATGACGACTGTGACTCGCGTCGCATCACTGCGCGGACGCCGGGGAAATGGACCGGATTGATGACGCGCTCAACGATACGCATAGGGTACCCGCCGATCGGCATCGGATTCCTGGCCGTCATCTGCCTGATGAAGGCTGTTCTGCAGGTCAGGGCGATCGTCGTTCTCAACCGAATTCTCCAGCTTGCGGCAAACGGCCCACAGGCGTTCGTCATCCCGCGAAGTCCGGTCCTTCTGATTGCCCTGCTTCTGGTCACAGCGATCGGACTCTGGTTCGAGAAATCCTGGGCTCGCTGGATTGCCCGCGCCTGGGCGTCGATCGATACGATCCTCGCTCTCGTCGTTTCGTTGGGTCTGTATGGCGACATCCCCGCCGGCTTTCACTGGAACCGCTGGGGGATGGTCTTCGGCTTCCTCGTGTTCTCCTGGTTTTCGAAGTTCCGCTGGGAACAGGCGCCGGCCGCCGCCATCGAATGGAACGGCGAAGATTCCGACGAAGCGCCGGACCTCAACTTCAAGCTCGCGCCGGCGTATGCGGCGCGCTCCCTGCTCTGGAGCGCCAATGAGCTGTCCACAGCGAACGGCTTCGAGACTGTCGCCACAAGGCTGATTTCAAGAGCGCCTGTGAAGATCGGAACACTTCCTTTGCCGACAGGGCGCATTGTCGCCATGGATCCAATGCAGGGCGCCGGATACGAACGGGTCTTCGAGGGAACAACACGGCCCGGGCGCTACCCTGTCTACCTCACCCCCGCGATACAGCCAAAGGACGAACAGGTATTCGTCGCCTATGCCGCGATCCGATTCAACGAGAATGTCCCCGTCCGCTGGCGTCCGGCGTCATTGACACGCGTCGATCAACCCACGATCCCGGTGGACGCCATGGCGTCCATGTACACGGATTCGGCGATGGCCTGTTATGTCGATGCGGGCGTCCTGGCGCAATGCCGAGACGGCGCCGCCGTGTATCCGACACCCGAAAAACTCGAGTCCTTCCTCACGGAGGATCGCCTGGGGGTTGTGGCGAGACTGCGTCGCGACGATCCGGATTGCGCGATGGCGCTGTTCTTCACGGGGACAGGAGATGGTGTGTACGACTCTTATTGGGGAATCGACGAAGCCGGCGAGACATGCGCGCTCGTGACGGATTTCGATCTCAACGACGGAACCTCAAGAAACCCGCTTCTCAAGGTCCAGCGCGCCGAGAAGGCGCTCGGCGACAACGCCTAGGCGCCCGTCCCATCCGCGTCCGCCGGCGGTCCGTCGCCCGCATCATCATCAAACCATTTTCGTTCCAGTTGTTTGATCACGATCAGCGTCATGATCCCCAGGCCCGTCATGATCACGGCAAGCGCGTACAGTCCACAGCCGCAGGCGATACCGATCGCGGCGACAGCCCAGATGCTCGCCGCCGTCGTCAGCCCGTGAACCCGATGTCGCGAATGCAGGATCGCGCCGGCGCCAAGAAAACCGATGCCGCCGACGATGGTGGAAATGATGCGGCCCGGATCGAACGGGGGTTTGATTCCGGCCGCAATCGACGCCCCGCTGATCTCCAGCGCGACGAGCGTGAAGCCCGCCGCGCCGATCGAGACCAGCATGTGCGTTCGCAGGCCGGCGGGGCGACCCTTGCGCTCCCGTTCCCACCCGATGACGGCGCCGAATAACAGCGCCAGAATCAGGCGAATCGCGCTCTCCAGCATTTCAGGCGCAGTCAGTCGCACGCCCAACACTCGCTTTCGGCCGCTGTTATCGTTTGCGAATCACTGTTCCACGATCCGGTCCGCGATGGCCTTCGCCGCGACCGCGATGCTCGGACCGAACATTCATGAGAATATCGACGCGATCGGGCCCGCCCTGCGTGAGCACGTAATACGTGGACGGCGTGTCCATCAGCAGTCGGCCGTTCATTTCGATGCGCGCCTGTACGGCGTATCGCCGATTGGGCTCGATCGATCGCGGATCATATTCAATGTCGTAGATGGCGCTGGACGCCGTGCCCATGCGAATCAGCTGCTTCTCGAGCACGCGTACGGGGCGGCCTCGAACATCCACTTCGACCAGCTCGACAAAGCAGACCGCCTCCGGCGGCAGGGCGATCCGCTCGCGATAGCTCACGGTCCCCGTCACATGCGCCCGGTTGGGAACCCACTCCATCTGCACGACGACATTCTGCAGGCGTCGATCGCGCCGATTCTGAATGAGCAGCGAGACGCGCCCCGCGCGATCCGCCTGTCGCTGCAACTCCTCGCCCATGTCGAACCGCCGCCCATCAACAACGCCGACCTGATAGCCGCCCACGTTCACGATGATGTCGTCGCGCTCCAGTCCGGCGCGATCGGCGGCCGTGCCTCGCAGCACGTTTGTCACGCGCACGCCCACATCCGTGTCGTCACCCGTCAGTCCCAACACC
Organism: Phycisphaerae bacterium; assembly: GCA_035399845.1. Lineage (GTDB taxonomy): Bacteria > Planctomycetota > Phycisphaerae > UBA1845 > UTPLA1 > ECT2AJA-110-A. The sequence goes on along the minus strand of DAOPJV010000077.1, from coordinate 17,169 downwards.
CACTGACCGTCGGCGATCGGACGCGGCCGCCGCAGATCCTGAGGGCCGCGACGAACGCCGGGATCCTCTTCCGGACCGCGGGTTCGATCACGATCGCCACCGCGATCACGATCGTTTCCCCGCTCGACGATGCGCCCCTTGTCCCTGCCGACAGGCTTCATCGGTTGCGGATCGGCGTCGTCCGCCAATGCGGCTGTGGAGAGGACGACTGCTGAAAGCGTAAGAACACGAATCATACGAGAGAACATCAAACCATCTCCTGAACGTCGGTGTTGTGCGAAGGGATCAACCTTCGATCAAGTCACTCACATGGGCGAGCCAATCGGCGGACCCTTCTTAACATCGGGATCGCCGACCCGAGAGGATCCTAGCCCGGTTTCGACGGGATGACGAGGATGTGCGTCGCGATCCGTTATTCGATCACGACTTCGTGACACTCGAGGCAGTTCGTCTCGCCCTCGACGTATTCCGGATGCCCGGGCGGCTGTGGATAGATCGGATCGTCTCCGATGTGGCAGAGAATGCACGCCTCAATGTCATTCGTGTGCGTTTCGCGCCGCGTCGCCGAAAACCGCCGGCGGAACAGCGACACGTCAGCGTCGCCACTCGCCGCGCCCGACGACTGATCGACAGTACCAAGAACCTTGAGTGAGCCTTCTTCCCCGAAAAACTGAATCTCCCCCTCGGAGGAGTATTCGCCCGATGTGAAGAACCGGATCGCACACTGCCGCTGATCGCCGCTTTCATCCTTCAGCAGAACGCGCCAGTCGCCGCATCCGCATGTCGCCAGCAGGAAGTCGCCGAGCTCCGCGCCATCGGCGCCAATGCTCCTGCCGAACAGAGGTCGCGTATCGACGATTCCGCCCGCCACAGGTGATTCGCCGTCCGGAATGGCCAGCGGCGACAGGAAAATCGCCACGTTGCACGCGCCGATGAGTCCGACACCCGTCACAGCACACAGTATCGCCAGTCGCCGGCGTCTTTTCTGTCGCATCAATTCCCCTCCCGATGGCGCCTGGGCCTACACGTGTTCCGGCGGCCGAATCGGATCGATCTTTCCGGCGGCGAGGAGCGTCTGATACTCCTTCCAGGTCATTCGCGGCTTGCCCGTGTCGATCTCCTTCATTGAGATGCAGCCCTCGACGGGGCAGACGAGCGAACACATGTTGCAGCCGACACACGTCTCCTGGTTGATCGAGAAGACGTTGACATAGCCGTCGCCCGCGCCGTGAATGTACTGTTCGCCTCCGCTGACAAATACGCGATCGTCTTTTGTGGCCTTCATCCGTTTGAGGTACTTCTCTTCCTCGACGCGTTCCATTTTGATCGACTGATGGCAGCCGTCTTCACAGGCGATGAAGCAGAGACCGCAGTTGATGCAGCGCTCCGGGTTGATCTCGGCAACGACTTTGTAGCTCAGATCCAGATCGCCCCAGTCCCGGATGCGATCGACGGATTTGCCGATGAAGTCCGTCGGCCGCCTGAACCCCTTCTGCAGCATCCACGTGGACATACCGCTGATGAGCTGCTCGACGATCCGGAAGCCGTAGTGCATCACGGCGGTGCAGACCTGCGTGGACGTCGCGCCGAGCAGCATGTGTTCCAGGGCGTCCTGCCACGCCTGGATCCCGCCGATCCCGCTGATCGGAAGGCCGATGTCCGGATCCGACGCAATCTGCGACACCATGTTCAGCGCGATGGGCTTCACGGCGGGGCCGCAGTAGCCGCCGTGCGAACCGTAGCCGCGCACCTGCGGTCGCGGCGCCATCGTGTTCAGGTCGATCCCCATGATCGAGTTGATCGTATTGATCAGCGAAATGGCGTCGGCGCCGCCCTGCTTCGCGGCGCGACCGATCGCGCGGATGTCCGTGATGTTCGGCGTGAGCTTGACGATCACGGGAATCTGAGCGACTTCCTTCACCCAGCTCGTGATCATCTTTGCGTAATCGGGCACCTGGCCGACGGCCGACCCCATGCCGCGCTCGCTCATGCCGTGCGGACAGCCGAAATTCAGTTCCAGACCGTCACAGCCCGTCGCCTGCGTCTGTCTGACGATGTCGTGCCAGGTTTCCCGCTTCGACTCGACCATCAGCGAGACGAACAGCGCGTGATCGGGATAGTCCTTCTTCACGCTTTCGATTTCACGCAGGTTGTCCTCAAGCGAACGATCGGTGATCAGTTCGATGTTGTTCAGGCCCGCGACTTTGCGGCCGTCGTAGTCGATCGAGCCGTACCGGGAACTGACGTTCACGATCGGTTCGTGCGACAGCGTCTTCCAGACGACGCCTCCCCAGCCGGCGTCATACGCGCGGCGAACCTGATACGCCGAATTCGTCGGCGGGGCGCTGGCCAGCCAGAAGGGGTTCGGCGCCCTGACGCCGCAGAAGTCGATCGACAGATCGATTCCCCATTCGCCGCCGTTCGGAAGATCGCCATTGTCCTTACGTGTCATCGCTTCACCTCCGACAGCATGGCGTGGATCCCCGCGGCGCCGACCTTGCCGGACTGCACGGCGCTGACGACTTCTTCCATGGGCGTCAGGGCGCAGTCGCCGCCCGCGAACAGCTTCGGAACACTCGTCGCGCCCGTCGTCGGATCGATCACGATGCGCCGTTTCCTGTTGAGCTTCAGTTTCGGAATCGACGTCAGAAGATCCGCGAGGGGTTCCTGCCCCAGCGCCTTGATCACCATGTCCGCTGGAATCGTGAACTCGCTCTTCGGAACATCCGTCAGTTTCGCGCCGCGCTGCGATTTTGACTGCCGGGTTCGAATGCAGCGCAGACCGATCGCCTTCCCGCCCTTGCCGACAATGCGAACGGGCCTCGCATTCCACTCAAACTGAACGGCGTTACCGATCGTGTAGTCGTATTCGTGATCGAACGCCGGCATGGCGCCGCGATCGCGTCGATAGGCGATTGTCACGGATTCGGCGCCGAGCTTGATCGCCGCGTTGGCCGCGTCCATCGCCGTGTTTCCGCCACCGACAACGACGACGCGCCTGCCGACTTTGCACTTCGCCAGCGGTTTCGTGTGCGTCTGGAAGATGAACTCCAGCGATTCCCACACGCCCTTGAGCTTCTCGCCGGGAATGTCGAGCGGCGCCGTTCGCCCAAGCCCGATCGAGAGAAACACGGCGTCGTATTCACTCAGCAGCGACGCGAGTCTCGTTCCATCGACAGGTGTGTTCAGACGCAGGACAACGCCCATCGCCAGAATGCGATTGACTTCGGTCAGCGCAAAATCCGTCGTGATCTTGTAGGCGGCGATGCCGAGCGTGTTCAGCCCCCCGGCGACTTTTCCGGCTTCGTAAATCGTGACATCGTGACCGCGCTTTCGCAGCTCGTGCGCACACGTCAGTCCCGCGGGGCCCGCCCCGATGACGGCGACGCGCCGACGGGTCGCGGCGCCGGGCGAATAGAAGCCGAGGCTCGCTTCCGCCGCGGTGTCGCAGGCGAACCGCTGGAGCCGGCCGATCTGAACCGGCGCCTTCAGCAGCGTGTTGTCGACACAGGCGCCTTCGCACAGGACGTCCGTCGGGCAGACACGGGCGCAGGAGCCGCCGAAGATATTGGCGTCGAGGATCGTCCGCGCCGAGCCGATCGGATTGCGATGCAGAATCTGACGAATGAACCCGGGGATATCGATGCGCGTCGGACAGGCGCGCATGCAGGGCGCGTCGTAGCAATACAGGCATCGTGACGCCTCGGCGACAGCCTCATCATCTGTCAGCGCCGGATGCACATCGGCAAAATTGGATTCGATCCTACGAGACTTGGTCCCGGCTTCAGAAGCCATCCGTACCTCCAAGCGTCCGCCGCGTTTCGACCCGAACCGCCCAAGCCTACCCGATTCGTGACGCGCTTCGCAAGAAGCCACTGAAAAAAGCGACAACTGTCTTCTGAAGTGTTGCGCGACTGCATGATGTCGCGGTTCGCGGATCAGGCGGAATGGATCGCTGAGACGGGCCGGGCGTGTTCGACGACGAGCGCTGTGACGGCGCTTAATAGAGTTTGCGAATCTCAGCGCCGGGGTAGTAGGTCTTCAGGATTTTTCGATAGTCCTGCCCGCGTCGCGCTTTGACTTCCATGCCGTTCTGGCAAAGGCCGATCCCGTGACCGAATCCCCTGCCGTTGCGGAACGTGAAGGAATCGCCGTTGTCTTCGATCGTGAACCTTGTGCTCTTGAGCTTGTGACCGCCGACGCAGAGTCGGAAGTCCTCGCCCATCAGCGTCTCGTTGTCGCCCTTGGCGCCGTCGAGCTGCATTCGCACGATGTGACCGCCCGGCTCGACCTCCTTCGGACGCAGCCCTCGGATTTCGCCGATGGAAGCGACGCTGGGATAACGCTTGACGATCGCCCGGGTCAGGTCGGCCTTGCTGATCGTGACCGGATCCCATTCGTAGTAGGTCGCGAGATAGCAGTCATTGCAGATGACATGTCCCGCGAGCGGCGGCACATCCGGATCACGCGGCTTGACGTTGTTCACATGCTGCGTCTGCCCGCCGCAGGCCGACGAGTAATAGGTGCAGAACAACGTGTCGACATCGCCATTCGGCCAGACGCAGATCTCGCCCGTCGTTTCCTCGACGGCCGCCAGCGCCTTGGGGCCTTCGCCCGTGACGCCGATGTACATCTGACTGCCTTCATTGTCATAGACGTCAAAGGTCCGATCGCCGCTGGCGGACTTCATCTGGTAGAGCACATAGGTCCGCGCCGCCACGCACTGCGCCTTGAAGCTCTCCCGATGAAAGTGCTTGGGCAGTTCGCCGCGAAGCACGCCCTTCAGATAGGACTCCAGGTCGACGTGGTTCGTCAGGGCCAGCTTGGCGCCGTCCCGCGTGATCCGCAGGAGGCCGCGATAGGTGCTCGCGCCGTTGATGATGATGGAGGCGTCACGCCTGGGCGTGATCAGCAGGTCGTTTTCGGGATAGACGCGCTGACCGATCATGATCCCGCCGTCCGGCGCCGCCGCCATCTCGCACTGCGTCAGCGCGGGAGCGCTGGCCTCGATGATCGCGCCGCCGGGCCCCGCCCGCAGTTCGTAGTCGGAGGCGACCTGAAGCGTGAGCGTCTTCGAGCGGGCCGCCGACAGCAGGCGCACGCGGACGACACGATCCGTGACGATCTTCGGGGGCGGCCGATCGACCTGGTCGACGACCCGCTGGTGATCCCGATCGCCGAACGTGAAGCAGCCGACAGCCAGGATCGTCAACAGGGCGAATGGCGCGCAGACAACCAGCGTCCGTCGAACCCGGCCACTCTGGCGCCAGACGGAACGAATGATCAGCGTTGTTCTTTCACGGAATGACCGATGCAACGCATTCGCTCCTTCAACATGCGTTGAAACCGTCGTGCGGGCGCCAGTGCGCAACAAAGGACGCACTGAAACTACGAACCAGGACGCGATTCCGTTCGCCCCGACAATTCTAGAGACGCCGACTCACGCCGGCAAAGCGAAAGCGATCGGACGCGTCGTCGGTCACAATCAGGACAGGACGCCTAGACGTCTGAGGACCGAAGCGATACGCCGAGCTCGGACAGGCATCCCTTGATCTCATTCAGCGAGGTCTGGCCGAAGTTCCGCGAGGCCATGAGTTCAGCCTCCGTCCGCTGCGTCAGCTCGCCGACGGTATTGATCCCCTGAACCTGCAGGCACTTGCGGGATCGAACCGACAGCTCAAGCGTCGCGACCGATCGGTTGTAAATGTCGGCGCTGACACCCGGCGCCGGCATGATCGAGGGCGCCTTGACCACGCTGGCGCTGACGATGCCGCCGCCTCGCTTTTCGTGGGCGAGCTGGCCGAGGATGAGCCCCTTGTGCGCGAGCATCGCCTTGATTTCCTTCAGCGATGTTTCGCCGAAGTTCTTGTAGGCGAGCAGTTCCGGCTCCGTCGTTCGGAGCAGGTCGCCCAGCGTGTTGATGTTCATCTTCTTGAGGCAGTTGCGACTGCGCACCGACAGCTCGAAGTCCGTGACAGGAATATCCAGAACCGCGTTGCGCTTCTGGCTGTCCATGACTTCCTGTTCGTCGATGTACATGTCGTGGGCCGACTCGAGATCGCGGAGGAACAGGCGCGCCCGCTCATGCGCCGGATCAACAACGAGGACCCGTCGAACACAGGTCGCGGCGCGATCGTAGCGCCCCTCATCTTCGTACACGATCGCCAGGTTCATCAGGGCGTTCGCGTAGCACCAGTCGCCGTCGGCCGCCTTCGAGAAATGGTCCTTCGCGCCCTCGTCGTCACCGTACAGGTGCAGCATCGTGCCGAGATGGAAGTGAGCGAGGGCGTGGGCCTCGTCCAGATCCAGCGCCTTCTCCAGGGACTCAATCGCGCCGGCGCGGTCCCCTTCTTCGAACCGGACTCGCCCCATCACGTAATGCCAGTGGGCCGATTCGGCGCCTTCGCCCGACATCGCCTCGAGCATCGAGCGGCAATCCGACAGTTCGCCGGCGAGCAGACGGCATTCGGCCGCCATGCACCTGCACTCGACTCGATCGGCGCCGGACGAACCTGCCGACTCGAAGGCCTTCGCGGCGTCGCCGTGGCGACCCACATCTCGATAGGCCGCGGCCAGGTTGTATTGCTTTTCAGCGTTGTCCGGGGACTTTTCCAGCCAGGCGATCGCCTTCAGCGGCTGACCCAGCATCAGCCGTGAAATACCCGCCTTCAGCGCGGCGCCGCCCCCGGCGGACTCCGCCGTGGACTCCGTCTGAGACAGCAATTCTCGAAATCGGTTCGCTGACTCCTTGGTGGCAAAAGCGGTACGCTTCAACGCGTCAATTTGCTCCGCTGAGAAGGTGGGCTGCTCGAAAATCGTCGGTAGATCCAGCGTCGACTCCGTCACGATAGGACCGCCTCGCTATAGAAGATGTAATCAGGGGACATTTTGACCATTACCAGAACCAAGCTAAATTAACATCGACCTCAAAACCCTGCAAGCCGACCCTCCGGACACCGCGCCACCCGAGCCGCCTCCTCGTCGCCGATCCAGGCGCGGCGCCACCTCGCGACAAGGCCGCGACGCCGGTTGTATCTCACACCTTATGCACAAGTCGATTCTCTATTTAGGTTTATGTTTGACATAAGGATACGGACGAATCACAGCGTCGTATTGCCCGGGAAACGTCAGACTGATAGGATTGGCCCTCTGCGCCGCACTGTGGCGCTTCCGTTCAACCCCGAGAGACTCGGCGCCACGAATCGCCGTTGCCGACAGCGGTGCGTGGTCGCGCGCGGATGGACCCATCGAACCATGAAGAAACGCGACGCCGACATCGCCATCAACGACCTCCTGAGCCATCTGCGGAACCATGCGTCCGGCATCTGCCGCCGCTGGTTTGACGACCTCCGCATCGGTGAGATCGACGCCGGCCGGATCCAGATCCTCGCCGAAACGCCGGAACAGGCGAATTACCTCCAGAACCACTGCGTGGAGGCCTTCCGGGACGCGGCCCAGACGCTGACGGGACGACTGATCACCGCCGAATTTGCGGCGTCGGACGGCTCGGCCGTATTGCCCCGGCCTGCGCCGGTTCAGGAATTCGCCACGCCTGCGAATCCCCCTCGGCTCCAGGGTTCCATTACGCGGCTCAACGGCGACTACACCTTCGACAACCTCGTTGTAGGGCCCTGCAATCGTCTGGCCCACGCCGCCTGCCGCGCCGTCAGCGAGGCCCCGGGGACCGCGTACAACCCGCTCTTCCTTCACGGCGACGTCGGTCTCGGCAAGACACACATGCTTCAGGCAATCTGCCATGAGCTGCTCGAGAACGATCCGGCGGCCCATGTCATGTTTCTCAGCTGCGAGGCCTTCGTGAACCAGTTCATCGAGGCCGTCGAGAAGGGCGACCTGGCGAACTTCCGCTATCAGTACCGCCACGCCGACCTGCTGGTGATTGACGACATCCAGTTCCTGATCGGGCACGATCGAACCCAGGAGGAGTTCTTCCATACGTTCAACGCCCTGTACCAGGTCAACAAGCAGATCGTCGTCTCCGGAGACGCCCCGCCCAACAAGATGAAGGGCATCGAGAACCGACTGATCAGCCGGTTCAACTGGGGACTCGTGGCGCGCCTGGACCCACCCTGCCTGGAGACGCGCAACGCAATTCTGCGTAAGAAGATGCGCGCCAAGGGAATCCAGCTCTCCGACGAAATCACGATGTTCGTCGCCTCGGAGACGCCCTCCAACGCCCGTGAGCTGGAGGGGGTCCTGAATCGTATCCACGGCATGTCGACGCTCGAGGGCCGGGTCCCTGACGCCGACATGGTCCGAACGGCCCTCGGCCAGACGATGCAGCACGCCCTGCCCGCGTTGCGCATCCAGGACATCGCCATGGCCGCCACGACACGATTCGGCGTCAAGCTCGCCGAGCTCCAGGGAAAGCGCCGCAGTCGATCCATCGCGCTGCCGCGCCAGATCTGCATGTACCTGGCCCGCCAGCTGACACCGCACAGCCTTGAGGAGATCGGCGGCTACTTCGGTGGCCGCGATCACACGACCGTGCTGCACGCCCATCGACAGATCGGCGATCGCCTGCGGGATGACCTGGAACTGCGCACGCAGGTTCAGGGACTCGAACGGGACCTCCGTCAGGCGGCCTCCCGGATGCCGATTTCCGCCTGAGATTCCGGATCGCCGCGCGACGGTGTCACAATCGCGGACTGAGATGATGTGGATAAGTTGATACTTCCGGGGACGGCAGGTTTCACACAATGCCAGACACGCCTCACAGTGTTGAAAATGTGCTTTGCCCGGCGCCTGTCGACAGCGCCAATCACAGCTTGTTCAGGCGTGGACGAGGCGTGGAAAATGCCGTAAAATCAGGGGTTTACAGAGGTTAATGGGTCTTCGGCAAGAACGCCTCACGATTTGACAGGACCTATCAGGGTCTACGACTGACAAGAAAATAAGTTATCAGTATTAGTAGTCCCTATAGCGCCTGTTGTGTGATCGTTGTTTCAAGCGATCTTGAATGGGTTATGATCCCAACACATTGAGAGTGATTCACCATGAAGTGTATCTGTGATCGTTCGGCCCTACATGAAGCCTTGAGCGCAGCGTCAGGTGTCGCCCTGGCGCGAACGCCCAAGCCGATCCTCCAGTGTGTCCGGCTCACGGCCGACAAGGATTCGCTGACGCTGACCGCCTACGACCAGGAGGTCGGTCTTCGCTATCGCATCACGCAGGTTGAAGTGGACGATCCGGGCGAAGCGCTCGTGTCGTGCGATCGCCTGCATTCGATCGTTCGCGAGTCGAACGACGAAACGCTCTCTCTCGAGACGAAGGACGATCATCTCCACCTTCGCGGCAGGGACAGTCACTTCCAGGTCGTCGGGCAGAATGTGCGCGAGTTCCCGCCCGTGCCGGACATGGAGGGCGAGGCCTCGCTGAAGCTGCGTGTCGATGGCTTCCGTCGCGGCATTGAGAAGACGCTCTTCGCCGCCGCCCGGGAAAGCACGCGCTACGCGATCAACGGCGTCCTCTGCGAGGTCCGCGGCAAGAAGCTGCAGCTGGTGTCGACCGACGGCCGTCGGCTCGCTGTTTCGGCGGCCGAACTCGAAGCCAAGCCCGCCGAGGAATATCGCGCGATCGTGCCGACGAAGGCGTTGTCGATCTTCAATCGCCTCCATCTGGATGGCGAAGAGGTTCTCAACGTCCGCATCATGCCGAACCAGATTATCATGGCCGCGGGCGGCGTCACGATCAGCAGCGTGCTTGTTGAAGGCAACTTCCCGAAGTGGGAGGAAGTCGTCCCCGAGGGCGGCGACAAGACGCTGGAGATCAAGACATCGGAATTCCTCAGCGCCGTGAAGCGCGCGTCACTGCTGGCGAATGTCGAATCGAAGGGCATTGCCATGGAGCTGTCCGGCAAGGACATGGAACTCCGCAGCCGATCCGCCGAGCAGGGAGAAGCCCAGGTGCGCCTCGGTGTGAACTACAGCGGACAGCCCGTGAAGATCGGCTTCAACCCCGAGTTCCTGATCGACGCCCTGAAGGTCTGCGACGATACAACGACGATGGTGTTCAAGGATGGCAGCAAGCCGGGCCTGCTGAAGAGCGGACCCGATTTCCAGTATGTTGTCATGCCGGTCAATCTGTCGTAAATGCCGATATACAGGAAGAATAGGATTGTCGTCCGCGCCGATGGGCGCGAGTCCCGTTCGAAGTCGCTCGACTGAACGCGACGGCTGAGGAAGGTTGCGAGTGTCCGCCGGATACGATCGAGATCATCTCGCCTTCAGACGTGATGCGCTGGAGACTGAAGGTCTGCGGTTCGCGCCGTCCGATGCGAGGATGCAGTTCTGGAAGCGGCACAACCTGGCCAACAGCCGCGCCGGATTTCGCATCCGCCGGCCCGCGGCGGGTGTGGGCGATCTCACGGGACAGCTGCTGAAGCATCGGGTCGCCGAAGATGGAATCCGACTTGGTCGGGCCATCGTTGCCTGGAAGAAGGCCGTCCCCGCGAACTGCTTCGACAAGTGCCGGATCGACTCCCTGAAGAAGGGGGAACTCACGGTCCTCGTCGATTCCAGGAGCACGGCGTACGTCCTGCGGCGCCAGGAATACCAGCGGCTGCTGGAACGCCTCGAAGACGCCGCCCCGGGTTTGGGAATCCAGTCGATCCGGTTCCGTGTCGGGTCCGGATGGCGGACGAACAAGTAACGAAACTGAACGGAAGAATTTCACGAAGCGCGGAACCGAGATCGTGATCCGCAACGCTTCGGAGACAGTATGAGCGAAACGCCGGTGAAACAGCCCCCGTCAACCAATCCGCCGTCAGGCTCCTCGAAGAAGGAATACGGGGCGGACAGTATTCGCGTTCTGGAAGGTCTGGAGGCCGTCCGCAAGCGTCCGTCGATGTACATCGGCGATACGCAGCTTCACGGACTTCATCACCTGATCTGGGAAGTCGTGGATAACTCGGTCGACGAGTCACTCGCGGGTTATTGCGACAGCATCCTCGTCAAGATCAATGCCGATGGCACATGCATGGTTCGGGACAACGGTCGCGGCATCCCCGTTGAACCCTACAACATGCCCGACAATCCGAAGATTCACGGCAAGCCGACTGTCGAAGTTGTTCTGACCGTGCTTCACGCCGGTGGCAAGTTCGATCGTGACAGCTACGCCGTTTCGGGCGGTCTTCACGGCGTCGGTGTCAGCGTTGTAAACGCCCTGTCCGAGCGTCTCGATGTCGAGATCGCGCGCAACAATTCGCTTTACACCATCGGTTTCAATCGCGGCGTCACGTCGCGACAGCTCAAGCGCATCGGCGACTCCGACGAACGCGGCACGCGTATCGAATTCAAACCCGATCCGCAGATCTTTGAAGACACCAAGTTCCGCACGGAGATCCTCGTTACACGCCTTCGGGAACTTGCGTATCTCAATGAAGGGCTTCGCATCCAGTTTGTTGATGATCGCGTCGGCAAGCAGGAGGAATTCCATTTTGAAGACGGACTGAAAGCCTTCGTCGAGTTCATGAACGAAGGGAAGGATGTCTACCACCCGGTCCGAACGCTTTACGCGATTGATGAAGAAGCGGGGCTGGAAAGTCGAATCGCGTTCCAATGGAACGACTCATACAACGAGAACCTTCTTGCTTTCGCGAACAATATTAAGAACCGTGACGGTGGCACTCACCTCACAGGGTTCCAGGCGGGATTGACACGTACCCTCAACGCATACGCGAAGAAGAGCAATCTCGTAAAGGGGAATCTGACACTGCGCGGCGAAGACTGGCGTGAAGGTCTGACCGCCATCGTCAGTGTCAAAGTTGCCGAACCCGTGTTCCAAAGCCAGACGAAAGATCGCCTTACGAATGTGGAGGTCGAGTCGTTCGTTCAGCAAACGGTCAACGCCCAGCTTGCCAACTGGCTGGAAGAAAACCCTTCGGAAGCAAAGAAGGTCATCACCAAGGGTATTCAGGCGGCCGTCGCGCGCGAGGCGGCGCGGAAGGCGCGCGAGGCCACGCGAAAGACGGCGCTGTCCAGCGGCAACCTGCCCGGCAAACTCTGGGACTGCCACAGCAAGAACCCGGACGAATCTGAACTCTTCCTCGTCGAGGGTGATTCCGCGGGTGGTTCCGCCAAGCAGGGGCGCGTCGCCAAGACGCAGGCCATCCTGCCCCTCAAGGGTAAGATCCTCAACGTCGAAAAGGCGCGGATGGACAAGATCCTCTCCCATGAGGAAATCAAGACCATCATCGCGGCCCTCGGCTGCGGCGTCCCCGGCCACGAGGATTTCGACGTCAAGAAATGCCGCTACGGCAAGATCATCATCATGACCGACGCCGACGTGGACGGCAGCCACATACGCACGCTGCTGCTCACGTTCTTCTTCCGCCACATGCGCGAGCTGATCGACAGTGGTCGCATCTTCGTCGCCCAGCCGCCGCTCTATCTGCTCAAGCGCGGCAAGCAGGCGGAGTTCGTACTCAACGATGTCATCATGGACCGCATGTTGTCGGAGTGGGGCCTCAACGAAACGAAAGTCGCCATCCGCGATCTTGAAACGAACACGCCGACAAACACTTCGGAGAACTTCATCGAGGGCGACGACCTGCAGAAGCTCTGCCAGACAATCGATCGCATCACGCGCGCGAGGCACTCCCTCATGCGTCGCGGGATCGATTTCGAAACCTTCCTTCGCAGGCATCGCGCCGAAAACGGCGGCACGCTGCCGTGGATTCGCACGATCCTCGACGGCGAAGAACGATTCTTCCCCGATGACGACGCCTTCAACCAGTTCCGCAAGGAATGCAAGGAACAGTTCGGCAAGATCGAGGTCGCCGACGGCGGCGTGAGCCTGCCGGCGATCCAGTCGTCGGAAGACACGAAGGTCATCATCCGATACGAATTGCCTGAATCGGATGAAATCGAAGAGGCCATCACCTGGCTCGAACAGCGCGGTATCAACATCGACGACTTCTTCATGCGACGGGAGGAGCTTGTCACGGGTGAACTCACACCGGCGAAGTATGTTCTGATTCCGAGCTCGGGCGATCCCGTCGAACTCGATGGACTCGCCCATGTCGCCGAGGGGATTCGATCGCTCGGCCAGCGCGGCGCCAGTGTCAAGCGCTTCAAAGGTCTTGGCGAAATGAACCCCGAGGAACTTTGGGAGACGACGCTCGACCCGTCGCGCCGAAAGCTGCTTCAGGTCGTCATCTCGGAGGAAGCCGAAGACATCGAACAGGTCGAAGTGGACGGTCGCGCCGCCGATCGCATCTTCTCGATTCTGATGGGCAACGATGTGGAAGTCCGCCGCGGTTTCATCGAAACCAACGCGATTCACGTCAAGGATCTCGACGTCTGACCTTGTCTCATGGCGGATGTCCAACCGCGCCAGAACCGCTTCGTCCGATTCGTTGAAGCGGCGCCGTATCCATCGCTCCTGCTGCTGATTCCGATCGTGCTGATCTACGGTGGCAGCCTGCGCTGGGGCTTCATGCTCGATGACTTTCGCCACCTGCATGTCATCGAGCAGTATCAGTCCGGCGAACGCGACAACCTCCACCTGTTTCGCTTCCTGACATCGCCTGACGCGAACGCCGCCGCCCGGCGTGACGGCTCACATCCCTGGTGGCTCTCGGATGATGTTCGCTATCAGCACTGGCGCCCCGCCGCGGAGTGGATGCTCTACGGCGAGTATCTCGTCTTCGGCAGGCATCCATTCGGGTATCACGCCATCACACTGCTCGCCTACTGGCTCGGGGCCTGGCTGATCTACCGGTTCTTCTGTCATTTGGCGCAGAGTGAACGCGTCGCAAGATGGGGTGCGCTGGCGTTTACCGTTTTCGCCTGCCACGCGATTCCGACGGTCTTTATCTCGGCGCAGGCCGACGTCGTTGTGCTGGCGCTCTGCGCCGGGCTGATGCTGATGGCGATGCGATGCGCGACGTCGGGCGCCTACAGCTGTCTCTTTCCCATGGCGGTCCTGTTTCTCCTGTCGCTCGGATTCAAGGAAGCGTGCCTTCCTGTCGCGATCCTCCCGGCGGTCATCGGCGTCGTCGCCTGCAAGGGGGCGCCTCGACGCAAACTGGTTTCGGCGAGCGCTCTGCTCCTGCTGATCGGTCTCGGCTGGATGTGGATGTACGCCCAGGGTGGCTTCGGCTCGAACACGCTGGTGATGCTGGATCCCATTCGACGCCCGATGGAGTACCTGTGGGCGCTGCCTGGGCGGGCCATATTGCTTCTGACGTCGCTCGTGATTCCGGTGAATCCGTTTGTCTTCTATCTGCGTCCACGCGGCGAGCCTTTCATCTACGCCTATTGCGCCATTGGGCTCATCGTCCTGATCGCCACCATTCGTGCGATCGCCCGCCGGGCGTCGGGGGATCGTGTCGCGCCGGCAATGGCGTTGTGGACGCTCGCGTTTGTGCCGCTGCTCGTCTGCACAGTTCCCGATGATCGTGTGCTGATGCTGCCGAGCATCGGCTTCGCCTATCTCGTCGGCGTCTGGATCGCCGGGGCTCGGGCGAATGCGTCGCCGCGGATCCGTCGCGCTCCTGTCTGGATCTTCTTCGGCGCGCATCTCGCGCTCGCGTTCGGATCGGCGCAGGTGATGCGACTCGTCGAACTTCGGACGATCGCGAATCACAAGAACGTCGCCAAACTTGTCGGTCCGCATGACGCGAACAGCGTCGTGTTCTTCCTGGATTCAAAGTTCGATCTTCAGGTTCTGTTCGCACAGCGCATCTTTCGCGACGTGAACCAATGGCCGGACGCGGGCCTGCGATTTCTGTCGGACTCAGAGGCCCTGACAATCCGGCGCACGGCGCGCAACAGGCTGGAACTTACGGATCACGCGCGGGGATTCTTCGCGAGCTTTATCGGCGACATGGCCGTGACCCGCGCCCATCCGAAGCGGGTCGGCGACGTTTTCGAGGCCGGCGAAGTGACGGGCCGCATTCTGAACGTGGAGGACGGCGTTGTCCGTGCCGTCGAGCTGACATTCCGTCGGGATATCGATGACCCGGCTTATCATTTCTTCACCTGCGGTGTCCTCGGTAAACCGGAACCGTGGAAAGTCCCGCCCGTAGCGGACTGATCGAATGCGCCCGTGAAGGACGCGCTCTGCGGCTTATCGGTCATACATGGGTGTCGCCGTCGGTCCGAATCCGCATTTTGGGGCACTGGATTCGACACTTACATTGCGCATACAATTCGATGTCCTGGGCGCCAGCCTACCTACCTCGTGTCATTGGGGAACGCGATGTTTCTTCGAAAACGAAATCTGTCCATTGCCGCGGTTCTGTTGTCGGCTGTCGGCCTTGGCGCCGTCGCCTGCAATATTCTGAATCCCGTGGTCTGCACGCTTGAATACCGCTACGGCATCTACGGCACGATCGTCGACAACAACGGCGACGCCATTCCGGGGCTCACGATCACGATCTCGTCGCAGAACTACTCGGAGCAGGCGGTCATTTTCGACGAAACGCAGTACGTTGGCGCCGGCGAGCGCGAAGGGACGTACTCGATCTCGGCCGCGGCCACGGGCTATCAGTCGCGAACGATCACAGGTGTCATCGTGACGGGTGATGAGTGCCACGTGACTCCCGTCAAGCAGGACATCGTTCTGACAAAGAATTGATTTTTCGCTTCCCCTCCTCGACAATCCGGGGCTTCCGACTGCAACCACGAGTCATCGCGGAGGATGTCCCATGTCGATTATCAGTCCCGTCAACCTGAAGAAATGGGTGGAAGAAAACCGCCATCATCTCAAACCGCCCGTCGGCAACAAAGTCGTCTGGCAGGATGAGACGTTCATCATCATGGTCGTCGGCGGTCCCAACGCCCGTAAGGACTATCACGTCAACGAGACGAGCGAGTTCTTCTACCAGGTGCAGGGCGATATCACCGTTGGCATCATCCATCCGGATACCGGCAAGCCCGAAGAGGTCGTCATCCGCGAGGGCGAGATCTTCCTGCTGCCGCCGAAGGTGCCGCACTCTCCGCGCCGGCCGGCGAACACCGTCGGCGTTGTCGTCGAGCAGACGCGCGAACCGCATCACATTGACAAGCTGCAGTTCTACAGCGATGACACGCACGAACTCGTCTATGAAGCCGAGTTCAAGCTGGAGAACATTGCCGTCGATCTGAAGCGCATCATGGAAGAGTTCTGGTCCAACGAGGATCTGCGGCGCTGTCCGTCGACCGGCAGTATCATCGCGCCGCCGACCGAGGCTCAGCCGCCGGCCAGGGCGTAGTGCCGCCAGACCGCATACGCGGCGTGAATAAACGCATACTCTGTTTTGTGCTAGAATCTCCCGCTCACGGTTCACATTGGACCTTCCCGAGCGGGAGTTTTTCATGGACGCCATCGGTACACACTGCCTCGGCGAACTCTACGACTGCAACCTCGATCTGCTGAACGATCCGGCGATCGCGGAGACGTTTCTGCGCGAAGCGACGGTGCGAATGGGCGCCGAGCTTGTGAAACACGTGTCGCATCAGTTCTCGCCGCACGGCGTCACGGTGCTGGGCCTGCTCGCCGAGTCGCACATCTCCATTCACACGTGGCCCGAACGCGGCTACGTCGCGATCGACGCCTTCACCTGCGGAACGCGCTGCCAGCCGAAGCTGGCGTGTGAGTATCTTGCCGAAGCGTTTGAAGCGGAACGCAGGGTCATCGTCGATTTCACCCGCGGCGCCGAAGACGTGACGGAACTCCAGGCCATCGCCAATGAACGCCTCATCATGACGGCGCAACGGCATTAGATAGGTCGTAGGTCGGGTCATCGACCCGACGATCGTTCTAAATCCAAACGCCAACGGCGTGGCACACATCAGCCCAGGGGGAAGTGAAGCCCGCGAAGCGAGCGGAATGAAACCCTGGGCAAGAGGGTGTGTTTGGATTCAAACCCTGAAAGGGTGATACAGCCTCGTTTGTTGTAACGCCCCGTTGGGGCTTAATGGACATTGGTGTCTGTGTACCCGGGGCTGCGCTCCGACCGCTTCGCGGTCTTCGCTGACCCCAGGCTGACTTGTTTATCCCCGTTGGGGATAAGAGGATTGTGAGCAGTCAAGTCGGATGTGTCGGCGGGCGTTTGCAGGATACGCGCAATTCGCAACGTGATTCCCCACGCCAAGGGCGTGACACAAGTCAGATGGGGATGAGTGTCCGTTGCCGGGCTGGTATACGCTACCAGCCCGAGCAAGT
>DAOPJV010000076.1:0-30147 GCA_035399845.1 Phycisphaerae bacterium | reverse complement strand
GATCCTGCAACCGGCGAACCGATGCGATATCCGAGGACCCATCGTGCGGACGCCGCGGGCCGCTTTCGGATGTCCGACGTGCGAGAGTGCATGACGCCCACATGGTTCTACGCCGCCGACGAGCACAACGGGCTCGCAGCCCTCCTGCCGATCAATACGTTCGACCAGATTGGTAAGCCGGCGACGTTGACACTGCGGAAGGCGTGCTGGCTGACGGGCGGAATCAAAAACCCACCGGAACCGAGCAAGCTCGGCATTCATGACTACGGGCACATCGTGTTCCTGTCGCCCGGCGAGAAACCCAGTTCCCGATATTTGAAACAGGGATGTGGCGACGCAAGATTCCGATATCTGGTCCCGCCCGGAACCTACCTGATTCGACTGGGTCGCGCAACGGCGATCATGAAGGACATTCGGATCGACGTCCCGGCCGGAAGGACGGAGTTCGACGTGGGCGCGCTGGAGTTCGAAGTCGCCTCGGATGTCGACGGGGACTGACGCGCCAACGAACGCGTCGCACACGCCGGAACTGGCGGCTTTTGACGACACAAAGGCGCGCAAGGATCGTCGGCGCGGTAAACGCGCCGAACGCGACAGATCATCTGAAACGGATTAGACGAACGGCATTACGCTCGAACGCGGATGCCGGCCCGGCGATTTAGACGTCCTGAAAAATGCGCGGGAGATCAGAAAGGTTGTACATCTGGCCTTCTTGGTCGGAGATCGGATCCATGCCGAGTTCGGCAAGCTCCCGATTGACCCACGCCTTCAGCGACATGTTGGTCTTCTGTTCCGTGTAGCTGATCTTCGCGCGAAGAACGATCTCGTGTCTTGATTTTTCGTCCATGATAGAACTCTCTCCGATTCGGCCGGACTGCCTGATCAATCCTCGTCAGGTGGTTACAAGGTCCGAAAATGCTCGACGCCCCCCTGGCATCGACTGCGACCCTCCTGGTCCGGCTCGTTACCAACGCTCCTTCGTTCGCTTAATCGGCGACTTGATGGGTGGGACCAATGTGTGAGAGCGGCCCCAGAGAGCCCTTAAATAACCCTGTCGGGCTCTTCAATTGAGTAAGTATTGGATGTCTCATCGGACATTGCAAGGGTTGAGCATGAGTTTTCAGCGCGAAATTCGGCATTTTTTGCGGCGCGGCTTTTGACGCAGGCGCTTGTGATTTCCCCTGATTCTCGCCACTCACGACGCCAGCCAGCAACCCGGTTCATGCGCCTGCGGAATCTTCCCGACACCCATCAGGTAACACTTTGTCGTCTCGGGCCCCATGAATTTGAACGTCTTCCTGAACAGTGGATAAAGCGCCGCGATCTCTTTCGCTGACGATGATGGCAACTTGTTGAACCACTTGCAGTAGCCCCCGTGCTCCGACGCGATATCACGAAAGACGATCGCGTTGTGAACCGTCGCTTCGATCTTTCTGCGATTGCGAATAATGCGATCATTCGCCATCAGGCGATCGACGTCTTTCGGCTTCATGCGCGCCACGCGATCGACATCGAAGTCAAGGAACGCCTCTTTCAGCGCCGGTGTCTTGACGAGGACGATGCGCCAGGAAAGCCCGCACTGGAATATCTCCTGCGCCATCCGCCTCAGGTGCCCCGCGTCGGTGCGAATCGGACGCCCCCATTCACGATCGTGATACGTCGCCTGCAGTTCGTCCTTCGCCGCCCACGCGCATCGCGGCTTCCCATCGCCCGGATCCACTTTTCGTACGGCCATTCCGCAAGACTCCGCCGCCCAGTCCCCTGTTTCCGCCACGCCGTGAAACCCGGCGTCTTTCCCCGTAGAATACCAACCGACGGCGCCGATGGCGAAACGGATCCCCTGTGCGCGACTGCGTCGCCCGTGAGACCGACGACTGCGAAACTCAGGAAGAGCCAACGCGACATGACTGATCGAATCTACGTCGATAACGCGGCGACGAGCTTTCCCAAGCCGCCGGAGGTCCTCCAGGCCATTCGGGCGTACGCCGAGGAGCTCGGGGCGTCGGCTGGCCGAGGCGCCTATCGTGAGGCCGTCGAGACCGGCGAACTGCTCGCCGAAGGTCGACGCCGCATCGCGCGGCTCATCAACGCGCCGACGCCCGAGTCCATCGTCTACACGCTCAACTGTTCCGCGGCCCTGAACCTCGCCATTCATGGAATCCTGCGCGACGGCGATCACGTTGTCGCGACCATGATGGAACACAACTCCGTGCTTCGGCCGCTCCACCTGTTGCTCGCCGAGCGGCGCATTCGCGTCACATGGATCAACGCCGATCCGAAGACCGGTCTTGTCGAACCCAGGGCGATTCAGGAAGCGCTGCAACCCGACACGCGTCTCGTCTGCGTCAATCACGGCAGCAACGTCACGGGCTCCGTGCAACCCATCGAAACGATCGGCGCCTGTCTGAGAACGCATCGGGCGCTCTTCCTTGTTGACGCTGCGCAGACGATCGGTCACATGCCGATCGATGTGCTCGCGATGAACGTCGACTTCCTGGCCTTCCCCGGGCACAAGGCGCTGCTGGGGCCGCTTGGCACGGGCGCGCTCTGCATCCGCCCGGGGCTCGAATCCGAATTGCGGCCGCTGCTCCAGGGCGGGACCGGCTCCGTCAGCGAGGCGCCGGAACAACCCGACTTCATGCCGGATCGATTTGAACCCGGCAGTCACAACGCGATCGGGATCGCGGGCCTCGTTGCGTCACTCAAGTGGATCGAGCGCCGCGGGATCGACGCGTTGATGGCGCATGATCGCGCTTTGTCGGCGCAGTTTCTCGAAGAGACACAGTCGATCGCGGGCCTGAGAGTGTATGGTCCCACGGACGTCACTCGACGCGTCGCCGTCTTCAGCGTGGCCGTGGACGGGCTCGACGCCGCCGAACTCGCGGCCCTGCTCGAATCCGAATTCGCCATCCTGACGCGGCCGGGGATTCACTGCGCCCCTTTCGCCCATCAGACGATCGGGACGGACGCGGATGGCGGCACAACCCGACTCAGCTTCGGCGCCTTCAACACGCCGGACGACGTCAGCCGATGCGCCGCGGCGCTGGCCGAACTGGCCCGATCTCACGCCGTCGCCGGCGCCTGATGTCACGACGCCGCACGCCGCCCAAAGATCGCGGACAGTCCGCCCATTCGCCGCCCACGGAGCGCCTACAATTGAAGGCGCCGCAGAGCCGGCATTCCCCGGGCCCCCGCAGTGGCGGCGAGTCCTTTGCCCCGCCAACCGCATGAACAGCGTACTCTCGCGACAACCCAATCCGCGATCCGACGCCCGCCTTGATCACCTTCGGGCCGCTCGCCGCGTTTGGATCGCCGCCGCCTGCATCGCGCTGTCGACGGGACTCGCGTCACGCGCCCGGGCCGACGTGAGCGCCGAGGCCGTCGACCGCGAAATTGAAAAAGGCAAGGCGTCACTGCTGGCGACGATCCGTGATCGCGACGAGATCACGTGGCGCATCGGGACGACCGTGCGGACGCGCAGCGAGTCAGGTGTCGTAACGCGCCAGCGCGGCGGCGAGGTCGAACTCAAGACCGACAAAGGCGACCTCGTGAAGATACCGCGAAGCGCCATTGTCGTTTGGCGCGAACGCGGTTTTGTCACGCAGGAGATGTCCAGCATCCATCACGGCGGACCGACGGCCCTCGCCGCCTTCGCCCTTTTCAGCGCAGACGTCGAACTGAGCAATGAACGGATGAAGATGATGGTCGACGCGCTGGTCGATCATGAGCTTCCGGAGGCGGGCACCTACGTCCGCAGCCTGCGCGCCGGCGTCTGGGCCAAACTGATCAACGCCCCCCGCATCACGGAAGCGCAGCGCGTTCGCTTCAAGCGACTGCTGTACAAGGACGTTCAGTGGCTGCAGGGGAGAATCAAACCGGACGGCGCATTCAACTACGGAACGGATCTCATCGAGGAAATCGATCGCGGCGACGCCTCCAATTCGCAGTTCGCCAACCTGGGACTGTGGCTGGGCGATCTCAACGGTGGCGAAGTCAGTCGCGAAACATGGCTGAAAGTCGAACGCTACTGGATGGAGGGCCAGGACACGAGTGGCGGCTGGGGGTATGTCCTTCCCAGCTCGAACCCGACATCCTCCATGACTGTCGCCGGTTGCAACAGCCTCTACATCGCGCTCGAACGCCTGTACGCGCGCGGCGATCGTCCCTACGCGCGGTACGAAGGATGCCGACCCAACAAGAAGAACCGAAAACGCGTCGCCGAGATCTTCCAGGCGATCCACGACGGAAACGCCTACCTGCGCACGCATCCACCCGACGCGTCGCTGCATCAGCGATACGAATTGTTCGGCATCGAGCGCCTCGGACTCGCGAGCGGACTGGCCGAAATCGGCGGCCAGGACTGGTTCCCGAGCTACGCCACGGCCGCCGTCGGCCACGAATGGGGACTCGATGTCGTCGCCGACGCCTTCACGCTCATCTTCCTGGTTCACGGCCAGGCGCCCATCCTTCTGCAGAAACTCAAGCACGGCGATGATGAAGACGCATGGAACTACTACTTCCGCGATCTGCACGGGCTGACGGGATTTCTGTCCCGGACCTTCGAAAGGCTCTATCGCTGGCAATATGTTCCCGCCGACGCGGACCTGCGAACACTCAACGCGGCGCCGATTCTGATGATCAGCGGCCACGCCCCGCTGAGCATTGACCAGAACATGCGATTACGTCTGCGCCAGTACGTCGACAACGGCGGACTGATCCTGCTCCACTCGGATCGGGCCAGCCGCCGATTCGGCGACACGGCCAAGCCGATCTTCGAGTCGATGTTCAGGCGCGAGGGATGGACGTTCAGGCGGCTGGACAATGATCATCCGCTCTACACCTGCATGTTCAGGAGCCGAAACCCGCGAAAGCCCATCCCCCTGGAGGCGATCAGCGATGGTCCGCGACTGCTGGTCGTCTATAGCCCCGTGGATCTCGCCGGCGCCTGGCATCAGCAACGCAATCGCTTTACCGACATCTTCGAGATCATGGCGAATCTGCGCGCCTACTCGGCGCCGGAGCACGATCGACTGCCGCGCGTCCTTCGAAGCGAAGCGCAGGAACCGCCGGCGAAACCCAATCGCGGAGAACTCAGAATCAAGCGGTTTGCGCACGGTGGCGACTGGGACGCGCACCTTGGGATGTGGGAGCGCCTTACCGATCGGATTCAGCGAACGACAGGGATTCGCGTCATCCCCGACGAAAGCGGCAAGGTTGCCAGCGACCTCTCCGACTTCGATCTCGTACACATGACCACGCGAGGACGCATCCGGCCAACGGACGAGGAGATCGAAACGCTCAGGGCGTACATACAGGGCGGCGGAATGCTCGTGGCGGAATCCGCGGATGGGACGGCGAAGGGAAATCGCGTCATGCTCAAACTGCTGCGGCTCCTGGGCTTTGACAATCCGAAGCTCCTGACGAGCGCCGATCCACTCGCGACCGGCGCGTTCCCGGAAGGCGCGCCGCTGACACGGCTCGTGGCCACACGATTCTCATCGCGCCTGATGATGCAGAGCGATACGCCACCGATCTTCCTCGGCATGATCGACGGCCGCGTCGCCGTGATTGCGTGCCCGTTCGATCTCAGCGCAGGTTTTGAAGGACGCCATGTGTGGGACTGTGTCGGCTTCGAGCCCGAATCCACGGATCGAATCGTCCGCAACATCCTGAACTTCCGCTATGCGCAGATTCATCGCCTCTTTCCCGAGACGAGACCATGACGAACGCCGGCGCGTGGATCATCCATTCCGGCGCCCTCGGCGACTTTACGCTGACGCTGGGCGTCATTCAGGCGCTGCGCCGCGACGGTCACGCGCCGATACGCGTCCTGGGGCGTTCCTGGTATTCAGCGCTTGCGGGGACGGATGACGGTGTGGACCACGTCGCGTCCATCGACATGGCGCCCTGGCTCCGCCTGTTTGGGGACGAACCGGCGAGCGCTGTCGATCGGCTCCTGGCCGGCGGCGCACCGCGATTGGTCCTGGACCTGCTGGGCGTGTCGGATGCGGCGATCGCGGCCCTGAGAGACGCCGACGTTCAGTGCGCGATCCGAATCGACACGCGGCCGCTCCCCGGCGACTCGCGTCACATCACCCGGCAGTGGGCGGACGCGATGGAACAACACGGGCTTGGCGTGTCCATCGCCCCACCCCGACTTTCGTCGGAGACGGAGCCCAATACGGCGCGCGACGCCGTGATACACGTCGGCAGCGGCGGGCGTCACAAGTGTTGGCCGCCGGCGTCCTGGGTTCAGGTGGCGAAACAGTTACAGTGCGACGGACTGGACGTGACGTTCCTGTTGGGACCGACGGAGATCGAACACACACCCGAAGCCACGTGGCGTGCGACGCTGTCGCCGCACGGGGAGATCGTCGTGTGTCCGCCATTGGACGTGCTGAAGCGAAGGATCCGCCGTGCGGCCCTCTTCCTCGGCGCCGACAGCGGTGTCACACACGTAGCGGCGGCCCTGGGCGTTCCCACGATCGCCGTCTTCGGCGCGACGGATCCGCGGGTATGGCGCCCACTGGGCCCCCATGTGACGGCGCTCGGCGGCTTGGGCAAGTGGCCCGACGCGGACGAGGTGCTGAACGCCATCAGGTCGCTCCCCGCCTGAGAACGGGCGGCGTGCGGAGCCGCTCCACATTCGGCGTCGCATTCCGTACAATCACCGACGGACCTGAAGCTGGGCGTCGATGCAACCACACATGCCACATCTGGACAGCGAACTGCGACCCGCAAATGACGCCCAGCGCTGGGCGGCTCTGCGGCTGGCGATCACGGACGGCCGAACGACGGATCCGGAGCGTGATCATCATGTCAAGGCGTTCATGGACTACGCGCGGGCCATGAACTGGCCGCTGGATCGCATCTGGCGATGCGACAATGGATCACGCCTCGCCTGGTCGTGCGCCGCCCTGAAATCGCCCGGCCGCTCGTCCATGCTCATGGCGCCCTATCCGACGACGCTGTCGGCCGACCAGATCGCCGCCCACCTGCGACGGATCCTCAGGGATGAGGCCGACTCCGGCGTCCAGCTCGTCCAGTCCCTGCTGTTTACCGAGGACCTCGTCAACCGCGCGGCGCTGGAGTCCGTGGGCTTCCATGAGATCGCGGTCCTCTACTACCTCGAACGCCTGGGCGGCGCCGCCGCGAGATCGGCGGCGGAAATCTCCGCGCCGGCCGGCCTCGACGCCCCGAACTGGATCACCTACTCACCCGAGCGGCATGCGATCTTTGAAGCGCTCATAGGCGAGACCTACATCGACAGCCTCGACTGTCCGGGGCTTGCCGCGCTGCGCAAAGTGAATGACGTTGTGGAAGGCCACAAGGGCGCCGGCCGCTTCGACCCGCGGAAATGGTTCCTATTGCGCAATAATGATACACCTGTCGCATGCATCCTCTTCGGCGAGTCCCCGCTGCGGCCGTCGGCGGAGCTCGTGTATATGGGCGTACACCCGGCGTATCGCCGCCGCGGCGTCGGTGGGCGAGTCCTCGCCTTCGGTCTCGAATCGATGCGACAGTTCGGTATACGAACGATCACGCTGGCGGTCGATGCGCGCAATCTTCCCGCGCTGAAGACCTACGAATCCGCGGGCTTCCGACGAACGCATATTCGCCGCGCCATGGTGCGATCACTGGCCAGCAACGCTTAGATTCGTTCGTACCGATAGATAGCGTAATGTCTGAAGAACGCGCGTTAATTGTGGTCGACCTGTGCATATCTTTTTTTTTGTTGCGTTAAGTTTCGGTTATACGAAAGGTCGCGCGATTTTGCGCGCCGTTGCAACGCGCTCGCCATTCATTATCTCGTTGACGCCTACAGGCCCGATCGATAGACTTTCGACTCGACAAGTTGAGAGTGGTTTAGGGACATCAGCTCGACCCATCGTCGGGGCATAGAAGCACAAGCTATTCACCTCCGCCCGGCCGCCTTGCAACACTTGTCGTTAGGTGTTGTGTACCTGAATAAGCTATGACCCCCGTTTGACCGCGCCCAGTCGTGGGAGCGCAAAAGGAGCGCGCTGTGCCTGCCCAGATCGATACGATCGAAGAACGGATTCGAATTCGCATCGAAGAGATCGTCGGAGCTCAACGATACAAAGTCTGGTTCAAGAACTCCACCAAGCTGGAGATCTGTGACGGAGTCCTGAAAGTCGGAGTTCCGAATCTGTTCATTGGCGGCTGGATCGAGGACCATTTTGCGGATGCGGTTGGCGAAGCCGCGGAAGCCATCCTCGAACGCCCCACGCGTGTTGCATTCCATGTCGACCCCATGCTTTTCCGCTCGCTTCGCAAGAGCCAGCTGAATTCAC
Organism: Phycisphaerae bacterium; assembly: GCA_035399845.1. Taxonomy (GTDB): domain Bacteria; phylum Planctomycetota; class Phycisphaerae; order UBA1845; family UTPLA1; genus ECT2AJA-110-A. Next base: position 21,832 of record DAOPJV010000076.1, on the reverse strand, counting down.
AGGCCGCGTTCATTGAACGGCACGCCGGACGATCGCAGCGCGATCATCGCGACGGTCCCAACGGACAGGAACCGGCGCTCCCGACGCGAAAGCTGCGCGGCAAGCTCGACGATTTCGTTGTCGGGCCCAACAACCGGCTCGCCTATTCCCTGGCGAAAAACGTCGTCGACGGGACGATGCTCGGCGCCGGAACCGTCTTCTACTACAGCGCCTGCGGTCTCGGCAAGACGCACCTGCTCCAGGGCATCGCGAACGCCCTGGCGGAAACGCGCCCCGAGAAGAAGTGGGTGTACGTGTCCGGCGAAGATTTCACAAACCAGTTCCTCTTCGCCCTGCGCGAGCGGAAGCTGGACGCCTTCCGGCATCGATTCCGCGATGTGGACGTGCTCCTGCTGGACGACATCCAGTTCATCGCCAACAAGAAGGCGACGCAGGAAGAGTTCTTCCACACGTTCAACGCCATCAACGGCGCCTCCAAGCAGGTCGTTCTCGCGTCGGACGCGCACCCCAAGATGATCGGTGACCTGTCGGATTCCCTCGTGAACCGCATTCTCGCCGGCATGGTCGTCCGAATCGAGCGGCCCGATCGCGAAACGCGATGCGAGATCCTGCGGCGTCGCGTCAAGCGAACCCAGCATCGCGTGCCTGAGCCGGTCATCGAGTACATCGCCGAGCGGATCCAGGCGAACGTTCGCGAGCTTGAGGGCTGCCTGCTGAAGCTGCTCGCCTACGCGGCCCTGACCAACGCGCCGATTACGCTCGACCTCGCCCGCCAGGCGCTGGATGAGCATCTGACGCAGACGGACAAGCTCCTGACGGTCAGCGACATCGAGCAGAGCGTCGCCGCGTACTTCGGCATCCTGCCGACGGACCTGCACACGTCGCGCAAGAGCCGCACGATCGCCCTGGCCCGGAATGTCGCCATGTACCTCGCCCGGAAGCACACGAACCTGAGTTTCCCGGAAATCGCGAGGCTGATGGGCAACAAGAACCATACGACTGTCCTGCTGGCGTGTCGTCGCATCACGGGCCACGTCGAGCAGAACGCCGACGTCTCCTGGCAGACGGCGGCGGGCCCCGTCACACGGCCGGTCAACGAGATCATTACGCTCCAGGAGGAGCAGCTACGTGTTGGCGGCATGGAGGCCGCCCCTTCTTTCGCCGCCCCGGCGGGCGCGATGTAGGCCTCCAGAGCCGCGCCGTCGCTGTCGCGATGGTCCAATTTGTCTGAAACGGGCGTTTGCCGTGGGTCGATGGGATGGAGCCGCGACCCGCGGGAACGCCCTTTTTCATGCCCCGCGTGCGGTATGTCACAGGGGCCGCCGACATGGCGACGGCCGATTTTGAAACCGCGCCGGCGATGGCCGCTATCATAGACTGGTCACAAAACACACGGGTCAGGCCGTAATCCCGGCTTCGACCTTGGGATCCCCATCAGGCTGACCGATGTAGGCTTCACGGCGTGGCGCACGCAATGCCCGCCGATATGGGACGTTAGACTTTCGAGAGCCCGAACTCCCACGGGCCGGAGGTGGTGACGAATGCAATCCGGAAAATCCTGGCGGAACGCCCTGCTGGCCCTGCTGACGATCTCGGCGGCCATCATCCTGATCGAACAGACAAGTGTGATTCAACGGGCGGCCTATGCGATCGAGCGCGGCCGACTCGACGCGGACTTCGAACAGCTGAGACAGATCACGGACGACGACGTTGCCGACCTTGAGCGCGTCTCCCAGGGCTTTGCCATCGTCGCCGAAGTCGTCAAACCCGCCGTCGTCTACATCGACGCCGTCAGCCGCCGCGTGGACATGGACCCGCAGATGGAGGAGCTGTTCAAGCGTTACGACTTTGGACCGGCGCGCGGGACCGGCAGCGGCGCGATCTTCGACGAATCGGGCTACATCGTCACGAACAATCACGTCATCGCCGACGCCGACGCCGTTCGCGTCACGCTGGCCGACGGACGACGCTACAACGCCGATATCGTCGGTACGGATCCAAAGACGGATCTCGCCGTTCTGAAGATTCACGCTGACAATCTGCACGCCGCCCGATTCGGCGATTCCGACAAGGTCAAAGTCGGGCATTTCGTGCTCGCGATCGGCAGCCCCTTCCGGCTGGGCCACAGCGTCTCCCACGGCATCATCAGCGCCATCGGTCGCTCCGACGTGAACGTCGACATCGACTACCAGGACTGGTTCCAGACGGACGCCGCCATCAATCCCGGGAATTCCGGCGGACCGCTGATCAACTCGCGCGGCGAAATCATCGGCATCAACACCGCCATCGCGACGGAATCCGGCGCCAACCAGGGCGTCGCATTCGCGATCCCGTCGAACATCGCCAGGGACATCGTCGGAAAGCTCCGCAGCGGCAAGGAAATCGTTCGCGGATATCTCGGCGTTCAGATCGAGCAGGTCGATCCGCGGATCGCCTCGGCCTACGGTCTGTCGGATGTGGAGGGCGTGCTCGTTCGAGGCGTCGGCGAGGGAACACCGGCGGACAACGCGGGGATTCGCCCCGAAGACATCATTCTCGCCATCGGCAGTCGCCGTGTGACGACGCGCGAACGTCTTCAGCATCTGATCGCACGAATCGAGCCGGGCACCAGCACGGACATCACGATTTGGCGCAAGGGCCACGAGATGGTCATGCAGACGCGGATCCAGGCGCAGCCGACGGGCTTTTCCACGACAGGCTCGCTGCGCGACCTGAAATCCTGGGAATCCCCACGCGCCCGTCAGCCGTCTAACGACACAATGGGCTCGATGCGGGAAGTGGAGAAGGATCGTTCGTCGAATTCCCTCGGCGGCGCCAAGGGGCCCGCGCGCGTGTTTCGCGACCTCGGGTTCGAAGCGTCCACTGTGACTCCGGAGCTTTCGAAGAAGTACGACCTGCCCGACGAAATCATCAACGGTGTGATCGTCACGCGCGTCTATCCGACAGGCGACGCCTATGAATCGGGCCTGCGTCCCGGACAGGTCATCACGAACGTGAACGACAAACAGGTCAACAACATCGCGGAATTCGAAGCCCAGCTTTCACCCGACGCGATTCGTACGGGCCTGCGCATCCACATGAGGTGGCGCGGCAAAGAGCAATTCACCGTGCTGAGTTCGAAGTAACCTGACGCCAACAATGTCAAAGGCCCGCGTGACGCGTCACGCGGGCCTTTTTCTTATTGGTGTTCTGATCGAGGCGTTTCGGATCAGAGCGTGCCGCGACGTCGCTGTTCCTCTTCGATGCTCACGAACAGCGCCTTGAAGTTCCCAACGCCGAAGCCGCGCGAGCCGTGTCGCTCGATGACCTCGAAGAACAGCGTCGGTCGATCTTCCAGCGGCTGCGTGAAGATCTGAAGCAGGTAGCCGTCCTCATCACGATCGACGAGGATGCCCAGCTCGCGAATCGTCGTCATGTCTTCGTCGATTTTTCCGACGCGATCGGCCAGCGCCTCGTAATACGTATCGGGCACGCGCAGGAAGCGAACGCCGCGATCGCGAAGCGTCCGGACTGTCGTGCAGATATCCCCCGTCGTCATGGCGATGTGCTGCACGCCGGGACCGTAGTTGAAGTCGAGGTACTCCTCGATCTGGCTCTTCTTCTTGCCGTCCGCCGGTTCATTCAGCGGGAACTTGATCTTGCCCGTGCCGTTCTGCATGACCTTGGACATCAGGGCGCTGTATTCCGTGCTGATGTCGTCGTCCGTGAAATGGAGCAGCTGCTGGAAACCGAGCACGTTCGCGTAATACGACGCCCAGTGGTTCATGGCGCCGAGCTCGACATTGCCGACGATGTGATCGACGGAAGCAAGGCCCGTCGATTCGATCGCCTTCATGTCCATCGGCTCGAACCCCGGGACAAACGTCCCGTTGTAGCCCTCGCGACTGATGAAGCGATGGACGACTTCGCCGTAGGTGCGGATGGACGCGATGCGAACTTCGCCGTGCTCGTCCTTCAGCGTCGTCGGCGCCTGGACAACAGTCGCGCCGCGCTTGCGCGTCTCGGCGATGGACTTGTCCACGTCCTTCACGCGGAAGGCGACCGCCTTCACACCGTCGCCATGCAGCTGGCAGAAGCGTGAGACTTCGTGATCGGGCGTCATTGCCGTCGTGAGGATGAAGCGAATCTTGCCCTGTTCGAGGACGTAGCTCGCCTTCTCGCGATCGCCTGTCTCGAGACCACGTCGTCCGACGATGTCGAAACCGAACAGGTGCCGATAGAACTGGGCCGCCTGAAACGCGTTGCCCACGTAGAATTCGATGTGATCGATGCCGTCCAGCGGGAGGAAGTCCTGCGCCGCCGCGGGCGCCGCTGCTGTCGTTGCCTGAGTCATGGCGTATCCCCTTATCCTCTCGTAACCAACGGACACACTATAGCGGATTTGCCGATATCGGGATATCGAATGGCCGCCAACGCCCCGCTCCCGGACGCGTCCGCCCCGGCGGGACCTTCTGCATCCGTCGAGGATCTCGTCGGCGTGACGAGCGTGGCGTGGATTGGCCCCGGCGCCTGTGATCGCGGGCTTCAGCCCTCGTCAGAACTGCAGGAGGCCTCGGAGTCGGATTCGATGCGGCGGGTGATTTCGGTCCGGATCATGGGCGCCGTGAGCTTCAGCTCGGCGAGCGCGGCCGAGGCAACGCTGCCGTCCGCCCGCGCAAGGGCGATCAGCAGATGTTCGGCGCAGACATATTTGCTTTCGAGCTGGCGCGCCTCTTCGATGGCGGCGGCCATGACATTGCGGAAATGCGGTGTCCCGGGAAGGCGCCCGAAGACCCAGGTATCCTCAAGACTCGCCTGCACGAGACGATCGATGACGCCCTTGGCCCTGGGGAGATCCACTTTATGGTTCCTGAGGATTTCGGCGCCGAAGTTCGTGCCTTCTTCCAGAATCGCGAGCAGGAGATGTTCGGTGCCGACATATTCCTGTTCGTAATCGCGCGCAATGCGCTGCGACACTCGCAGGATCTGCTCCATCTTCGACGTGAGCTTTTCGTACATAATTCTGGACCCACGGCGCGCGACGCGTGCCCCGGCGCGCTTACTCCACGGATTGTACGTCCGCAGGCGGCTTGTCCAGCCGCCCTTTCACCATGTTATATCCGAGGCTCACGAGCGCTACAAGCAATGTGAACGCCAGCGTGATCCGCAGAATCCGCAGTCGATTCGCGATTTCTCGATCACGCCACTCGGCCATCCGCCGATCGATTTCCTCGAGTTTCTGGTCGATTCGACGCTCGATTTCGTCGAGCTTGGATTCGATGTAGCTGTCCGCCGCGCCGCGCAGCCGGCTCGCGATCCCACCGACGACACCGTGATCTTCGATTTGCCGGCGCAGCCTGCGATCCTCTTCCTCTGTCGAGGGGCCCTGCGTCGACACCGGCGGCGGTGGCGCCGTCGGCGCCTCGACGAATCGTTCCAGCAGCGCCCCGACGATGCGACGACGACGACGATGGAATTTCGGCCAGAAGCCCTCCGTCTCACGCAGCTTGTCGACAATCGATTCCGCATGATCGTCGCTGGCGACCTCCAGACCGCGAAGGCGCGACAGCGCGATCAGCCCGCGGTGGGAGAGCGTGTCGTAGTCGTCGCGATTGATCGTAATGATCTCGCGAACCTGGTCGGACTTTGAGGCGTTGGCCGCGGCCCGCCGTCGGCCCCAGCGAAGGATGTCATGCAGCGCTTCCGGATCGAGGGAACGCAGGATCTCAACGCGTCGGCGAACGCGCCGCAGCAGCGCGTCGGACGACATCGCTTCCACGTCGCGCAAGCCCACGTCCCGCGCGAGATTCGCCAGCTCGTCATGCGTCTTCGACTCGAGATCGTCGAATCGCGAAAACTCATCCATCATGGCAATCGTGTCGCCCGAACCTGTGAGTGTATTGCGCGTCATACTGGATCGCCGCCGCCTTGTCCCGGGCGATATCGCATCGCCGGGAGCGATCTCTATTCTCCCGAATGGCGTGACGGATCGCAATCCACCGCCGAGCGCTATCCGCCGTCGACGGGGTCGGGGTCGGGGTCGGGGCAAGGCGTGTCGCGCCGCCCGGCGCGGGATCGCTCAATGAGGTAGGCGACCAGCGCGATCAGGAAAATCAGGACGCAGACGCCCTTCCAGACAAATAACCACCAAGGTCGCCACCAGGCGCCGGTCGTGACTTCAACAAGATCCGAGAATCCAAACGCGACAAAGACGGGGCCGAGCGCGGCACAACGGCGGCGATGGGCCGGGCGAACGATGGCGGCGATCAGAAATCCCACGCCAATGACAATCCAGAGACCGGCCTCGATCTGATTACCGATGACGAACAGGGGATCGGCGCTGAGGAGACAGGCGGTTGACGAAATCGACATCCCGGCCCCCAAATGGCCTGGACCGCAACGCAACGGCGAACGTCAGCGCTGAGCGGTATCCTGATCATTCTTTCGGCGCAGGCGGCGCTCGTTCGTGAAGTACCACACGATCACAATCGTCGGCGGCGTCAACACGACAGCAAACGGGTACCACATGTTGCTGCGCGTGAGCTCGAACGCAAGAATTGCTAAGTCTGCAAACATGCGAACATTAGAACCTCAGCGAGCCGCCGACGCCACAGAGAATTCGCCGACACGGAAATCTCCGCCGTGGCGCCGCCCGCTTCCCCCGGGGATCGTCGAACATACAGGCGTATTTTCGAGACTTTGCCTTCGAACACGCCAAGGTCCTCGTACGACGCCATCTCCTCGCGGATGAAACCGGCCTTGTTCAGGAAGGCGTGTACATTGAACCCGGGCGCGCAGCCCTGGCAGCTCGTCTGATCGACAATGGCGATCAGACGCGGCCGACTCGCTTCAACATCGGCGGCCAGCTCTCGGAGATACTGCAACTCGATCTGAGGACGATTCGTGTCGTCGTGATAGAGCGCCATGTCCCCCGCCGCGCGCAGGTCGCTGTGAACCAGCGCGATCGGCATGCTCACGAGGTATCGCGATCCGCCCTTGTATCCGTAACGGATCAACTCGGGATAAGCGTCGCCGACATTGGTCGAAATAAAGAGAACCTCATCCCCCGCATTGCTGCGAGAGAGGACTTCCCGCCAGATCGGCGTCGGTTCGTCAATCCCGCGTCCGATCGTCCAGCTCAGGGCGATCTCCGCGGCCGATGACGGCGCCGTTCCCAGCGCCACGCCGATCAGCGCCAGTGACGCGAGCCTGGCGCCGAAACCAACACCTGAGGTCACGCGGGCGCCCGCCCACAAGGCCATGCAGGGTAACGCGCCGAAGTACACGGGAATCAGGTGATAGGAATAGTCTTTTCGCTGAACGATGAATGACGTGATCGCCAGAAGTGTGAAGGTCGCGAACATCGTCGCCAGCAGCGACGCCCCCGGATCCCGCCGGGTTACTCGCCACGCGGCGAGCGCGGCGCCGCCATACACCAGAAGAACACCGGAAACAAAGGCGATGTGCGCCGCGGATATCGGCTGATCGTACACCCAGTAATGCGACAGAACGAACGGCGCCCAGCGCTCGAAGAAACCGCTGCGCATCGCCGGGGGCACAAACGCGAAATGCGCGAGATAGACAACCAGGAAGATCCCGGCCGCAATCGTCTCCGGCGCCATCATCTTTCGCCAGGCTCGCGTGCGCAGCGCGCAGAGTAGTTCCACGCCGACCCAGATCAGCAGGAAATGGTGCTTCAGTGCGGCGCCGACGCCCGCCGCGACACCGATCAGAACACGCAGGAGCATCGACGGCGTACGACGGTCGCCCGACATTCCCGGGTCGCGATACATCAGCCAACGCAGGAGCAGCAGCGGCGCGAACGTGATCGCGAACCAGTGTTCACGCTGGCCGAAGTCCGGCGCCAGGAGTGTGCATTCACTCGCCACGACAAACGAGAACAGAACCAGACCGCGCTGGAGCGGCGACAGCGCGTTCGAACCGAGCGACAACAGTCGCCGAACGACAATCGTCGCCACGACGACGATCAACCAGAACATTACGAGGTACACGGGAATCGGATTGACGCCCAGAAACTTCGCCAGGGCCACGGGAATCGCCAGCAGGTAGTAGATCAGAGGCGGGTTCTGTTCGAGGAAATCGACATACGGCGTGGCGCCTTCCAGCAGTCGCTGAGACGCGTCCAGCAGCAGACCACAGTCATGCGTGATGCTGAACGGTCGAATCGCAATGATCGCCGCAAAGGTCAGGAGCTTCAGCGCGACGAGCGCGTCCCAGGTTGAAGACCGCCGGAGCCAGCCCGCCCGCGATGGCGATTCAATGTCCGCACGGATCCCCGGCGCGGCCTGCGTTGGCGCCGCGATCACGGCGTTGGTTCGAATATCCGATGACAACTCTCGCTCCATCCGGCGACTGGCGTCTCGAGTCCCTTCGAGCGGGCGCCGCCCGGCGAAAGGCGGGTATTATGACGCTCCCGTCGAATAATTGAACCGCGATGATCGATGCGGGTATCCTGTAGCGAGCGGCCCTTTCGGGCCGCGTGACGACAGACCATGGACTACGCCGAAATCTCGCCCATTCCGCCGCTCGCCCCCTACGTACGCTGCCTGTGGACGCTTCGCGCGCCGGCGACCTCTCTTGGCGACGCCCCCGATCGCGTCCTCCCTGACGGTCACGCCGAGATCATCATCAACCGGGCGGCGCCCTTTACGGAACTTCGGGACGACGGCGACGTCGTCCGGCAGGAGAACGCCATCGTCGCGGCACAAATGACGCGGTTCATCCTGATCCAGCCGACGAATGAGGTCGACCTGGTCGGAATCCGATTTCATGCGACTGGCCTGCACGCGCTGATCGGCGCCGACCAGCGCGAGCTTGTCGATCGTCGGATTCCACTGGCCGACGTTGATTCGAAGCTCTGGCGCCGGCTGGTTGCGGCCGCCCTGGCGGACGACGAGTTCCTGACCGGGACACAGTCACTTCTTCTCTCAACGCTTGAGCGCCGGACGTTTGGTGGCGCCGAGGACATTGCACGGGCGGCGACGTGGATGCGCCACGTCGGCGGGCAGTGCCGCGTGGCCGCCATTGCGGATCGACTCGGAATGACGACGCGACAGCTCGAACGTCGCTTCCTGGCGGAAGTGGGCGTCACGCCGAAACGCTACGCCCGAATCCTCCGGTTCGACGCCCTCGTCCGCAGCGCCCAGGGGGGCCTCGGCAGAGACTGGACGACGCTGGCCCATGTCCACGGCTTCCACGATCAGGCCCACTTCAATCGCGAATTCCGGGCCATCGCCGGGCAGACGCCGACACAGTTCGCCCGCAGTGAAAACCTGCTGACGAGCCTCTTCACGTCCGGCTAGTCCGTGTCGCTTTTTTACAAGCGGGCCCGACGATCGGCGGCGTATCATCCTCCTCAAGTACAGTTCAGGCCCCATTCCTGCGGTCTCTCACATGACCGCAACAAGGAGATCATACGATGAAGGTCAAGCCACTCGCAGTTTGTCTCGTTGGCGTCGGCGTCAGTGTTGCAGTCAGCGTCGCCGTTGCGGAACCGAAAGAGGACAAGGGCGCCGCCGATCAGATCGCGAGCATGACGTGGATCGCCGGCGCCTGGGAAGGCGACATGTGGGGCGGGAAGTTCCAGACCTACTACTGCACGCCGGACGGCGGCAAAGTCATGAGCTACAGCAAGCTCATCAAGGAAGACAAGGTTGTCTTTCACGAGTTCGAGGTGTTCGAACAGACAGGCAAGGGCGAAGTCATCTTCCGTCCCTTCCCGCAGGGATCGCCCGCACAACCGCTGACGCTGGCCGAATGCGATCCGAAGTCGCATAAGGTCGTCTTCGAGAACAGGAAGAAGGACTTCCCCACGCGCATCGTCTATCAACGCGTTGAGAAGGATCGACTTGTCATCACGCTCTCAGACCCGTTCGGCGAATCGAAGAAGGTCGAGACCTTCGACCTGCGGCGAGCGAAATAAGACACCCCTCATTTCGACGCCACCCGCTTATTGCCATCGCTGGAACGAGAGTCCCTTCTCGTTCCTTTTCCGCGCGGGAGTTCCTTCCCGTAAAGCAAACCCGTCGCCTCATTTGCGATGTGGTGATTCGCTTGCTGTGATTCCCGCCCGGCTCAAACGCGCTGAATGACTTCCGATTTATCGAAACGCACCTTCGCCAGCGTCGCGTGTCGGTCCCCTTCGCCGCGATAACCGGCGGCGCAGGCGACGACCGTCGCGAATCCACTTCCCGTTAGACCGACAAGCTCGTCGTACTTCGCGGGCTCAATACCCTCCATCGGGCAGGTGTCCACGCCCAGCATGGCGGCGCAGGTCATGAAATTGCCGAGTGCGATATAGGTCTGCAGCGCCGTCCAGCGGCGGACATCAAAACCCGCCGGCGGCGGCAGCAGATACCCCTTGAGCATTCCGCTGAACTGTGACAGCGAGTCGACCTCCACGTTTCGCACGTCGGCCATTCGCCTCAGGTAGTGATCAATGTACGCCTCGGATATATCCGTCTTCGCCGCAAAGACGACGTAATGCGAGCACTCGGCCGGCTGCGTCTGACCCCAGGAGGCCGGAACGAGCCGCTCCTTAACGGCCGGGTCCGTAACGACAACGAATCGCCAGGGCTGCAGACCGAAGGAGGAAGGCGTCAGAACCAGCGAATCCTCCAGGGCGTTCCACGTCTCGTCGGGGATCCTGCGACTGGGATCGAATCGTTTCGTCGCATAGCGCCAGTTCAGCTGGTCGAGCATCGTCTGTGTCGGAATCGTTTCCATCGCGGGCAAGCTACTCCTCCTGGGCGGTCCCAGCCGCCGTCTGTGTTGATCGTCCAGGATTGTAGTGTCGCAGACCGGCGGCCGGCCGATGGTCCTCGGGCGTCGCCGTCCCGCATTCCGGACAACGGTCTGTCGTCGCCCGCAGATCGTAACCACAGCGGACGCAGTGACCGGTCTTATGCCGCCTGAGGAGTCTCAACCGAACCACGGGATAGATCATGTATGTCAGGAGAATGAAGCCGCCCACGACGAATGCGCCCTGCAGAATCGTTGCGTGGAAAACGCTCAGGAAATGTGACCATACGGATTCGCCTGACACACGGCGATGCGCCCCGGCGATGTCCACAGACAGCATTCCGGTGATCAGGTCAATCACGCCGAAGAACGGCGCCCCGACACTGCGGACAAGCGTCGCCGCAACAATCGCACGTGTCAGCGCCCGATCGCAAAGCCGCCGCTTTACGCCTGACGACCGCGACCAGATCAGCATACTGACATACGCGACAGCGATTCCTGCTGCGATGGGAACAGGATCGATTGATGCGGCGCCAATCGCGAAACTCAGACTCGGACAGACAAGGGCCACCGTCACAAAGAGCAGAAAGGCAGCGATCCGCGCCATCGAAGGCGGTTCGTCGCTCAACAGGCCGGGCGGCGGAACATCTCGAACTTCGGGATTTTGATCCGACGGAAACAGATCGGATGTGGATTCGACAGGATCATCAGGCATTCCGGCGCTCCGGCACGGTTGATCGTTGCCCTCCCATGATACGCATCTCCGGGCGCTCTGATCCAGTGATAATCAGGCCATCTCGCACGGGTGGTTCAGGTGGACGCGAGGTTCAGGGCGTCAGTTGGCCCCGGCTTCCCCGTGACGCTTCGCGCGTCGCCGCTGCGCCAGCGACGCGAGCCGCAGGATCACGTCGCACTCCAGCTGACGAGGTCGATGCCAATACGGCGCCTCGGCGCCGCACTCGGGGCAAAGCTGATGCGTCGATCGCATGTCGTAGCCGCAGGACCTGCAGAGACCATCCAGTGTCTGGCGCCCGGTTCGAAGGGCCTCCGACGGAAAACGCATCCAGGCCAGAACCGCAAAGGTCCCGATCATCAGCGCGCAGTGAATCAGTGTCGCAACGACGAGCCGGCCGGTCAGAAACTCCCCCGCGCCAACAGGACGCTCAATATTGAATCCCGCCAAGAACAGGGAAACAGCGCCGACGAGCAGATCCACGACGACTGTGATCGGCAATGACAGGACGCGGAAGCGCAGCGCCGCGAGGATTGTCGCCCGCAGCGCTCGATCGCGCAGCCGGCGACGAACGGACTTCGAGCAGACGACGCTCAGTACGACAATGAATGCGCAGGCGGCGGCCGCAAGCATCGAGGTGAGGTCGAAGCCAACGTACGACGCGATTGCCAGCCCGGGCGCTCCCAGCGCGAGGAAGAGCAGGACAAGCGTTCCCGCAATGCGGCGTCGCGACGGCGGATTCGTGATCCGGGGACCGGCCATGCTGGCTGTACGCCGACCGCGGGATTCGGGTTCGCGGGTTTATGGGTTTGCGCCCGCCAGACGTGGATCGGCCGACTGACGCTACAATGCCCCGCAATCCGCTCGGCCTAACTGGCATTAGTGGGCCGATGGGCCGCAGCGCGCTGGAGACGATGACAATCCACCGAACTGAAAAAACCTCGGACTCCGAATCCGCGAGCGAGCCGATGGGCTACTGCCCGCGTTGCGACTACGCGCTGCTCGCGCCAGGTAGATGTCCGGAATGCGGCGTGGAGATTTCACCGGCGCATATTCGTTCCCGTCCCCGCGCTCTGCGCCGTCGCAGGTGGATCAGACGAGTTTCAGTGATTGCAGTCGTCGCGCTCGCGGGCTGGGGAGGGTTGCGGTTCCACAGAAGCGGCGCATGGAGGCGATATGTTCCGACGTCGATGCTGATGGCGTGGCGCGAAGACAGTGTCGAGGCTGAGAAGGAACTCATTCGACGACTGAGAGATGGGGAACTTTCGGACGCCGAGGCTGACGCGCTCGTGTCAACGTTGTTTGCGCTTGAGATCGAAAACGCCGATCCGCTGACGACAACGACGCCGATGCGCCTGGAATTCTCCCTGACCGAGGCGAGTCCATGGGGTTGGCAATTGGTGACCTCTGTCGAGTATCGGGTGTTGATTGATGGCCAGGCCGTCAAGTCAACCGCCGAGGTCGCGAGAGACACAACAATTCGCCTCCTTTTCCGCACGGAACGACTGACGCAGGAACGGGTGGATGGACAGGACCATATCGATTACGAGATTCGCTGCATCCTCGATCTCCCCATTTCGGGGGATCGAAACCATGTCGTATCGCACAATCAGAATTCGCCAGGCTCCGACCGGCGATTCGTGATTGCGAAATCCGGTACCCAGCGGCTCCTTCGCCCGAATCCCGACTCGAACTGCGACGCATTTTCGAGCGCCCTCTGGCCGGATTATGTTCAGCTCCAGGCCGTCCAGAGGCGACAGCCTGGCGGCGCCAGATCTGGGGAGATCTTTGTCACGCTCCAGATTCAGAGCGGCATGGGACCGATTGTCGCGGAACTCCAGGTCGCCCGCGCGTCAACGGAAGACTGGAAACCCGGTCCGTCAATCATGTTTGACGAAACAACCGACGGATTGTGCAAAACCGCCTCTGTCCGGGATTCGGCGTTCAGCAGCGATGTTGACTCCGTGGACGTTCGCCTGATCCCGAGGCCTGCGGAGCGTCGGTTCGTCAACGGCATGGAACCCACCGATTGCGCGTTTATCTGGAGAGGTGTTCCCATCGAGGTCACTGACAGGCTGAGCGTGTCCACCAGGCGCCGCGAAATTGCCGGCCGACCGACTGTTGTTACACCCTTCAGGAAGTAGGCGCCCATGAGCCCATCCAATCCTCCGTCCGAATTCCCCCCGCAATTGCCGGCGGGACACTGTCCGGAATGCGATCATCTGCTCATGGGCACAGGTCGTTGCACGGAGTGCGGTACATTCGTGTCGCAACCTTACATCGAAGCCGACTCACGATCCGTTCGCAAACGGCGCGACGCGAAGGTCGCCTTCCGCCTGATGTCTCTGGGCCTGCTGCTCATCGGCGGATACTGGATCCTTGCGAGTGGCGTGTGGAAACGCTGGACGCCAACGTCATGGCTGATTGAGTTGGCGCCGAATGAACTATGGGCGGTCGATGAAGTCGCCCGTCGCGCGGTTGCGGGTTCATTGAGTTTGCAGGAGTGCGACGCGTTCGCGATCGCCTGCTGGGCCTATCGAATGGAGGCCTTCTCGCCGCGACCGCGAGACATCCCGATGGACTTCAGAATTGTGACGGACCGGCCGAATCGTGAATCGATCGGCAGTTTCGTGCAGGTGGACATGACGATCGAGGCGGTCCGCCTGGATGGTCGATTCGTCGGCTCCGATCGATCGTCACAGAATCGTCTGTACGCGATCCACATCGGAAACAACAGACGCGTCATTCTGGACGACACGCTCGCGCCAGGCGATCATCGGCTGGAGGTCGACATCACGATCCGCCAGGACCTTTCGGGCGGCGCACGACCGGGCATGCTCGCGGTCCATCGGACCACGCTGTCCAAGGTTATCCATGTCATCGAGGATGACATCGACGCCTTTGTCGCCGGCCGATTCGACGAAGATCTCGCCAGCGCCATTCAGGCAAACTTTCGACTTGCGATCTGCGACGTCGATGGTCGATCGACGTCCGTCCTGGGCGGTGACGCAAACATTCCCGTCGCCGCCGCCATCGAATCGTCTTCGAGCGTGTCCGATCCCTCCATGGCGCCCCGTCGAGGCAGTTACTTTCCGCGCCGAGGCCGCTCGTTGGTTTTCACGGCCGTCGATTCGTCTCGATCTGACGCGGATGGGCCGCTGTACGACGTTCGACTCGTCCCCGATCCCATCGAGGCGTTCGAGCACGGGGATACGGAGTACTTCGCAGGTGTCATCGAATGGAAGGCTATTCGACCTCAGGACCCCGGATCCGACGACGATCCCTATTCGCTGACAGCATGTGAGAATTGCAAGGCGCCCTACGGCGTCGCGCCCACGACGATCACCCAATGGCGGCCTAAGGAAAATATGTCCGACAACGAATCGAATTCACGAGAGTGACTCTCGCCCGCGCCGCGGATCCAGTCCGGTACGTCGATCGACGCGTCAGCTCTCCCACTTGAAGGCGCGCAGAGCGATGGCGAAACTCACGACGCCGAAACCGATCAGGACCTCGCTGGGCCTGAACATCTCGGCCGCTGAGAAGCTGCGCCGGACGGCGCCTTCCATCGCCGGGATCGACCACTTCACGGGTTTGATATCGGAAAGCGATTGCAGCCATTCCGGCATGAGAGCGAGCGAATTTCGCATGCCCCACAGCGTCTCTGGCCACGCTCCCCGGTCGGCGTCCATCCGAACGACTTTGCCGGCTTCAGCGCACACGCCACTACGGACAAGGCGTCGAACCACAGTCCGTGGCGCCACCCTTGAAGGTCCGGCCGAGCGTCTCACAGGTAAACCTGGAAATGACGGAGCAGCTCGCGCCGTCGCAGCACGCCCCTTCAACGACGAGCCCGCAATCTACAATGTCCGCGCACAGCTGCGTTTGAAACACACCGCCCTCGGCCTCGCAGTCCGCCTGCGTCCTGCTCACACATTCGTTCCCATCGGGCAGGCAGCAGCCGCTCTCGTCGGAGACGTTCTCGCTGCAATCGGCGTCGTCGCAACTGACCCCCAATGGCTGCAGCGTCCCGCCGAAAGATGCGCAACCATCCACTGTCACGATCAGGCAGCGGCCATCGCCCAGGCAGCAGGTCCGACTGTCCGCATCGGGCGTTTCAGGGCCTCCGGGCCCATCCTGCCCGCCCCCTCCCGATTCACAGTCCGGACATGGAACGCGCCCAAGGAACATACCGTCACAGGAATCCTCCGTCGCCACGAGTTCGCACCCACCTCTGTTCAGGCAACACGCGCCAAACGGCGCCCGGTCACAACCGCCTTCGGCGCAGGTTCCGTTGGGCTCGAAGATATTGGGTCGCTCGCAATCCGACGCGAAGACGCCGTCCGTACAGACGTTCTCGAGATTGCAGCAGGACCCCGTTGTCTCCACCTGAGTCTCCTGGTCGGCCCGTTCCAGCAACTGCAGAATCGAGCACTCGCAATTTCCTATCTGTCCCATGCTGACGAAGAGGATGGCCACGAGGAGGATCGAATGACCCTTCCGGAATCTCGGATATCGACGGGTTGGCGTCATGGATGAACTCCTTTGAGTGCGAGGCGCAGATCGATGGCGCGGCGGATTGGCCCCCCATTCCGCAAACTCGACACCATCGTGTACAGATGGGACGCAGTCCCTCCGCCGGGGGCGCAGGGAATTCCCGAAATTCATGGAGAAATCCCGGGCGCCACGACAGACAATGACTGCCATCCTGACGTCGCTGGTATAATCGATCGCTATGCCCGAGGCCGAACTGCGCCTGACACAACTGCTTGCCCGCGCCGCGGCCGGCGATGAAGACGCCCGCCATGCGGCCCTGCTCGCCGTGCATCCGCGACTCCAGGAGCTGGCCGAATCCCAGCTCCGCGGCGATCGGCGCAACGCCACGCTTCATGCGACAGCCCTCGTCAACGAAGCCTACCTCCGTCTGTTCGCCAACCCCTCGGATGGCTGGGGCAGCCGCGGCCAGTTCTACGCCGTCGCGGCGAAGGCCATGCGTCACATCGTCGTTGACCACGCGCGACGGAAGGCGGCCGACAAACGCGGTGGGCGTCTCGCGCACGTAACGCTGGACGCTGTCGCCTCCGACGCGCCACTCGACGCGTCGGCCCTGCTCGACCTCGACAACGCCCTCGCGGGACTTGCGGAAATCAGTCCGCGCCAGGCGCAGCTTGTTGAGATGCGCTTCTTCGCCGGGTTGAGCGTGGAAGACGCCGCCAGGGCGATGAACATCTCGGAACGTTCCGCTCAGCTCGACTGGCGCACGGCCCGCGCATGGCTGCGCGCCCGACTGGAAGGCGGCGCTCTGTGACGGACACAGCCCTGCACGAACGCGCCACGTCGATCTTCGGCGAAGCGATCCGGCTCAGCGACGCCGATCGTCGGGACTTCCTCGATCGCGAGTGCGCCGGAAATACGCCGCTGCGCACTTACGTCGATCGCCTGCTCGCCCACGACAGCGATGCGCCCCTGGCGCCCGAGGCGGCGCGAGAGGTTCGTCGGGCGCTGCGCGACGCCCTGCCGCGCCACATCGACGGCTACGAGATCATCGATGTCATCGGCGGTGGCGGCATGGGGATCGTTTACCGGGCGCGACAGGAATCGCCCAGCCGCGAAGTCGCGATCAAGATTCTCCATCACGGCGTCACAACATCCGCCGCGCTCGAGCGCTTTGTTCGCGAATCCGAACTGCTCGCCCGGCTCGCCCATCCGAACGTCGCGCGCGTCTTCCATGCGGGCGTTTCCCGGGATGGGGGCGAACCCGCCGGTCGCCCCTACTTCGTCATGGAGTTGATCGACGGCGTCACACTGGACAACTACCTCGCGTCACGATCGCTCCCGGCGCCGGATCGCGTCCGGCTGCTGCTTCAGATCTGCGCGGCCGTCGAACACGCCCATCAGCGTGGTGTCATCCATCGCGACATCAAGCCGAGCAATGTCCTGATTGATGGGCAGGACCGCGCCGTGCTCGTTGACTTCGGCATCGCCAAGTGCGCGGACACTGACATTCATCTCACGATCGCCGCCGACGGCGCCAGTTCGCTGCTCGGAACGCTCGCCTACATGAGCCCCGAACAACTCTCGGGGGATACCGACGCCGTCGACACGCGCAGCGACGTCTATAGCCTCGGCGCCCTGGCGTACGAAGCGCTGTGCGGTCGACTCCCTTACGACATCGAGGGCAGGCCCATCTCGCGCGTCATCGCCGCGATCGAGCGTGACGATCCGATTCCCCTGAGGCGTCGCAATCCGGCGCTGGCCGAAGACCTCGACAGGATCGTCTCGAAGGCGATGCGCAAGAAGCCCGATGAACGCTACCCGTCGGTGTCAGCGCTGTCGGATGACCTTGCACGATGGCTCGACGGCATGCCCGTCGAAGCGCGGGGCCGCAGCGCTCTCTACGTCGCGTCGAAGTTTGCCCGGCGCCATCAGGTGGCGACGCTCAGCGCGATCGCCGCCACCGCCGCCATCGCCGTCGCCCTCGTACTGACATCAACGGCGCTCGTCCGCGCCGAGCGTTCCCGGAAGCGCGCCGAAGCCGAATCCGAACGCGCAAAGGCGATGTCGAAATTCCTCGAGGCGACAGTCTTCGGCGCCGATCCGGAAATCGGCGGCGCGTCGATGACATTCCTCGACGCCATCGCCTACACGTCGAATCGCATTCCCGGCGATCTGGCCGCCCATCCCGAACTCCAGGCGGACGCGCACGCCCTTGTCGGATTCGTTCTTCGCCGCCACGGTCGCTACGCGGACGCGGAATCGCATCTCCGCCAGGCGTATCGCCTTCGGACAGAGGCGCTCGGCGACAATCATCCGCTCACGGCTGAGTCCATGAAGGCCCTCGGCGATCTGTCGTATGAATACGCCGGCCGCCCGGACGAAGCGACGCAGTGGATCGATCGGGCCATGGCAATCCTGGCGCATGGCGACAATGATCCGAAACGCGCCTGCTGGCTCTGGTACAGCCTCGCCTTCGCGCAACTCGACGCCAATCGCATCGCAGACGCCCGGCGGAACTTTCAGGAGGCGATACGTCGCATCGAGTCGTCCTACGAGAATCTCGGCGTCGCCTACGCGGGCCGCGCGATGGCGGGACTCGCGCTGTGCGAACTCTATGAAGGCGGCGGCGAGGCGGCCCTGCGAATCGTCAATGACGCGATTGGCCGACAGGCTGAGATGAAGGGACTGGGGCAGGAGTACCCGCTCGCGCGCATGCGCCTGATCCGATCGGCGATCCTCATGCAACTGGGGCGCTTCGACGAAGCGTCCGCCGCGCTGAAGCAGTGTGAAACGTCGCTCGGGGCCGTGCTGGAATCGGGCCATCCAATCTTCGGCGAGATCCTGGCCGAGCGATCCCGCATCGCCCTGGCGTCAGGAGATGATCCCGGCGCTCGCCGAGAGGCCCTCGACGCAATCTCTCTTTTCGAAGGATCCCTGAGCCCGACGCATTGGCGCCGACTGGAGATGGAGGCCGTCGCCGCACTGGTAAACGCGCTGGGAACAACGACGAATCTGAACACGGGGCCTTTCGATCTCGCGACAGAGCGGCTGCAGACGGCGCTCGGCGGTAGCCATCCGCGCGTCATCTGGTTCTATCGCGCCGCCGCAAACGCCTATGAGCGCGCCGGCTTCCACGAGAAGGCGGACTTCATGCGTCATCTGGTCGACATGAGACTGCAAAGGTAGCGGCGATCAGACCGGGCGCCACCTGAAGCGTTCGCCGCTTCAGGTCTCCCACTTGAAGGCGCGCAGTCCGATCACGAAACTCACGACCCCGAAGCCGATCAATACGGCGCAGGGTTTGAACATCTCGGCGGGTGAGAAGTTGCGCCAGACGGCGCCTTCCATCGCCAGGATCGACCACTTCACGGGACTGATATCGGAAATCGACTGCAGCCACTCCGGCATGAAGGCGAGCGGAATCATGCCGCCGCCGATCATCGCCATGAGCACGAGAATCGCCCAGCCAATCCCGCCGGCGCTCTGCTCCGTTTTGCCCATCACGGAGAGAAACATCATGATGCCGACGAAACAGATTGCGATGCAGAAGATCGCAACGGCCAGCAGCGCGTATGACGTGGGTCTCACTTCGAACACGATCGCAGCGATCGTGAAGAGCAGCCCTGCAACGGCGAGGGTCGTCAGCAGGCAGGCGAGCCCCTTGCCGGCGAGAATCTGGGCCTTGCCGATCGGCGCCATGCACAGTCGGACGAGCGTACCGCGCGTGCGCTCGACCACGAGCGTGATACCAAAGCCGGCGGCGCATCCCATGATGCCCCAGATGCAGCCCTGCGGAAATGAGATCTGGTAGGAGTTCGTTGGGTGCGACTCCTCGCGCAGGATATCGATCTGCTCGATCTTCGGCTGCGGGAAGCCGCCCCCCTTCATTTCCTTTTCCGGCAGGTTCTTCATGAACGTCTTCAGCGCCGACAGAAAGGTCGTCATCGTCATTTTCGTGACGGCGTCCATGTCCTTTGCATCGCTGATTTCCCTGATGGACGCGTTCACCTGGGCGTCCATCGCCTCGGGATCCGTGAACATCCGCTGTACGCCCTTGTAGAGCTGCGCCGTAAGAACGCCCTGAAGAATTCCCGTCTCCGCAATACGCGAAGGATCGATACCGATTTCCACGCGCGGCGGATTGCCGAACATCTGGCGGCGCGCCTGACCGAAGCCTTCCGGCAGCAGGATCATCGCCCGCTTTTTGCCGAGACGCACCAAATCCTGCGCCTGCTTCCTGTCGGCGCGATCGACACGGAACTCATCCAGTCCTTCCAGCTCGACGACGAATTCCTCGGACTCCTTCGTCCGATCCTCGTCGACGACGACGACGTCAATGCCCTTCGTCGAACTGCGAATGCCGCCCATGATCGAACCAAAGAGGCTCGAATACAGGATCGGAAAGATGAATGCGAAGAAGAACCCGACTTTGTCGCGGGCAAGCAATCGCAGGTCCTTGGCGGTCAGTGCAAGAAGCTGTTGCATCAGTCGCGCAGACTCCTTCCCGTCAGATTCAGGAATACGTGCTCCAGATCCGGCCACTCGACGCGGAACGTCTGCAGATGGCTCATCGCCTGCAGCTTCTGCAGTTCACCCAGCGGATCGCTCGTCGTGATCTCCACGTCACCCCCGTCGCGCTTCGCGATCACGCGGCTGTCGCCGCCATGCTCCGCAATCAGCTCGTCGACCGTATCCAGCGCCAGCAGTCTGCCGTGATCGACGATGCCGACGCGATCGCACAGTCGCTGGGCCTCCTCCATGTAATGCGTCGTATAGACGACGGTCGCGCCGTCGTCGCGCAGGGCGAGAATATTCTCAAAGATGGCGTTTCGGCTCTGCGGATCGACGCCGACCGTCGGCTCGTCCAGCAGGAGCAGCGCCGGCTTGTGCACGATGGCGACGGCCAGGTTGAGACGACGCTTCATGCCGCCGGAGTACGTGTCCGCCTTGTCCCGCCGTCGATCGGTCAGTCCGACGAAGTCGAGCGCCCACGCGACGCGCCCCTTTCGCTCCGCCCCGCTGAGTCCCTGCATCGTCGCGAAGAACCTCACGTTTTCCTCGCCGGTCATTTCTCCGTAGATCGCCAGCGCCTGCGTCGCCACGCCGATCCGCGAGCGAACCCTCGGATTGTCCGGAGAGCCCTCGCCGTTGATCGTGACCTCTCCGGCGTCGGGCTTCAGCAGACCGACCGTCATGTTGACGGTCGTCGTCTTGCCGGCGCCATTCGGTCCGAGCAGGCCGAAAATCTCGCCCCTGTGAATCTCCAGCGAGAGATCGTCGACGGCGACATTGTCGCCGAATTGTTTGCGTAGTCGCTTCAGGTGCAGCATGGCGCCTTGGCTCCGAGTCACTTTGATCCACCCCGACAATTCGGCGCGGGGCCGACGATCGCGGAGAGTTTAACGCGACACGCCCAACCGTGCGCGGCCGACGCCCACGTTTGTCAGAGGTCGGCGTCAGCGCGATCGTCACGCGGCGGCGACATCGGAAAACGGACCGAAAACAGCCACCCTCACGCCGGCCGGCATGAGAATTTGGAGGCTTTTTTCGAATGACAATCGTTGCGCGACCCTCGCGCTGTCGCACTCTTAGCCTGCTTTGCGTGACGCGCGCTCGTCGATACCAGCTGTGTGCCGACGGAAGTCGCGGCGCCAATCGAACAATCACTCTCGCTGGCCGGCGAGTTTATCCAGAGGAAAGGAAGTCACGTTGGGAGCCGGACGTGTCCGGGTAGGGACGGCGCGGAATCCGCGCGATGAACGTTCGCGTCGACAAACGCCCCTCGGCGTAATGGTTGTCGTATAATCGCGTGGGATGACGACTCCACTCTCGGCCCTGACAGATGAGACCGTGCGCGCCGCC
>DAOPJV010000075.1:0-31401 GCA_035399845.1 Phycisphaerae bacterium | reverse complement strand
ACGACGGTTCTGCAAATCGGAAATTCTCACTCGAATTCCCGGACAGCGTCCCCCTTTCAAGGGGAGCATGTTGCTGCGGAACCAGACTTCCGGGCGCTTCTTCTGATGTTCTCGTCGTCGCGACTTCTCATGCCTGCCTTTTGGGGGCAAGTATGCCACCCGGGCGGGCGATGAGCGGCTCGGATCGATCTCTTCTTACATGACCGTGAAGTACACGCTGACAGCGTAGTCGAAGAGTTCGGGCGTAAGTTTCGCTTCGAGGCCCATGTACTTGCAGCGATTGCGCACCTGGAGCATCAGGTCGCGGGGCTGACAGCATCGGAACGGGCGGTTATTCGGCTTGTAGTGCGTCTCGATCAGATGATCGAGGGCCCGCTTCGCCTCGGCGTCCATCTGGAAGCCGACGCCCGGCGCCACGAAGTCGAACAGCTTGCGGAACTGCTCTTCCGTCGGGTCATCGACGTTGATCTTGTACGGAATACGACGGAGAAACGCGTCGTCGCACAGGTCCTTCGGCTCCAGGTTGGTCGAGAAGATGATCAACTGGTCGAACGGCAGCTGGAGCTTCTTGCCGTTTGGCATCGTCAGGAAGTCGTATCGCTTTTCCAGCGGAACGATCCATCGGTTGAGCAGCTCGACAGGGCGCATGCGCTGTCGGCCGAAGTCGTCGATGACAAGCGTGCCGCAGTTGCTCTTGAGCTGAATCGGCGCCTCGCAGGTGTTGCTCGTCTCGTTGAACTGGATTTCCAAAAGCGGCATCGTCAGCTCACCACCCACGATGATCGTCGGGCGTCGGATCTTGATCCAGCGCGGGTCCACTTTGTCCTTTTTCAGGATCGAGGAGCCCTCGCTCCTGACGACCTCATGACTGGCGCCGTCGAAGAGCTTGATGACAAAGCCGTCGGAGATAAGCACCTTCGGAATGTAGATGTCGTCGCCGAAGCAGCGCGTGATGCGCTCGGCAATACTCGTCTTGCCGTTGCCGGGATAGCCGTAGAGGAACATACCGCGGCCGGAGTTGATCGCGGGTCCCAGGACGGCGAACATGTCTTCGTTGATGAGCAGATCGCTGAACGCGCGGGCGAGGTCCTCTTTCTTCGGATGCATGACGGTAATCGTCTGCGCTTTGACACCCGCGATGTACTGTTCGAGGGGGACCGGGGCGGGACCCACGTAAAGCGACTCACGCATGTAGCGATGAGCGCGATCGCGGCCCGCGTCTGTGAGGCGATAGGTGAAGTCGCCCATGCCGGCCGAGCCCACGTGAACGACGATCTGCTGCAGTTTGAGGTTCGCCAGGAAGGCGATGATCGGCTCGGCGGGCAGGCAGAGCTCGTGGGCGATCTGACCGCCCGTGGCCGTGCCGACACCGGCGAGATACTTGACGATGAGCGACTCGACGATGGCCGGATCGAGACCGGCCTCTTCGAAGGTTTCCGGCGCCTTCGGGATGAAGGCCTCGCGCTTCGGTTCGTCGAACGTTTTCGGTCCGGCGACGCTTGGCGCAGGTTCCTTCTTCTTTCCAATGACAGGAGTGATGGCGGTCGCCTGTGTCATAACGGTTGTCTCCGAGCCGGATTCGTGCGGGTTTTGCGAAGAAATCCCCTGTATCGTGTGTCGAATACAGTGACCCGTATGTCAAATCGGTTCGATCGGGACCCGGCTTGACGGGTTGCGTTGTCGCGGCGGGCGCCGATAACGAAGCGATACGGAATCGGAGGACACGATCGCAGGCGGCGCCGGGAATTTGTCGATTCGAAGGGGACCAACGCCCGAGCCGCGCGTCGTGGCGGACGATCGGCGTCGACTCACGGAAATCACGGTGGGGCATATAATCGCGTCATGGCGCAACTGGACTATCGAACCGCAGGCGAATCGCACGGACAGGCCCTGATCGTTCTGATCGAGGGCGCGCCCGCCGGATTGTCACTGGATACCGCGTTCATCAATGAATCGCTGAGAAGGCGCCAGGGCGGATTTGGCCGCGGCGGACGGCAGAAGATCGAGACGGATGTCGTCAACATCCTGTCGGGCGTGCGCGCCGGCGTGTCGATCGGCGCCCCGATCGCGATGCAGCTGGCCAACAAGGACTGGCGGATCGATACGGCGCCGCCGGTCCATCGGCCGCGACCCGGCCACGCCGACTTCGCGGGCGCGATGAAATACGAGACGGATGACTGCCGCTCGATCCTGGAACGGGCGAGCGCTCGCGAGACGGCGTCGCGAACAGCGGCGGGCGCCATCGCGCGACTGCTGCTGCGCGAATTCGGCGTCGAGGTCGTCGGCTTCGTTTCGTCGATCGGCGACGTGCAGGCCACGATCCCGGATTCGGTCACGCCCGATGCGCTGACCTCGGCGCGTGACGACAGCGATGTCTATTGCCCGGATGCGGCGGCGTCGGCGCAGATGATTGACGCGATCAAGGCGGCGAAGAAGGACAAGGACACGCTCGGCGGCGTCGTTGAGGTTCGCGCGTTCGGCATGCCGCCGGGCGTCGGCAGCTGCATGCGCTGGCAGGATCGGCTGGAAACGCGGCTGATGGGCGCCGTCGGATCGATCCAGGCGTTCAAGGGTGTCGAGATCGGACTCGGATTCGGCTGCGCCCGCGTACCGGGGAGCCACGTGCATGACGAGATGGATTTTGACCCGGGCCGCGCGCATGAATCCGGGCTCGGATTCTCAAGGCGTTCCAATCGCGCCGGCGGAATCGAAGGTGGCATGACGAATGGCATGCCCGTCATCGTGCGCGGCGCCATGAAGCCCATCAGCACGCTTCTGCGCGGGCTGGATTCCGTGAACCTGCAGACGCTTTCGCCGGAACGCAGCGACTACGAGCGCAGCGACATCTGCGCCGTTCCGGCGGCGAGCGTCGTCGCGGAACAGGTCGTGGCGTTCGAACTGGCCCGCAGCCTGCTGGAGAAATTCGGCGGTGACACGATCGACGCAGTTCGGGCGTCGCTCGATCGATACATGGCGAGTCATCGCGAGCGACTTCTGAATCGATGAGCGGCCTGCGACTGGCCCGGAGCCGGTATCGGGGTGAAGGCGCCGACCTGACTGATCCCACGATTGCTCCGCTGTCGCGATAGGCGGCGGAATTCCCGTCGTTAGAGTACTGATGCGAACGTACCGAAAGCTGATCCTGCTGGCCGCCTGCCTGATCGTCGTTGGATCGATCGGCGGCGTGTCGTGGTACGCCCGTCGAATGCACAGTGTCGCGTATCGCCAGGAGGTCGAACGTGACGTGACGGCCTTCTTCGCAATGCCCACGACGATCGGTCGTGTCGAGGGCCGGACATTTGACAGCCGCGATTTTGTCGATGTTGTTGTTCGCCTGCCGAACGACGGCGATGTCGTCTTCAGGTGCGACACGGCCACGTGGATCGAGGAGAGCCGCGATCGCCACTTTCTGTCGCTGCACACAGGGGCCATCTCCCTGGGGGACGCCGTCTGGGAGAATCGGCGATATCGCAGTCTGTTGCGACAGGGGATCGGCGATGATCTGGGCGCCCTCGATCTGCGCGGCGTCCATGTCGAGGATTTTCGAATCGAGTTTCAGAAGGAGCGATTCCGCCTGACGTGCTCCGGCGCCTCGGGCGATGTGGATCTGAGTCAGCCCGATGTCGGTGTCGCCCGTTTCACGGCGCATCAGCTCAACGGCGCTCCCGTGCCCGACGGCGTGCGTATTGTCGCGGAGTTCCTGCCCGAAGAAGGTCTGCAGGTCCGCGACATCCGGCTGAGCGTGCCGTCGATTCCGCTCTCCGCCCTGCGCCTGGAGTCATTCCTTGGGTCAGAAGTCACGCACGGCGCCTTCGACGGCTCGAT
This sequence comes from Phycisphaerae bacterium, assembly GCA_035399845.1. Classification (GTDB taxonomy): domain Bacteria; phylum Planctomycetota; class Phycisphaerae; order UBA1845; family UTPLA1; genus ECT2AJA-110-A. Next base: position 27,576 of record DAOPJV010000075.1, on the reverse strand, counting down.
TCACTATCACATCCGCGAGACGGATGGCATGCCGGCCGTGGAGGTGGGGGGGCGCATCGATGACGCCGAACTGGCGGAACTCACGCAGACGGCCCCCTACGGTCCCTATCAGGGCAATGTGTCGCTGTCTGTCGATGAGGCGCGCTTTGCTGACAGACTGATCACACACTTTCAGGGGCGCGGCGCGATTCGCAATCTGAGCTTTGGCTCCTTCGCGCCGCTGCTTCAGATGCCGGCGCTGGATGGCGCCGCGAGCTTCGTGTTTGACGACGTCCACATCGCGCTTGGAATCGTCCATCGCCTCAAGCTGAATGGTGAAGTCCGCGACGTATCCCTGGCGCAGTTGCTGAATCGCTGGGCCAGGGGCGGGGCGACGGGGACCGTGACGGTTCGCGTGAACGACTTCGAGCTGATCGAAGAGACGATCCGCTCCGCCGACATCGAGATCAGTGTGGTTCCGCCGGCCAGCGCGAAGGGGTACGTCGAGCGGCAACTGCTGCTCGATGTCGCCGAGAAGGCCCTCGGGTTCGAGTGGCCGTCGGCGATTCCGAAGCGGATGCTTCCCGATCGCGTCGAATACGTGGCCATCGGCGCACGATTGATCGTTCGGGACAATCAACTGCGCGTCCTGGGCACACACGGTTCGGGCGGTCGCGCGATCGTGACGATTCGCGATCCGATCTTCGGGAGCGAAGTCGCCGTCGCGAAGGAGCGATCGGGGGCGATCGACCTGGGGCCCTACGTCCACGAGGCCTTCGCACGCATGCGGTCCTATCGCCCGGAGGACGTCAAGGGCTGGATCGACGCGCGTCCGCGCGATCCGGATGAGTGATCGCCTCCGCGGCGGCGTATTCGCATGTCTCGGGTGCGGATTCAGCGCCTGTCCCGGCTGATTCTCCCGGCCGATTTCGATTCCGGATGTCGAGCGCCCGCGAAATTGCGTTATGATGCCGCGGATATCGTCATAGGGAGATCGGCGACTTGTCGCGATGGAGCGCATCGAATCAGAAGGACAGCGGCATGCTCGGCGTCGGCCGACGTAACCAGCCATGGATCGCGCGGGCGATGTTCGTGTCGCTCGCACTCCTCATCGTCACTGCGAGACAGGTCGGCGCGGCGACGCCGGTCGTCGGCGAGGTCGTCTCGACCTATCAGATCGACGGCGATGATTCTCTCGTCATGCCGACGGATGTCGCCGTGGATACCGAAGGGCGCGTCATCGTCGCCGACGGCTCGAACGATCGGGTGGTCATCTTCGGCGCGGACGGAACGGTCCTGGAACGCCTCAGGTCAATCGGCGCAGAGTCGCTGTCACGCCCCGTGAGCGTGGCGACGGACGCCGCCGGCCGGATCTACGTCGCCGACACGGGACATCATCGAATTCTCGTCCGCAGTTCGTCGGGCGCGCTGGAGCGAACGATTACGCCTGTCGCGGAGAAGGACGGGGATCCGCCGGATCTGACGGGCGTGGCCGTGTCCGCCGACGGCGCCTATGTCTGGATGGTGGACAACGACAACCATCGCCTGATTCGCTTCGACAGCGAAACGGGCGGCCAGACGATCATCGGCCGGGAGGGGGAGTCGATAGGCCAGCTCCATTTCCCCTTCCTGATCAGCCTTGCGTCCGATGGATCGGCGTTCGTCACGGATGTCATCAACGGTCGCGGACAGATCTTCAACGGCGATGGCCGGCCCGCCGGCGCAATCGGGTCCTACGGCGTCGAACTGGGGCAGCTCTATCGTCCCAAGGGCGTGGTCGTGGATTCGGCGGATGACATCTGGATGTCGGACAGCGTCATGGGCGCCGTGCAGGTCTATCGCGGCACCGGCGGATTCGTGGACGCGCTGCGAGTCGACTCCGGCGATGTGCTGAGATTCAAGTCCCCGATGGGCATGGCGATCGCCGACGGACATCTCTACGTGACGGAACTCGGCGCCAATCGCGTGAGCCGAGTGCGGTACACACGGAGCGAAGGCCGGGCCGCCATCCGCGGACGACCCCGGCGCAACGAGCTGACCGGCAAACAGGCGCGACGCTGCACCATCTGCCACATGGAGTGGATCGAGCCGCTCGCCAGCGGCGAATCGACGCCGTTGATGGAGGTTCCCGCCGTTATGGAGGGCAGCCCTGTCGCCAGCCGTGAGTCGTCGTGCCTGTCATGTCACGACGCGTCCGTAGTGGATTCGCGGCATCGCGTATGGGATGAACACGGACACAAGACGGGCGTCACCCCCCCCGAGGGGATGGAGGTCCCCGACTACCTCCCGCTGATGGACGGCAAAGTCAGCTGTCGAACGTGTCACTCGGCCCACACGGGCGGCGACTTCACGGGCGACCTTCGATCGAGCGTGTTCCTGCGTGTGGACAACACGGCGAGCCAGCTGTGCATGACCTGTCACGCCAACTACACGCGCGGACCGCGGCTCGGCACCCATCCCACGGGCGGAATGCCGTGGCCGGTTCCCGAATCGCTGATCGCCGCCGGGGCGAAAGTCGGCAGCAATCCGCGCGAGATCACGTGCCAGGTCTGCCACACACCGCACGGTTCTTCCTACGACCACCTGCTGGTCATGGGCGTCGAATCGAATCAGTTGTGTACGTCGTGCCACGACCAGATGCGGCCGGGCATGTTCCGCGAAGGCGGCCAGTCGGAGCACCCGTTGCGACCGCCGGTCAACGCGGAGCAGAAGGCCGCGATTTCGGAGATGGGGACGCGTATCGGGACCAACGACACGCTGATCTGCCTTTCCTGCCACAAGCTGCACCACGGTGAGGGCGAGCGATTCATGCTGGCGCGGCCACTCGTCGACAGCGCGATGTGTATCTCCTGTCACGAGGAAAAGCGGCCCCTGTTCACGACGGCCCACGATCTGCGGACGACGGCGCCCGAGGAGCGAAACCGCCTCGGCATGACGCCGATGACCGGCGGACCCTGCAGTTCCTGCCATATGTTTCATCGTTACGCGCGGGCGCCGGAATCGCATCCGCTCGATCCGCGCGGCATGTGTATCACCTGCCATCAGGAAGGCGCCTGCGCCGGCGACTTTGCCATCGGCGGCCTGAATCATCCCGAGGTTCACTGCACGACGTGTCACGATCCGCACGAGACCCGCTTCAGCCACTACATGAGAAAGCCCGCCGGGGCGCTGTGCTCCGATTGTCACAGCGACAAGGCGACTGTCTTCGGCGGCGCCCATGATCTGAACATGGGATCGAACCTGTGGCCCGACGCGTCGATCGAATCCGGCGACGCCTGCCTGGCGTGTCATCGACCTCACGGCGACAAGGACGCCGGACTCTGGCGCGTGGCGAAATGCGGCGATGTGTCCGCGTCCGACGCGTCCTGCAACGCGTGCCATTCGCAGAACAGCTGGAATTCCGGCGGAACGATGGCCGCGACGCATCCACAGCGGATCGATGCGAAATTCGCGTCGGGACCGCTCCCGGTCGATCACCTGGATGGCTCGAAGGACATGCGGATGGGCTGTCAGACCTGCCACAATCCGCATAGTGGTGATTCCGGCACGCTGCTTCGCGTGGTCAGCGCGACCAGCGGGGCGACCTCCGTCTGCACCGAGTGCCATGCCAACATGCGAAGCGTCTGTGGCACGGGCCATGATGACGTGTCCTTCGCGCACGCGGGGCTCGATCCCGTCGCCTGCGGTCCCTGCCACGCCGTTCACGCGGACGCGTCAACGCTGGGACCGCGACTGTCGTCGATCGTGGCGCCGACCCCCGGCGTCCCGGCGGCCGACCAGCTTTGCGCCTCCTGTCATCGTGACGGCGGACCGGCGCGGCCGCCGGCGATTGCGTCGCATCCGGATGTGCCGATGTTCGCAATGGCGACGAATGGAATCGGCGCCAGGCTGCCGCTGTTCGGTGAATCGGGCGCCGTGGACGATCGTGGCCGGATCGCCTGCCGAACCTGTCACACACCACACGGCCAGCCGGTGGACGCCGCGTCCGTCGCGAAAATGTCGGACGAAGAACGGCGAGCGATGCGTACGCTCCTGCGGCCGTTCTCCCCGCCGAACCTGTGTACGACATGTCACGGCGCCGACGGAATGCGCCGATTCCTGTATTTCCACGATCCCGATCGGCGCGGCGGCGCCTCGAGTGTGTCCACTGCGATCGGGCGGGATGAATAGTCGTGTGAGTTCGCACGGCGGTCGCGGATGCGCGCCAGGCGCTCCCGGGACCGTCGATCGTCGGATCCTCATTGGGTAGTGTGTCCGCAAATCGGACAGACGATGCGATGGCGTTGTTGTTGGCAGTTCTTCGCGATCACGTTGTCCGTCGGGAGAGGATGAATCATGTCCGAGCAAGATCAAGGCGCCACGCAGCCTTCGACGCCAACGCCCGAAGCGACGACGTCGCAGACCGATGCCGCGAGCGGCGGCGAGCAGCCGCGAAGCAAGTGGCGGGCGCGACTGCGTATCGCGGGCCTGTTCATGCTGGTGTTTCTCGTCCTTGGCGCCGCCGGGATTGGCGGGGCCGAGTACTACACGGGCACGCCGAATTTCTGCGGCACGTGTCATGTGATGGATCCTTACTACGAGTCGTGGGCGGCCGACGTCCACAGTACGAAGCTGGGCGTTCGCTGCGTGGACTGCCATTACGCGCCCGGCGAGCGGCACACGTTCAAGGCGAAGTTCAAGGGACTGTCGCAGGCCGTCAGCTACTTCAGCGGCCGATCCGGCGGAAGCCGACCGCGGGCGCATGTCAACGACGACAGCTGCCTGACCTCGTCCTGTCACGGTGACGGCGTCTTCAGGGAAACAGAGATCAAGATCGGCGAGCCGCGGAAGGAAATCCGTGAGATCGCGGGTCAGAAAGTGGAGATCGATCGCGAACCGACTGTCGTCTATCAGCACGGCGTGCATCTCGACGTGGAGGGCAAGCTCGAGGAGAACGAGCGCGCGATTCACGATGTGTCCAGGCGACTGATGCGGGCCCTGCCGGGAGAGGGGTTTGACCTTGTCGAAGCCGCTTCGAAGTCCGTCGCGCCGGCGAAGGAACGGCAGACGGCAATGCGAGCCGTTGTCGCCCAGCTGGGGGCGTCGGCCCAGGAGGCGGATGCGATGGAGCTCATGCGGCTTGAGCATGTCAAGGTCCGTCTGGATCAGCTCAGCGGCATCACGTGCGCCGCCTGCCACACCTACAACGAAGCCGGCAACAGCCACTTCAAGGTGAATCAGGCGAGCTGCTTCACCTGTCACTTCACCAACCAGGAATTCAATCGGGACTCGGGCGAATGCCTGAAGTGCCACGAGCCGCCGTCGCGCATGATCGCCGTCCACGGCGCAACGACAGACAGCGATGGTCTTCGAAACGCCGGGGCGTCATCGACAGGGATGATGGATCATCGTGACATTGTGCAGCGGGGCATCGACTGCGCCAGCTGCCATCTGGACGTCGTCCAGGGTGACGCGGTCGTCTCGGTGCGAGAATGCGCCCATTGCCACGACCAGGACCGCTTCACCAAGGACTTCGACACGCGAACGACGGAGACAGTCGCCGAGTACCATCGCACGCACGTGGCCGCCCAGAGCGCCCAGTGCGGCGACTGCCATCGTGCGATCAACCATCGACTGATCGACCCGGTGATGGTCGCGTCAAGCGCCGCGTTCCTCGAGCCCGTGCTTGAGAACTGCCAGCACTGCCATCCGAACCATCATCGCGAGCAGGTGGAACTGCTGAAGGGGACCGGCGGACATGGTGTGGACCATCCGATGCCGAACGCGATGTTCGGATCCCGCATGAACTGCCGTGGCTGTCACGCCAAGTCAGGAGAGGACTTCAAGGGGGATCCGCTTGTCCAGGCGACGGAAGCGACCTGCGTCGCCTGTCACAGTGACGACTATCGTGACCTGTTTCGCCAGTGGATCGACGAGATCAAGACGTATACCGACGAGACAGAGGCGGCGATCGGTCGCGTTGAGTCGCGCATGGCGGAGCTGACGGAGGCGGGTAAATCACTGCCGCGGAACATCAACGACGTGATTTCCGATGCGAAGTTCAATCTGCACCTCGTCAGGACGGGCAATGGCGTGCATAACAAGCACTACGCCATGCAGCTGCTGGACATGAGCCTTCGAAGTCTCGATCAGGCGATGATCAGGATGTCGGAACCCTGATCCGGCGCTCGCGGGGGTATCGACGTCATGCGCTGCGCCGGCCGCCTCTGCCGCTGGCGCAACGCTGCATCAGCAGGACTTGATCCATCACCGGGGCCGCTTGGTTGGGCGTGGGTCGCGTACGTGGCTGCTGTTGTCGGCAGAGATCACCGATGCGATTCATCTCGCGGGACGCGTCACGCGTGCGGCGCTCGCCGAGCTGAGAACTGTAGACAGGGTCAGCGTTTCGGATTGATGAACTCGGGCAGGTGGAACGGCACGCCCTTGTTGATGTTCTCGATCATTTCAACGACGACAGGATCAACGAGCGCCTTCGCGCGGGCGGGTGGGTAGCCCATCCGGGCAAAGTCGATCAGGCTGTCTGTCTTTCGATGACACGCCGAGCAGTCGAGCGGCTTGTCGCGTCGCAGTGGATGGATGCGATCGAGCAGGTCCTTGCGATCGCGTCCCTTGATCGTGTCCTTCTGCTCAAGGTACTGGGCGATCAACTTCTCCGTATTCGGATGTGTCAGGATCGGATCGCCGCCGACGCCTCGCATGCCGATCTTGGCGCCGTATTCGCCCCGGAAGTGGCGCGGCAGGGCCTCGCGGGCCTGGACGAGAAGGAGCTTGAATTCATCGCTCGTGGCGCGGACGGCGCTGACGTGGTCCGCGAGTTGTTTCAGCGCCGGGAGGTTGTCGGCTTCCTTCGCGGCCAGTTTCAGCAATCGGACCAATTCGCTCTGGTAGTCGCTGTCAGGCGTCTCGCGGTTTTTCTCATATTCGTCGGACGTGAGCAGTCCGTACGCCTGCAGGATGGCCGGCGGGTTCGTTGAATTTCCCGAGCTCAGGTCATACCAGGTCAGCGACAGGGGCGCACGATCCGTCTTCATGTGGCAGACGCCGCAATGAACACTCGTCGCGTGCATGTTCAGGAATGCGCGGACTTCCTTCCGCTCGTTGTGCGGCAGCGAGCTGTGACAGCCGCTGGTCGTACAGCCGCTCTGGCGATCCGGTTCGATCCAGTCGCCGATACGGTGGTAGTGCGACGGGGGCGTCCGCGGACGATCCGTCGCGTCGAGCGCGAGCCAGCTGCTTCGATCCATCTTCAGAAGCGAGGCGTCCATGCGCCGTGGCAACTGCGTAATCTGCGGCGGCGAACTCGCAGGCCGAAGCAGGCCGATGATGAGGTACGCCAGCGCCTGGTACGTCAGGTAGCAGATGACAAATGCGAGCGCGAAGGCGTAGGCGCGCGGGATGACGCGCTTGATATTGCGCCAGGTTCCGCGGACGAACCACGCGATGACGCTCACACGATTGGCGGGGGGATTCTTGCTCACGCTGTCGGGTCCGCCTTGACGCTGAAGCCCAGTTCCATCGCCGCGTCCTCGACAAATTCGCTGTGTTCTTCAACGAGCTTTTCGACGGGCGTGTTGCCCGTGATCGTCGCCGGAGACAGCGGAAAGACCTTCGGGGCGAAGATGACGTTGTAAATGTGCAGGATGCCCACATGAATGACGGCGAGGAAGGCCTCGAACGTGTGGGCGATCGTCGCAAGGTTGAATGTCTTGCCGGCCAGGAATCGCGAGGCGTATTGCTCGCCCCACAGCAGGGCGCCGGTCAGGCCGAGGAGCATCGTGCCCCAGAAAACGCCCAGGTATTCGAACTTCTCCGCCGGGCTGAATCGACCGAACGTCGGCCGCTCCTTCCGCAGGAACAGCAGATGAGCGAACAGCTGCATCGTCTTTCGAATGTCCTGCGGAGAGATCCACATCGGCATGGCGAGCCACGCCTTGACGAGTCCCAGCGGCCGGCCGTCGGGGCCGGCCCGCTTCGCGGTCCGGAGGCTGGAAATCACGACCTGAACGACGTGGAAGCTGAAGCCCAGGAACAGAAGGATGCCGGACCAGTGGTGGACGTTTCGAGCAATCGACAGTCCGCCGAACAGATCCACGAGGAAGGAGGCCCATGCGCGATCCGCGAACTTCATCGGAAAGCCAGTCAACACCAGCGTGACGAACAGAATCGTGAGGCACCAGTGCTGGACACGCTGACCGGGCGAGAAACGCTTCAGTCGCTTTCGGCCTTCGCTGTTGGCCATCATCTCGTGCGTCAGTTTCTCGATACGGGCGCTCGGATGATGGACGCGCCCCACGATGATCTGAAGCAGGTCCAGAATCACGAGGAGGGCCGAGGGACCGAACGTGAAGATCGTCAGGAAGATGAAGATGGCGGCGAGGGCGTATTCGATGGTGCCGTGGGCCGTGGGGATGTCCAGGTGGACGGCGGCCGTTGCGAAGGCCGGGTCGGCCCCGGGATGACACTGGGTGCTGCGACAGGAATTGGCGACGTTCTGGGCGTGGACGCTCGAAAGCGGGTTGTCCTTGCCGAGCATCAGGTGTGCGTTTTCACCCGCCCGCACGTGGCAGGAGAGGCAGTCGGCCGTGTGATGTTCGCCGAGGAGTGTGGCCTTGCCGTGGAAGCTGCGGACGTAGCTCGCGACGGCGTCGCTCATCTTGTGCTCGACTGTCACTTTGGAGTCGCTGTGGCAGACGGCGCAGGTCTGGGCGATCTCCAGCGGTGAGCGAGATGGCTGCAGCCGCGCCAGCATGTGGTTCAGGTCGTATTCGACATCGATTGGAACTGTTTCGGCGTGGCAGACGTTGCATCGGTCGATGCCGCGCTCCGTTGCGTCCGCCAGCTGTGGGGCGACATCCAGCGGCAGGCGGAAGTAGGGCTCATCGTGACAGTAGAGGCACGAGGATTGGTCCTTGTCCAGAAGCGGGCCGCCGTCGAAATCCAGGCCGCCGAGCGTCTCGAGCGTGTGGCTGCTGCTGGCAAGCATCGACTCGATCGGATCGTGGCTGAATCGTCGATCGATGCCGTTCGGGTTGCTCAGATGGCACTGACGGGCGCAATCGACGCGCGACACGGGCTGATGCGGGACGACGACGACCTCGGTTCGCTCGTGGCAGTCGGTACACGCAAGTCTTGCGTGTGGCCCCTGCCGCAGGTGCGAGTAGTCGGGATCGACGTAGAACGCGTGGATCTTCTGCGTTTCATTGTCGATTCGGCCGAGTCCGCGAAATTGATGGCACAGAAGACAATTGTCGGGATCGTCGGCGGAAAGGGGGCTGGCGGCGATCGAGATCGTCGTCAGAGCGAGAACGGCGTGGAAAATGCGGCGTCGCGTCATGTTCACTTCAGGGCGCATTCTATGCGCGCGGCCCGTATGTACAAATCGGATCAGCGGCCGACAAACGTGCACCCGAGTTCGCTGTCGCGTCGCATCATCAATACGCCAAATCGTACCAAAATACGCCGGATTCCTGCGTTTTGGGGCGGTTGTTTCTCGATGGAATCTCGTCGATATTGGGTTGTATGTCTACTGAGATGTCGATATATTCTGAGAGTGTGTTGCGGATAGCGTAGCCGCACGAAAACTTGTTGAAGGGGCCAAGGATGAAACACTTCAAACCCACACATCGTAGTTCAAGATCCTTGACAGTAGCCGGCCTCTGCGTGCTCACCGCGGGTATCGCATTATCCGGCCAGACGTGTCCGACCACAGATCCCACGTCGAACACGAACGGCAACGACGGCATCACCGGCCAGTTCGTTGGTTCGACGCGCTGCGGCGACTGCCACAAGACCGTCCATACGAACTGGATGGCGACGTTGCACGCCGGGGCGCTCGAGACACTCGAGGCGATCGGGCAGGGCACAAACGAAAACTGCATCGGATGCCACGTCGTTGGCTTCGGGCAGGAAGGCGGCTTTGTCGATCGCGCCACGACGAACGACCTCGCCGGCGTCGGTTGCGAGGCCTGCCACGGACCGTCGAAGGCGCACGTCGATGAAATCGAGAATGTGGCGCTTCGGCCCGCCAAGAATCTGGCGGCGTCCGTCTGCGGTCAGTGCCACACGGGTGAGCATCATCCGACGTTCGAGGAATGGGAGACGGCCGGTCACGCGCATGTGACGGAGCATCCCGCCGAGAGCTTTGAGATGGGCTCGTCGCTGAACAGCTGCGGCAAGTGCCACTCGGGTGAGTTCTTTGTCCGATCGATCGTCAATGGCGAAACACTCGCCGATGACGAGCTGCTCGGCCAGACACCGGAAGAGCAGATCGCCATCACCTGCGCCGTCTGCCACGACCCGCATATGAAGACCGGCAATGCGACGGCGCCCGAGGATGGCCGCGACTACCAGCTCCGATTCCCCGAGAACCTGAGCCCGACGCCGACGAACACGATCGACGCCACGACCAACGCCTCGCGATTCAACGTCTGCGGCCAGTGCCATCACAGCCGCGGTCGCGACTGGACTTCGACGAGCCGAGGCCCGCACCACAGCGTTCAGGCGAACATCTACGCCGGCGAAATGCCGATGCCGGACAGCGATGATGATGTCACGCCGCTCGTCCCGAGCCGCGTGTCCGTCCACTCCTTCGCGGCTGAGCAGTGCGCCACGTGCCACCTCTATCGCCAGGACTTCGAGAGCGAAGAGGCGCCCGCCATCGCAGGTCACTCGTTTGACGTGAACACGGCCGGCTGTGCCGCCACGGGTTGCCACCCGTCCAGCGAACAGGCGTCCGCAGCACTGACGACGCTCCAGGCCGAGGTCGAGACGCGACTCACGGAATACCGAACGCGACTTGGCAATATCTCGACGTGGGGTTACTCGTCCGAGGGTGGACCTGCGGATCAGTCGATGCTCAGTGATAACATCAAGAAGGCTCGCTTCCTGATCAACTATGTCGCCAACGACGGCAGCGGTGGTATCCACAACCCCGACTACGTCCGCGACATGCTCGACAAGATCGACGAGTACCTTGATGCGGAAATGCTCTAAGGCTCGATGATCAACTTCTGCGGCTGACAGGTCGCAGCGAGTAAGACACAAAAAAGGCCTCGCACTTGGCTTTCAGGTGCGGGGCCTTATTATTTGGATTGTGATGAAAACGACCCACCGATTGAACCGTTCGATGTTCCACCTCACGTCACACTTCGGCGCTGTCTGCTTCGTTATCGCAGGGGTCCTGCTGGCGCTCGGCGCCGACTGCCCGAGCCTGTCGCCGGTCCCCGTCGCCACGGCGGGGCCGTTCAACAACACGACGGACAAGACGAACAGTGGCGCGTCCTTCATCGGCGCCGACGCCTGCGCCTCGTGCCACTCGGACTACGCCGCATTGCACATCACGCATGGCCACGCGAATGCGATGACCGCGATCGTGGGGCAGCCGCCGACATTTCCGGCGACGGCGACTCGCGCCGGTGTCGGGAGTCCGCCCGACGGATTCGACTGGAATGACGTGTCCTATCTCATCGGCGGCCACACGAAGCGCGCCCGGTTTCTCGATCTGACCGGCTTCCTCGTCACAAACGGCACGAGTGGTGTTGATTCGCAGTGGTTGCTCGACTTTCCCGCGAACGGAACAACGGCCGGACTGGCGGCGTACCTGACGACGCAGGCGACGCCGCTGCCGTTCGACTTTGACATGATTCAGACCTATGCGACCGGACCGATCATGCAGGATCCGAACGCTCCGACCTCCCAGGAGAATCGCGTCGGGATTCTCGGCGAGTTTGTCGAAGCCGGCGTTCAGTGCGAAGCGTGCCACGGTCCAGGCTCGAATCATCCGCCGGCGCCAGGGCCGCGCACGCTGTTCGTCGATTCGCAGGGAACCCAGACGTGCAACGCCTGCCACAGTTCGCCCTACGCTTCGACGTCAACGACGATTCCGGCGGCCGACGGCTACGTGGTTCCGCAGGCCCAGCATCAGGAACTGCTCGCCAGCGGCGGCCATTCCGCCTTCTCCTGCACTTTCTGTCACGATCCCCATGTGTCCGTGGCCTACGATCGTGACAATGCGATTCGCAACGCCTGCACGGCGTGCCACAGCGACATGAACATGGCCCTGCACTCCGGCAAGATCCTCACCCGCGGCGACTATTCGGAAACGCTCTCCTGCGAGAGCTGCCACATGTCGTTCGCGGTGCGGGAGGCCTCCAGTGCGACGGACGCCGTCGTCGGGACCGCGGGGCGCATGGGCGATACGCGTTCTCACATCTTCCGCATCAATCCGGCGAACGCCACGTTCACAACGATGTTCAGCGATGACATGACGAGCGTCCGGCTCGATGATGAGGGTCGCGCCGCGATGACGATCGATTTCGTCTGCCTCCGATGTCACAACGGGATCGGCGCATTCAGCATCTCGGCGAACGTCGCGGCCGATATCGCCCTGAACATGCACGAAGCGACGATGGATCCCTAATCCGCCGACAGTGGCCCTTCGACGATCGACGCGTGGTCCAGGCGCCGATGCTGAATGAGTTCCGCCACTATGCTGATGGCGATTTCGGGAACGGTCACGGCGCCGATATCCAGACCGATCGGCGTGTGAATCGCGGCGACCTGTTCAGGTGTCGCGCCGGCTTTCTCCAGATCCTCGAGGATCAGACGGCTCTTTCGTCTGCTGCCGATCAGGCCGATGTAGCGGGCCGGTCGGCCGATGACGGCCTCGACCGCCGCATGATCGTGCTGATGGCCGCGCGTGACGATTACGACGTAACAGGCTTCGTCAAGCTCAGTCCGGCGCAGGGCCGCAGCGATCTCATCGACAACACACTCGACGCCCGCGCCCAGTCGCGCCTCGCAGGCGTAGTCGGCGCGATCGTCGATCACGACAACGCGAAAATCCAGGGTCATTGCAAGTCGGGCGACGGCCTGTCCCACGTGACCCGCGCCGGCGATGAACAGCGTCGGCGGGACTTCCAGGCGAACGCGGTATTCCCGCGGGACGCTCTCTTCCATGATCGAAATCGGCAGGATTGCGGGTCGGCGATTCCGCGCCAGCGCGAGCGCGTCGCGATAGGGGGAGAGGTTGTCGCGGTTGACAGGCTGTACACCGATGGTCATTCGGCCGCCGCAGACAAGACCATTTTCGTAGCTGTCCTTCTGATCAAGCAGAAAGTCGAGCGCCGCGCCATCGCGCCCGTCCAGGAAGCTGAAGGCGCGCCTGCGAACATCGTTTTCGACGCATCCGCCGCCGAGGGTGCCGATTGTCGTCATGTCCGCTCGCACCAGCATCGCGGCGCCGGCCGACTGCGGTGTCGACCCCTTCGTGCGCAGGACGACGCACAGGGCGACCGGGCGATCGGCCTCGACGTCCGCGACGAGCGTTTCCAGGACGGGGAGTAGTTCGCTCATCGTTGCACGCGTGTCGCTTTCGCCGGAAATGTCATGACTTTGGCGCAGGCTTCGAGGGTCGCGCCATCAGCTTCGCCGCAGGAGAGTCGACCATCGGGAGCCGCGTCCGATGAATCCCGTCGAAGGACTCCAGCGCCGCCGCGACGGCCGGCGCCGTGGGAACGAGACCGATCTCGCCGACGCCGCGTGTGCCATAGGCCGTTTCGGGATCGGCCGTTTCGACGAAGACGCACTCGACATCGGGCATCTGATGGGCTCGCAGGACGCGCAGCGACTTGATTGTCATGTTCGTCGGCACGGCGCCCTGGGTCGGAAAATCCTCCGTCAGGGCGTAGCCGAGCCCCATGTGGATGGAGCCCTCCATCTGACCTTCCAGGAGCGTCGGATTCATCACGCGGCCGACATCGTGCGCCGCGATGACCCGTTCGAGCCCGCCTTCATCGTTCAGAATGACGACCTGCGTGGCGAATCCGTACGTCAGGTGCGTCTTCGGATCGTCGACATCCGCGCCAAGTTTCGTTGTGTATCGGCAGGCGTACTCGCCGCGATATGACCTGCCCACGAGCGCGTCGAGCGAGCCGGACGCATCGAGGTCCGCCTTCAGCTTGCGCGCCGCCTGCATCACGCTCATTGCCGCGAGGACGGTCCCGCGGCTCGCCGTCGTCTGGCCGCAGTTCACATCGACACTCGTGTCCGTGCGAGCAATGAAGATTCCCGGTGGCAGACCGGTCTCCTCGCACGCCGTCTGAATGGCGATGGTGAAGAGCCCCTGGCCCATCTCGGTAAAGCCGATGTTGATCAGGACCCGATCGTTCGCCTCCACACGAATGACGGCCTTGCCCTCATCGGGCATGCCATTGCCGATGCCGACATTCTTGATGCCGCACGCGATGCCGACGTATCTGGCGTTCTTGTAGGCGTCCTTCACGGCGAGCATCGTCTCTTCGAGGCCGAAGGGCTTGTCGAGTTTCTGCCCCGTGCAGAACCGATCACCTTGCTTCAGGATATTCCGGTAGCGGAAGTCCCAGCCGTCGAGGCCGACTTTCGCCGCGAGCTGGTCGATGCAGCGTTCGACGGCGAATGACGCCTGATTGGCGCCGAAGCCGCGCATGGCGCCGCAGGGCGGGTTGTTCGTGTAGACAGCCAGCGATTCGACGTCGACATGCTCAATCCTGTAGGGACCGACGGAATGCCCCGCGGCCCGCTCCAGCACCTTCGCGCCGACGCTCGCGTAAGCGCCCTTGTCGCCGATCATGCGCGCCTGCACGCCTGTCAGCCGGCCCTCGGCGTCGCAGCCGACTTTCAGACGCATCCTGATCGGGTGTCGCTTCGGATGCAGCCGGAAGCTCTCTTCGCGCGTCAGCGTGCATTTGACGGGCTTTTCGCACAACGCCGCGGCCAGCGCCGTCTGCGCCTGGATGCTCATGTCTTCCTTGCCGCCGAATGCGCCGCCGTTGGAGACGAGCTCCACATACACGCGTTCCGGCGCCCAGCCAAGCACGCTCGCGATCTGGCGCTGATCGTCGAACACACCCTGTCCCTGCGAGTAGATCCTCAGCCGCGGACCGGCGCCATTGTCCGACGGCTGCGGGACGGCGATGCACGCCTCCGGCTCGAGAAACATGTGCTCGATTCGCTGCGTCTCGTATTCACCCTCAACGATGTGGGCGGAATTCGCGAAGGCCGCGTCGATATCACCGCGCTTGATTTTGGATTTCGATAACAGGTTGCCGCCCGGATGGATCTTCGGGGCGTCCGGCTTCAGGGCGTCCTCCGGTGTCGTGATCGGCTCGTGCACATCGTATGTGACATCAATCGCCTTCGCGGCCAGTCGCGCCGTGCGCTGATCGTCGGCCACAACGACGGCGACGATATCGCCGACGCAGCGAGTCTGTTCGCCAATGGCGACGAGCACGGGCCAGTCGCGAACGATCAGACCCACGTAGCGATCACCCGGGACATCGGCGGCCGTGATGACTTTGTGAACGCCGGGGAGGGCGAGCGCGGCGGACGCGTCAATTCGCTTCAGCGTCGCCCTCGGATGATCGCTGAAGCGCATGGCGGCAAAGAGCCCGCCGTCCACCTTCATGTCATCCACGTATTGGAAGTCGCCGAGGACGAACTCGCCGCCACGATAGCGATCCAGGCGCGTTCCGACACGGCCGCTGCAGTCCGGCTCGGGGACCGCCTTGCCCTGGCGTACGTCGGCGAGCAGGCGAACGGCATCGACGATTTTCCTGTATCCTGTGCAGCGACAGAGATTGCCGCGCAGGGCGTGTTCTATCTCATCGCGCGACGGATCGGGGTTCTCATTCAGCAGCGCGACGGATCGCATGACGAAGCCGGGGATGCAGAATCCGCATTGCACGCCGCCGGCGCGGACGAAACACGTCGCGATCTCGTTACGGTCCTTTTCCGACAGTCCTTCCGCCGTGAGGATTGACTTGCCTTCGGCCTGCTTCGGCTTCATCGCGCAGCTTAGTCGGGGCTGGCCGTCGACAAGGATCGTGCAGCAGCCGCACGTCGCCTGCGGTTCGCAGCCGTTCTTCGGCGAGATCAGTCCAAGCTGGTCGCGCAACACCCCGAGCAGCGATTCGCCGTTGCGTTCCGCGATCTGGACGGATTGGCCGTTCACATTCAGCGTGATCCGGGCGCCGGATTCCGAGGCCGTCGTCGAATTCGTGGCTGTAGACATGGGTCTAAGCATACCGCGATTCGTGCCGTGCAGAAAGCGATAGCGTCGGAGCCGGCCCGCGTCAGTCCGTCAGAATCGCCCGCAGGGATCGCCGGAACGGGCCAATGATGGGTTCGCTCGGCTTCGTATCGAGGACGGCGAAGACGATCGTCTCGAATTGCCCGCAATATCGACTTCCATCCCCGAGGCGGTTCGCGAACATCGTCGCGATCTCCGCCGGGTCGTTCCGAAAGACACCGCATCCCCATGCGCCAAGGACGAGATGTGCAAAGCCCTCGGTCGCGGCGACGGCCAGGACCTTCTCCACGCGCGCGTCCATCGTCTCACGGATCGTCGCCGAAGGGATATTCCCGCGTTCCATCGCGACGCCGCGATTGACAGCCGGCGCCGTGAGGAAAGAGACGTTGTAGCAGTCGTCCAGCAACGTTCCGCTGTCGTCGCGGAAGACGGGGACCTCCGGGCTGAGGATCATGTGATCCGTGTAAAGCGGCGTCGAACAACGCAGGTTGATCTCGTAGAAATCCGGCGCCGTCAGCAGACACTCATAGAGCGCGGACGATCGCGCGAGGCTCTCCTCCTGCGCCTGGCTGCCGCCGAGGAATCCACCGCCCGGGTGCTTCGCAGACGCGAAATTCAGCGCCAGCGCGCGTTGTCGCTTTTCCGTCTCGACGAGCCGGCGCGCTGCGAAAAGCGTTGTCTCATTCGTGACGGCGATGGATGTTCGCCGGGCGCCCGCCGGCGCCGGGCGCGCGACGAGTTCCTCAAGTTCCGCCGGCCTGATCAGCCGCGTGCCCTGAACGGCGGCCGCGACCGCCGCCGAGATATCAACCTGTTGACCGCGGCGATTGACGTAGCCGCCTTCTCTGACGATCCGCACTGTCTGCTCCGCCGTTTCACGGCGTTCGTTACGATTCATGTTTCCGACCTGACTCTGTCACTCATGCGGGGCCGCATGAGCGCCCTCGCCGTGGAAGGGCCTTCTGCAAACAACATTCCGGTTCGGGGCTCAACACGCCGATCGTTCGCCGTCCTGGCGCGTCGCCGTCACGGAAACCGCGTCAAACGACGACCGGAAGTCTTCCGCCCCGGCGACATCGAAGCTGAACTGGTGACTGGGGCCGCGAAACGCTCGAATGCGTTCAGACTTGCGATCGATTTACTCGCGACGCCGACCCGATGCGGACATCTTACCCCGGCGGCGCCGGATTTCCAGAGGTCAGCCGCGCGAAGGGGGGCGGCGACGAATCGGCGCGAGTGTATGATGATGGCGCTATGGCCGAATTGACACCCGCTCCGTTGACGTCACTCGTGCGGCGCCTTTTCCGCGAGCCGCGAACCCAGGACACACTCTTCGAACTGCCGCGACGCAAGTGGTTCCTGCCCGCTGACAACGGTCCCGACATGACCGTGGACTTTCACGGTGAGCGCGCGGGCAACCCTGTCGGTCCCGCCGCGGGGCCCCACACACAGATGGCCCAGAACCTGCTGCTGAGCTACGCCGCCGGCGCCCGCATCTGCGAGCTCAAGACGGTCCAGATCAACGACCATCTGCGCATTCCGCGACCCTGCATCGACATGACGAATGTCGGCTACAACATCGAGTGGTCGCAGGAACTGCTTGTTGAGCAGTCGCTGAGGGAGTACGTCGCCGGGGCGATGCTGATCCAGATGTTCCGCCGATCGCAGGAACTGACGCAAGGGCGCCTCGACGGCCCTGCCGGCGACTGGATCTTTGATCTGAGCGTCGGCTACGACCTGAAGGGGATTCGGAGTGGTAAGGTCCGCGCGTTTCTTGACGGTATGCGCGACGCCACAGCGACGATCGACTCGCTGCGCACCGAACTGCCGGCCGAGTTTGCGGATCAGCGTGACGCCGAATATCGATCGCGTCTGTCGACGAGCATCACGCTGTCGACCTTTCACGGCTGCCCCGCGGATGAGATCGAGAGCATCACTGAGTTTCTTCTGGGCGAGTGCGACTTCGATGTCATCGTCAAGATGAACCCGCCGACGCTTGGCCGGGAAACGCTGGAGCATCTGCTTCACGAGACGCTGGGCTATACCGAATTGAGTGTGAACCCAACGGCCTACGACGCCGCCATTTCATTCGACGAATCGATCGAGCTGTATCG
Organism: Phycisphaerae bacterium; assembly: GCA_035399845.1. GTDB lineage: Bacteria > Planctomycetota > Phycisphaerae > UBA1845 > UTPLA1 > ECT2AJA-110-A. The sequence continues at coordinate 9,417 of DAOPJV010000075.1, read as the reverse complement.
GCGACTCACGCATTACGCTCATCAGCGCAATCGGCGCCTCGGTTTCAAGTTCAGCAACACGCTGGAAGTGGAAAACCATCGGGATTTCTTCCCGGACGGCAATCCCGTCATGTACCTGTCCGGCCAGCCGCTGCATGTCATCACGATGGCCCTGACCGACGCGTTTCGCCAGGCCGTGGGGCCCGATGTTCCGATTTCGTTCAGCGCCGGCGTCGATCGGTTCAACTTTCCCGACGCCGTCGCCTGCGGGTTCGTCCCTGTCACGATCAGCACGGACCTGTTGCGACCGGGAGGCTATGGCCGTCTGCCGGCCTACCTGGAGGGACTGGCGTCGGCCATGTCGGCCTGCGGCGCCTCGAACATCCGCGACTTCATGCTGGATCGGCATGGCCATCGCGAGGAGGCCGAGGGTCACGCTCGGGCGGCGCTCGGGCGGAACGCCACGGAATCGGCGGTTTGCGATGCGGCGATCCGCTGGGCGGGACTGCTCAATACGCGTGTTCTTGCGGACGCAGCCCGGAACGACCCGCGCTATCGCGCCGAGAAGAACCGAAAGATCCCGACGCGCGTCGATTCGAAGCTGGAGATCTTCGACTGCGTGACCTGCGACAAGTGCCTGCCCGTCTGCCCGAACGCCGCGAACTTCAAGTACCCGACGCCTGTCACGGCATTCGACTACTGCGACTGGATTGTCGATCCGGACGGTCGCCTTCGCGAAGGGGCATCACGGCGTTTTGCAATTGAGAAGGAGATGCAGATTGCCTGTTACGCCGACTTCTGCAACGAATGCGGTAACTGCGACACCTTCTGCCCCGAATACGGTGGACCCTACATCGAGAAGCCGAGCTTTTTCGGCGACCTGGAAACATGGCGCGACGCGGCGCCGCGGGATGGCTTCGTGATCGGCGCCACGCGAGATGGCGCCTGGATTGTCGGCCGAATCAGGGGCGTGGAGTATCGTTTCGATCAACGCGAAAAAGACGCCGCCGTCTTCGAGGACGGGCGTGTCCGCGTCGAACTGGATCGCTCGTCCTGGACTGTGCGGAAGGCCGGCTGGCTGGCGACGACAGACGCGTCGCACGTTGTCGACATGTGGGTCGTGCACACGCTGCGCCATCTGCTGGCCGGCGTACTGGACGCGTCGCGATCGAATCAGGTGAACGCGGCGTTTGCGTAGCCCGCATGTTTCGGGACGGGGATCAAGGTTGGGGGCGCCTCGGCCCGACGCGCATTCACAGTGATGCGATGGGTATCCATGGCGCCGGACGTTTGCACGGTTTTGCGCCAGTTTGCGCCCCGGGGCGAGCAAACATGGCGCAATGGGGCGTCGGAATAACGGGAGACGGCGATGGCCGGGAGAATCTTCGGCGTCATACCCGCGGCGGGGCGATCGCGGCGGATGGGGCGCGACAAGCAGCTCATCGATGTTGGCGGTCGTCCCATGCTGGCCATCGTGATCGACGCTATGCTCGACGGTGGCGTCAGTGAGGTATACCTCGTGACGCGATCTGAGATCTACGACGCGCTGCCCGCCGATACTCGATCGCGCGTGATCTTCGTGGACAATGACGATCCGACGACGGAGATGATCGACTCGATCCGCATGGCGCTGATGGCCCTTCCCCAGCATGTGGACGAGCGCGACGCCGTGGCCGTCTGCCCGGGCGATCTGCCGGCCCTCGCGGCCAGGGAGGTCCGGGTGTGCGCGGACGCGTGGTTGGCGAATCCCGATCGGATCGTCGTTGCCGCTCATACCGGGAAGCGGGGCCATCCGATCGTGATTCCGGCGGGGCTCATGACGCTCGCCCGCTTCGTCGCCTATCACAAGGGACTGAACATGATCACGCGAATGTACGCCGATCGCGTGCTGGAAGTGGCCGTCGATGCCAGCGGTGTGACAATGGATGTGGACACGCCCGCGGATCTGCGGGCGATTGCTGATGTGAACCAAGGACTATTGATGAGTGAACAGATACACGTGACGGCATTTTTTCGCGCCAGGCCGGACAGGATCGATGCGCTGAAGGCCGTGCTGTCGGAGCTGGCGCCGCCCAGCCGCGCCGAGCCGGGCTGCATCGAGTACGCGTTCTACCAGGACACGGACGATCCGACGAAGATCGTCGCCATCGAAACCTGGAAGGACATGGACGCGATCAACACGCATCTCACGCTGCCGCACTTTCAGCACGCCGCGGCGAAGCTCGAGGGCCTCGTCGAGGCCATGCCGGAGATCTACAAGCTTCGCAGGATCATTTGAATTCCTGAAGACATGTCACTAGAGCGGCAGGCTCATCATGCGTCGCCAGAGTGACTCGCTGATCCGACGCGTTTCAGTTCGAATTGCCGTTTCGTTGAGACCTTCGATCGTCCGGTCGCGCATCGCCCACCTGCCGTCGACCATCACGCTGCGAACGTGTCGCGACTCGACGCCGAACAGGAAATGTCCCGCCACGTTGTCGCTGTGGATCGGCGAAAATGGCTGGTAGTCCGTGACGACCACGTCCGCCGCGGCGCCGACATCAAGCCTGCCGAGCGTGACGCCGAGCGACTGCGACGCCCGACGCGCCGCGTTGGCAAGCTTGCGAAGGATGTCGTTCGGCGTCTGCCCGCCGCCGCAGTGCTGTGACGCGAACCACGCGGCGCGCGCCTCGGCGAACATGTTGGCGCCGATCCCATCCGTGCCCAGCATGACGGGGCACATGAACGACGCGACGGGCGCGTAGCCGACGGCGTTGTTCATGTTGCTGCGGGCCTGATGGGCCATCGTCAGACCCGCGGCGTTAATGCGGCTGATCGCGTCGCTGTCGAGATGCGTTCCGTGCGCGAATATGGACCCGCGTTTGAGCAGGCCGAAGGCGTCGAGGCGATCGATGAGACTGCGGCCGCGATGTTCGACGGCGTCGCGCTCGTCGCACGGGTCTTCGGCAACGTGAATATGGACGCCGGCGCCCGTGGCCGTTGCGAGTTCCGCCAGGCGCTCGAGCGAGTCGTCGTCGAGCGTGAAGGAGGCGTGAGCGCCGACGAGCCCGGCGCGCAGACCGTCGGCCGAGGCGCGGCATCGCTCGATGAATCGTCGATTCTCTTCCAGTCCCGCGTCGCGACCGGCGCGATCGTGGCGATCCGTCGTTTCGTAACAGAGGACGGCCCGGACACCGGCGTCCGCGAGTCCTCGATCAACGGCGTCAAGCGAGCCGGCGATGGCGCCGGGTGAGGCGTGATGGTCGATCAGTGTCGTCGTGCCGCAGCGGATGGCGTCAATCGCTCCGATGCGGGCCGACGCCTCAATGGACGTGGTGTCGAGCGCCTGATCGAGCCGCCACCAGACATATTTGAGGATCTCGAAGAAGTTCGTCGGCGGGATGGGCGGCGCCGGCATGCCGACAGCGAGCGCGGAGTAAAGATGGGTATGGCCGTTGACGAGCCCCGGCAGCACGACGGCGCCGCCGCAATCGACAACCTCGTCGTCGGGCCGGGCGCTCACGTCGGGGCCGACAGCGTCAATGGCGCGGTCGACGATGCGGAGACCGCCGGTCACGACGCGAGGCGGATCGATATCAACGAGCGTGGCGTTGGTGAGGAGGACGGGCATTGGGCGTCATTCCTTTGATCGTTGCTCAGGTCTGGCGATACGTTAAAGCGCCCAGCTCCATCCCGACGCGGCGATCGCCGGCCTGTCTTCACAGGAGGTGTCCAGAAAGGAGTCGGAGCTCTGACAGGTCGGACAATGGAACTCGGTTCCGAGCTCATACGTGGCGCATTCGTTGGGCGCTTCGGGATTCGTGTAGATTGCGAGGATCTCGTCGTCATATATGGCGAATGCGCCACATTCACTGCACTTGTAGAAGACAGGATCGTGAAATGCGAACTTCTGACCCTTGCCTGATGGTGGTTGGTAATTCGCAATGCCGACGAAATTCCTCGCCCTGATGGGCCCGCCGCCACTGGCCCCGGCGCTCGCCTTGCTCGCGTCGACGACATCGGCAATCCTGCGAAAATCGGCGGGAACGCGCGTGGGCTTTCCAATGGCGGAGAGCGCCCCTCGGATGTCCTTGAGACCATTGCCGGTAATCATGGCGACAACGTTTTCCATCGGGCCGATGATCCCGGAAGTGCGCGCCCGAAAGACGCCTGCGACCGCCGCCGCCGCCGCGGGTTCCGCGAAGATTCCGGCGAGTCGTCCGGTCATCGCCGTTGCGTATCGAATCTCGTTGTCACTCACGGCGACGATGGCGCCATTCGCGTCGCGAATCGCGCTGACCGCCTTGCGCCAGTTGCGGGGGACCGGAACGTTGATGCTGTCGGCGTAGGTCGTCCCGTCTTTCGGAATCACGAGCCGATCCGTGTTGAGCGCTTTCATGATCGGCGCCACGCCTTCGGCCTGCACGCCGAGCACGCGCGTGGTCCAGCCGATGACGCCGCACTCGCGCATCTGGCGCAGGCCCTTCGCGATTCCGGCGATCGTGCAGCCGTCGCCGACGCTGACGGCGACCCAGTCGGGCGGGTCGTCGGCGCATTGCTCGGCGATTTCCAGGCCCGCCGTCTTCTTGCCCTCCACGAGGTATGGATTGACGGCGCAGTTGCGATCGTACCAGCCGAATTCAGCGCACGCCTGGCGGGAAAGCTGGTAGGCGTCGTCGTAGGAACCCTCGACTTCGAAGACGCGGGCGCCGTAGGCAAGCATCTGCGCCAGCTTTCCCTCGGGCGCGCCACGAGCGACGAAGATGTTGGCCTGGAGTCCCGCGACGGCGGCGCAGTGGGCCATGCTGGTGGCGGCGTTGCCCGTCGAGGCGCACGCAATGCTGTTCGCTCCGGCGGCGACGGCCATGGCGACGCCGACAACACTTGCCCGGTCCTTGAAGGAACCAGACGCGCTGCGACCGTCGTCCTTGAGCCGGATGCGGCCGACACCAAGTTCGTTGGCGAGGGCGGGCGCTTCGATGATGGGGGTCCAGCCGATGGTCCGCAGACCCGAGTTCGGAAGGTTGGGTGGGGCGATCGGAAGGAGTTCGACGTAGCGCCAGACGCTGGGCTCCCGGGTTCGGAGCGTTTCCCTCGACAGGGTTCTGGCGGCGCCGACGGTATCGAAGATAACATCGAGGATGCCGTCGTCGGGACCGCAGGACGGGCACGTGGTGCGCTCGCCGATCCTGAAGGTCTTGGCGCAACAGACACATCGCAGTTGGGTCATGGACGTGGGCATAGACGGCTCCGCGCGAATGAGACAAATGTAGGTTATACTCGTTCCGTGGGCAATGCGATGCTGGAAAGATGAGACCTGAACCGCTGAGAGCCGGAACATTGGTGTCTGCCGAAGAGGCCGGCGCGTCTGAAGTCCGGCGTCGAGCGTCGGCGTTGCCGGCGGGATTCATTGAACAGAAGCGAGGCGCGTGAATACGCCCTGAAGACGAGCCGATATGGAAACGAACGAACAAGTACTGGAACGATCGGCGAAATTGTGTCGCGACCGAGGGATCACGATTCCGACGTTTGCGCAGCAGCGGCATCCCAACCTGATTCCTCGCGAAATCCGGGAGCGGCTTCTGCAGACAGGAATGCACGAGGCGGACCCGATCAATCTCTATCGCATCACGTGGAAAAACGAGCCGGTCGATTCGGGTGGCGGCTTCAACGACGGGAACTGGATCGAGTTCCCCGAGGCGCTGACGGGCGTACCGGCAAGGATTGTCGGAATCCTCGGGAAGTACTTCCCGACAGGCGCGCACAAGGTCGGCGCCGCGTTTGGCTGTCTCGTTCCGCGCCTGGTCACGGGCCAGTTCGATCCGACGACGCAGAAAGCCGTCTGGCCGAGCACGGGGAACTACTGTCGCGGCGGGGCGTTTGACTGCGCCCTGCTGGCGTGTCACGCCGTGGCGATCCTGCCGGAGGAGATGTCGCGCGAGCGCTTTGAATGGCTGAAGTCCATCGGCGCGGAAGTGATCGCAACACCCGGCTGCGAGTCGAACGTCAAGGAAATCTACGACAAGTGCTGGGAGATTCGCGGGACGCGCCACGATTGCGTGATCTTCAACCAGTTCGAGGAGTTCGGGAACGCGATCTGGCACTACCACCAGACGGGCGGGATCATTCAGGAAATCTTCGAGCGCATGTCGTCCGTATCGAAGGGCCTTCGGCTGTCGGGCTATGTCTCGGCGACGGGCAGCGCCGGCACGATTGCCGCCGGCGATTTCCTGCGTACGAAGCACCCGCACATGCGCATCGTGGCGGGGGAGGCGCTTCAGTGTCCGACACTCTACCAGAGCGGCTTCGGCGGCCATCGCATCGAGGGGATCGGCGACAAGCACGTGCCATGGATTCACAACGTGCGCAACACGGACGCCGTCGCGGCAATCGATGACGAGCAGTGCATGCGGCTGTTGCGGCTCTTCAACGAGCGCGTGGGGCGAGAGTACATCGTGTCGACGGGCGTGCTGCCGGACGTCGTCACGCGGCTTGGCAATCTTGGCATTTCGTCCATCTGCAATCTCGTCGGGGCGATCAAGACCGCGAAGTACTTCGAGATGAACGCGCGGGACGTAATCTTCATCCCGCTGACGGATTCGATGGACCTGTATCATTCGCGCCTCGACGAAATGGCCATGGCGGATGGTGTCTATGCCCCGACGTCCGCCGTTCGGGATTGTGCGCGTTACCTGCACGGTATCGAGACGGATCATTATCGCGAGCTCGGTTATCACGATCGCAAGGCGCTGCACAACCTGAAGTACTTCACGTGGGTCGAACAGCAGCAGCGATCGATCGAGGACCTGCATCAGTTGTGGGACCCGGATTTCTGGGCGGAGACGTTCAGCCAGGTGGATGAGTGGGATCGGCGGATTACGGCGTTCAACGAACGCGTGACTGCGGGTTAGTCCGGTGGGGGATCGTTCCAGGTGTCGAACACGAGTCTCAGTTCAGATACGCCGGTCGCAATCCCAATCGAACAACCGGTGATTGAGAATCGACCGACGCGGAAGGTCATTCCCTTCCTCGTGGCGGGCGTCACGGCGTTCGGTGTGTCGTTGCGGATCTCCAACAACTGGGTCTTTGCGGCGATTTACGCGGCGATTTGTTCGGGGATCCTGGCCGTCATCGCAGTCTGGCTGCTGGAGTCGATGGCGGCGCGTTATCTCCGATCGAATTTCATTCAGATTGTTCTCCCTGTGTGTATCGGCGTCGCGGGCAGCTACTTCTCGTTCCTGTCCGTCGATCAGGCGTTTGAGCGCGTATTCGATGTCCCGCGCCCCTCAGGGGTGCGCGACGCCGAGACGCGACGCGCTTATACCGGCGGTCCCGGCGAAGAAGAGACCGTCCTCTGGTTTCACGCAACACCCGCGGTCGTCGACAGGCTGCTGAAAGTAAAGTCGTTTCAGAAGATGTCCATCGATGCGTCGGATTCGCCCCAGGATCGAAGCGCCGTGATCAGCGCCCTGGCCGCATGGAGCCCGGCCTTCGGTGACGAGATTCGCCGGGTCTGGCTCGCACAGAAAGGCGAGGGATTGCCGGATGTCTATCTGTGTGATGAATCGAGCGAATGCAGGACCACTCGGTTGATTTACGACGCCGATGCGGGATTTGTGATCGTCGTCCGGAATCTGGACTGAGTTGAGTGCGACGGGCGCGGGATTGCAGAAGTGTGTATCGTATCTCTCACGTCACGCGTGGGGAGATTGTCGAAAATCCAAACAGGATGTTCTGTGCCGCCCATCAGTGGGCGCAAATGTGAGAAACACCAAGATGACGCAACAGGCGATCAGTGATTTATACGAGATGGTCAATGTGCTCGGGAAGCTGGAAACGAAAATGTACAACGGCGATTTCTTATTGACGTGGGATCGGACGACGGATGAGTTGCGCGCCGTCCTGCAAACGGCGGAGCTGCTTGAGGAGGCGTATCGCCGAAACGCAAGGACGCGCATGTTCGACGGCCGGCTGGCCGTCTCGATCTTTCGCGATCAATCGACGCGAACGCGATTCAGCTTTGCCAGCGCCGCGTCGATGCTGGGTCTGAGCCTGCAGGAACTGGATGAGAAGAAGTCGCAGATCGCGCACGGTGAAACGGTCCGCGAGACGGCGAACATGATCTCCTTTGCGACGGAAGTCATCGGCATCCGCGACGACATGTTCCTCGGCGAAGGGAACAAGTACATGCGCGAAGTGTCGGCCGCGCTGGACGAGGGATTTCGCGAGGGCGTGTTGCCGCAGCGACCCGCCGTTGTGAATCTGCAATGCGACCTGGACCATCCGACGCAGTCGATGGCGGACCTGCTGCACCTGAAGAATCACTTTGGCTCGCTGGAGGCGCTGCGCGGAAAGAAGATTGCGATGACGTGGGCGTATTCCCCGTCCTACGGCAAGCCCCTGAGCGTGCCGCAGGGGATCATCGGACTGATGACGCGTTTCGGGATGGACGTGACGCTGGCGCATCCGGAAGGCTACGGTCTGGTCCCTGAGATCGTTGACAGGGCGGGCTCTTTTGCGAGTGAAAGCGGCGGGAAGTTCCGCGTCGCCAACAGCATGGCGGAGGCCTTTGAGGGGGCGGACGTTGTCTACCCGAAGAGCTGGGCGCCCTTCGCCGTGATGCAGGAGCGGACGAAGCTGCTGATGGCGAAGGATGAGGCGGGGTTGAAGGATCTGGAGAAGCGATGCCTCGCGCAGAACGCGACGCACATGGCGGACTGGGAATGCGACGCGGCGAAGATGGCGAAGACGAAGGGCGGCGAGGCGCTCTACATGCATTGTCTGCCGGCGGATATCTCGGGCGTGAGCTGCCAGCGCGGCGAAGTCACGGCCGATGTGTTCGAGAAGTACCGGCTGGCGACCTATCGCGAGGCGTTTCATAAGCCATTCGTGATCGCGGCGATGATCATGATGACGCGGTTCGAAAATGCGCCGGCGGCGATGCGTGAGATGATCCAGCGATAGGGGGGCGGCCCGCCGTTCAATGCGAGCGCCCGACGAGGTGGCGTTCTCACCCTCCAGGGTGAGCATGGTGGATTTCGAGGCGCCGGTCAGTCGTGGCGGGGTGGCATGCTTGCCCCTCAAGGCGACGCTGTCCGGGAATTCGAGTGAGGATTTCCGATTTGCAGAACCTTCGTAAACTCCAATGTTTCCAAGGCCAACACAGCTCCGAAGGAGCGTCAGTTTTTAGCCACGGGTGGAGCGGAGACCGCATAGCGGTCGGAGCGCAACCCGTGGTTAGCGTTTTTTCCTCGGGTTTAGCCCTGAAAGGGCGACACAATTCCCGGACAGCCTCGCCCCTCAAGGCAAGCATGTTGGAGCGTTCGAGGCGCCCAAATGTCGTGAACCATCACCGGCGAAGATCAGTGTATTCGGTGAGAGTCTCGCTCTGAAGGAGCGACGGAGCTTAGAGCCTATCCCAAAAACCCGTTTTTCGTCGATATCTCTAAAGGGCAGGAT
>DAOPJV010000074.1:0-32135 GCA_035399845.1 Phycisphaerae bacterium | reverse complement strand
GCTCACGATTCAACCGCCGCATCACTGCGGCGGCTCGGACTCGGGACTGCGGCGGCTCGGACTCGGGACTGTGGCGGCTCGATGGCGTTTCAACGAATCACGATCCGGATGGCGCCAACGTGCGGCGCCATCCGGCCTCCCCCTCCATCGATCAATTGGGCAGCAGCGCGTCATCCTCTTCCTCGCTGAAAAAGCGCATGTGCGTGTCGATCGTCCCCTCGCCGACACGCACATCGCCGTTGACTTCGGCGCCGCCCTCGCCATCGAATTCGTTGTGATGGTACATGTTGGGATCGCTCTGATCCCAGACGAAGTTGTGCTTCGAGAATTCACCGTGCCCGTCGGTCCACAACAGGCACATGCCCTTGCCCTGCCAGTTGGCGGAGAAGGTGTGACCCTTCACGTAGTCCGCCCGATCCCCCAGAAAGACCTTGATCCGGCCGGTGTTCTTCCGCTTGATGTCATTGTCATAGGCGTAGGAGCAGTGCCATTCGACCTGGTCAATGTTCGCCGGCGTGATCGTCGTTCCCGCAACAACTTCCAGTTCATTCAGTTCCGCGAGGACGGGCCGTCCGTCGTCGGCGACGATGTGCGGCGCCGTGTCGAGCGTGTTGGGGTTGATGTAGAACTTGGGCGGAAAGCTGTCGCGCTTCGCCAGCAGGCTCAGCCCGAGAAACGCCTTCTCCTCCGGATCGCCGATGGCGGGCAGGCGATCCTCGTGGTCCTGCTGATAGGCCTGCATGCTCGCGCCGAGACCGCGAAGGTGCGCCAGCGTGACGGATCTGCGTCCGGAGACGCGGGCCTGCGACAGCGCGGGCAGCAGCACGGCAATGAGGATCGCGATAATCGCGATGACCACGAGCAGTTCAATCAGTGTGAAGGCGTATCTGGGGCTTTGTCTCATCGTTGTTGTCTTTCGGATTGCGTCACTACGGACTCAGAAGGGCCGTCACGAATAGCTGGAGGTCAATGCCGTCGATGTTGCGATCCAGGTTGATGTCCGCGGCGGCCCGCTGTTCGCGTGTCGCCGTCGAGTCGTCAAAGAGCAGGGCGAGAAAGTCCGGAACGTCGAGCGTGTCGACGAGACCATCTTCGTTGACGTCGCCGGGCGCCACATCGACATTCGTGAATCGAAGGGAAATGTCGTCCGAAGTGACGTAGCCCGTCGAGCCCGTATCCACGAACCTGAACTTCGCTTCCCAGACGTACTCCTGGTCGTCGAACATCGGATCGTTGACGTTGATGTTCCATGTCAGGTGCGTGTGAAGCGTGGCGCCGCCAAGGATCGTCTGCTCACCCGGCGTGTCGAGAATGTTGAATGACGTGTCGACGGCTCGCAGGGCCGGATCGAACGCCACGACTTCGAGTCGAATTTGGGCGCCAGTCGCGAGCGAGTAGAGATCGTTTTCGGGATCGTCGTTAATGACGCGATCGAATCCCGGATCGTTGTCCGACCAGCCGGGAAACAGGCCACCTGAGGGCGCGAGGTAGAATCCGACGCCCACGTCGATGAATCCGCCGGCGTCGAGCTGTCCTGCGCTCGTCCGGCCGACCCAGACATCGCCGGCGTGCTGGGCGCTGGCGCTTTGAATGGCGATCGCAAGGACGATGATCGCCGAGATCAGGGTGAATTTCGCAGTTTGCATCTTGAGAGTCCTGTCGTTTCGAGAAGATCGGGAACGACGCCGAAATCCGGCGTCGTCCCCAAATCGAACCTGGTCTCCATTCAATCCGTCCGGCTTACGCCGCGCGTCGGCCTCGTCGTGTGACGATTGCCGCACATGACAATCCGAGGATCGCCAGCGTCGACGGTTCCGGGACGGGGACGAACGTCAGCGTGAAGGACGCCGACGGCGCGTAGCCCGTGGCGCCGACGTCGATGAGTCGGCCCGTGGCCTGCCACTGAGTCTGGAGCGGGTTGTAGCCCGCGTCCGCCGAGTCGATCTGCCAGAACGGATGCTCGTCGAAGTCGGGGGCGCCGAGCGGGAAGAACTCGCCGGTGTTTTCAAACGTGTTCGCAAAGCCCTGCGTCCAGCCCTTCATTGCCGGATCGAAGGACACGACCTCGAATCGAATGTCGGCGCCGGCGCCGAGAACGAAGAAGTCCTCCGCGGGCTCATCGGCTTCGAGATTGAAGAAGCCGGGATCGTCGACGCCCCAGCCCTGGAGGAAACCACCGCTGATTTCGGGCAGTTCGATGAGTTCCGCGAAATCGAATTCGACGGCGAGCTGCCCGGCGCCGGAAACGCCGACGACGAGATCGTCATGGGCGTGATCGTGTGGGTCGCCGGCGAGGGCGACGCTGGAGACAGGCAGGATGAGTAGCGCCACGAGGGCGTTGTGTACAGTTTTCATATTCAGTTGCTCCTTTCCGGAGTGTCTGGGTGTTGTTGAATCGATCGCCTTACCAGCCGAGACGCGGATCGAAAATGTTATGGATCCAGCGAATGTTCGGCAGGCTGCTGTTGGCGAAGTCGATGTTGTAGGTTTGCTCGAACTTTCGGGGTTCGGCGTGGCCATCCACCATCGCGTAGTTGGCGTGGTCGTCGTGTCGTTCGATTTCCATTTCCTGGGAGGCGAGCCGTTTCGGATCGGCAAACCACGTCTCGGGATGCACGTGATCCGCCATCGCGAAGTCGCCCTCCTCGACCAGCTCGACCCAGTAGGCGGTCGTCGCGGGTCGCGGGATACGCGTCATGACGAGGAGATCCTGGGCGTCCATGATCTCGCCCGTCATGTAGTAGTTGCTCGCGTAACTCATGTGACGCCGCTGCTCGGTCGCGGGAACGTTCAGGTTGGTCTGGGCCCACAACGAACTCTGGTCCGACGGACAGCGCAGGACGCGCTCGTCGCCGTACTCCCTGAGCATCGTGTAGTACCAGGCCCGCGAGGCGTCGATCCCCGATCCTCCGTGGGCAAAGCCAACTGTGGGAAATCTCCCGTCGTTGCTGTCCGCGTACATCTGCAGCGCCTGCGACAGGACCCGCATGTTGCTCATGCAGGCGGTCGCCTGGGCGACGCGTCTGGACCTGGACAATGCCGGAAGGAGGATGCTGATCAGCAGCGCGATGATCGCGATGACAACAAGCAGTTCGATCAGTGTGAAAGCGCGACGCTTCATATCGGGGCTCCCGGGCTGAAGCGGGGACGGCGCGCGCCGTCGTCCGCCCATGGGAAAATCGTTCGAACGATGAACCGATCGCCGGCCACGCGCGATTGACGGCGCAACACGGAACGACCAGAAGACTGAAGTTGCGCGCCTGGCGGGTTCGACGGATCGCGCAGGGCGAATCCGCAGAAACGACAAAAGCGCAACTGTGCTGTCAGAGGGATTGGGAGACTCAGGTTCGAACTAGCGGGAAGGGGGGGCGCGAGGCGCCTGGGGACCACCGTGGCCGACACGGGCCAGCCGGACGAGTCGAATCGCCGGTTCGTCGTCCGTCGCATTGTCGAACACGACGAAGAGAGCGACGCTGACGGCGACGCCGATCGTCGCCACTTTCACCAAGTAGCAGACCTGGCACTGGGAGGAATCGCCGCCGTGATCGTGGTCGTGACCCAGATGCAGCGCATCGGCAAGCCCGAGGCTCATGAAGAGCAGCGAGGCGAGCGTCAGGATGGCGAGCGATCGTTTGAGCATGAGTGTCGTACAGGGGCGCGGACCAGCGGCGCCCGTTAATGGCTGTATAATAGTTGTACATTGTATTACAGGTCAAGGGTTTTTTTCCTGTCGCCGGCTCGGCCGAGACGGAGCGACCCTGGCCGGATTTGCAAGCCGTTGTTGCGTCTCAGGTTGCACGCGGCAGAATCAGGGCATGCGAACAGCGGGATACGAAAATCTGCCGTTTGTCATCGACGCCGCGGGGCGCTTCTCGCCGGATTGCGTCGCTGTGACATTTGACGACGCGCCGCGGCCGACAACACCGGAGATCGACGCCCTGATCGCCGTCGAATGGGAGCGTCAGACGGCGATCGCGTCGCGCGAGGATCGACTCCTCTTCAATGGTCCGCTCCTGCGCTACCTGTCGCATCGGGTGGGGCTGGACGCGTCGGGCCGACCTGCGCGTTTCGAGATGGTCGTTGGACCGACGAACTATCGAGATTTCGTCGGCACGAACCTGTTCAACCACGATCGGATCGAGGCGTTCGGCTGGGACCGATTCAGCAACCCCGTCGGCACGACGGCGACGCTGATGACCTCTGACGGCCGCATCTGCTACGGTCGGCGATCCGCAAGAGTCTCGTACCACGCCGAGCACGTCCACACCTTCGGCGGGGCGTTCGAGGAGGCGGATCGGCTGCCGGATGGATCGATCGATCCATTTGCCAGTGTTGCCCGGGAAATTACGGAAGAACTGGGGATCGCGCGCGAGGAACTGATCGACCTGACCTGCGTCGGACTCGTCCGCGACAAGGAGATCTATCAGCCGGAACTGCTGTTCGAGGCGTCGCTGCCGATGACAGGCGCCGAGGTGGAAGCCCGCTGGGCGACCGCCGAGGCGAAGGACGAACATGACGCCCTCGTCTTCCTCGCCGATGCGCCTGACGCGATCATCCCCTTCGTCAAATCCTGCGGTCCCATCGCGCCCGTCGCCACGGGCGCCCTGTTCCTGCGAGGACTGCTCCAGTGGGGCGAGCCGTGGTTCGAGGCGGCCGTTCGCGACTTCGCCTAGCTCGCGGTCGATGTCAGCGTCACGCCGTTGGCGTCTGCGGCCTGAGGATCGGCCGAGATGTCCGGTGGGAAGGGATGGATGCCGCCATCTTTGCGGATTTCCCAGAGACCATCCGGCTCTGTCGTGTCGTCGTGGTAGTCCTTGAAGTTGAACTTCTCCGTGACATCGAACCGCATGTTCAGCACGCCGCCGGCGTCCGCGTCATACTCCAGCTCGGGGCTGATGACGCCGCCTTCGAGGACCTTGTGCTCGGAGGACCAGAAATCCTCGTTTGCAAAGAGATCGAGGACGGCAAAGTCCGGATGAGAAGTCGCCCCTTCGACGGCGACCACGTGATCGGGATCGCCGCGATCCATCCAGTACCAGCCCGCTTCCGTGACACTCGCCTGGAGTTGCGGGAATCCGTCAAACCACTCGGGTTCGAGGTAGAGCAGGAAGTCGCGCGCCTGGAGTACGCCATTGTCTTCGAAGACCATGCGATATTTGATGTTCTGCGACGTCGAGCCCGGATAGAGCGTCGGGACCGTCATGTCCAGGTGGAACACTTCGATGTCCAGTTTGTTGTAGGTCCCGCTCGGCAGATCGTCGGTATTGACGAGCGCCGACGCGCTGTCGTTGACCAGGTCGACGACGAGGGCCTCCTCCGGATCGTTCGTGCTGAAGATCTCGAGCTCCGACGCGGATGTGTTGGTGATCGAATCGTACTCTTTGAGGACGATTCGCCGGAAGGCGACGGAATACGCGATGGGCGTCAGGTTGACGTCGACATCGTCGGGCCCGTTCTCGGCGCTCGCCGGGAGGGGACTGCCCGCCGGGGCGATCGAGTCCGTGAGGACCTGGACTTTCAGGACGCCGGGCGTGACTTCCGTGTTGGCGCCACCGCCGGTCGGGGCGATGAGCGATGTCTGGCACGTGGCGCCTGCGAGGGCGATCGTCGCGGCGCCGATGACGCCGACGCGAGCCAGGCTGGATGAAAGGCGCTGCGCGTTTGAGATTGTTGTCTTCATGATCGAGTTTTGACTCCGTGTTGGCCGCAATGGCGGCTGCCGGGCGTTGGCCCACGTCCTCTGCGGGTTGCGCATCGGAGGTTGTCGTCGTATCGGAGTCGTGACGTCGCCGATTGAGCTTGCGGACGGACGCCGCGGGCCGTGCGGCGTTGCGCGTCGGCTCTCGGAACGCCAATGCGACTAATCTCGGATGTGGGAATGGGCTGGCGCCGAAGTCGGACGTGGCGAGCTGCGCAGGTGTCGGAGTCCCCGGCGCGGCGGGGATGCGGACGTCCTAAACCGGTACGTCTGTTCCATGCGCCGGAGCGACGGTCGGCGCGATCGGGGTGGATGAGATCGGCGCAGCGCCATTTCCCGCGTGCGCGCGGCGGCGACCCTCACAGCGCCGGAATGCCGGTGGCGTGTCGGCGAAATCTGAGCGTGTAATCGGTGGGTAACTCGGGCGGCGTCCGTTGACAGGCCGTCAGAATAACCCACAATGCTATCGACCAACGCGATGATGGCGCGGCGGCGAATTCGGGCGGAAAAATCGTATTCGGCGTCGCTGTCATTGCGGGTAGGTATTCGACTCGCCATTGTTTCGTTCGAATCGCATCGAACACCGATGTGGAAGGCGTCTCTCCGATGAGAGTTTTCATGCTAGGGTGGGAATTTCCGCCGTTCATCAGCGGAGGTCTTGGTACGGCCTGCTTTGGGCTGACGCGCGCCATGAGTGAGCTGGGGCACGAGGTGGTCTTTGTGTTGCCTCAGGCCGTCGCCGCCGATGCGCACGCGGATCACGTGCAACTGCGAAGCCCGACACCCGCCCAGATTGCCCGCGCCGAGCGGGCGACGTACACGAGCTATTTCCCCGCCGGCATGACCAACGTGGAGCTGCGCTCGATTCCGTCGACGCTGCGACCCTACGATCGACCGGATGCGGAACCGACGCAGAAGACGGTCGTGACGCGCGTCGGCGCCGACGGGAAGACGGAGGAGGTTGTCGTCGAGTCGCAGAGTGACGACGTCTCGGCGGCCGATCGCCCCACGAGCGTCATCGATCTCGGCGGGCAGCCGCAGAAGTCGGATCACTACGGCGGCGACATGTTCTTCGAAGTGCATCGCTACGCGAAGCTGGCCGTCGAGATTGCCCTGAATGAGGAGTTTGATGTCGTCCACGCTCACGACTGGATGACCTACGCCGCCGGTATCGCCGTGTCGGCGGCGACGGGCAAGCCCCTGGTGGTTCACGTCCATTCCACGGAATTCGATCGCAGCGGCGAGCACGTGAATCAGCGAATTTACGACATCGAGCGTCAGGGCGTTCACGCGGCCGACAAGGCCATCGCCGTCAGCATGCTGACGCGCGGCATCCTCCTGAATCGCTACGCCGCCGGTCCCGACAAGGTCGAAGTCGTCTATAACGCGATCGACAAGAACGGTGGCGTCGCGGAGCCGCCGCCTTCGATTCGGCGAGACGAGAAGATCGTGCTGTTCCTCGGCCGCATCACGATGCAGAAGGGGCCCGAGTACTTTCTGATGGCGGCAAAGAAGGTGCTCGAATACGAGCCCGACACGCGATTCATCATGGCCGGCAGCGGCGACATGATCCGTTCATCGATCGAACTCGCCGCGGAACTCGGTATCGGTCACAAAGTCATGTTCCCCGGGTTCCTGAGAGGGGACGACGTGACGCGCGTCTTCAAGATGGCGGACCTCTACGTCATGCCGAGTGTCAGCGAGCCCTTCGGCATCGCGCCGCTCGAAGCCCTGTCGAACGACGTGCCCGTGATCATCTCCAAGCAGTCCGGCGTCTCGGAAATCCTCTCGCACGTGCTGAAGGTGGATTTCTGGGATGTGAATGAGATGGCCAACAAGATCATCGCCGTGCTTCGTCATCCTCCGCTTCGCGCGGCGCTGAAGGAGCACGGGACGTTCGAGGTGCGGCGTCTGACATGGAAGGAGTCGGCCCGTGGTTGCATCGAGGTCTACCAGCGGGCGATCGATCGACGATCGTAAGCGGCGGGCGTTATTGCCGGCGACGATCGCTGTCGCAACGTCATCGTTGTCTCCGCGGCGTCACGCAGCGCGGTCCCGACGCGTCGGCGTGTCGGTTTCGCGTGAATCTTTGACAAATCCGCAACAGAATCATTACCACGATGTCCGCGTTTTCGATAAGATCGACGAAACGATTTGAGAGTGACTCATGGCCTCTGTCTGTTTCTATTTCCAGGTGCATCAGCCGTATCGTCTCCGTCGGTACAGCATTTTTGATACCGTCTCCAACTACTTCGACGAAGCGAAGAACTCGGAGATCTGCCGCAAGGTCGCGAACAAGTGCTACCTGCCGGCGAATCAGTGCATCTACGATCTGATCAAGCTTCACGAAGGGCGATTCAAGGTTTCCTACGCCCTGACAGGTGTTGTGCTGGATCAGTTCGCCGCCTACACGCCGGAGGTTCTGGACAGCTTTCGTCGCCTGGCCGACACGGGCTGCGTCGAGTTCATTGCGGAAACCTACTATCACAGCCTTTCGTTCCTTTACTCGCGGGATGAGTTTCGCGAGCAGGTGCGGATGCAGCAGGATCGAATCCACGAGTTGTTCGGCCGGCGCAGCAGCGTGTTTCGCAACACGGAGTTGATCTACAACAACGAGGTCGCCGCCGCCGCCGCCGAGATGGGCTACAAGGCCATTATCTGCGAGGGCGCCGATCATCTGCTCGGCTATCGATCACCGAATTACGTGTACCGACCGCCCAACGCCGACATCAAGGTGCTCCTGAAGAACTACCGCCTCTCGGATGACATCGCCTTCCGGTTCGGCAACCGGGGCTGGTCGGAATGGCCGCTCACGGCGGAGAAGTTCGCGGGCTGGGTCCACGATGTGAACGGCGACGGGTTCACTGTAAATTTATTTATGGACTATGAAACCCTGGGCGAGCACCAGTGGGCGGATACCGGCATTTTTGACTTTTTGTATCACATGCCGGGACAGGTGATGAAGCTGGGTAACGACTTCAGAACCCCGAGCGAAGTGGCGGACAGTTACGACGTCGTCGGGGAATACGACGCGCATCATCTTATCAGCTGGGCGGATACGGAGCGCGACCTGTCGGCATGGCTCGGCAACGCCATGCAGTCCAACGCCCTGACCGAGATCTACAAGCTGGAAGCCGCTGTCAAAGCGAAGAATGACCCGGCGCTGCTGAGCGATTGGCGCAGATTGCAAACCTCGGATCATTTTTACTATATGTGCACCAAGTATTTCGCGGACGGTGACGTGCACAAGTATTTCAATCCCTACGAATCACCCTACGATAGCTATATCAATTTCATGAACGTTCTGGACAACATCCAGACGCGCTCGAAATAGTCGATCAACGATCGAAGGACGAACGACGGAATCCTGCGATCCGACTGCGGGATATTGCGGCGGGTCCGCGTCCGAGAATTCGATCGTCGCCCTGGGGGGCTTTGAAGCGCCCCACGATCGCAGATATGATGTGGAAAAACGTTTTTCCTTCCTCAGGTAAAGGAACTCCTGGTATATGAACCGGCCGACTCTTGCCATCATCGTAGGCGGTGGTCCCGCACCCGGAATCAACGCCGTCATCGGCGCCGCGACGATTGAAGCGATCAACAGCGGTATGACCGTGATTGGCATCTACGAAGGATTCCGCCATCTCGTGTCGGACAACTTCGTTCCCGAACGACACACGACACCGCTCGACATTCCCAAAGTGGCGCGCATTCACTTTGAGGGCGGCAGCATTCTCAAGACGGCGCGGACGACGCTGCTGAACGAGAATAAGCTGAGCGAGACGACGGTCGTCGAACCCGATGCGAGGAAGGTCGACCAGGTCGTCAAGCACTTCGCCTCGCTGGGTGTGACGCACGTGCTCACGATCGGTGGTGACGACACGGCCCTCAGCGCGCGCTTCGTCGCCGCAAAGACGAACGGACGCATCCGCGTGGTCCACGTCCCGAAGACGATCGACAACGACCTGCCGCTGCCGGGCGACGTGCCGACCTTCGGCTTCAACACGGCGCGGCACCTCGGCTCGGAACTCGTTCGCAATCTGATGGAAGACGCGCGCACCACGCAGCGATGGTACGTTGTCGTCGTGATGGGGCGCCACGCCGGTTTCCTCGCCCTGGGAATGGGCAAGAGCACGGGCGCCACGCTGACTCTCATCCCCGAGACGTTTGACGACAACATCAGCTTCGGCTCTCTCGCCGATGTGATCGAAGGCGCGATGATCAAACGCAAGTCGATGGGCCGCAGCTACGGCGTCGTCATCGTCGCGGAGGGTCTCGCCTATCGCCTCGGCGACAAGGATGAACTCGAACAGCTGCTGGGCCGCAAGGTTCCGCTCGACGCCGCCGGCCATCTGCGACTGGCGGAAGTGCCCCTCGGTCGCCTCATCGGTGACGAGCTGACGCGGCGCTTCAGCGAACGCGGAGAAAAGGCGACGATCGTCCCGCAGACACTTGGCTATGTCATGCGATGCGCCCCGCCGGTG
Organism: Phycisphaerae bacterium; assembly: GCA_035399845.1. Classification (GTDB taxonomy): domain Bacteria; phylum Planctomycetota; class Phycisphaerae; order UBA1845; family UTPLA1; genus ECT2AJA-110-A. Next base: position 21,953 of record DAOPJV010000074.1, on the reverse strand, counting down.
CCGTTCGACATGTCCTACTGCCGCGATCTCGGGAATGGCGCCGTCCGGCTCCTCCGCGATCCGAAGGTCGATCTGCGCGGCGGCGTGATGGTCACGATTCAGGGCAGCAACATCCGCCCGATGAACTTCCATGAGATGATCGATCCGGCGACCAATCGAACCCGGATCCGCTGTGTCGATGTGAACTCGGACGCCTATCGTGTCGCCCGGGCTTACATGATCTGCCTTGAGGAAAGCGACTTCGGCGATCCCGTCACGCTGGCGCGACTCGCGGCCGCCGCCAACATGACGGAAGAGGACTTCCGTCGACGGTTCCGCGATACGATTGGTCCCATGACCTATCAGCCGGCCGACTCAACGATCTCCGTCTGTGATGGTCCCGAGACCGACGTCGTTGAGGTCGAGCAGGCCGTGGAATAGGCGCGATTGACTGATTTTGATCTGAACCAGGGCGCGTCCGATTCGGGCGCGCCTTTTTTTGGGTCAGGCTACCCCTGAACGAGGTAATCCAGCGTCAGTACCGAGACGTCGTCAGCCTGCGCCAGGCTGCCGGGGGAATCATCCAGCAGCGTTCGCAGCTGCGTGATGAAGGAATCCGCGGGAAGATCCAGCAGCCTGATGACGGCGGGATCGAATTCCGGCAGCTCAGGGATCGGCGGGCGTCGCAGGATCAGCGTTGGTTCGAGACCGTCGCTGTAGAGGACGAGCCGTTGCCCCGGCGTGAGTGTGATGGACTCGTTCGAGTAGGTCTCGTCGGCCGCGATCCCGAGAACACAGCCTTCGCCGTGCAGTTCCTGGATCTTGCCATCGGGCGACACGAGCATGGCCGGTGGATGACCCGCGACGGCGTACTGCACTTCCTTCGTCTCGACGTTCAGGACGCCGTACCAGCCCGTGATGAATTGTGAGTCCGGCAGCCGCTGTGCCGCCAGCAGGGCGTTGAGATGCCCCAGCACTTCGTTCGGCGGAACGAGCTCATAGCCATTTTCCAGCACGCGCTTCGGCCGAATCGCATGCTTGATGTACATCGTGAGCAGTCCGGCGGCGACACCGTGACCCACGGCGTCCGCGAGATAGAAGCCCCAGTGCGTTTCATCGAGCCGGAAGACGTCGAAGATGTCGCCGCTGACCCACGAGCACGGCCGAAACATCGACGCGAACTTGAAGGGCCCGTGTTGCGGCAGTTCATGCGGCATGAAATCGTGCTGCAGCCGTGACGCCAGCCGCAGTTCGCGGTCCGTCTCCTCGAATCGTCGCTGGAGCGTTCTGCCGAGGCGCTGCATCGAGATGTACTGCTTGTCGATCTGGCGAATGAGCGGTCGCACATGCGCCAGCGCCCGAAGCGCTCCCTCGGTCCGCTCGAACGGGCTGTCGTAGGGAATGCAGACGACGCCGGCGTCGAACTTGGAGAACTGCCAGGGCCGATCCGTCAGCACGACGGTCCCGATGCGCCGCTTGCGCATGAGCTCGAGCGTGTCCTGCGCCTGGCGGACCTGGTTGCGATCGTCGAGGTCCGTGATCGCGCGATTGTCGATGAAGAGCATGACGTCGAAGTTGCGGAGCTGACCGAAGTCATTCTGCTGTGTGGCATCGACGGGCGCCGCGTGGCACCATGTCGCGGCGGGTCCGAGCAGTGCGCCGAGCACGGGGTGCTTGCGGCGACCGTGCTGGAGCACGCCGATATTGATCCGTTCGCCGGGCGCCTTGCCAAAACGGCTCGGCGCCTCCGGCGCAGGAGACTGCGAGGTTGTCTGAGTCATTGTTGCACGACCTGATCACCGCCAAGGAGATCCAGCTTCAGCATACGTTATGCCCTGTCTCTTTGGTCGGGCCGTAGCGGACGTGTGTTGACATAGTTGGAGAACGGCGACGTCAGGAAATCGGCGATGCGGCGTGCAAGGTCCGATAGGGCGCCGGAGGATGGGAATGCGGAGCCAGGGGACCGAAGGGCCTGAGCCTGTGTTCGAGCCCAAGCTGGCCCGTTCGTGAAACAGACCGCGGGACCTGGACACGCCTCATGGCGTGCGGGCATTGCGACGCACTTTGGTGCGAGGCGAGCTGCGAGCCCTGTGGTTCCGCCCGGTTTTTCGCAGCGTGGCCGTACGACGCGGCGACGTGGCGAAGATTGCATGACCACGACAGCGCCGGACGGCTGCACGAGTGGCATGGCGCCATGATTCGGGATTATTGGAGGACCCTGCCGGAGTCGGGCATTGCCTGCGCTGAGTGGTGGCGCAACAGAACCTACCGAAATCACAATCCGATTGACTGTGGCCCCGGCTACAGCCGGCGGAAGTACGGCAATCGGGCCGTGGATCTTGAATGTGCGCTTGAGGAATTGAAGATTGAACGCCCGACAGAGGGCGGCGAAGGTCAGTTGCCGAACAGTTCCGCCGGAATCGTCACGGTATCCCCGGCGACGATCCCATGCTCGGCGAACTGGCCGGCCCGCACCTCCAGAACGAATTGCGCCGGCTCGATCGATGGATAGCCGATCTCATTCAGCGGTTCCATCGTGTAGGTCCTGACGATCACGCCGTCGCTGCGGATGTAGGCGATGTCCAGCGGAATGATGGTGTTTCGCATCCAGAAGCTGCGAAGACCATCTGACTCGAAGACGAAGATCATGCCGCGATCCGTCGGCAGTTCGGCCTCCGTCGTGTTCATGAGACCGACACGCTGCAGGTCGAAGTCGTCGGCAATGTAGGCTGTGTAGGTCGTTCTGCCGGGGATATCGATCGTCGTCGTCTTCATCGACGCGAGGTCGTTCTTGTCCGTCGAACCGCGCGGCACGTCGATACAGGCCGTCATCAGCGGAAATGCGGCGGTCATCAGCAGCGTTCCCCATCGCGCCGCCCGGCGCATCAGACGATGTTGTTCATGTCGTTGAATCATCAGGCGCCTCGTGACGTCTCGTTTCGACCCACTGGCGGGGGCCTCCCCAACTAACATACTATTCCGCCGCCGGCCCAATCTCCCGCGTCCGGCGCCGCGTTATCGCTTCATTTCCGGCTGGGTCCCCGGGTTGACCGGTGTGGGCCCCTCGTTGAGCGGCTCGATCGTCTCCTGGAAGTCCTTCGGGACAGGGACGACGAAGCGCTTGGGATCGATGTTCTCGTGTTCGCTGATGTCAGAGAAGGCGACTTCGATGCGATTGTCATCAATCTTGCGCTGGCAGACGACGCGTGTCGGCATGTCCAGTTTGCGATCGATAAAGAGATCCACGTACCGATAGCGCGTTTCCAGATCCGTGCCCTGTCGCGGAAGGCACCGCAGCATGATCGGCTTGTCCTTCTCGTTCTCGTGCAGCCGGATTTCGAAGTATCGCAGCATCTCGTCCCGGCTGCGGCCGAACGGCAGGGGGAAAGGACCCTTGCCCAGATCGAACAAGTCGATGTTCTGGCCCGGCTTGACGATCTCGCGCTTGATGACTGTCTTCGAGCGATCATTGCGCTCCGTGAGCCACAGGCCGTCGAAGGCGTAGTATTCCGGGGTGCGATCGACGATGTTGTCCGCTTCCTTGCGATCGAAGTGGACGAGGAACTGCGGCTTGCCGGTCTGCACGAAGAAGAGCGTGCCGAACTTCTTCTTCGAGGAGTCCATTTCCGGAATCGGCCCGGCCGTGATGAAGTCATAGACGATTCTGGCTTCGATCGCCTTCGCCGCCTTGCCCCGGGCTTCGAGCTTGTCGAGCGCCTGATCGACGATCTCAGAGCCGGAGGATCGCTTGCCGTTGACGATCTTCACCTTGCCGCGATCGGCGCCGCGAAGGGCGGTCGGCTCAGCCGGCTGTGAGGTCGGCGCCTGCGCAAAAAGCCCGCAGGCGACAAGTGACTGGATGAGGATAAGCGTGCTGGCGTTCAATCTCTGGCTCCCGTGGAAGCAGGGTACTCTTGTGACGCGTCGGTCGATGGATATTCATCGGCGCGGTCGTCGCCCCCTCGGCAGGACCCGTCGCGGGCGGCCGCGTTAGCCGCGCCTGCGGGGGCAATTCTAGGACGGTCCCAGGCGCGCCGCCAATCAGGCTCGCGCCGAGGTTGTCACGACGCCTCCGGCAAAATCGGCCGCGATGTTGTCGCCTGCGGCAGTCCCAGCAGATCCGAGAATTCCATCAGCGACTTCACGACGTGACGCGCCTCGCCCGACCAGGCGGGTGGTTCGTCGAAGGCCTCCGCGAGGTGTACGGAAATCGCGCCGGCCGCGTTCGCGCAGAGAATATCGTAGTGATAGTCGCCGATCACCCATGTGTCGGCGGGCGCCGCGCCGAACTCCCGGCAGATCTCCAGCACGGGATCGGGCGCCGGCTTGATCGCGCCGGCGTCACGCGTGCGAATGTGATCGAACATGAGATGATGTCGCCGCAGGACGATATCGACGGAGCGCTGCGTGTTGCGCGTCATCAGGGCGCTGGGGCGGCCGGCCGCTCGAATCGCCTCCACGATTTCCATCGCGTAGGGCTGCAGTTCGCTGGTTTCGGCGGCCCGGTCCTCGAAGTCTCGCAGGATCCGCTCGGCGCGGGCGCGATCGGCGGGGGACATTCGGCCCAGGGCCTCAAGGATGGGTTCGCCATCCAGACCGATGGCGGCGCGGATCTCGTCGAAGTTGATGTTCTGGCGCGTGAGCGTACCGTCCATGTCGAAAATGACGAGTTGGAATTCGGCCTTCGACATGGCGCGCTTTCGCGATGTGTGCGACGGGACGGGTAAGACTACGCCTTCGCGGCGGCGGCCTTGGGTTCGGCGCCGTTGCCGCCGGATCGCTTGCGACCGTTGGTGGGTCGAACGATCTTGTAGGCGGCGCGATTGTCCGTGAAGTCGAGCATCTGCACCTGCTTCATGCCGACTTCCCGGGCGGCCGCGAAAACGTTGGCTTTCGTGACAGTTCGGGCGCTCTTCGGAAGGACGACCCAGATCGCCCCGTTGCGCTTCAGCGATTCGGCGAGCAGACCGATCTGGCGGAGCTCGGCGGCGCGTTCGACGCCGATCATGACCATGTCGCAGCGACGCTTGCCTTCCGCAATGATCTTCGCTTCTCGATCGCGGAGCGATCCCATCAGCTCGTCGTCATCGTTGAGGTTCAGCACGCGAACGGTATGACCTTCCTCGACGCCCAGCTTGTCGGCGAGCGTCTGCGGATTCTGGATGTACTTGATCCAGGTCTTGGCCGTGCCTTCGGTATCGAGCGTGATCGTGACCGGATTGCCGTGGAAGCTGAAGCGGATGCCGTCAGCCTCTCGACGGGGATTGGTCAGTTCGGCGATGCGAAATCGATATTTCGTCGCCCCCGCAAAGTCGATGTGATCCGCTTCCATGCGCACATCGCCCTCGTGGCGTTCCTTCCCCATTTGCAGCCGGCAGGCTGATTCCATTGCCATGGGTGTCAGTCCTTCCTTAAATCCGGTGGGTCTGTCGGCGCCTCGCAACGGCCTGCAGCCGTTTACCAGGAACCGAGGACGTTGCGGCCTGTCGGCTCGCTCAACCTCTGGCAGACGCCCCCGCCTCAAAAAATGGAAATGCCGATTGGCGCCGCGCCGCGGTCCCGGCATTCTCGCCCAGTCAAGTCGCAAACCGATCAGGTTGGCGCCTCGAATCTGACGGATGACTTACCGGAAGCGGGATTCATCGATGTGAGAATCCCGCTTCCACAGGGCGTCATTTTATCAGATTTTGGGCGACTCGGAAAGGTCCCTATGGCTCCTGGTTATTGAGCTTGGCGATGGTTGTGAGATCTTCCAGAGTCGTGATATCGCCCTTCACGCTCCCTGTTGTGGCCAATTCTCGGAGCAGGCGACGCATGATTTTGCCGCTCCGCGTTTTTGGCAGGCCGTCCGTAAATCTCACGTCCTTCGGCCTCGCAATGGCGCCAAGCGTATTGGCGACGTGCTTTCGCAGTTCCTGCTTCAGGTCGTCATCGACGCCGACGCCGGACTTGACTGTGACGAACGCCGCGATCGCCTCGCCCGTCATTTCGTCCGGATAGCCGATGACCGCCGCTTCGGCGACCTTTGGATGTGACACGAGCGCGGACTCGATCTCCGCCGTGCCCAGCCGATGGCCTGACACTTTGATCACGTCGTCGACGCGACCGATGATCCAGAAGTAGCCATCCTCGTCGCAGCGAGCGCTGTCACCTGTGAAGTAAACGCCCTCGATCTCCGACCAGTACTGCTTGCGATATCGCGCTTCATCGCCGTACACGCCGCGCAGCATGCCCGGCCACGGCTTGCGAATCACGAGCAGGCCGGACTCGTTCGCCGGGACAGGATTGCCGCTGTGATCCACGACAGCCGCGTCCACGCCGAACAAAGGTAGTGTCGCGGAGCCGGGCTTCGTCGGCGTCGCGCCGGGCAGTGGGGAAATGAGCATGCCGCCCGTTTCCGTCTGCCACCACGTGTCGATGATCGGGCAGCGGCCGCCGCCGATGTTCTCGTTGTACCAGGACCACGCCGCCGGATTGATCGGCTCACCCACGGTGCCGAGGAGCTTCAGCGAGGACAGGTCATACTTCTTCGGCAGTTCCGCGCCCTGTTTCATGAAGGCGCGAATGGCCGTCGGCGCCGTGTAGAACTTCGTGACCTTGTAACGCTCGCAGATCTGCCAGAAGCGTTCCCAGTCGGGGTAGTTCGGCGCCCCTTCGAACATGATGCTCGTGACGCCGTTCTGCAGCGGACCGTAAACGATGTAGCTGTGTCCCGTGATCCAGCCGATGTCGGCCGTGCACCAATAGACGTCATCCGGCTTGAAGTCGAAGACGTTCTTCGCTGTGTGTCGCGTGTACACGAGATAGCCGGCCGTCGTATGGAGGATGCCCTTGGGCTTGCCCGTGCTGCCGCTCGTGTAGAGCAGGAACAGCATGTGCTCGGCGTCCAGTTTCTCGGCGGGGCAGTCTTCCGACTGGCCCTTGACGGCGTCACTCCACCAGACGTCGCGGGCCGCGTCCCACTGAACGTCGTTGTCGCAGTGCTTCAGGACGATGACCTTGTCGACCTTGTTGGTGGCCAGCTTGCAGGCCTCGTCGACATTCGCCTTGAGCGGCACGACGCCGCCGCGCCGCCAGCCGCCGTCCGACGTGATGATGTGATGGGAATCCGCGTCGTTCAGGCGATCCGCGATCGCCTGCGCGCTGAAACCGCCGAAGATGACTGAGTGCGGTGCGCCGATCCGGGCGCAGGCCAGCATCGCGATCGGCAGTTCGGGGACCATCGGCAGGTAAATCGTGACGCGATCGTTCTTCTTGACACCCTGCGCCTTCAGCGCGTTGGCGAACTGGCAGACTTTCGCGTGAAGCTGGCTGAAGGTGTAAGTGACCCGCTTATTCGGCGTACCGTCGGCGGCCGCCGGCTCTCCCTCCCAGATGATGGCGGGATGATCGCCAAGGCCCTTTTCGATCTGGAAATCAAGGCAGTTGTAGGAAGCGTTTGTCTCGGCGCCCACGAACCACTTGGCGTTCGGCAGATTCCATTCGAGGACGCGATCCCACTTCCTGAAGAAGTGGGACTCGGCGGCCACTTCTCCCCAGTAGCCCTCCGGGTCGTCGATGGAGCGACGCCATTCCGATTCGTAGGCCTCCATCGAGGGCACGTGAGCGTCGGCGGAGAAATCTGCGGGTGGGTTGTAGACCAGTTGTTCCGTTGCACTGCTGCTCATCAAATGCTCCTTACAACGCATGCGCTACACGACTGACGGGAATTCACATCATACGGTGTCAACAGGGAAGTCGCCAACAAGGAGGCGAACTCGCGGGCGTGGGTAAGCGTAGCAAAATGGAGCGAAATGGAGTGTGATTTTTGGGGTTGGATTCTGGCGCGATCGATGTCCGGCTGAGTGGTTTCCGAGGCGTTCGTGCGATACGATAGTTCGCTTATGGCCAAGCCGCAGTCAACGGATGACTACCACCGCTATTGCCCCGGCGAGGAGCAAGTCAAGATCTCCAATGCCGTGTGCCGGGGCCGCCGTCGCGCGCATTTTCCCAAGTGCAACGGATGCCAGTTCAATGACGATGAGCAGGTCGCGCGCGTGACGCCGACGGCCATGCCCGTCAAAGCGCCACGCGAAGTCGCCGAGGCCGCGCGCGTCGTTAACGGACAGGTCGTCGAGGCGAAGCGCTCCGACGCCAGGATCGGCGCCATGTTTCGCGTGTCCGACATCACGGGCGTCACGCCGGATCCGCTTTCCGACGAGGCGGCCTGGCGCATCGGCCACGCGACGGCGCAGTTCCTTCGCGCCAAGCTCCGCGGCTACGATCGCGCCGATCCGGACGCCAACTCCGTCTTCATCGGTCGCGACACGCGGCCCGACTCCCTCGGCATCGAACGCGCTCTTGTGGAGGGCATTCGGGCGACGGGGACCGACGTCATCATGCTCGGTCTCATCGACACGGCGCAGCTGTACTTCGCCGTCGAGAAGACGCGGGCCTGCGGCGGCGTCATGGTCAGCGCCGGCCATCAGCCCCTCGGCGAAAATGGCTTTCGAATCTGCGGCGCCAACGCCCTGCCGATCGGGATCGAGACGGGCCTGGGCAGCATTCGCGACATCGCCGTCCGGGTTCCGAAGCATGTGACCGGCGCCAATTCGCGCCGCCTGGAGCGCGACCTGTCCGAGTCGTACACCGACTTCGTACGTGCGCCGCTCGCCGCCAAGACGCGACTTCCCCGGCCTCTGCGTGTCGTCGTGGACGCCTCCAACGGCGTTGCCGGAAAGTGGTTTCCGATTCTCTTCCGCGGCATCCGCAATCTGCGCGTGACCAAGCTCAACTTCGAGACCATCGGCGAGTTCGCGCACGAACCGAATCCACTGCGCAGTCGATGCCTCCAGGAACTGCGGCAGTCGGTGCGGGAGGAGTCCGCCGATTTCGGGATCTGTTTCGACGCCGCGGCGGAGCGATGCCTCTTCATCGACGACAAGGGGCGAACCGTCCGGCCGGAGTTCATCATTGCGCTGCTCGCCCGGCATATGCTGAACACGCGACCCGGCGCGTCGATCGTCTTCGATCATCGCGCCAGCACCGTGACGGAGGAAGAGATCGTTCAGTCCGGCGGGGCCGCGATTCGCGAGCGGATCGGCGCCGCCTACCTGAAGCGGGCCATGTCGGAAAACGACGCCATCTTTGGTGGCGATCTTTCCGGCCGCCTCTACTTCCGGGAGAACGCCAACTGCGAGTCGGCCCTGCTCGCCTTCGCCCACGTTGTGGATCTGCTGATGTCCGACGATCACAGCCTCAGTGATCTCGTCAAGCCGCTCCAGCGCTACAGCGTGTCGGGTGAGCTCTGTTATCGATGCGACAATACCGAGCGCGTACTCGGCAATCTCGAGGCGGCCCTGCCGAAGGCGCGGATCGAGCGGTTCGACGGCGTCACATTCCGCTTTCCCGACTGGTGGTTCAACATCCGGCCGAACGCCGCCGAAGGCATGCTCCGCCTGAACGTCGAAGCGCGCAATCGCAAGAACATCGATGAGAAGCTGATCGTCCTCGAACCCTTCCTCGGCGATCGGCTCTAGCGTCGCCTTTCACTGACACCGCCAGTTTCGGGCATTTTCAAACGCCCTCGCCCATCGGCGTCCGCCGAGGCGCGAGCGTTCGCATGGCCGCGATTCCCGCCAACAGAACGATCAGCGTCGCCCAGATGGCGTTGGGCTGCACGAAGACGAGTACGGTCCACGGGGCGTTTGCGCTGCCGCCGGCGATCGTGGGGCCCGCGAACATGGAGAACGCGGCCGCAAACCACAACCACGCAGACTGATTGAAGGCGATCGTCCGGCGGTATCGAATCAGCCAGGCGGTCAGCGGCGCGATGACCACGATCAGGTCGTACACGCGATGATAGACGGCGATCATCGTCAGCGCCAGGATGACGATGTAACGCATGTCGGCGCGGGCCGCCGCATGACGCCCGTCCGGCGAGCGTCGACACGCTAGCAGCGTGACGACGCCAAGCGCCGCCAGGATCACATGTCGCGCGTCCGCGAGGACCGGCGCCAATCGATAGAGCAGCGCCGCCAGTTCCGTATGGAGCGCCGTGTAGTCCAGGGAGGCGTAGTCATTCACGGCGCCCGGCTCAAGGCTCGCGCGGCACTCCGCGAGCATCCGCGGAATCCAGCCCAGCGGCGACGCCCCGGCGTAACCCAGTGTGGCCAGAGCGAGCAGCGCCAGTTGCGTTACACCTGCAACGCCCAGCAGCCGCCAACGGCGTTCGATCACAAAAATGATCGCAAGCGGGGCGCACAAGGTGTATTTGACCAGGGCGAGCCCGAACAGCAGACCGGCCAGCGCCGGGGCGTCGTCACGATGTCTCAGCGTCAGCAGCACGCAGAGCGTCGTTGTGATGGCCAGGTTGCTGACCACGAGTCCGTAGTGCAGGGGAAATCCGAACACCACGATGCACGCCGCCGCCGCCGGCTGGAACCAGGGCGTCGCCGAGCTGTTGGTCTCCTCGCGTGATCCTCGCCCGTCGCGCATGGGGTCGTCGCTGGTTGCGACAAGCCAGGCGATCCAGCCCGCCGCCGCCGCATTGATGAGCAACCAGATCGCGAATGCCGGCGGGAAGGGGAGTGACGACAGCGGCGCCAGCAACGGAGCGATCGAAAGTGGGTATACGTTGGGGGTCTGCGGACGCCCCGGCGGTGTCATATGCGGCGCCCCGCTGGCGCTCCAGACGGCCTTGAGTGTGGCGTCGTCGTAGGGATCCTGGCGCAGGCGCCAGGTTCTGGCGGCCGTGTAGGTCATTCGGAAGTCGATGCCGATCTGGAAGTCCTGATTGGCCAGCGCCAGTTCGCGCAGCGACATGGCGAAGGGGGCCGCGCAGACGATCGCCGTCAGGATCCAGCGTAAGACGCGGCCGCCCACGGCGTTATGTTGGATAGCTGTCGTCCCGAGCAACGCCGGAGGGCTCCTTCGGTTCACGATGATTCGACGCCCTCTGCAGATCGACGCAATCGCGTTGGCGCTTGCCGGAAATACGCGAGCCATCGGACGCGAACCGTGGGGTCGATATTCAGCGGGGAGTCGGCCGTCAGAGCCGGTTTCCCGACAAATCGTTGCGATGGCGGACGGCCGATATTAGGATGACAGAGGTGTAGAGATCGACGCTCGCACGCCGATAGGAGCCGGTTCGGCGCGGCGATGGACGACACGCCATATGCGGCGGGTATTGTCTTTTATCAGGAACAGAAGGGACTCCCTCATGGTGCGACGGCATTTGATGCTTCGTAGTTTCATGCTTACAGGTCTGGCGATTGCCGTCCTCGGCGTTCGCGGTGTCCGCGCGTCGAGCCCGCCAGTCGGGTTCGATGACACGACGTTCAGGAAGTGGGATGAGGACGACAAGCCGAAGCGTCGCAAGCGCCGGGCCCCCGACAAGAAGGACAAGCAGAAGGCGGAGAAGATCCGCTGGGGCCAGCGCAACAACGAGTCGGACGAGAAGTATGACAAGCGCTTTTCGAAGATGATGAAGCGCACCAAGCAGGACCCGAAGGACGATATCCACGGTGGTGTCATTACCGACGGGACCAAGCGCATTCGGATGTGGACCTACAAGGGACCGCTCTTCATCGTTCGAACGGATATCGACGCGGAGTTCACCGTCAACACGGCGATGTACATGGAGAAGCTGCATCGCGAATACGGCGAAGCCTATCAGAAGCTGCTCGGTATTCCCGTTCAGATGCATGAAAAGGTTGAGGTGATCGTCTTTGCGGATCGTGCAACCTACATGCGCAACGGCGGAACGCCGGGCAGCGGTGGTTTCTTCCACCCAATCGCGGTGCCGGCCAACGGTGATCGCAGTCCGCAGTGGCCCGCCCAGCGATTCAGACTGCAGCAGTTTACCAGTGGCGTTACCAAGTTCGAAAAGTGGGCAAAGGGAACCCTCAAGCACGAAGCGGCCCACATGGAACTCCAGATGCGCCTCGGCTACTCGCTGCTGGCGCAGATCAACTACGCGATTCCGATCCAGGCGCCGCGATGGTTCAATGAGGGCCACGCCTCCGTCTTTGAGTACTGGGACTTCGACAAGTCCGTCGACGAGAACTTCGCCGAAATCCCGAATCGCGGCCGATACGCCCCCGTCATCCGGCGCATTCACGACACCAAGCAGTGGAAGGACTTCGACTACGTCTGGACAATCGACGCCGCCACCTGGCACGGTGACATGACGTCCGACCAGGGATTCTTCAACTACGCCCAGGCGTGGAGCCTCTGCGCCTACATGATGAACGGTGGCATCGAGGGCAAGAAGGACTTCCGGGCCGTCTTCGATCTCTCCAAGCGCGTCGGTGTCGACCAGGAAAATCGCAAAGGTGTCGGCAAGCGCGCCTGGGAACTGAACTTTCCGGCCGACCGGCAGAAGCAGCTGGAAGATAACTGGAATCACTGGGTCAGTGAGAATGTGTCCCGCGACAAGGCCGTCCCCGACGAGGAGTACTTCCTGCGACGCATGGGATACAACCCCGAGATCAAGCGCAAGCTGAAGCGATACGAAACCGAAGAAGAACAGAAGGAAAACAGCGACTGGCTTGATAAAGAGAACAAGAAGCGAAAGAAGAGCGACGAAATCGAGAAGTAACTCGATGGCGCCGGCCGCAGTGGCGGCGAAGAGCCCGCATTCGCTGAGACTTCAGACATACACAAGGTGGCGATCTTCGATTCCCGAGGGTCGCCACCTTTGTTTATTGTGAGCGCTCGTGGTTGATGTGCGGCCCGACGGAATCGGGCGGGGGCCTTCGGCGATCCGACGACACGCCGGGTCAGTTGAGCTTCCCGAGGCCGAGATTCACAACGATCTTCGAACGATTGACGAGGTCGATCTTCATGTTCGCGTCGCCGTCTTCGATGGTAATCGACTGGCGCTGACCACTCGCGAACCTCAGGTCGTACACGCCGGCCGTGTGGACACTGAAGGCGTAGCCGCCGGCCTGGTTTGTCGATTTGACCACGTTTCCGAGGGTGACGCTGGAGTTGGCAAGGCCTTCACCATGATCGTACTGGCCGTTGCGATTGGCGTCGTCGTACACGACGCCGAGCACGAAGACGGGTGATGAGGGCGGCGTACCGTAGTCCTGGGTGTTCATGATGGAATCCGAGAACTCCAGACCGTCGGACTGACGCGTGAAGCTGCCCCGTTGAATCGACACACCGACTTCTCTCAGTGATGGGTTGAGCATGGTCGTGCGATGACCGCGCCGCTCGATGTCCCGGTCGACAAAGAGGTCCTCGTGCTGCATTTCGACGGTCTCGACAGGATCCAGCGAGCCGGTCGTTCCGCGCCAGGCGAGGTTTTCGCCGGCGGAGATATAGAGGTAGCCGTTCGCCTTCATGCGATCGAAGGGTGTGACGCCTTCCGGCGTGTCGTGTGCAAAGTAGTTGCGTCGCAGCATATCCGCCGAATGGTCGGCGGCCGTCTCCCGGAGCGTCGCGTTCATCGCGACGGGCTGCTTCGGCGTCGGGCTGAGCTGTCCGGGGATTCCTTCGTCGAGGGCGATGTTGTATCGCTGCGCCTCGGCGGCGGGCAGGAGACGCGCCCGATTGATTCGCTCCAGCGTGAGCTGTTCGAGCAATGTCGCCGCCGGGCTGGGCGTCGACCCGATCGCGGGCGTCGCCGGCGCTTCGTTCCCCGTCGCGCCGGATCCGCTGTCGACGACATTCGGCGTCGTGGATGGCGCGACCGTGTCATTTAACGATGGATCGCACTGTGCGGCGGTTAGCCCGCTGAAGAGCGCGCAGATGGCGACGATCGTTCCGAAGGATGGGAGGCTTCCCCGGCGGCGACGATCGATCGCGTCGCCGGGGGGATTGCAATCATGATTCGGTTGTCGCGTTGGGGATCCGCTCAACTTGATTCTGCTTAATGGACCGCTCGGGCGGGCGTCGCGATGGCAGGAACGCGAAAGCAACTCCCTTTGCGTGTCATCGTCCCTGTCGAATGCGCGTCAGCTTCCTGCGACCTGGGATCAGTTCACACGTTCCATGTACTTCTTCCAGCGCTTCACCCACGCGTCGTCGACTTTGCCGAAATAGTGTTCGAATGTCTTGAGTTCGAGCTCGGGAGACGATTCGAAATCGCCGTCTCGTTTGTTGATCTCGTCCACATAGGCTTTCAATTCGTCACGCTTCGTTCGCGTCAGGTAGTGCGCCAGGGCCCAGGACTGCGGGTACGCGACGCCCGCAATGTCACCGCTGAAGAAGAATCGAATGTCTGACACAAATCCGTCGACGGGATAGAGTCGATTGGTCTCGACGAGCCGGTGGAACATCTGTGCCTTGTCGTGGTTCACTTTGCCGAAACCTGATCCCTCGCCTTCGTCGATCGGTTCGAACAACTGCGCCATTCCTTCAGCAAACCAGCGCGGGTTGGCGAATTGCAGCGCCGCCTGTTCGTTATGGAAACCGATGTTAAACAGCACTTGATGGGCGACTTCGTGCTGAAGCACCTCTTCCGTCGTATCACCGCCGAACGTATTGATTCGATTCTGAGTCGCCCGAAGCTGGCGAATCTGCGCGCGAATTGCCCGCTTCTGATCGGAAGGCACGTCGCCGCGCCGCAGCATGTCGGCAAGCTGTGTGATTTGCTGGTCGATGTTCAGCTTCGCGTTCTTGAATCCCGGCGTGTTTCTGAAGTTGTAGAAGTAGGAGTAGTTCGTCATCGGATGGTAAAATCCGGCCGTGCCCGGGCCGCTGACGGGACTGCCCATCAGAACGGAGTAGGCTTGGTATTCTCTGAAGTCGTTGAAAAAGTGCGTCAGTAGTTTCTTCTTAGGCTGGTGAATCTCCAGGCCCATCCCGATGCACCACTTGGCACAGGCGCGATACGTCTTCTCGATCGCGTATTCGAAGACCGCGACGTCTTCTTCGCTCGTGTTGTAGATGATCGAATAGTGCATGCTTCGGCGAACCTTGAAGCCCTCCCCGATATGCTTCGAAACGTAGCGCAGGCTGACGTACTCGTCTCGCAGGTCCGGCGGCACATCGCTCATTTCGACCTTTGGTTTTGCGATGGCCGTCGGGCTCGTTCCCAGGATGACGTAGAGTCCAATTGCCCCAATGATCGCGACAGCGGAGATTCGGCGGATATGCACGTTCAGGCTCCTTGAGACAGTTTCGACTCGCCCCAGCTTCATGACGAGATTCTCAATCTCGGCGCGCGAATCGCGCGCGCGCCGAATCGCCTCTATTATAACGGTCCCCAAGTGACGTGAGTTCCATCGGGATCATACGGATTCGGGTCAATGCCGCATGGGGATGGTGATCCCTGTTGGTAAGTTGAGTGCTGGTAAACAATTATGGTTCTTGCCGGGTGGTGGCGCCCCGGTCGACGGAGTCGTCTCAGGTGAATCGGGTCGCAGTTATCATGCCGGCGTTGAATGAGGAGGCGTCCCTGCGCGTGGTGCTGCCGCAGATTGCGGCGCTCGCGCCGGGCCAGGTCATTGTCGGAGACAACGCCTCCACAGACGACACGGCCAATGTGGCTAGATCCCTCGGCGCCGAAGTCGTCCACGAGCCGCAACGAGGCTATGGCGCCGCGTGCTGGGCTGCGATGGGGCGGATTCGACCGGACATCGACGTGGTCCTCTTCGTGGACGCCGACGCCAGCGACGATCTCTCACGCGCCCACGAACTCGTTGAGCCCATCCTTCGCGGCGAGGCCGACCTCGTGATCGCGACGCGGGACGCGCCGACTGTCGAGGCCGGCGCCCTGTCGCCGCAACAGCGCTTCGGCAACTGGCTCGCCACACGCCTGATCCGGCTCCGCTGGGGCTACTCCTTCCGCGATCTTGGTCCCTTCCGCGCCATCCGCCGATCCAGCCTCGACGCCATCGCCATGCGGGATCGCGCGTTCGGATGGACCGTCGAGATGCAGATTCGGGCCCTGCAGGAGGGACTGCGCGTCCGGCAGGTCAGCGTCCACTACAGGCGCCGCATCGGCCAGAGCAAGATCGGCGGCACGATTCGCGGATCGTTCAAGGCGGGTTACTGGATCCTCTCCACGATCGGGCGGCACTGGTTCCGTCGATAGTCGGCGCCGGCGGTGTTTCCCCTTTTCGTTTGCGACGACGCCGCGAATCCGGCATCATTGCCCCCTTCATTCGCGCCGACAACCTTGGGAAATATCGCATGCAGAGCTTCAAGAACTTCACCGAGTGGTTCGACAGTGTCGTCTGGACGGAATACCTCTTCTTCCTGCTGCTCGGATGCGGGCTGCTCTTCTCGATCCTCTCCAAGTTCGTCCAGTGGCGCGCCCTGACCCACGGTATCCAGGTTGTTCGCGGCAAGTACGATCGCGAGGACGACGCCGGCCATATCACGCACTTTCAGGCGCTCTGCGCGGCGCTTTCCGCCACGATCGGTCTCGGCAACATCGCGGGCGTCGGTGTCGCCGTCACGCTCGGCGGTCCCGGCGCCGTCTTCTGGATGTGGATCGTGGGCTTCTTCGGCATGGCCATCAAATTCGTCGAATGTTCCCTCGCGACGATGTTCCGCGACGAACAGGACACGCCCGATCCCAGCTCGCCGGCCGGCATGGATCACGACGCCGACACGCGAACGCTCGAATACGCGGGTGAAACGCCCCCCGACGCCGGCGCCGCGCCGACGGCGCGCGGCGAGGTCCGTGGCGGACCGATGTGGTACATCCAGAAGGCGCTCGTCGATCCGCACAAGGCCCGCGGCAGCGGTCTCTGGGTGGTCTTCAAGATCATGGCGATCGTCTATGCGCTGATCATCGCGCTGGCGTCCTTCGGCGGCGGCAACATGTTCCAAAGCTGGAACGTCGGCAATCAGCTCGCGACCTTCGGCGTGGATCCGAAGCTGACGGGCGCCGTGATCGCATTTCTCGTCATGCTCGTCATCATCGGCGGCATCAAGCGCATCGGAAACGTCGCCTCGAAACTCGTGCCGTTCATGTGCGTGGTCTACGTGCTCGGTTCGATGGTCGTCATCTTCCGCAATGTCGACGCGATCGGCGACATGTTCGCCCTGATCTTCAGGTGCGCGTTCAGCGGAACGGCCGGCAAGGGCGCCTTCGCCGGCGTCGGCGCGTACATGGCGTTCGAACTCGGCCTGAAGCGGGCGCTGTTCTCAAACGAAGCGGGCCAGGGGTCCGCCGCCATCGCCCACGCCGCCGCCAGGACGGACGAACCGATTCGCGAGGGCGTCGTCGCCGCGATGGGGCCCTTTATCGACACGATCATCATCTGCACGATGACGGCGCTCGTCGTGCTCAGCACGGGCGTGTGGAACCGACCGGCCGTCGGAACGATCGCGTCCGTCGACGGCGACACGATTCGCGTCGCCATGACGCCGACGGAGGAGATCCCCGAGCAGCTTCGCGAAGTTCACTACGCGGAACTCAACAACGAACACACGAAGCTCTGGGTGCTCGTGGAGCGACCCGAGGGGAACGCGCCGACCTTCCTGCCGGCGATCGCGTCGGAGCGCGTGGTGACGACGTCGCCGAGTGAAATCGCCAAACTTAGCGAGATCGAGATCACGATCGATCATGAGAACGAGGCCGACGATCGCGAGGGCTTCGCCGAGCGCGTGGCGACACTGAAGGCTGGTCAGCCCGTGCATCTCGGGATCGACGGCGCCGAAATCACGCGCTTCGCCCTGGATACGATCTACCTCGGCTTTGGTCGCTACGTCATCCTTGTCGGCGTGTGCCTCTTCGCCTTCAGCACGATGATCAGCTGGAGCTACTATGGCGAGAAGGGCACGGAATACCTGCTCGGCCGCGCGGCGATCCTGCCGTACAAGTTCCTCTTCGTCATCGCGATCTTCGCGGGTTGCACCTTCAGCCAGTTCAAGCCTGTCTATAACTTCTCCGACGCGATGACGGGTCTGACTGTGTTCTGCAACCTGCCCGCGTGTCTGCTTCTGCTGCCGACACTGATCCGCGCCGCCAATCATTACTTCAAGCGGCTCGACTCCGGCGAAATGAAACCCCTGCGCTGAACCGAACCGCGGGCGCAGCCGCGTGGACACGCCGCGTCGGTCCGAACCGCGACCGCAAGGGAGGGGGCCAGTGGCGCCCGTCGACGCGAGGTCCTTTGATCCCCGGTGATGACGCCATCCTTCCTGACACGTCCCGGCGCGCATCCTGTGGATTACTCGTTGCATTGCGATTACTTGCCCGGCCGCGGCGCATCTCGCTACGATTGGCCTCCATGCCGGAAGTCTCACACGTCGAATCCGATCTATCCTGCATTCGCTGCGGTCACAATCTGCGCTCGCTCGCATGGGACGCGAAATGTGTGGAGTGCGGTGAGCTGATTGAACGCTCGCGTGTGCCGTCATATCTGAACCTGCCGGATCTTCAGGCGTCGAACTGGTTGCGGGCGGGGCTCGCTGTTCTCGCCCTGTGGATCCTCCTCGATCGCGCCGCGATAATTGTCCGAATTCGGCATTTCTGGGCCATCTTCGGGGAGTTCCCGAATGTTCCCCTGATTCTGTCGTCTCTTGGCTGGCCGGGAATCGTCGCGTCGTTCGTTGCGCTGGCCTGCTTCTTCATCGCCGCGACGAAGCTGAGCCGGCATCGGTATCTGGTTCTCCTGTCCATCGTGTGTTGGGGCGTGCAATTTGCCGACCAGGTCGTCACGGAGTTTGTCTTTCGAATCGCGATGTCGGCGCCAGGCAAACATCTCTCAGCCATCTGGATCATGCGGCCGATGTCCGACATGGCCTGGGCGAGTTATTCCCTGCTCCTGTTGTTCATCTGGTTGTGGTTGATGCGTGTCATTCGGTTTCGCCCGGGTACGCCGGATTGGTTTATTATCTGGAGCGGATTCGTTGCGACGATTGCGTACGTGGCGATCGACCTCGGCGGCTGCATCACACATCTTATTCGGGGGGCGCATCAACAAGTCGTGCCCTGGGCGGCATACCACTATGCGCGTGAAATCCCGATGATCGTCGCGGGGATCGTCCTCGTTCTGCTTCGCCGAAAACTCCCGCGGCGAGCCTGACACGATGGCTTGTTCTCATGCCGGGCCGTCGCAACACGCGGGGCGACGAGTCGGTCCGAACCGCGACCGCAAGGGAGGGGGCCAGTGGCGCCCGGCGAAGCGCGGTCCTTTGATCCCCGGTGATGACGCCATCCTTCCTGACACGTCCCGGCGAGCATCCTGTGGATTTCTCGTTGCATTGCGATTACTTGCCCGGCCACGGCGCATCTCGCTACCATTGGCATGCATGCCGGAAGTCTCACACGTCGAATCCGATCTGCACTGCGTTCAATGTGGATACAACCTCCGAACGCTCGCGCGGGGCGCCTCGTGCCCGGAGTGCGGCGCCGCGCTCTCGGTGTCCACAATTCCGGATGTGTTGGCCATCACGGACTTCCGGACGATTCGCCTGCTGCCGGCCGCGCTCAGGCTCTTCGTCGCCGGGATCGCGCTGTACACAGTGGGTGATCTGGCTCGGTTTCTCTTCCGTGACTTAGGCGTCATCCTGGCTTTCCTGACGCTGCCGCCGGGCATACTGCTCTGCGCCGCGGCCCTGATCCTGTTCCTGATCACAGCGATCCGAGTCGGTAATCGCTGGCTGTGGATACTGTACGCGCTGGTCGCCATGGGAATCTGGGCGCTGAATGCGCAGACGGCAATGCGTCTTTTTTTCAATTCGAATTTCTGCACCCAGGCCGATCGAGATGCGCTCAGCGACGCCATGCGAATCGAAGGCCTCGGCCGGTCGCTCGTCTGCCTGTTCTTCCTATTCTGGATTGCGGGCTGTTTCCGACCGCTCGCCATCGAGATTCAGAAACGCCTCGTTCTCGCCTTCCTCTTCATGTGGGGCGCTGTGGCCGCCGCCGTGTTGATGTTTGTCGAGCCGGCCGTCCTGCTGCTGGACAAGCCGCTCGGCGGCCTTTTCACGACTCCGCTGTTTTTCGCCAACGACATCGCCGGCGTCGCGCTGATCGTCATCATCGTCTGGCTGCGTCGCCGAATTCCGGCGTTGCGCCAGGCCCCGTCGGCGGGCCGAATCCAATGCTGATCGGCGAATTCGCGCCCATAGAGCGACGTTCCAACCTGCGATATGATCGTGCCCGGATTCGAGTCGAGGCCGCGCCGACCGGCGATGGCGCCGCTCCGAGCCACGACCGTCAGGGAGTGGTCGCGCGGCGCAGTGCGAAGCGCGAGGCCTCGATCCGAATGGTTGCGCCGACGATTTGCCGACGTGAGCGAACCCGGCGGGCGTACGCTGGCCCGCTCCCTGACGGTCGCGGCTCGGATCGTCGCGGCGCGCGACGCAGAGCGAGGCGACACGCGGCTCGCTCGGCGCCGCACGACAATAGATGATGACACACGCGATCCGACGAATCGCGACGACAATCACAAGACGCACACCTTTGGAGTGACCACCATGAGCGAACCAACCCGAATTGAAAAAGACTCGATGGGCGAAATGACGGTTCCGGCGCACGCGCTGTGGGGCGCTTCGACGCAGCGGGCCGTGGAGAATTTCCCGATCTCCGGCTATCGCTTCGGTCGGCGCTACATCCGCGCCCTCGGCCTCATCAAGCAGGCCGCCGCCATGGTCAACGCCGAGCTCGGCGTGGTCCCGAAGGACAAGTGCGAGATGATCGCCAGGGCCGCTGATGAAGTCATCGAAGGCCGCCTCGACGATCATTTCGTCGTCGATATCTTTCAGACGGGCTCCGGCACATCCACGAACATGAACGCCAACGAGGTCATCGCCAATCGCGCGATCCAGATGGCCGGCGGCAGGATCGGCTCGAAGGACCCCGTCCATCCGAACGATCACGTCAACCAGGGCCAGAGCTCGAACGACGTGATCCCGACGGCGATGCATGTCGCCGCCGCCGAGTCGCTCAGACAGGACCTGCTCCCCGCCGTCGAGAAGATGGCCGCGGCGCTGGAAGTGAAGGCCAGGGCCTTTGACAACGTCGTCAAGATTGGTCGCACCCACCTGCAGGACGCCACGCCGATCCGCCTCGGCCAGGAGTTCAGCGGTTACGCCGCCCAGATGCGCATGGCCGTTGAGCGCTGCAAGCGCGCCATGCACGCTCTGCGCGAACTGCCACTCGGCGGCACGGCCGTCGGCACGGGCATCAACACGCACAAGCAGTTCGGCGGCCGCGTCGCGAAGATCCTCAGCGAAAAGACGGGCGTCGAGTTCGTCGAGGCCGCCAACCACTTCGAGGCCCAGCACGCCAAGGATGGTTTCGTCGAGGCGTCGGGCCTGCTCCGCGCCATCGCCATCAGCATGTCGAAGATCGCGAACGACATTCGCTTCCTCGCCAGTGGTCCGCGCTGCGGCATCGGCGAGATCAGCATTCCGGAAACGCAGCCGGGCAGCTCGATCATGCCGGGCAAAGTGAACCCCGTCATGTGCGAGATGGTGCTCCAGTCCGTCGCCCACGCGATCGGCGCCGACGCCGCGATCACGCACGCCGCCGCCACGATGGGCAACTTCGACCTGCACGTGGGCATGCCGATCATGGCGTATCACTTCAACGAGAGCGTTCGCATTCTCTCCAGCGCGGCTCGCGTCTTCACGGATCGCTGTGTGAGCGGGATCGAGGTCAACCAGCAGCGCGCCGAGCAGCTCGTCGAGCAGAGCCTGGCGATGTGCACGTCGCTCGCGCCCGTGATCGGCTACGACAACGCCGCCGCGATCGCCAAGGAGGCGTTCAAGACGGGCAAGACTGTTCGGCAGGTGGCGCTGGAGAAAGGCGTCGTGGCCGAAGACGAACTGAAGAAGCTGCTTGATCCGCGGGACATGACGCATCCGACGGAATAGTCGTGAGTTGCGAGTCGCGAGTTGTAGTCTTGTAGGGTAGGCCGTGCCCACCAACCTGCGAGCGATCGAAACGACTTTGCCGCACAGCGGGGCATGCGTCGTACGGAGCCGCGAGTGTGAGTGAGCCGGGCCAGCGTATGCGGAATCCGGCGCGACGTGCGGGCGTATCGATTTGATCGGGTGCCATGCTTGCCCTGCAAGGC
>DAOPJV010000073.1:24544-32548 GCA_035399845.1 Phycisphaerae bacterium | reverse complement strand
GTCGGTCCCTATCTTCCGTGGGCGTAGCAAATGTGACAGGAGACAACTTTAGTACGAGAGGATTGGGTTGTAGGTACCGCTGGTGCACCTGTTGTCCTGCATAAGGGCAGCGCAGGGTAGCTAAGTACCGAAAGGATAAACGCTGAAAGCATCTAAGCGTGAAGCCCCCCTGAAGATAACATTTGCATGCGATTTATCGCGAGAGACCCCTCGTAGACCACGAGGTTGATAGGCTGGAGGTGTAAGTGCAGAGATGCATTTAGCTGACCAGTACTAATGGTCGATTGCTTGACCATATTGATGAATCGCCCGTATTCGAACGATGCAGACATAGTGAAGTTCGATACGGACGCGATTAGCGATATCACATTCGGCTTTGGTTCGAATGTCCACTACTGTGAATCTGATCGATTTCGCACCCAACTCTATTCTTAATATTCCCAGCGACACGTGGCGGAGACGTCACGTGGCGCCGTGCCGGCGCCCATACCTGGAGGGAAACACCTGATCCCATTCCGAACTCAGAAGTGAAGACTCCCGGGCCGATGATAGTCCACGTGGGCGAAAGTAGGTCAGTGCCGGTTTAATTGAGAGCCGCTTGTCGAAAGACAGGCGGCTCTCTCCTTTTTTACCTACCGCATCTTCCTCTCGCTCTGTGATCCTCTTCGTATCGACCGGCATTCGTCGCTTTCCGCGTCGACACCTGGTTCACACTCCGTTGATTCGATGCGTGTTTTCATCTGTCGCGCTTGCCGCGATTACAATTGTCGTCACTGCGTGTGAATGCGCGGTGTTGAGGATGATCCATGTACCGCTTCCATTCTGATCGATGCCGAGTCTCGTTGATGTTCGTCCTGGCGGCGAGCGTGGCGACTTTCTCTTCCGTGGCGTCGGATGAGTCGGATTCAGCAGGAAATGGGCGGGATCGTGATCGGCTGGTGACCGGTGTTCACGAGATCGCGGCGCCGGGGACGCCAGGCCCCTTGTCGGTCTTTGGCGAAAAGGCTTTTGTCGTGGCGACGGGAGGGGTTGATGGCGGGGAGATCGTCGCGCCGGTTGTCGCAGCGGCTCGATTCGGTAAGGGGCGGGTTGTCGCCTTCGGTCACACGGGATACCTGGATCCGGAGGCGTTGGGTGTGGGGGAGACCGGCCGACTCATGGCAAACGCCATCGAGTGGGCGGCGGGGGAAGACCGATCGATTCGCGATGATGATGAGGGCGGCGTTCAAAAGACGCTGCGCGTCGGGTTGATGGGGCGTGGCGGGATGGTTGATGCGCTTCGCGCCGCGGGATTTGATGGACAGGGCCGATCGAAGAAGGAGTTCTTCAACTCGATCTCGGCATTCGATGTTATTTGCCTGGGCCAGGAACCACTGAGCGAGGAGGAGATTCGTTCCGTTCAGTCGTTCGTGCGGGATGGTGGCGGTCTCATCATGGCCGGTCTCGGCTGGGGCTGGTTGCAGCTGAATCCCGGCAAGTCGCTCGATGCGCATCCGGGCAATCGATTGCTCGCGGATGTCGGGATCGCCTGGACGAGCGAGACACTGAGCCGAACCACGGATCACGGTTTTGCGATCAGCAGGGAGATTCCGGAGTCGTGCCATGCGATCAGGGCGATCGACCTGCTTGAGCGTTGTTCGAAGGATGCGGATTCAGTATCGATCGAAGAACGGCGGCAGGCGTCGGCGACGGCGCTGTTGGCCATTCGCACGCTTCCCGCAACGGATACCACACTTCTGCCGCGGTTGCGTCGACTGTCGAAAGCGCAATCCGGCGACAGGATTCCGACAGCGTCCCGGCCCTTGTCGGCGGATCAGGACGCGCTGGCCCGCGTGCTGTTGGCGTTGGACCTCGTGGAGCTCGATCGCGCTGACGTTACGAACGTAAAGGCGCATCCTGCGGCGGCGGAATTTCCCGGCGCTGTGCCGGAGGGCGCTGAAGTCGTTGTTCGAACAGTTGAACTCGACCTGTCGATTCCGGGCCGGCGAAGCCTGGGTTTGTACGCGCCGCCGGGCGGGTTGATTCGTGTGCGCCTGGAGGGCGTCGCGCCGCGGAAGGGGCTGGCGCTCCGGATCGGGGCGCACAGCGATTCGCTTTTTCATCATGTGCAATGGAAACGCGCGCCGCAGATTTCCCGGCGGTTTGAGATCGAGGGCGACGACACGCCTTGCGCCAATGCGTTCGGCGGCCTGATCTATGTCGAGGTCCCGGATGGGCGCAGCGGGATTGTTCGCGTGGAGGTGGCCGGGGCGGTCGAAGCGCCCTTGTTTGTCCTGGGCAAGACGTCCAACGACGATTGGAAATCGAGGATTCGCAATCGACTTGCGCCGTGGGCGGAGCTTGCGACGTCAAAGATCATCGTGACAGTTCCCTCGGCGAGCGTTCGGTCGCTGGACGATCCGACGGCGCTGATGAAATTCTGGGATCAGATCGCCGACGCGCACGCGGAGCTGGCGGCCATGCCGAAGCGTCGCAATCGGCCTGAGCGGTTCGTCGCGGATGTCCAGATCAGCGCGGGTTATATGCACGCGGGCTATCCGATCATGACGCATCTGGACGCCGCCGAGTTCATGACACAGCTCGATACGCTCAAACGTGGTTCGTGGGGACTGCTGCACGAGCTGGGGCACAATCATCAGGCGCCGGAATGGACGTTCGACGGAACAGGTGAAGTGACGTGTAATCTGTTTGCGCTGCACGCCATCGACACGATCTGCACACCGCCGGCCGGTACGCGTGGTCACGAGGCCGTCGATCGACCGCCCGGCTTTGCGGCGTTCGCGAAGCGCGGCGCGAAGTTCGAGGAATGGAAGCGCGATCCGTTTCTGGCCCTGCAGATGTACGTTCAACTGCAGAGGGAATTCGGCTGGGAGTCATTCAAACGCGTGTTCGCGGAGTATCGCGCGCTTCCCGCCGAAGTGCGCCCGAAGAATGACGCGGAGAAGCGCGATCAGTGGATGACGCGATACAGCCGCACGGTCGGGCGAAACCTCGGACCGTTCTTTGAGGCGTGGGGCGTGCCGACAAGCGAGGCGGCGCGGGCCTCGATCGCGGACCTTCCAGCCTGGGCGCCGGCCGATCTGACGAAGGTCGATACGCCGACCGCTCCGTAGCAATCACGGCGAAGGACAGTTGGTGAATCGCTACGATTCGTCCGGGCGCGAGGGCTGGGCGTATGGACGACATTGCGATCAGGAAGCCGCGGGTTTCCGGAATTCTCCCTGGCGTCACAGGGACACTTCTTGCGTTCTGCATTATCCCAACGACGCGGCGGCGGCTGCTGGTTTGCCTGCTGCGCGTCTTCTTCGGGATTCAATTCGGCGATCTGCACGCGATGGGGCAACCGCCGGGCTGCACGTATCACGTCGTTCCATCGCTCGGCGCGTCGTCGGCGGGGCTGGAGAAGTTGGAGGCCCAGGCGTCTACCAACGCGGATCGCTTCATGGTCATGCTCGGGCAATGGCCGGCGCATCGCGTCGTTCCGCAACTGAACCTCTTTGACAATCATCCGGCGCAGCAGTGGGCGGCGCTTCGCGTGGCGGCGGCGACGATTCGATATGGTTCGAGGCCTGCGCCGTCTACGGAGTACACGGAAGAGGCGAGGGCTTTTGTCGAGCGTGCGCGACGGGCATATCCGGAAAATGGCGCATTGTGGCTCGCCGAGGGCGCGCTCTGCGCGGAACTCGGGCTGGACGATATTGCGATCGACCTTTTTCACGAGGCGGCGCGTCACCCTCGATGGGACAGTCAGCCCGGCCTCTACCGACGCGTTTTCGAGCTTCTCGTCGCGGATGGTTACCTGCCGCTGAACGCGAGTATGGGGGCGGATAAGGCGACGCATCTCAGCTGGGGCGGCATCGACAGTGAATGTCGCTGGATGATCGACGAGATGCTCGCGAGGTACATTCGTGAAAATGACCCCGTGCGTTTTTCGGCGTTGATGGGGATCGTCGTGGAACTGGGGGCGGGTGAATGGCGCGGCGTGCATGCGCCGAACATGTTTCGTTCGACGCCCAATTACAATGCCGCCAACGCGGCCAGGGCGATCCTGGGAGACGCTGACGTTGTGGGCGGTGGTCCGGACGATCCGTGTTCATTGATGGATCTCGAGACGATCGCCTTCCTGCGGTACGCGGACGGCGTGGTCGGGCCTGACGTCGTGAATCAGGTGTTGCCGTCGCGCGATGCGCGCCTGGCGTACTTCGAGAAAGCGAGGGGCGAGCGATTCGAAGACGGCCCGGAGTTCTGGCGAAATTCCGGTCTCTCCGACATTCTGGGGAATCTCTCACTGATCCTCATCGCCACATTCTGTTCCACCTGCCTGCTGTCGATGGCCCTTTCGGCGAACCGCCATCTCTTTCCGAAGCCGCTGCTTGCGTTTCGCGTGCGCTGGCTGCGGCTCGCCATCCTCGTTCCGTTCTGTATTTGGGGATTTCATCGGGCGTTGTCTCATCGGTTTCAGCACATCGGTCTGCGGAGTTCCGACGCCATCGACCCTCCATTGCTGGAAGCGTCGCTCGTTGTTGGCGGTTTGATCGGCGTCGTGATCGTTCTGAGCTTCCTGATTTGTCGTACGCGGCGGGGGCACGTGAATCTCACGCTGTTTGCGATGTCGGCGCTGCTGATTGTTATTCATCTCTGCGCACATTATCGCGCCGCATTGACGGAGAACATTCTGACGCGTACGCGTCATCCGATGACGCAGGAAGCGATCGTTTTCGATCGTGACGAAAGCAATGTCGATGCGCCGGGATGATGTCTGTCGATAGCGTTCGGTGACTTCCGGGGCGACGAACAGTGAACGTGGACGACTCGCAAGTTTGCGCCGTCCGCGCGTCGATGCGTTGAATTTCCGCCCCCAAATGCGGGCGAATTGGCGGCGGGATCGAGTGACTGCGGGCGATCCGATCACATCGCGCGAGGCGGCGGTCGCAGGGGCGCCGCGGAACAGCATTCGCGCATATCGGTCGCACAATGGCGGCGAAGGTGATAATTGTACAAGCCATGATACGTCTGTTCTAACGTCCGACAAAAAAGCGCCACGAATCAACGACAAGAGGCGCCGGATTGTTTTGTCCGGCCCCCGCCATGGGATAAAATCGATGTCACGGTATTGATTTCGGAACACCCGATTTCGGGACTTGCGCGCTGAGTGAATTCTTCGTTCAGCCGTCATTCGAGGAGGAGGAGACATGAGACGATTTTCGGGGGGCGCGTCATTGGCTGTCCTTGCGATTGCGTTGCTGTCGAGCAGCGCGTTCGCGTCGGTCAGCCCGATTGACGCCACAGGCTGGAACCACGACATGGTGATCGAGGAAGGCTCGTCGCCTTACAACATGTCGGTCACCGGTACGATGGACGGCGGCTTCGGCCAGGCCGAGAACTGGACGTGGATCGAGGCCGGCAACTATCCCATCTGGGATGGCTCGACGGGCGTTCCGACGGATATCGGTGGGCTCGTCGCCGGCGTGCACAGCAGCCTGACGGGCAACGGCGACTTCGAGTTTCAGCCGTTCGATCAGTTGAATGTCGTGGGGCTCGACGGCGGTCTTTCCGGCACGCTGACGCTGACGACGCCGGGCCAGTATTCGACGCTCGCGCTCTACGGCGCCTCGGGCTTCGGTTCGAAGTCGGCGACGATCACGCTGACGTTTGACGACATGTCGACGTCGGACTACTTCGTCGCGAACGGTACGGGCATCGGCACCGACTGGTTCAACAACAACGCCGATGTCGCTTTCGACGTGGGCAATCGCGCGTCGAACCGGAGCGAAGAGGGCTACACGAATCTCTATCGCCAGGAGAACAGCGCGATTCACATCAACGAGTCGTTCTTCACGCTGGCCCCGGCCGACGCCGCCAGGACGCTGACGTCGGTGACGATTACGAACACGGGCGGCGATCGCATGGCGGTCTTCGCGCTGTCGGGCGAACTGGTCCCCGAGCCGTCGTCGATGATGCTGCTCGGCGCCGGCGCCCTGATGCTGATCCGCCGCCGCCGCTAGGCGGTCGGCCGTATCACAGCAATTTCAGCAAACCAGAACGCCGCCGATCCTCTCGGCGGCGTTCTTTCTTTGCGCGGACGACGCCGTCCGAGCGATACCCCGTTCCGGCGCGCGGAGCGCTCGACTTGAGCGGCGAAATGCGACACAATCGCCGTGTCGTCCGGAGGCGTTCACGTGCCCGCGGTCCACACAAGCGTCAGGCGTCTTGCCGAGTTGCGAAGCGACTTCTGTCGCGCCGCGACCCGGGAGAAAATCCAGCTCCTTGAGTTCCTTGAGGCGGCGAAAATCCACAGCGTCGCGACGCTCAATCGGCTGCATCAGACACTTCTCTTCATCTGTGCATTTCCCGACAGCGTTCAAACGCGAACCCTCGCGGCAAGCCTCCTGGACAGGTTTCACGCTCGCATCGCCGGCCTGCCCCGGCGGATGCGCGAGCGAATGGACGAGACCGGCGTCGCCGGGACGACGATTCACTATCGATACTCCCTGGATGTCGCCCGATGGCTTGTCGCGCATTGTCCCGGGCGCGTCACGATCGATTGGGACGATTTCGAGAAAACAGAGATACTCGATGAGATCCTGTCGCTGACGCTGGCCCCTGCGGAAGACACGGCGTTCAGTGAGGGAGATTATTCGACGCAGGAATGGCTGGACCTGGCGCGTGGCGCGTCGAACGAGACGGACTTCGACTGGCTCGTGCGGCGCATGGCGTCCGAACCGCGACTTCGCGCGACGGCGAAGGATCTCTTTGACGACGCGGATCTGCCCGTCATCTGGAAGCTCGAAGACAACGCGGCGTCGATCTCCCGCAATCGGCTCGACCTGACGCGGGTTGTTTATCGCTCCGGATTTCGAAGACCACCTTCAAACCCGGGCAGATGGATGGCGACGCCGCTGGCCGGTATCAGGCGGCTGTCCCTGAAGGAGGGGCGCCGCGTCATCGATGTGGCGCAGGCGGCGCTTGTGTCGCGTCATCGCGAAGTCTTCAGCATGAACGTCGGCGATCCGGCTGAAGTGTGGCTGGCGCCACTGGGCGAAGGAGCCCACGTCGCGGTCTTCGGCGTGAAACGAGAAGCGCGTCCCGTGATCGAGGGCAATTACGGCTATCTGCTGTTGTCGAATGGCGTCCCCATCGGCTACGGCGGTGTGAGCCCGCTGTTCTCGCAGGGGAACACGGGGATTAACATTTTCGACGCCTATCGGGGGAGCGAGGCGGCGTTCCTGTTTGGTCAGACGCTGCGCGCGTTTCGAACGCTGTTTGACTGCGATCATTTCATCGCGAATCCCTACCAGTTCGGGGCGGGGAATGATGAGGCGATCGGCAGTGGCGCGTTCTGGTTCTACTATCGCTTCGGATTCCGGCCGGTCGAGGCGAAGGTCGCGAAGCTGGCGGAGAAAGAGTATCAGAAACTCCGTGCACGAAGCGGCCATCGCAGCGACAGAAAGACGCTGCGCGAGCTGGCGACGTGTGACCTGATCCTGTCGCTGCCTGGCGCGAAACGATCGACCTTCTTCCCGGAGCGCCGCCTGATTCAACTGAGCGAAGGCGCGACACGCCTGATTGCGAAACGAGGCGGCCGTACGCGCCGGGCGGCAATCGCGAGCGTTGTGAATGATGTCGCCAGGACCCTGGGAGCGCGGTCGCGATCGACGTGGCCGAAGGGACAGCGCGACGGTTTCGAGCGGCTGGCGCCGATTGTCGCGCTGGTGAGCGATCTTCAAATGTGGCCGGCGAGGGAGAAACGCCGACTCATCGAGCTGATGCGGGCCAAGGGCGCCGATGAGGGGCGTCGATTCGCGCGGCTGCTCGCATCCAATGAACGATTGCGGCGGGCGCTGGCGAAGGTCTGCAGTCGGTACAAGGTTGTTCGCTGAGGACGCCGGCCCGCATCCTGGTTGCAGGGTAGGCCATGCCCGCCAATGGCTGACTTGTCGA
Organism: Phycisphaerae bacterium; assembly: GCA_035399845.1. GTDB lineage: Bacteria > Planctomycetota > Phycisphaerae > UBA1845 > UTPLA1 > ECT2AJA-110-A. Next base: position 24,607 of record DAOPJV010000073.1, on the reverse strand, counting down.
TGTAGGGCGGGCTATGCCCGCCATTGGCTGGCGCGATTGTGAAACGTGTGGCGCGTGGTTGTC
>DAOPJV010000073.1:0-24444 GCA_035399845.1 Phycisphaerae bacterium | reverse complement strand
TGGGCTGCGCTGGCCTGCTTCCTCGCGGGCGCAGTTCGGTCCGGAACCGAGCCGCGAGCGTCAGCGAGTCGGTCGCGCGACGCAACCACGGCGGGCGGCGCGTGAAGTGAATCCCGCCTGGCAGGGGGTACGGGATCGGAATCCCGCACCAGCAGACGATCGCGATTGTGAATCGTGTGGCGCGTGGTTGTCTGGGCTGCGCTGGCCTGCTTCCTCGCGGGCGCAGTTCGGTCCGGAACCGAGCCGCTGGCCTGCTTTTCTTGCGGGCGCAGTTCGGTCACTTGCGGCGACACCTTGGCGATGTCGGGCCGGGCGCAAAGAGACGCCCCGGAGCACGCGCCCCGGGGCGACGAGGGAAATAGGGAAATTGTGACAGCGGGCGAAGATGCGGCGCATCGCCGGTAATCTGTGCTCGCGTTGCGTGTTTATCAGGGCAGCAGGGCTGCGATGAAGGCGGCGATGTCGGCGCCATTGGCGCTGCCGCTGAAGTCCATGTCGGCGCGACTGAGTTTTCCGGCGTCGGTCTCGAGGCCGGTCAGCACGGCGACGAACTCCGCAACATCCGAGAATTCAACGGCGCCGCTGTTATTGATATCCCCCTTGAGATCGCCGCCGATCGTCGCGTAGTCGGCGGGGCCGTGCAGCAGATTGCCGAGTGTGTCGAGCAGTTCGATCGCGTCGGTGTCGGCTGTTGTCTCGACGAAGTCGGTATCGCTCGTCCAGAGCCCGGCGGAGACAGCCACATCGGCGCGTCCTTCGAAGCCGACGGGCGCCGTGCCATCGTCCCACATCACGTGGTCGACGATGGCGGCGGGGGTCGTGAATCCGCCGAGGTTGTTGTTGTAGAGCGAGATGGCGTAGGGACCGTTGTCGAGGGGCGTCGCAAAGGCGCCGCCGATCGCAGAGAGATTGACATGCGTCGGATCGCCGCCGGGGGCGTCATTGAGCGTGTGGAGTGTCAGCGTGGCGCCGGCGCCGATGGAGACACCGTTCAGCCCCGTCGCCGCCGTGTACTGGAACGCCTGGTTCTCGTCGAAGGAGCAGAATCGCCAGCCGGACAGGTCGTAGTCCGTGCCGCCGAAATTGTAGAGTTCAATCGTTCCCGCCGTGAAATCGATGTAGCGGAACTGGATATCACGATCGACGGTCGGCGTCACGGCTTCATAGTCGGCGGGGCTGTGCGCCGTACCACCCGTATTGTCGAGCAACTGGATGTAGCCCGTGTCGATTGTTGTTTCGACGAAGTCGGTATCGCTGGTCCAGAGTCCGGCCAGAACGGCGACGTCGGCGCGGCCTTCGAATCCGGGGGCGGCGGTTCCGTCATCCCACATCACGTGGTCGACCATGGCGGCGGGTGTCGTGAAGCCGCCGAGATTGTTGTTGTAGATCGACAGGGCGTAGGGACCGGAATCGAATGGCGAGGCGAAGCTTCCGGCGAGCGTCGAGATATTGACGTGGGCGGGATCGATGGGGGCGTCGTTGAGTGTGTGAATCGTCAGTGAGGCGCCGGCGCCGATGGAGACGCCGTTCAGCCCCGTCGCCGCCGTGTACTGGAACAACTGATTTTCATCGAAGGTGCAGAGTCGCCAGCCGCTGAGGTCGACCGACGTGGCGCCGAAGTTGAAGAGTTCGATGGTGGCGGCGTCGAAGTCGAGGAATCGGAACTGAACGTCCCGATCGACGGCGGGTTCCACAGTCGTGTAGTCGGACGGGCTGTGCAGCAGACCACCGGAGGCGTCGGCGAGATTGATGGACAGGGATCCGGCCGTCGTTGCGACGTAGGCGGTCGTCGATGTCCAGAGTCCCGCGGCGACGGCAATGTTGGCCCGGCTCGTCAGGCTCGGGTTAACGCCGTTGATGTTCCACATGACGTGGTCGACCATTCGCGACGCCGTCGTGAATCCGGCGCCGGCGCCGTAGAGCGAGAGGGCGAAGGGCCCCGCGTCGATGGGTGTTGCAAAGAAGCCGCCGAGGGTGGAGAGGTTCATATGCGCCGGATCGGCGGGGGCGTCGTTAAGCGTGTGAATGAAGAGGGAGGCGCCGGCGCTGATGGAGCGGCCGTTGAAGCCGGTCGCGCCGGAATACTGGAACCCCTGGTTGTCGTCGAATGTGCAGAACTGCCAGCCGTCGAGGGCCTCGCCGCCGGCGCCGAAGTTGTGGAGTTCGATGACGCCGCCCTGGATATTGATTTCGCGGATCTGTACGTCTCGCGGGGCGGCCGCGGCAAGTTGGGCGACGAGCGATGTCGCGGCGAAGATGGCCAATAGGCTTCGATGGTGCTGACGCATGAGTTCTCCTTGGTTGTTCCTGCTTCCTTGTTTCGTTCGCGTCGGAGCGCCTCGGCGCGAGACGATGGCGCGACCGATCGAAGACGATCGGCTGAGGGCCCCATCCGGATGTGCATAGATTGCCCGTGGCGCGAGCGAGTCGCGCTGCGGCGATCATGAGGCGTTCCCTATCTATGCATGTTGTATGCGTGAGGGGATCTTGCGGGACGCGGCGAGAAAACGTCGGGGCCGCGCGTTATTTCCGGCAACGCAGGGCGGCGCCATGTTCGGCGTCGGGGAGGGTGGGGCGATCGCGGGAAGGTCGATAAAAAAAGGCGTCTTGACCGCTTATCTCGATCAAGACGCCCGGGGAATGGAGGAGTAAGTTCTGATGCGTTTTTGGCGGGATCAGTTCGCCATGTAGGGTTTGGCGGCGTCCTCTCGGCCCCAGGCCTTGTAGAGGGCGACGATGCGGGACTTCGCCTGAAGGGTCATGTCGTCCCGATCACCGAATGTGTCCCTGAGTTCCGCGTAGCTGTCCAGCAGCATCGACTCCGCCTCGTCGAATTTGCCCATGGACGTGTAGCAGGCGCCGAGGCGGCTGCGGGCGTCGGCGATGTGCCAGTGACCGCCAGGCGTGGATTCGTTCAGACCGGCGATCTCTTCGCGGAAGAGGTCGGCGGCTTCGGTATGGCGGCCCTGTTCGAACCTGACGATGCCGAGGGCGTGGATGGAGGCGATCGTCCTGTCGTCCGAGACGCCGAGCGTGTCGCGTCGTTTGTCGACCACGTTGTGCAGAATCTCGCCGGCCTCATCGAGCTTGTTGCTGAGGTAGAGCGTCATGCCGAGATTGTGTGTGGCGGTCAGTGTCCGACCGTGGGTCGGGCCGTAGATCCTGTTGGCGGCGTCGACCAGCTTGCGGGCGTAGGGCTCGCAGTCGGCGTAATCGCCATCCTGGTAGAGGGCGGACGTGACGCGGTTCAGCGCCATGATCGTGTCCTCGTTGTTTTCACCGTATTCCTCTCGGAAGACGCCGAGGGCCGTCTTTGCGATGGCGGCCGCCTTGCCGGGGGCGCCGACATTCTGGTAGGCCGTTGCGATGTGCAGGTAGATCGCGGCCTGGACGACGGGGACCTCTTTGAAGTCGAGGGCCGCCTGCTGGGCCGCTTCATCGAGGAACCGAATGGCCTTCTCCCTGCCCAGGGCTCGTCCCGCGACGTTGGCCGAGAAGAGCGAAGGGAAGTAGGAGGCGATTTGGTCGTTTCGTTCGCTGAGCATTTCAGCGCGTTCGGCGCGCTGTTCGTTGACATCGACCTGGTCCCTCGCGCTGGCGAGGGCGGCGCTGAGCGATGAGACCTTCCGATCCGTCTCGGCTTCGTTGTCGGCCGCATTGGCGGCGGCATTTTTCAGCGTCGCCAGTTCAGCGATGACGGTATCGCGCTGCATTGCGAGGTTCGCGGCGCTGGCCTCGGCGCGTTCGATTTCGTTTGTGAGCCGCGCCCGTTCCGTCGCGCGCGTCGTGTGATGCACGTGAATGCCGAAGGCGAGCAGGGCGAGGATGACGATGATGACGGAGATCGTTCGCGACTTGTAGCGCGACGCGAGCTTGCGGAATTCGTAGAGGGCGCCGGCGGAGCGGGCGCTGATCGGTCGTTCCTGGAAGAAGTTGTGAAAGTCCGCGATGACGCCGGCGATCGTCTGGTAGCGAGCTTCCTGTTTCTTCTCCAGCATCTTCAGGAGAATCGCCTCAAGATCACCTCGCAGGGCCGTCTTGACGGCGCTGGGCTTCGGCGGCATTTCCGTCGTGATCGTCTGCACGAAGTCTCGCGGCGTGGCCGTCTTGACGTGGTAGGGGAGGGCGCCCGTCAGCAGTTCGTAGGCGATGACGCCGAGGGAGTACACGTCAGTGCGTACATCGATGTCGTGGGCGCGACCTTCGACCTGTTCGGGCGCCTTGTAGGCGAGGAACTCGCCGAATTCGCGCTTGCGGGCAATGTCGTCATCGACGCCGATGTCGACGCCCGTGACGGCCGCATTGCCGAAGCCGACGATGCACGGGTTGCACTTTCCGTCAATCACGATGTTCGTCGGTCTCAGGTCGCGATGCAGCACGCAGCGCTGGTGCGCGTACTGAACGGCCTCGCAGATCTTCGTGAGAATCGAGAGCCGATCGCCGGACGAGAGCTTGTGGACGCTCGCGTATTCATCGAGGGAGATGCCCTTGATGAAGTCGCTGATGAGATAGCAGTGGCCGTCGGGCGTCAGGCCGGCGTCGAGGAGCCGGGCGATGCCGGGATGGCTCAGATGGGTCGCGCGATCGATTTCCACGCGGGCGCGCTCGATCAGGTCGGCGTTGGGCGTCACGTGGCTGTAGACGACCTTGATGGCGACGTTGCGCTTGGTCTTCTTGTGTTCCGCCTTGTAGACGACGCTCGTCGAGGTCTCGCTGAGCGTTCGAATGATCCGGTAGCCGCCGACGGCGCGCTCGATGTCGGAGATCTCGGCTGCGGCTGCGGCGTCGGACTTCGTCTTCGGCGCGTTGGCCTTGGCGGCCAGCTTCGAGGCGGCCGACGTCGGCGTGGGCACCTCTGAGAGTTTGACGTCGAGATCGGGGCCGTCGCTCGTTGTCGTGACGTCATCCATGATCGCATCTTTGGGGTTCATACCTGATCATCCTCCGCGGGTACAACATCCGTTTTGTCCGCGTCTTACTCCCTGACTCATCCATTCCAACCTGTTGAGCGTGTCGGTCGCGCGATCGACGTCGAGCGGCGATCGACGACACGGCTCGCGATCAATCGCCTGTCATTCCCCAGGGGCCTTCGATACCGATGTCGCCCGCCGTGATGACGCCGGGCTGCGATCGACGCACGTAGGAGTCGGGCGCGGTCTTCGCCGGGGCGGGGGAGGGCCTGTTCGGTCCGCCGTCCAGCTTCTGGAGCATGAACAGCTGGTAGTCGTTGGGTTCCGTGATGTCGGCGCCGGGGTAGGTCGTGACCTGGCCCGGATCGAGCGGCGCCACGAGCTCCGGCGTCACAAGGACGACGAGTTCCGTTTTCGATCGCTGGTAATCGACGGAGCTGAAGAGCGAGCCGAGGATCGGCAGGTCGCCGAGGCCCGGAATCTTCGATGATACGGCGCGAATCGAATCGTCGAGCAGACCGGCCATGGCGAAGGTCTGACCGTTGCCGCATTCGACGGTGGATTCGACGCGTCGCGTCTGGAAGCTGAAGGTGGGCAGGCCGTTGAACTGCTGCGCCTGCGGAACCGCGTCGCTGACTTCGCTCATCACGTGCAGTCGGATGAGCTGTCCGCCGATCACGGTCGGCGTGAAGGCCAGGCGAACACCGAATTCCTTGTAGTCGATGGTGATGGCGCCGGCCGTGGCGCCGCCCTGGGAAACGGGAATCGGCACTTCGCCACCCGCGAGGAACGTGGCTGTCTGACCGCTGATGGCGACGAGATTCGGTTCGGCCAGCGTCCGGCCGAGGCTGTTCTCCCGCAGGGCGTTCATGAAGAACTGCAGTTCCGCCTTCGGGAAGCCAATCGAGAAGTTGGTCAGTCCGCCCGTCGCGGTCGGGGCCAGATTGTACGTGAGTTGTCCATTAAGCACGTCGGTCAGGCCGCTGGAACCGAAGTTCGTCGGGTTGAGCTGATTCAGGTTGTTCGTGAAGAAGAGGTCGCGGGACAGATCGGAACCGCCGAACCCCCAGTTGACGCCGAGCTGTCGCGCCGCGTCCTTGTTCACTTCGGCGACGACCACGCGAAGCAGCGTCTGCTGCACGCCGGCGACGTTCAGATGGTTGATGACGGGACCGCCCTGATAGGCCTTGGCGAGATCCTCGATGCGCGTGACGTCCATGACATCGGATACGCGGCCGGAGAGGACGATCTGGCCCTTGACGGAACCGATGTGAATATCGGCGCTCGGGGCGACGGAGCGAATCAGATCATTCAGCACCTGCGTGTTCGGTTCGACGTGAACGTGATGCACGCTGACGTCTTCACCCGTTCTCAGTCGCAGCTGCGTGGCGCCGGCGTTCTTGCCGACGAGCATGAGCTTCTTCGGCGTCAGCACGATGAGATCGGCGATCTCCGGATCGGTAATTCCGGCGGCGTCCACGGGCTCGTCGAGTTCGATTGTCGAGGAACTGTCGACGCTCAGCTTCAGGGGGGCGTTGGTCGTGATCGACGGCTTCGCGGGCGTTTCGCGGGCGTTGGCCACGACTTTCGGGCCGACGGCCGGAAGACGCGTCGGATCGATCTCGACGCGTCGGGCGCCGGCGTCCTTCGGCTCGGCGACGATGTCGACCGGGTCGATGGAGGGCCTGGTCGGCATGGGGCCGGAGGGCTTTGAGGGTTCGATGTCCGTGATTCGCGCGTCGTCGGCCGACTCTCGATGGGGTGTCGGGGGACGCGTGGGAAAGTCCTGGAAGTCATCCCAGTCAGTCCGCTCCGCCCGGGCGAGCTGTTCGACACGTTGCGCATCAGCGGGCGCCGAAGGCGCGGGCGTCACTCGCGTGGGCGTCGTCGTCGCGGTGAGGGACGAATTCGGCGTGATTTCCGTCATCTGTCCGACGGTCCTCGTGTCGCCGAGGTTCGGGCTGATCAGCATCGTTGAGAGAAGCAGTGCAGTCGCAGTCATTGTGTCGTCCCATCTGGTCCGGCGTTCGCGAAGGCGTGCCCGCTGACAGCCGGAGCGTATTGACGTTTCTCTACGTTCCCGACGACGTCCGCGCGGCGTGTCCATGCCGCTCGAAGCTATCGGGCATGCGATATATCGGAGCCGACTGAGCGGCCCATAAGAAATGAATGGGGCCGAATTTTCACACGGGATCATGCGGAGGCGTTATCGGACAGCTCGCCCTGCGAATCATCGCAAGCGAGCAGCGCATGTGCTCGATAACCGAATCGTAGATTTGATCTGAACCGAATTCGTCAGCGTTCAGTGGAGGTTTCTTCCGTGGCAACGCGCAAGATCTGCATTCACGGTATTCAGGACTCCGTCATCCATCGAATTGATGGATTCGACGTGGCCGCCACGACAACGCGTCGCGATGAACTGCGAACGGCGATCGGCATCCACGATGTGGTCGCGCTCGTACTCGACCTGGACGCGGAGGACGCTGTCGACACGATTGTAGACGCCCTTGAACTCAAGCCGCATCTGGCCGTTGTCGGCGTGACCGGCTCCAACGACGTCACGCGCATCATTCAGGCGCAGCGCGTCGGCTGTCGTCAGTTTGCGTCGCGACCGATCGACGCGGGCGATCTTTCGACGGCGCTGCACAGCGCCATGCAGGACGCTCCCGCCCGGCGGAGCGAGAGCGACATCGAATCCAGGACGATCGCTGTGATCGGATCGACGGGCGGGGCCGGCGCCACAACGCTCTCGTGCTATCTGAGCATGGCCTTGGCGGAGATCTCGAAGACGACGGCGCTCGTGGACGTGGATTTCGAATTCGGCATGGTCGCGAAGGCGTGGGACCTCAATCCGCGTCACACGATCTTCGACCTGTGCCAGTTTGACGAGATCGATCGACAGAGCATCGAAGATGTGATGATCGAATTGCCCTCGGGTGTTTCCGTTCTGCCGCGTCCCGCATCGATTCAGCAGGGGCAGGACATCGACGAGAGCTCTCTCAAGGAGATCGTCGGTCTGCTGGAGACCGTCTTTCCGTATGTGGTGCTCGATCTGCCGCGACGCCTGGACGCCCGGACCGGCTGCGCCATTGAAATGTGCGACAAGCTCGTGATCGTGTGTCAGCAGACGGTCGCCGGCGTATTGAACGCCGGACGACTTACGGACGGCCTGCTCGAAATCGGCATGTCGCTCGATCAGATCGAATTCGTGATCAACCGGCACAATAAGAAGATCCACTCCGTGACGGAGGATCAACTGGAGAAGCGCGTCAACAAGAAGCCCATCGGTCTGGTGCCGAATCACTACAAGTCGGTCGGCGCCGCGAGTGATCTGGGCGAACCCGTGACGACGCGCAATCCCGTCCGAAAAGCGATCGCCGACATCGCGGCCGCCCTGGCCGGCGACGGCGCTGTCTCGTCCGGAAGCCGATGGACGTCGAGTCTCGGCATGGGCGGGTAAAAAGAAACGCGGCCGCATCCAGGCGGCCGCGCATGATCTCAGATCCATCAGACGATCGTATGTTGTCGACCGTCGGTCGATGACTTCAGCGGACTCGGCGTCGAAGCAGCCCGAGTGCGCCAACGCCGAGCAGGGCGATGGCGGACGGTTCGGGGATCGTGGCGGATTCCACGTCGATGCCGAACGTCTTGCTCTGAATGAAGGACGTCGTTCCCATTTCGCTGCCGGTATTGAGCGAATGCGTCAGCGTCAGTCTGGCCTGGCTCACACCGAGACCCGTCAGATCGATGACGAGGGCGCCGTCGATGTCGACGAAGATCGCGGGCGGGAGTTCGAAGTAATCGCCCGGGCCGAAGACAACGTTGTCATTGATCACGCCGCCGAGACCGGGGACCAGGTCTTCCACTTCGACGGCCGTGCCGATCGAGGCGAATGTGGCGGCTGTGCCGACACCCGCCAGCGTGGCGTCCGCCGTCTCGTCGATAATGATGCGTCCGATCTGGAAGCCCGCATCGGCGCGAATCGTCATCGTCAGGGTTGCGATCGTGCTGTCCGTCGCGGCGCCCGCCGTCGAGGAGGCGAAGGCGACGGGGGCAAACGACAGTCCGTTCGGCGAGAACAGCGGCGACTCAAAGAGCGGCGTCAGATCCGTGGCGGAGTCTTCTGTGACATTGAGAAAGTCGGCTTCACCGACACCCGCCCCGATGAAATCGCCGTAGTTGATCGGCGCGGCGTGGATGGCGCTTGTCGCGAAGATCGCGACGAGCGCGAAGACGATAGTTGCTTTGCGCATCAGATTTCCCCCCAACGGAAGCGTTATGCACATGATCGGAACTCGCCATCGAGGCGAAGTCTCCAGTGTGTTCAGGTTGTCCTTGCAGGATCGTAAGGCCGCCGGGCGGTGATATTCAAGGCGTAATAACGCGGAGCTCGCATTGGCGCTCAGAGGTCCCAGAAAAGGAAGCGGAGCGGTCCGGAACCGGCCTCAGTCCCAGGGGCTACGTCCAGCAATGAAAAAGGCCCGCGGACAGTTCTGTCGCGGGCCTTTGGATGGATTGCATTTCCGTCGGGCCTAGCGGCGCCGTCGGCGAATGACGAACAGGCCGCCGAGAGCGAGCAGGCTCATCGTGGCGGGCTCGGGGATTTCGGGATCGACGGTAATGACGATCGTCTTCTTCTGAATGAAGGAGACGGTACCGTTCTCGGAGGTCGTCTGAAGGTTGTTATTGAAGTTCAGGACGATTTCCGTGATATGGAGCGTCGAAAGATCGATCTCCGTCGTTGCGACGAACTCGCCATCCGTATCGGCCGGCAACGCGTAGGGCGCCGCGGGCAGCACGTCCAGCGTGGACGTGAGGGTGGGCGAGGAGCCGGGCGCCAGTTCCGTGGCGGTCAACAGTCCGTTGATCGTCGCGGACGTGGCCGGCGTGCCGACACCCAGGAGCGAGAAGTCACCGGTTTCCCGAATGAAAATCGTGTTGAGGAACTGACCGACATCGGCGCGGATGATCATGCTCAGCGTGCCGGACGTCGTGTCCGCCGCGCCACCCGACGCGAAGGACGCGAAGGTGAGCGGCGTGAAGATCAGTCGGTTGCCGTCTCGAATCGGAGCGCCGTAGAGCGGGTCGTTCATCGGCGCCGGATCCGTCGCCGACGCTTCGCGGACATTGATGAAGTCAACCTGTCCGGCGCCCACGCCGAAATAGTCGCCGTAATTGACGGGCGCCGCTTGGGCCACACCGGCAATCACGAGCAGGGCGAGCCCTGCGGCGAGCACTGTGTTGCGTTTATTCAGCATTCTTTCCACTTTCCTTGCTTCTCTAAACCGAAGCAGGTGTGCGAGGCGGCAGTAAATGCGCGCGGCCTGCTCCGAGTCTTATTCTCAGCATTGATCATACGCGATCATGATGCGTGAAATCAACGTTCCGCGAAATCAATTATTCTGCGAGACGTCGGCAAATCGGCATAGCTGTAACTTCTGCCTGCGTAGGCAGTTATGGCGCCGCTACGCCGTGGGGCGCGGTCCGATAAGTTCGTTGATCGCCGCCTGCACGTCTGTGTCTGTTGCAGTGGTGTTCCAAACGGGGCGCCCGATGTCTTCCAGGAGCACAAAGCGCGGTCGTTGATCGACCACTTTCTTGTCCCGGCCCATGACGTCGATCACGCTGGAGGCGTCGTAGCTATCTTCTGAACTGGTGGGAAGTTGCATTGAATTGAGGAGGGCCGCGACCCGGTCTTTGGTTTCAGGGGCGAGGCCCGTGAACTGTGAGCTCAGCCGCAATGCCGCGAGCATGCCCAGGGAGACCGCCTCGCCATGGCGCAGGCGACCCTGGCTCAGCGTTTCCAGGGCGTGGCCGACGGTATGGCCAAAGTTGAGGGCGGCTCGTCCGACCTGGATGGCCTCGGTTTCGCGTTCGTCCGCCTGGACCACGCCCGCCTTGATTCGGCAGTTCCGCGCGACGAGTTCGGCGAGGAGGACCGGATCGCGGGCCAGCAGGGCCGCCGCGTGGGCCTCGTGCCAGGCGAGGAATTCGCCATCGGCGATCAGGGCGTGTTTGACGGATTCGGCCAGTCCCGCCCGGAAGTCACGATCCTCCAGGGTGTGCGCCGTTTCGATGTCCATGACGACGGCGAGGGGCTGATGAAACGCGCCGATCAGGTTCTTGCCGGATTCGTGGTTGACGGCCGTCTTGCCGCCGACGCCGGCGTCGATCATGGATTCCGTCGTCGTCGGGCACTGGATGAATGGCGCGCCGCGCATCCAGGTGGCGGCGACAAAACCCGCCAGGTCCCCGACGACGCCGCCGCCGAGCGCGACGATCGGATCCAGCCGACCGCGTTTTCGTTCGGCGAGACCATCGTAGAGACGCTGCGCCATGGCCAGGGACTTGGACGATTCGCCGGGCGGGATCGTGATGGTCTTCGCCGCGAATCCAGCCGCTTCCACGGAGGTGACCGCTCGGATGGAGTAATGCTGTGCGACATTCCTGTCCGTCACGATCGTGATCTGTTTCGCCGCGGAGACGTTGCGGATCTTCTGGCCGAGCGTGTCGAGCAGACCGGCGCCGATATGGATGTCGTAGGATCGTGACCCGAGGTCGACGTTGACGATCGTGCAGTTATCGCTCATGGCGTGTCCCTGTCGGCTGTCGCGCGTCGGATGTTCGTTGTGACGCCTGCGCGTGCCGTGTATTCTACATCGAGCTGGCGAATGATCGATTGGCTGGGCGGTCCCCGCCCCTGGAGCGAGATTCGGCGATCGAGAGCCCGGAGCGGAATGACGACCTACAGCCTGACTCATCTCAAGCAGCTCGAAGCCGAGAGCATCCACATCATTCGCGAAGTCGCGGCGGAGTTCGAGAACCCCGTCATGCTCTACTCGATCGGCAAGGACTCCGCCGTCATGCTTCGGCTGGCGATGAAGGCGTTTTATCCCGGTCGGCCGCCGTTTCCCCTGCTCCATGTCGATACGACGTGGAAGTTCGGCGAGATGATCGAACATCGCGAGATCGTGATACGCCGGCAGATGGGCCTGAACGTCATCGTGCACATCAACGAGGATGGTGTGCGTGACGGCGTGGGACCGTTCACGCACGGCAGCAAGGTTCATACGGACATCATGAAGACGCAGGCGCTGTTGCAGGCGCTGGAGAAGGGCGGCTACGACGCGGCGTTCGGCGGCGCCCGGCGCGACGAGGAGAAGTCTCGCGCCAAGGAGCGCGTCTATTCGTTCAGAGACGCCAACCATCGATGGGATCCGAAGAACCAGCGGCCCGAGTTGTGGAACCTGTACAACGGGAAGGTTCACAAGGGCGAGAGCATCCGCGTGTTTCCGCTGTCGAACTGGACGGAGCTGGATGTCTGGCAGTACATCCATCTGGAGGAGATTCCGATCGTGCCGCTGTATTTCGCGGCGCAACGGCCCGTCGTGGAGCGCGACGGAACCCTCATCATGGTGGATGACGATCGCATGCCGCTGAATCCGGGCGAAACGCCGGAAATGAAGATGGTGCGTTTCCGTACGCTGGGCTGCTATCCGCTGACGGGCGCGGTTGAATCCACAGCAACAACACTGCCCGAGATCATTCAGGAGATGCTCCTGACCAAACAGTCGGAACGGCAGGGCCGCGTGATCGACTTCGATCAGTCGGGCTCCATGGAAGAAAAGAAACGGGAAGGCTACTTTTAGTTTCGAGTTTCCAGTGTCGAGTTGCGAGTGAGCGCTCCCGCCCACTCGCGGATGAACTCGACACTCGCAACTCGTCACTCGTAACTGACAATGTCCCACCAATCCGATCTCATCGCGACGGACATCGACGCCTATTTGGCGCAGCACGAGCGGAAGGAGCTTCTGCGCTTTCTGACGTGCGGCAGCGTTGATGATGGCAAGAGCACGCTGATCGGCCGCCTGCTGTACGACTCGAAGATGATCTACGAGGACCAGCTTGCGGCGATTCGGAAGGACTCCCTGCGCCACGGCACGACGGGGGATGACTTCGACCCGGCTCTGCTGACGGATGGTCTGAAGGCGGAGCGCGAGCAGGGGATCACGATCGACGTCGCCTATCGATACTTCTCCACGGCGAAACGCAAGTTCATCATCGCCGACACGCCGGGTCACGAGCAGTACACGCGAAACATGGCGACGGGCGCCTCCACCTGCGATCTGGCGATCATTCTGATCGACGCCCGCAACGGCATCGTGACGCAGACGCGACGCCACAGCTTCATCGCGTCGCTGCTGGGCATCCGGCACATCGTCGTCGCCGTGAACAAGATGGACCTCGTTGACTACAGCGAAGCGGTATATGAGCGGATCTGCCGGGAGTACACGGATCTGTCGGCGCGGCTCGAAATCGGGGACGTCCGATTTATCCCGATGAGCGCGCTGAAGGGCGACAATGTTGTTGAGCCCAGCTCGAACATGCCGTGGTACCAGGGCAGCACGCTCATGCACCTGCTGGAGAACGTGCACATCGCGAGCGACAGGAACCTCATCGACCTCCGCTACCCCGTGCAGTATGTCAACAGGCCGGACCTGAACTTCCGCGGGTTCTGCGGGACCGTGGCGAGTGGTGTCGTTCGAAAGGGCGACGACGTCGTGGCGCTGCCGTCGGGGCGGCGCAGCAAGGTCAGGTCGATCGTGTCCTACGAGGGCGAGCTCGACAGCGCGTTCGCGCCGCAGGCCGTAACGCTGACGCTCGAGGACGAAATCGACGTCAGTCGCGGCGACATGCTCACGCATCCGAACAACGTGCCGCGCGTGTCGGACAAGTTCGACGCGATGATCGTCTGGATGGCCGACGCGCCAATGACGATCGGCCGGCAATACGTCATCAAGCAGACGACGAAGAACGCCCTGGGTTCCGTCACGTCGATCCGCTATCGCATGAACGTCAATTCACTGCAGCGTGAGCAGACGGATTCCCTCGGGCTCAACGAGATTGGTCGCTGCGCGCTGCGACTCAATCAGTCGATCGCCTTCGACGCCTACAAGCGCAATCGCGCGACGGGCGCGTTTGTCGTCATCGATCGCGTCACCAATGTGACAGTTGGCGCCGGCATGATCCTGGACACGGAGACCGACGCCGTGCGGCGGGATCACTGGGACACGCAGCCCGCCAGCGAGACGCTTCGCGAGCGCGGCAGCGACGTGACGATCGCGGAGCGCGCCGAACGCTACGGCCAGAAACCGGCGACGATCCTGCTGACGGGGCTCAGCGGCTCCGGCAAGACGCAGATCGCGCGCGCCCTGGAGCGGCGGCTGTTTGATATGGGCCGGATCTGCGCCGTGCTCGACGGTCAGTCGATGCGTCTCGGCATGAGTCGCGACCTTGGCTTCTCGGCGCCCGATCGCTCGGAGAACCTGCGGCGCGCGTCGGAACTGGCGAAGGTTCTCAACGACAACGGTCTGATCTGCGTCGCGGCCCTGGTTGCGCCAACGGAATCGGCGCGACAGCGCGCCCGACGTGTTGTGGGCGAGGATCGCATGTTCGTCGTGCACGTCGCGGCGTCACTCGACTACTGCAAGGCGCACGACACGAGCGGCGTCTACGAGCGGGCGGCGGCGGGCGAACTCGCGAATATTCCCGGCGTGTCATTTCCCTACGAAGCGCCTGAATCCGCCGATCTGACGCTCACATCAGACTCGACGAGCGTCGAGGCCTGCGTCGAGTCGATCGTCGGACTTCTCTTCGATCGTGGCGTCATCGCTGACTGAGTTCAATTTCGCGCGACTGAGCGGCGGCGCGCAATTGGCTCGGCGGTCTGGGAACGCATTTCAGGGATGACGCCGATTTCCGACATATCGCAGCGCCGGATTCCGCTTTCTGGACACATGATTCGCCCGTAAAATAGCGACAGGTCTCGCACGAAAGGGCTGGCATCATGGTGCGCGGAATTCAAATCGTATGTGTGGCATTGGCGGGAATCGTCTCTGCGGGCATGGCGACTGTCGACGGCTGTCTGGCGACAGCGCCGGGCGCGTCCGATCGATACCGCGTGCGAATCGCGAGCGAGGACTCCCTGACGAATCCGCTGGCCGCCGAAGTCGTTGACGGATGGCGGATCGAGTTCGCCAGGGCGCTTGTTGTCATCGGCGACGTCAGCGTTCAGTACATCACGTCGACGAGTGATGAGATACTTGTCGATGCGCCGGCCTATCGCGTCTATGACCTCACGACGGCGACGGGCTCGACGGGCGAGATTGTCGCCGAAGGTGATGTGAACAACCTGTCACGATTCGTTCGCGTCAACAACGCCTTTCGCGTTGCGCCGGATCCGGACGCGACGGCGGCGAATGCGGCGGATTCCGACGTCGAGTTCATGACGATGAACGGGTACTCGGTTTATCTTGAGTTGACGGCGACGAAAGACAACGTGACGAAGTCATTCGCCCTGGGGTTCGATCGCAACTTTGGTTCCTGCTTTGGTTCAGAGATTACCGCCGAGCGGCCGTTCGACGCCATCGGCGAGTTCAATGCGGAAGGCCTGTTCGTCCAGTTCACGAATGGTGTGGCGTCGCCGGACATCCAGCGATTTGTGATGGCGGATGCGGATGACGATGGCGAAGTGACGGCGGCTGAACTGGCGGCCGTCGATTCCGGAACCAACAATCGAACACTGCTCCAACTGCTTGAGGGGCGGATTTCGTCGATCAATCCCGGGGCGTGCGCTGTGCCGTAGTCGGTGATGATGGTCTTCGCAATGACGGCGCTTGTCTTGCGCGCGATGACCGGGCCATGACTGGCCCGGCTCGGAGTGGTGCGACGGGCTCGGCTCGGAACATCTCGACGGACTCCGGCTCGGACCGGCCGTGATCAGTTCAAGTCCAGAATGATGACATTTGAAACATCGCTCGTTCGGCCCTGCGCATCGGTGAACGCGGCGACGATGTGATTGATCCCCGCGTTGGCGTCGAACTTCGTCAGCGTGACGGGAACATCGACTGTTCCGCCGGCGCCGATTGTTGCGTTGTACTCCGTGACGACGCGGGCCGTGTTCGCCTCATAGGGATCGATATCGAATCCACCGCCGGCAAGACCGCTGGTGTAGAGCGCTCCATCAACGACGAGCAGGCGCACGTTCGCGCCCGCGGGGCCGCTCACGCGGATCGTCTGCCCCGCCGCCGTCACGTTGGCGGGCGTCGACGCAATGCCAACGGCCGCTATCGTCGGCCTCGGCAGCGCCGTCGGCCGTGCGTCGACCTGCGCTCCGGTTACGCTGCCCGGCGTGAGGAAGAGCTGTCGGCGATAGGACGTTCCGTCGTCGAAGACGACTGTGATCCAGGCGCCCGTCAGTTCGAGACCACTGATGCTGCCGGAGTCGTTCGGTCCCGGCGGCGTCGCGCCGTTGATGCTCGTCGGATCGGCGTCGACGCTGAAGCCGAACGTCTGGCCGGCGGGGAAGTCATCGAAGCGGATGACAAGCTGATCGAAGCCGCCGTCGTGCGGGCAGCGGAACTCGTGTCCGCCGAGATCGATCCCCGCGTCGGTATTGACCTGGAAGGGCTTGAAAGCCGTGTCGCCGGCGTTCCCCGTCGGATCGAACACGACATCCGGGAAGATGGCGTCGCGGAAGTCATACGTCACGCGGACGATCCTGTGGCCAGCCGCCGACGTGTTCGTGATCAGGAACGAGTTCTGCGAATAGGTGCTGCTTCCGAGGATGTTGCCGCCCGGATCGACCACGATCGACGCGGAGGGACCGTGGCCGACGTGGGGATCGGCGAGGTATCGGAAGGCGGCGGGAATGGTCCGGCTTACGCTTCCGACAGTCACGACGACATCGACCATCGCGTCCGGCGGGTTTGCCGTGGCCGGCGTGACGCCCCGGATGCGCGTCGCGCTCACGCTGGTCAGCGTCGCGGGAACGCCGCCGATCGTGACGCTTGTGTTCGCCAGTGTTCCGAAGCTCGTTCCGGCGATGACGAAGGGTACGCCGCCGGTCGCCGGGGCCCGCCACGGGGTGATATCAAAGGCGTTGAAGCCTGCCGCGACAAAGGGCCGCAGGACGGAAATCTTGTTGTCCGAGTAATTCGCGCCATAGATGGCGCCGCCGGGGCCCATCGTGATGTCGAGGCTGTCGGCCGTGACATTCAGCGCCTCATTGGCGAGGACGCTGCGACCCTCGGCGGAGAGCTGGATGCGGCGCGTCGGGCCATTCCATTTCTGCACGATGATGTCGCCGCGCATTTCGCCATTGAACGTTTCGGAGCGATACTCCATCACGCCGTCTGTCGAAGGCGTCAGTTCTGTCAGCATCTGCGTAAAGACGCCCTCGACGCTCACGCCGGTCAGGTCATGGTAGACGTTCTGCCGGTCGTCGCATCGGCCGCGATTGCGGTTGGGATGTCCGTAGTAATGGTCTTCCTCGACGAGCATGAACTCGTCGCCCTCGTTCGGATCGCTTGTCGATTCCGTCGTCGCGGATGTGGAGGCGGGACCGAAGCTCGGGTTGGGGCCGTTGTCCGTCGCGTAGATACGATTGGCCGTCGTGTACACAAGGTCATAGGCGTTGCGCAGGCCTGGCGCGAAGACGTGGAGATCAAGTCCGTCGATCGGATCGACATCATTCCCGAACACCTGGTCCATGTTGACGGCGCCCGTTGTGCGATCGATGTACTGCACGGCGCCGCGGAAGTCGGGACGCCAGATTTCCGCTTTCAGGACTGCGGCGCTGTAGGGGGATTCGGGAACATTCCCGATGTTGCAGGCGGGGATGCCGGCGTTGGTATTGCCTCCGACGCAGACGAGCAGGTTGCCGGCGTTGTCGAACTGCATGCCGTTGACGCCGTGATCGTGGTTCGACACGGGCAGCCCCGTGATCAGCGGCGTGATCGTGTCGAAGTTGGGGCCCGTCAGGACGGAGACCTGTCCGGAGTAGGGCGACGCGCCGTCGAAGCAGGCGCCGCCGTTGGCGAAGAGCTGACCGTGGGCGACGTAGAGTCGCACGGGGCTCGGCGGATCGAATGGGTTGAACGCTATGCCGAGGACGCCCTTGTTGGTCGCCGTGTTCAGCGTGTTGATCTCCTGCGTCGCCGTGACGTTTCCATTGTCATCGAGTGTGTAGGCGGCGATCTTGCCCTGGACGGTGGCGACGTAGAGTCGTCCGTCGGGGCCGAACGCGAGCGTTGTCGGTCCGGCGATGGAGGCGATATCGGCCGCCGTGAAGACGATCGGCGTCGGTCCGCCCGGGACGTAGGTGAAGTCGAAGCTGTTGCTGACGCCGTTGGGCGTTTCAATCGTGACGGGGATCGTTCCTGCGCCGGCGGGCGACGTGAGTTCGACGCTCGTCGGCGTCACTGTCAGCGATTCACCGCTGATGTTGGTTCCACCCCAGTGGACGACGACCTGATTCAGCGGCACGAAGCCGAGGCCATCAATGTGGATAATGTTGCCGCCGACTTCCGTCCCCGTCGTGGGCGCGCTGTTGATGATTGGCGCCAGGCCGGTTTCGTCGTGGGAGATTGCCTCGGCGGGGATCGTCGTCGCGGCGGCGCCGTTGAGGCGCGCCGTGATCTGGAGCGGCAGGTTCGCGAGCGTGTTGACCGCGAATCTCGCGTCGATCGCGTGAACGCCGACATCCAGCGAGATGGGACCGCTGACGGCGGCGCCATTGACGAACAGAAGCGTGGCCGCGCCGCCAGTCAGGACGAACTCATAGGTTCCCTCCTGCTCAATGGCGATTCGCGCATTGACGCGGACCATCGTGTCGGCGGAGAAGGGCGAATTCCCGATGCGGCCGCTGCGCGCGATGACGTCGAGCGTTTCCACGATTTCGCCATAGCCGGCGGTGGCCGGGACGGCGTCGAGTAGCGCTGCCGCGCCGTTGGGCGACGTTGGGTAGTAACGGATGAGCGCCCCGGGAACGGCGTCGGGACCAACGACGTTGATCATCTGAGACAGCGAGAGCTGCTCGGGGGGAACGTTGTCGTCGAATATCGTCAGCGTCAGCGTGTGTTCGCCGAGGGGCAGATCGATCGTCGGGTCGGCGGTCGTCGCCAGGAGCTGGCCGTTCTCGCGCCATTCGAAGGCGGCGAGGCTGTGGCCGAGTTCGTGTGTATGGGAGTCGTGTCCTTCGACGTCAACGTGTTCGCTTCCATCCTGGTCGAAATCGACGACGACGGAAGGCGCCACGATGACCACGTGCAGGAAGGGATGGCCCGTGGATTCGCCGCCGCTGCCGCGCAGGCGCACGCGCTGGGCCGCGAAGTTGCCGCGGAATTCGAGCCAGACATCGTTGTCCGCCGTTTCCGTCGGCAGGAAGACGACTTCGGCGTCGATCGACTGATTGCCCGGGATCGTGACGCTCGTCGGGAACGAGATGTCGTCGTGATCGCCGACATAGTCGACGCCGCCGAGTGTCAGCAGGAAATCGTGTCCGACGCCCGCGTTCACGAGGAAACCGACGGATGAAATCGTGATCGGCTCGACGCCGGGATTCGTCAGTGTGAGTGTCTGCGTGAAGCCGATCTCACCTGAGAGAATGTGACCCCACTCGACGGACGCCGGCGCGACGCTGAGCTCGCCGACGTCGAGCTGGATAATTTCGATGGCGGAGATCTTCGGATTCTCCAGATTCTTGATAAATGTGATGTCCAGTGATCCGTCGGCGACCTGGGCGTCGTACGACGTGATCAGGGCCGTGTTCAGACCGACCTGGGCGGAGATGTCGAAGTCGTTGAGGGCTGGTTCGCCTTCAACGCGGACATCGAACACACGGACGCCGGCGCTGGCCGCGCCATTCCAGATCTCGGCGAAATGCAGGCGAACGCGATAGGTCCCCGCGTCGACCGGGAAGCTGTAGACCATGTTGGTCGCGCCGCTGGAGTTGTATCGTTCCGACTGGTAGAGCGTGTCGGCCTCCGTATCGGCGATGGGGTTCGTCGTGCTGAAGACGCCGCCGACATTGAAGAAACCTGCGTCGGGCGACCAGAGGGCGCCGTCGGGATCCGTGTAGGCCGGGCCGCCCGCGTTGAGGCGATAGAGAACGACATCGTTGCTTGTCGTGGGCGCCTGGAGCGTGACGCTCACGCTGTCCATCGCCTCGGGATTGTCGAGCAGTTGATGCGTGGCGTCGGCCAGATGCACGCTGAGCGTGTGGGGGCCTTCGGCGACGCCGTCAAACGTCAGCGATCCATTCAGGTTGAAGACGGAGGTGTGGCCATTGCCGTCAAGGGAGACGTGGACATGATCGGCGACGGACAGATCGCCCGACGTCTGCCAGGCGACGGTCAGGCTGGTTCCGATCAGCGCTGCGCCGTTGGCGGGCGACGTGATGACGACTGTTGCGGGATCGCTCGTGGCGGCCTGTGTCGTGAAGGCGATGGAATCCAGCGCCTCCGGGTTCGTCAGGTTTTCATGGTTGGCGTCGACGATCTGGATTGACAGCGTGTGCGCGCCTGGCGCGACGCCCGTGAACGTGTAGGCGCCCGAGAGGTCGGGGCGCATCACGACAGTTCCCGTGTCCAGCCGCAGATGGACATGGTCGGCGGCGGACAGATCGCCGCCGCTCTGCCAGTTCACGATGACTTCATCACCCACGATCGTGGCGCCGTCGAGTGGCGCCGTGATTGCGATCGTCGCCGGATCGGACGCCGCGAGTTCCGTCGTGAAGCCGACAGAGTCCGACGCCTCGGGATTCGACAGATTCTGATGGTTGTTGTCGACGAGATTGATGGAGACGCTGTGGGCGCCCGGCGCGACGCCGGTAAACGTGTAGGCGCCTGACAGATCGGGCAGCATCACAACGGCGCCCGTGTCGAGGCGCAAATGGACATGATGCACGGCGGAAAGGTCGCCACCACTCACCCAGTTGACTGTTACTTCCTCGCCGACGATCGTCGCGCCCTCCTGGGGCGCTGCGAAGGCGATGGACGGCGGAGCGATACCGGCGCCGGGGCGGATCACTTCGATGGCGTTGATCTTCGGATTCTCGAAGTTGTGCAGGAATTCGACGTTCAGCTGGCCGTCAGACACGGTTGTCGTGAACTCGCGGACATCGGCGGTGTTGGGGCCGACGGCGGCGACGATGTCATAGTCCGCCAGGACGACGACGTTCTCGATGGCGACATCCATGATGCGCCGATTGGCGACGGTCCAGTAGGTTTCCGCGAAGTGAAGTCGGACGATGTAGTCGCCGTTGGTGACGTCGAACGTGTACATCATCTCGGGGCTCTGCGCCGAGTCCCAGCGATCCGAACGATAGAGCGGATCGAGGTCTGTGCCGAGAATCTCAACGCTGTCGCCGATGGCGCTGGTCGAGCCGAGGTTGTAGTATCCCGCGTCGCTCGTCCAGAGATGGCCGTCGGGATCTGTATAGTCGGATCCGGCGGCGTTGATGCGATAGAGGGTGACGGGGCCCGCGATCGTGACGAGTGTGGCGGCGTTTGCGGCGCAGCCATGATCATCCGTCACACGGACGCTGTAGGCGCCCGACGCCTGAACGTCGATCGTTTGCGTCGTCTCGCCATTGGGCGACCAGAGATAGCTCGCGTAGCCGGGACCGGCGTCGAGCCGGAAGTGGTTGTCGATGGGCGTCTGCGTAATGCTCGGCGTGGGGCCCGGCGCGACGGTGACGTTGACGTCGAGGGTGTCGGCGCCACCCGCGTTGTCTTCGACGAGCACGCTGAACGCGTCCGTCGCGGCGGCGCCCGGCGTGTAGCACAGCGTGGCCTGACCCCCGACAGTCGCGCCGATCAGCGTGACGGCGCCGTCCGTCGGCTCACTGAGAATGGACCATTGCAGTTGCGCCGTGTCGCCATTCGGGTCGATCGCGTTGAACTGGACGTGGCTGGACGAATCGCTGCAGTGCGCGCAGGCGTACGTATCGAGCGAGATGGGCGCGTCGCCCTCCAGAATGACGGGCGCGAAGTTGCATTCCTCGCCCATGAGCAGGAGGACCATGCCGGGGATGTCGTTGGCGTCGACGACGGCGTCGGGGACGCAGGCGCCGGCCGGTGAGCCGACATCGGCCTGATCGATCTGGTCCGGCGTGGCGCCGCCCGGGTCGAGAATCGTGTCGATGAAGTCCGGAATGTCATTGCCGTCGATGGAACCGTCGCCATTGACGTCACCGCGATCGAACGCGTTGCAGGAGGTCGGCGCCAGCAGCAGTCCCAGCGCGCAGACGATCGCCAGTCGCCGCAGATAGGATCGTGAATTAAACACGTTCAGCTTCCCGCTCCGATGTGTAGATGCGTTCCGGATTGGCTCCCCCGCGTATAATCCGGTTCACTGCGATTATACGCCTGCTGAATTGCGTTTGTTAGCGAGCTTATCGGTTGTCGGGCGGACGCAATCACTTTCCAGGAGATGACCATATGCGCATGCAGATCAGACGGTCCCGAAAACGAGGCGTGTTTTCGGGGCATGGCCGTACGCTGATGGCGATCGCAGCGCTTCTCGGCGCTGCGGCGGGCTGCATGGGCGGCCCCGCCGCGAACACGCTGTCGCAGCGAGTCACGATATCCGGACGCGTTCTCGACCCCGCCGGACAGGGCGTCGCGGGCGTTGTCGTGTCGGCGACGGGCGTTGTGGACGCCAGCCTGACGAACGCCAGCGGCGCCTACAGCCTGCTGGTCCCCGTGAGGTGGTCCGGCGTCATTCGCCCCGACAAGTCGGCGCTGGCTTTTACACCGCCGGAGATTCGGCTGGACGATGTGACGACAAACTTGTCCGATAATGATTTCGCCGCGTCGCTGGCGTCCCAATGCGCGGAACCAACATCGACAGCCACGTCGACGAATCCCTTCGGAGCAAAGGCGGAAGCCGGGCCCAGCCAGCTGGTCGACCTGCCGAGCGGCGCGTCGAAGGCGAACGTGCGGCTCGACGGCGCCGGCAGCCAGGCGCCGGAAGGATCGACCTTCGAATGGCGCATTGCGGGGGGCGACGCGCTGGGTTCCGGCGAACGTGTCAGCGTCGAGTTGCCGGAAGGCGTTCACATGATTCAGCTCGTTGTGACGACGCCGGATGGCGCGAGGGCGATGGACGAGGTTCTGATCCGCGTGGCGTCCGGTGGCGTGGGGACGTTGTGGGTCGACGTCAACAATCCCGCGGCGTCGTCGAAGGGGCCGGGCGCCCCGGCGAGTCCCTTCGATTCCATTGACGCGGCCATCAGCGCGGCGAAGCCGGGGGACACGATCGTCGTCAAAGGGGGGACCTATCGGCGACATCATCCGTCGGTCAATCGGCGGGCCGCGCTCACGCAGAATGTTCACGGCACGGCCGAGCTTCCCATCACGATCAAGGCCGACCTGGGCGCGGATGTCGTACTGACGGGGGATTATCCCGGCGGTGAACTCGGCAGCACGGGCTGGGAGATCATCGACAGTTCCCACCTGAACATCCGCGGCATCCGCTTCGATAACTTCACGGGGCCGGGGCTCGACATCGGATCATCGTCGCCCGGCGCGGCCCATCACATCACGGTTGAGAATTGCTCGGCGACGCGATGCTCTCTGGGGACGAACACATTCGTCGCGGCGCTGCGTGCGACGGGGCCCGCGCAGTACATCACATTCCGCAAGTGCATGGTCCACGACTGCAACTCGGGCATTGTGCTTCGCGAAGGCCCCGTGCAGACCCGGCAGACCTGCGCCGTTCCGCCTCGCGCCGGGAATTCGGCGCCGGGAACACCTTCCTGCGGGTATCCGCAGGACATGCCGGAATCCCAGTGGAACATCTGGCCGGGCTGGAACGTGATCTCGCCGAGCCACTGCGTGATCGAGGACTGTCTGCTCTACGACAACTCGCGGGTGCCGGAGCACAGCGACGGGATCGGCACGCGATATACCGTGGACTGCGTCGTGCGAAACAATGTCGCCTTCCGCAACGCCGACGACAACTACGACATGCTCGGGGCGACGCGGATGACGTTTACCGGGAACATTGCGTTCGCGGCGGATCCGAACGACCTGGCCGACGCTGACGGCAACGGGATCAAGATCGGCGTTCGTGGCGGGCTCGACTGCCTCGTCGCGAACAACGTCTCCTTCGACAACGATCGCATGGGTATCGATATGGGCGATACGGAACGCGGACGCGTCTATCACAATACCCTCGTGAACAACGGGGCGGACCATCCCAACGGCTTCGGTCTCTGGTTCGAAGGGGGCCGATCCGCGACCGGACATCAGGTGATGTTCAATATCATCACGGGCAACGGCCGCAACACGTCGCGAGGTGACTATGGCGTGGATCGGCATGTCGCCATGGCACTGACGGACGGCAACAGCGTTTCGGATTCCAACAGCCACAACTTCGCGGCGCCGGCCGGCCCGCACGATCGGTTCAACGATACGGGCATGTTCCCGAACGAGGGGATGGCAATCGATACCACGTTCGACGCCGGCATGTCGATCGACCAGCGTCTCGAGAAAATCCGTTCCCAGGTGCGTCGGAAATTCACGCTTGCCGGCGGCAGTCCGCTGCGCGGGGCGGTTTTTGTTATCCAGGGCGTGAACAATGATGTAACATCCGCGGGCCGGAGCTGGGGCGCCGTGCAGGACTAGCGTGTTAATCCCTACTGTGTCGAGGATTGGCTCGGATGGCGAAGAAAGTGAAGAAGAAGGCG
>DAOPJV010000072.1:0-33530 GCA_035399845.1 Phycisphaerae bacterium | reverse complement strand
CCTTTACGTGGATCGTCTCTCGAGGCGGATTGGGCGTTGAGACAACTGGCTTGGCATTGAAGTCGAAGGGAATCCCGAGGACGTCGGCATACTCGACGTTGAACTTGTTTTCTTCGTTCAGGTCGTATGATTGTCGCCTGAGCGCTCGTCCGACTACCTGCTCGCACAGGAGCTGCGTGCCAAACGCCCGAACACCCAGAATGTGCGTGACGGTATTCGCATCCCAGCCTTCTGTCAGCATGGATACGGAGACGACGCATCTGATCGACTCGCCGAGGCGATCCTTCTTGCCGACGGTGTTCATGACTTCGCGCAACAGGTCCTGTTCTGAGATCTTCTCCGCCTGCTGTCGATCGCCTGTGCGTTCGATGATTTCGCGTCGGAATCGCTCGATCTCGTCGGATGCCGCGTCTCGAAAGCTGTTGTCGAGGGCGTCCCCGGATTCGAGCTGCGAGCTGTCGATCAACAGCGTGTTCGGACGCGCGAGTGGATTTCCGTTGTCGTCGAAGTTCCGGAACAGCTCCAGTCGACCGTTGACCAATGACGTCGTGTCATTGTCGTTTCTTCGATGGAAGCCGGATACGTAGTCGAAAATCAGCTTTGAGGTCGACGTATTGTTACAGACGACGATGAAACAGGGCGGAACCTTGATTCCCTCTCGCTTCCATGCGTCAAACGTCTTTTCGTAGTGGCCGTAAAGCGCTTCGAGCGCTGTCTGAAGCTCTACCGGGATGTCGAGAGGATCCAGTTCACCCGCCTTCGTCCGCCGCTTCTTCGGCATCTTGCTGCGGATGTGTTCCCAAAGGTTGCGGAACTTAGGCATCTCCTCGCCACTGATATTGTCTGCGACTGGCACGCGCGGAAGCTTGACGATTCCGCATTCGATCGCGTCCATGAGCGAGAAGTCGCTCATAACCCATGGGAAGAGGGTACCTTCCGCGTAGCCAGACCCTCGAAGGAAAAACGGTGTCGCGGACAGGTCGATCACCTGCGACAGGCCGAGCTTTCGGTTGACCGCCTCAAGACCGGATATCCAGAGGCGCGCCGCCTCTCGATTCTGCTCCGCCTCTTTTCTGTCGTCTCCCTTGAGTTCACCCTCGTCTTCAGTGTCGGTCTTCTCTCGGTAGCAGTGGTGCGCCTCGTCGTTCAGGGCCAGGATGCGCTTCATGCCCATCAGCGTCGGGAGTACGCGCTGGAGCATCTGCCCTTCGGTCTCAAGCGTCTTCGGCGCCTCACCACGCCCCTGGAGCAGCGAACGACCGCCCTTTGAAATGTCCATTGTCTCGCGAAGCTTGAAGGCGTGATAGTTGGTGATGACGATCCTGGCCTTACCCAGGTCGTTTAGCATGTCGCTGGGGACGAGTTCGCGACTCTGGTAATAGCTGTCGGGATCGTTCGGCATCAGTACGCGAAGTCGATCGCGAATCGTTATGCCGGGCGTTACGATGAGGAAACCGCGAGTGAACGTCTTGCTGTTCGGGCGACGGACAGCGTTGATCGTCTGCCAAACGATAATCATCGCCATGACTGTTGTCTTGCCGGCGCCCGTAGCGAGCTTCAACGCCAGTCGTTCCAGCTCGGGATTGGCTTCCTTGTTCGCACTCTCGAGGTGCTCAAGAATTCGCTTACCGTCCTTGCCCGCCTTGGGCGCCACTTCGGTCAGCCAGATCGCCGTTTCGACGGCCTCAACCTGGCAGAAGAATGGTCGAATGCCGCCGAAGTTGTGATGCCGCCAATGCTGAAGCAACCGGGCCGTCTCCGGCGTAACGTGCCAATCCGACGGGTTCGGGATTTTCCGCCAGGCATCCACATGCCGACGAATGTCCTGCACCATGGACATTGTCTCGTAGCGCTGCTGCTCGCTCGAAACGCCCCTAGCTTCATGGAAGATGATCTCAGATTGCCTTTGGGCCGCTTTCTGTTTCTTGGTTTTCGGAATGGGCGTGATGAACTCGGCCTTGCGGCGAGATTCGACTATCACATTCGTCGGATGACCGCTGGCATCCAGCTGCCAGTGGCGTCCGGGGTACTCGTAGGGTGAGTTGAGGATTGGTTTCTCAAAGAAGAGATCCGTCATGGTGTTGCCCGATTACCTCTCAACCAATGCGCGATTGTGCAGCCCGAGGCGCTCCGTGTCTATTTGATCCAGTATATGGAACGATGTCCAGTTTTGGATGTTCCGGCCCAGTCCGAGCAACGAGCCTCCGGCTAACGGGGCCAGAATCAAGTCAAGGAACGACGGAAGATCAGAGCCATTGGTGGCGCCGTCGCCATTGCCGATCTAAACGGTAGATCGGGGCTTCTCAAATTTTTGCTCTTGAAGACAGCTGGGGCACTGTCTCTAGCGCTTGGATGCGTCGTCGCTCTAGGCCGCTCATCGGCCCGGGAATCACGGCTCCAACGCAACCTGATCGCGGATGTCGCGCTCGGGGTATGGATCGGCTTTCGATTCGACCTCTTCGAGACGGATCAGGAATTGACTGGATACCGGACAGGTATCACGTGACCATATGAGCCAATGGCGGTTTATGCACCGAGCAAATTCACCAGCCTGTCCCCGCATGCCCGGGCCCTCCGGAAGAAGAAGGTCCTCCGTCGTGTCGCGGCGCACGGTTGCTTTGCGATCGCCTGCCGCGAGGCGGGGATCAGCGCAACGACACTCAAGAACTGGCGGCGGGCGGATCCGGAGTTCGCCGAGGCCCTTGAAGTCTCGCGGGCCGAAGCGGCGGAGCTGCTCGAGATGGAGGCCCATCGACGGGCCGTGAAGGGCGTGAAGGAGCCGGTCTATCACCAGGGCAAGGTCGTCGGGCATGTCCGCAAGTATTCCGACGCCCTGCTGACGACGCTGCTGAAGGGGGCCAATCCCGAGAAATACGGCAACCGGTCCGCCGGCGTCAGCATCTACAGCCAGACGAACATCCAGACGACCGGCGAAACGCCGGAGGGCCGTGTCGAGGTCAGCCCCGAGCGGCAGGCGATGCTACGGCGGATTCGATCGATCATCCTCGGCGCCTACCCCGAGGCCGCGGCCCGCACAGAGCCGTAGGCGGACAACGGCGGCCCCTGGATATCTGGGGTAGCAAGGGCTTACCACTCGGCGTAGCGGTCAATACCACCAAGGCCCACCTGATTCTGCCCCCCCCCCAAGAAAACGCCACAACTTGCTTGCCACCCATCAACTTCAACTTCTAGCTTCGCGAACAGACAGGAATCGGGTTGATCCTCAGCGAACTTATATACACGCTGGGACCCTGACGTCTGGATACGTGGCTTCAGGCGAAGCGGCCATGCCGACGGACACCGCTCGACGCTGAGAATCGAATTGAAGTGTACGGAGAAGATGATGATTCAGGTTTTTCACGATCCACGCGAATACTTGATCCCGGCCAAGAGCGACGTCGATCGCCTTCGGAACCTGCTGACGCTTACACGGCTGTTTGAGAAAGCGAACGTTCGCATTTCCCGCAATCTCGTGGCAAGCGAAAAGGCAGAGGAACTGACCCTTCAACAGCGTTGGATGATCTGGTTTCGAAGACTCACCTACCGTGAACTGGTTGATCCTACCAATGAGAGTCCTCCATGCACTTGGACTATCGGATGTCAGGAGCAGAGGCTCGGATCGAGGGTCAATGAACTCATTGACTTGCTGCAAGCGATCATCGGCGTCGTGGCGACGGTCGACTCGAAGGGATGTTCGTCGATGCTAAATGCTGAATTGGCGGCGATTCTCGATGACGAGTGCTACGAAATCAGAAGTGTGAACATGTCGTCGCTGAAAGACGAAGCGCTCGCCCTCGCTCGGCTGGAAGAACGCGGGTGGTCGGAGTTCAACTGCGACTTGTGGCGAAGGCATGGAAGGGAGATCGGCCCACTCGTCGAAAACGACGTTTACTACAAGGCCCGCGTGCGGCCCGTCGACGAACATATGATTGGTCGCCTTGGCACGACGATAGAGCGATGCATCAGACCGGCTCAGGTGGCGGCGGCGCCACCGCCACATACCGCAAGTCCCAAGGGACTCGGCAAACCTGGGCGTCCCATGTCCACGCCCGAGAAATGCCACGACGACGAAATGATGCTTCGGGCCTGGGAATCGGCGCGGGATCACCATGTGTGCATGGCGGATTTCGCGCGAGAGAGGGGTATTACGAAGAGAGACCTCGAACGTGCGATTGATCGCGCTCGGAAGCGTCGCAAGAAAAACTCGACAGAATAATGGCAGTCAAGAGATTTCATTTTTTCGCAGCGGATTTCTTTCGCGTTCGGTCGTGTGCAATCGCGGCTTTCTCTGATTACTTGGTCGGAAAAAGTGCTCGGTGATTATTCCTTCCAGGTTGGTGCGTAGGTTTTCACCTGAGCCGCGATGGTGCGGTGATTGGAGGAAACCAAAAATGAACCTGTTAACTGTCAAGCAAGTCGCACTGCGCGTCGGCGTATCAGAGCGAGCAATCTGGAAGTGGATCCAAACGGGGCAATTTCCGCAACCGATCCGCATTTCGCGGTCGGTGAGGTGGGATGAGGCGACACTCAACTCGTGGATCGCGGAGCGAACGGCCGACGCCCAGCGGCAGGCGGCGTCCCGATGAGCCCGATTCGACGAACATCGAGGACATTCGTGGATGCCGGCCATTCGTTGGCGCACATTCCGGGAAGGTCGTCAGCAAACCGCGATCAACAACTCATCGAGAGGCGAATGCGTCGAACCCGGAAGAAGCTGGCTACAGGCGCATCGGTTCGGATTGGGGCGAACCAACACGAATCTCGCGTCGGAATCCGTGTTGTCCGACGTGCGATCGACCTACACACCGCTTCACATCCCACGTGCCCGCGCGCGTTGCCACAATTATGCGAATCGTTGCACGCCACCCTCGCGCGCGCGGAATTGGATTCCAACGAAGTGTTGTGGATCCACGGCGTCATCGAACTGGTTGCAGCCAATGACTGGATGAGCGGGCAATCACACGTTGTGACGTGTCGGGCGGTGATCGCATGAAGCCCTGGACACCGGTATCCGAACGGGACCCCTGCCCGGCCTGTGGCAAACCTGACTGGTGTGCCCGAACAGCCGACGGCGCACTCAAGTGTGAGCGATCGGATGTCGCGCCGCCGGGAATGCGGCTCGCGAGTCGCAAAGCCGGCGGGGCGATCTTTCGGCCCGAAAATGAAAGCCATAGCACCACATCCCGATCGACCCGATTGCCGATCCGACGGCAGGCGGCGAAGCCTGCATCGGCCATGATCGACTGGGAGGCCGAAGCCAGTCAGTTGGTTGAGCAGCTCACCGGCAGGCGCATTCTGGAGCTGTCGTCGAGCCTCGGAGTTCCCGAGGCGGCGCTACAAGCCCTAGGTGTCGGCTGGACGACCGATGCGGACCTGAGGCGCTATCGAGCAAGTGGTGGCGACTCATGGAAGGCAGCGCCGCCCGATGGCGCGTACGCGTTCCCTGAGCGCGACGGTCGCGGCCGTGTCATAGGTATGGCACTTCGCGCTCACGACGGCCGGAAGGGCGCGCCCAGCGGAAAGACCGGCTCGCGACGTGGCCTGACTGTCCCGGCGACATGGAATCAGCGCAGCGGCCCCGTCTTGATCGTCGAGGGCGCATCCGACGTCGCAGCCTGCGAAGCCCTCCAGCTCCGAGCCGTCGGTCGTCCGTCGAACGCTGGCGGCGGCGATCACCTCGCCGAATTGCTGGACGGCATGTCCGTGATTGTCGTCGGCGAGAACGACGCCAAGCCCGGCGGCGCGTGGCCTGGACGGGACGGCGCAAAGTCGGTGGCCGCACGACTGGCATCGGGTTGGCGAAGACCCGTCCAGTGGGGGCTACCCCCCGAAGGCGTAAAGGACATCCGTGCTTATCTCGCCCAACGCGTCGCTGCAGGACTCGACCTGAGCGACCCCGAAGTTTGTCGCGCTGCTGGCGAACACCTCTTGATGATCGTTAGCCAGCAAGCCGATACGTGCTCGCTGACATCCCAAGATGAACAGCCTTCGCCGGCGAAAAAACCGGCTGCGCCGATTCGGGCATGGGAGCCGTTCCCCGTAGACCTCCTGCCGGAAGTCGCCGCCAGGTTCGTGAACGAAACCGCAGACTCTATGGGTAGTGACCCCGCGCTCGTCGCTCTTCATGTGATCGCCATCTTAGGAGTTTGCATTGGAACGACGAGGCGGATCGAGCTCAAACCATCGTGGCGAGAGTATCCGATCTTCTGGACCGTCACGATCGCTCGATCTTCCGGCCTGAAGTCGCCCGCGATGGACGCTGCAATCAACGCGCTTCGTGATGTTCAGAAGGTCGCGTACGACAACTACAACAGTGAGCTAGCCGCATACGAGACTGAACGGATGATTTTCGAGAAGGCTCTGAAGTTCTGGAATCGCAGCAAGGACCAGGGCGATCCGCCGGCGAAACCCGTACCACCATCACCGCGGCGATTCGTCATTCAGGACATTACGATCGAGGCGCTTGCTCCGATCCTGGAGTCGAATCGGCGAGGCGTGTTGGTTGCTCGCGACGAGATGGCATCGCATCTGAGATCGTTCGGCCAATACAAGAAGTCGGGCGGCGGCGATGCTGCCGCGTGGCTCGAGTTTCATCGTGGCGGAGCGCACACTGTTGATCGCAAAACCGGTGAGCGTCGCTTGATCTACATCGATCGTGCGGCTGTTTGGAAGTGTGGGACGATCCAGCCAGGTGTTTTCTCATCAATCATGTCCGGTGCATTTATTGAATCCGGCATGGCTGCTCGATTTCTTGTAGCGAGGCCTCCGTGTGGTAGAAAGCGATGGACGGACCGGTCCCCCCACAAGAGCACGCTCGACGCGTATGCTGACCTAATCGCACGCCTTATTCAGCTCCAACATATCGACAACGATGGCACTCCGCTTGACCTGCCGCTGACCCATGAGGCGAAGTCCATCTGGATCGACTGGTATGACCGCCACGCCGATTTGACCTACGCGACGGACGACGACGGGGAGGCCGCGATGTTGGGGAAAGTCGAAGCGTACGCGTGTCGCCTCGCGCTGTTGTTCACAATATGCGATGATCCATATGCGACCTACATCTCGGAAGTTGCAATGAGGCGCGCGTGCCAGCTGGCGGGTTGGTTCGCGAATGAGGCGATGCGAGTGTATGGAACGATGTCGGACACCATCGAGGATCAACGGAGACGGAAGCTCGTCGAGTGGATCCAAGAGAGAGGTTGCCCTCGGGAAGGCGTCACGGTCCGCGACCTGATGAAAGGGCTGCGGCGATTCAAGGGCGACAAGGACCAGTCTGAGGTGGCACTCAATGACTTGGTCGATGCCGGGCTCGGTACGTGGCAACACACCCGAACCGGTGGCCGACCAACCAAGCGATTCGTCTTGGCGGTCCCAATACCCACGATCGCCGCCCCCGTCCCCAAAACTCCCGATACAGATGCCGATAGCCGGGGTAATGGGGACGGGGGCGCTGACGGTAGTTCGAATTGCAATTCAGATCGCGAGGACTTCGAAGAACGAGCGGCGCACTTGGAGTTCGATGGCGGCTTAACGCGCGATGACGCCGAAGCCGAAGCAAGACGCGTCACCGGATACACGGGTGCCGCTTAGGAATTCGTGACCAAGAAAGAATGGCGCTGAACCGAACTGCACAGTATACTACGAGTGTCTACATCAACGCGGCCGAAGGAAGTGAAACATGGCGACGGCTCGAAAGCTCTCATACAAAGATCGAAACGGTAAGAAGCGGGACAGCTCGCGCTGGTATGCGTGTCTCGTCACGCCGAAGGGCGAGGCCCGGATTCCCGGATACGTCGACAAGCGGGCGACGCTGGAACTCGGGGCGAAGCTGGAGAAGCTGATCGCCCTGCGGGCCGAAGGGACTCCGCCTGATCGGCAGCTCGCGCGATGGGTCGATACGCTCCCGGCGTCGATGCAGAACCGACTGGCGAAGCTGGACATCATCGAGCGAACGAAGGCCCAGCGCACGAAGTCCCTCGCCGATCTGCTCGATGACTTTCGCCAAGGCCTGATCGATGGCGGCGCCACGATCAAGCATGCCGACGAAACCCGGCGCAAAGTAAAAAGGGTCATCGACGACATCGGGGCGAAATCGCCCCTCGACATTCGCGCGGGGCGCGTCACGGCCTGTCTTGCCAAGCTCCGCGAGGATACGACAGACCCGACATCGCGCGAGGTCAAACGCGGGATCAGCGTCACGTCCAGCAATAACCATCTGACGGCGATTAAGGGATTCGTCGCGTGGCTGATTCGAGAGCGACGCCTCCACGAGAATCCGCTCGCGACGTTGCGCCGCCTGAATGGCGACGCGGACCGGCGCCACGAGCGTCGCCCCCTGGAGCTGGACGAGTTGCGATGTCTGCTCGCGAACACGGACAAAGCGCCGACCCGATGGCGCATGACCGGCCCGGAGCGCTCGGCGTTATACCGCCTCGCGGCGACGACCGGACTGCGATCCAACGAAATCCGAAGTCTCACGCGCCGGAGTTTCGAGAACCTGAGCGGGGCCGAACCGTCGGTCACGGTCGAAGCCGGATACAGCAAGCGGCGGCGACGGGACACGCTCCCGGTCCCACAGGCGACGGCGGCCGTGATGCGCGGACAGCTCGCCACCAAGACGCCGGACGCCCCCGCGTTCAACATGCCGAGCGCGTCGAACATCGTCCGCATGCTGCGAGACGATCTCACGGCGGCGCGGGAAGCGTGGATCAAGGCGGGCGACACGGATCAGGAGCGGGAGGCCCGAAAGCAGTCATCGTTCCTGGCGTATCGTGACGACGCGGATCGGATCGCCGATTTCCACTCCCTGCGGGGCGTGTTTATCTCCACGCTGATAGCGTCGGGCGCGGACGCCAAGACGGCGCAGGAACTCGCGCGGCATTCGACGCCGACTCTCACGTTCAACACCTACGCGGTCACGCTCCGCGGAAGTGAACGCGCCGCGGTCGAAGAGCTGCCCAATCTGGACGCGCTCCCGGCGACGGCGGCGGTCGCGCAACGGACCGGAACAGAGGGCGAATCAGGCGATTCTGTCTTGCCGATCAGCTTGCCGATACGGGGCTCAAAAGGGGGCAGTTCGGGTCAACGCGGTTCGGTCACACGAGCGCGGAAATCGGGTGCGGCGAATGCGCAGAACCCATTGCAAACAAAGGCCCTTACGCGTTCTGATTTGAATCAGGGGGAACTGGGCAGAGCCGGATTTGAACCGGCGACACACGGATTTTCAATCCGTTGCTCTACCAACTGAGCTACCTGCCCGTGGCTCCAGCGAACTGGAAACGCGGCATTATGGACCAGGGGCGTCATTCCGGCAAGGGGTTCGCGGCGAATGCAACCTCAATGTTCGGCGGCGGTTAACGAAGGGTCGTCGGGCCGGGTGGCGTGCTTGCCCCGAAAGGCAGGCGTGCGCAGTCAAGTGGGTCGTCGGGGCGGACAGGCGGGTCGTCCCTTCAGGACTTCCAACGGCTTTGGGCTCGTTAAGCCAGGACTGCGCCCTGACCGCGTCGCGGTCTTTGCTGGTCCTGGGCTCTCATGGGTCACGCCTTCAGCGCGCGAAAGCGGCGGCCGCGGACAGGGCTCTCTGGCGCCGCCCCTCGAAGCGGTTTGCGATTCACTCGACTTCCCATGATTGCCTTTATGGGCAAGCATGCCACCCCGCTTTGCCTGCCTTTGGGGGTAACCATGCCGGCCCGTCGGCGTGCGGGCGCGGGGCCGGTCAGGGCGTTCCCAGCTCTTTCAGGATCGTCTGTACGCCAATGGCGCCGAAGAAGACGAGTGTGGCGGCGAGCAGGGCGTTGGTCAGGAGACCGTTGCGGAAGCGATGGCCGACCCAGGCGCGGCGGTTGTTCATCAGGATCAGCGTCAGCGCCAGCAGCGGCATGAAGAGGGCGCCCAGGACCGCGTACGCCAGTTGGATCGTCTCGACCTTCAGCTTGAGGAACACCAGCGGCAACGTCGCGAGGCTGATGAGAAACCCGCGATACGCCTTTGTCTTCGTGAAGTCGATCTCGGCGTCGCGCTCGCCGTCATCACGCCGCCGCTTCATGTGGACGAAGTCCGCGAAGAGGTACGGAACGCTCTGCCAGACGCCGAGCAGGCTGGAGAACACAGCCCCCCAGAAGCCGATCAGGAAGATCCATCGCCCCGCGGGACCGATCACGTCGGCGAGTTGACTCGCCAGAAGTGGCGCCATTCGGGCGCCACCCTGCGTCAGCGTCACGCGCTGGCCGATGACAATCATCGCCACGCCGAACATCGCCGTCATTGCGTATCCGATCGCGAGGTCGAGGCGGCACGCCTTCACGCCGCTTTCGCCGGATCGGCCTTCTTCACGAATCCAGTAGCCGTAGCAAAGCAGTGTCACGGTTCCGCCGACACCGCCAATGATGCCGAGGACGTACTTCAGGGCGTTGTCGGCGTCGGGGATCGTGGGTTTGAGGAGCCCCGCGCCGACGGCGCTCCAGTCCGGTCGGATCAGAACGGCCGTCGCGATGACGGCGACGAACATGACGGCAATGAACACGGCCATGAGTTTCTCGAACAGGCGATAGCCACCGAGGAAGACGAGGGCGGCGCCGACGAGCGAATGGGCGATTCCCCAGACGATGCGCGCCGTTTCGGGATCCGTGTTGGGTGAGAAGAGACCGTAGCCGGCGACGCCGCAGGCGCTGACCAGCGCGCCGCCGGTGAACAGGCTCCAGACGAGGAGGTAGGCGAGGAAGACCCAGCGGATCCAGGCGCCGAGCTTGTCCGTCCAGCCTTCGAGGAGCGTCGCGCCTGTCGCCATCTGCCAGCGGGCGACGCCTTCGTTGAGGGCGTACTTGAGGATGGCGCCGGCGATGGCCGTCCAGGCGACGACAACCCCCAGGCGAGAGCCGGCGAGCCCCGCCGTAATGAGATCGCCGGCGCCGACGCCCGTCGCGGCGACGAGGATGCCGGGCGCGAGCGCAGAGAGCAGCGAGCGGCGCGGGTGTGGCGATGGCGTGTCACTCATGGCTGTTCATTACACGAAAGGCTCGCGTTGTTTCAAGACGCGGGCGGCGCGGGATGCGCCGACCTGTTACAGATCCGACAGGGCGGCGACGATATTGGCGCGACTTGCGCGCATCGCCGGAATGACGGCGGCCAGGATGCAGAGCGCCGTCGCCGCCAGGGCGCCACAGCCCACGAGCGCCCAGGGGATGCTGAACGACGGTTCAAAGCCGGAGAGCAGCGCCGTCATGCGATTGCTGGTCTGGCCGAGGACGAAGCCGAGTCCCAGGCCGAGACCACCGCCGATGAGGGCGAGCACGAGGGCCTCGCCGACGATCATTCGCAGGACCTGGCCGCGCGTGACGCCGATGGCGCGAAGTACGGCGAGGTGCCTGGCGCGACTGGCGACGTTGGCGGCCATCAGGTTGCCGAGACCGAGGGCCGCGATGAGCAGGCCGGCGAAGGGGATGACACTCAGCAGCAGTGTGACGCGATTGATGTTGTCGTCGATCTTCTGCTTCAGCTCGCGCGCCGTGACGAAGGCCTTCACAGGCCAGTTCAGCTTCTCCAGCATCGTGTTGATGACTTTTTCTTCGGGGCCATCGCCTGGGATGGGGCCGCCGCCGAGGGCGAATGTCTGTCGCCCGGCGTCCGTCTCCGTCATCTTCTGGGGCCGAATCGTCTGAGAGGAGTCCGACTGCACGCGCGACGCGACGTGTTCGGGCAGATCGAAGTTGAAGAGCATCAGCTTTCCGCTGCGTCTGCCGAAGAGTCTGTCGGCGTCGTCCAGCGTGCAGATAATGGCGCCGACGGCGTAGGACTGAAAATAGGTTCCCGCGTTGAAGAAGCTGATGGCGATGTCGAGCCCCGGCGACGCGATGACGCCGGCGATTCGGAATGTCTCGCGGCGATAGTAGTAATCCCCCGATCGAATGACCCGCGCCTTGTCGCCGAGCGTCTTTCGAACCTCCGCGGCCTTGCTGGGGGCGATGGCGACCCAGATGCCGACTCTATCGTCGAGGTGTTTCTTCTGCGCCTTGGCGAATTCGCGCGTGACGAGAATATGTCCGCCTTCATTGAGCTTCCGGCGAGCGTCCTCCTCGTTCCCTTCGAGGAATGTCAGCTTGACGATGCGGAAGCCACTCTCCGTATCGATGGCAAGACAGCGCGACAGGGAGTCGGCGCCGCTGAAGAGATTCATGAAGACGTTGTCGCGAGGCTTGCGCAGCGAAAAGGCGAAGTCGTCCGTCACAGTGAATTCGCCGGGCATGACGCCCGGCGTGTTCTCGAGCGCCTGGGCCTTCTTCAGTGGGACGGCTTTGTAGGTGTAGAGCAGCGCGTCGGGAAACTCGCTGGGGAATCGCCAACCCTGCTTGACGGACTCGCCCCACACGACGAGACCGACGATCATGGAGAGGCCCACCATCAGCGCGGCGCTGATCGCGCCGGCGCGGAAGGGAGCGCGAATGATCTCATCGCCCAACAGCTGCGGTCGCAGTCGCAGCATGATCGCCGCGATGTGGATCGCGACTCGGCCGGCGACGGCGATAACGGGCGGGACGAGCAGGGCCGCGCCGAAATAGAGCAGTATTACGCTGGCGATCGACTGGGCGTCGAAGGCGCCTTCTCCATGCGCCGGCAGCGCCCGGTTGACGAGCTCGTGGGCGACGAGCGCCATGGCGCCGACAACGCCGACGATCCAGATCCAGCGCCGTCGGCTCGTGCGACTGGAGGCGCGGCTGGCTTCGATGGGTGACACTTCAAAGGCGGAGATCGCCGGGACGGCGGCGCCGAGGAGCGTCGTGCCGAGACCACCAAAGATGGCCATCAGCATGCCCCAGTCGCTGACGGCAAAGGCGCCGAGGTAGTCGGGCGCGGCGCGGAGCGTGAGCCATTGAAAAGCGAGACCGATGGGGACGCCGAGCACTGTGCCGACGATTCCCAGGGGAAGCGTCTGGATGAGGATGAAGCCCGTGAGCTGTCCGCGAGTGACGCCGACGCAGCGCAGCAGTCCGAGCTCGGCGATGCGCTCGGAGACGCCCATACTCATCGTCGCGAGGATGATGAAGAAGGCCGTCAGCAGGACGACGCAGGAGAGCAGCAGCATGATGAACTGGAGCAGGCCCCTGGCGGCGTCGAGCTTTTTGTGCTGGGCCTCTGTCGTATTGATTTCGATCGCGTCGGGCGTTTCGCCCTTCGCCCTGAGGGCCTCGGCGCGAGCGTCAATGCGCTGGCGCGCCTCGGCGGCGATGCGCTGGATGTTTCCGATCGTCGGATTCGACGCAATGATGTCGATGCCCTTGATCTTCCCGGGGATCTTGACGATGCGCTGGACGGCGTCGAGGCGTGTCCACGTCATCATCGCCTGGTTGAGGCTGGCGCGGCGCCGGTCAATGACACCGACGATCGTGAAGGGCTCGGCCAGCTTCGGCGCGTCGTTGTCGCGCATCAGGATCGTGTCGCCGACGCCCAGATGAAACTCGTCGGCGAGGAGCCGCTCGATGACGATTGCATTCCTGTCGTCGGGCTCGAGGAAGCGCCCTTCCTGCATGTGATAGGAGCGGAACTGTGATTCCATCGCCGGATCCACGCCGGTGACTTCAATATCCGCCCATTTTTCGTCGGGGATGGGCGTCGATGTCTGCGGTCCGGGCGCGACTTCAACATATTCGCGCGTGCGGGTTGTGACATGTTCGACGCCGGGGATATCGCGCACGAGATCCGTGACGTCGTCCGGAATGAGGCCCCAGACTCCGGCGGAGGGCTCGATGATGACGTGGCTGCGGCCGATCCACTGGAGGACGACATCCGTCACGCCGCGTCGAACGGACTCGTAGCAGCACGTGACCCAGACGACGACGGCGACACCGAGCGTGACGGACAGGACGGCGAGGCCGGTTCGGCCCGGTCTAGTTCGCCAGTTGCGCGTAGCGATCTGCGACCAGCTTCGCATCGCCCGCTCCTTCCGCTTGGGCGTCGCCGCTGAGGCGCCCGGATTTCAGGAACAGAACGCGATCGGCGTGCGCCGCCGCGAGCGCCTCGTGGGTGACCATGATGACTGTCGTCTTCGACGTTTCGCAGAGCGATCGCAGGAGTTTCCAGATCTGACTGGATGACGACGGATCGAGGTTGCCCGTCGGTTCGTCGGCGAGAATAAGGACGGGGTCGACCATCAGGGCGCGGGCGATGGCGACGCGCTGCTGTTCGCCGCCGGACATCAGGGCGGGGCGATGTTTCATGCGATGGCCGAGCTGCACGGATTCGAGCAGTTCCGTTGCACGGCGCCGGGCTTCGGATGCGCTGCGACCGTCCACGAGATAGGGCAGCATCACGTTTTCCAGGGCGCTGAGCGTCGGAAGCAGGTTGAACGCCTGGAAGACAACGCCCAGATGGCGACGTCGATAGAGCGTTCGGTCCGTGTCACTCATTGTGTTGACTTCGTGGCCATCGACGACGATCCGGCCGCGATCGGGAAGATCGAGACCGCCGATGAGGTGCATGAGCGTCGTTTTGCCGGAGCCGCTGTGGCCCATGATGGCGAGGAACTCGCCGCGCGCGATCGTCGCGGTGACGCCGTCGACGGCGAGAATCGTCTCATCATCGAGACGGAAGTGTCGATGGACATCGTCGATCGTGACGACAGCGTCCTGCGTGATGTCGTGATCCGTCATGGTCGTTCTTGTGTGAATCTCCGCGTGTTGCGGGTCGTGGACCGATCATCGCCGCCTTTCGACGCCCACGCAACGCGGCCGATGCGCCATCTTCGCCGGAGGCCGGCGGCGCGATTTTCCAGCGTGATCCGGGCAATCCGCGTGTTGAGATCGCGTTTGATCCCGGCAAAACTATAATTCGTCCCATTTCGACCGCGCCGGCGTGGCGCCGCGTCGAAACGCCGGTTGCCGCCATGACGGGACAGGACGCCATGCGAGTCATCGTGACGTCGGATCTTCATTACAACATCGCCCGCAGCAAGCGGCCGACGCGCGCCCTTGCCGAGGAGATTCTCCGGATCGGCGGCGATATTCTGGTTTTTGCCGGGGATACATCGGGTGGCGCGGCGACGCATTTCGAGGAGGCCTTCGGGCTGTTCGAGGGATTCAGGGGGCCTCGGCTGGCGATTGCCGGCAATCACGATATCTGGGTGACGGGCGGCGCCGATTCTCTGCATCGTTATGAAAACGAGCTGCGGGAGATCTGCTCACAGAGTGGTGTGCATTACCTCGACGCGGAACCGTTCTACGCCGATGGCGCCGCCATCGTCGGGAACATGGGCTGGTATGATTTTTCGCTTCGACCGGCGAGCCTCCGGATCCCGCTGCGTTTCTACCAGTCGAAAGTCGCGCCCGGGGCCGCCGAGCGTCTCGGTGGTTTCGAGGGGCTCTTCGCGGGCGCGGAGGATGTCCGGGACGAGACGCTCGAGATCACGACGCGCTGGATGGACGGCGAGCGCGTGAATCTCGCGGAAAGCGACGTGGCCTTCACGCATCGGCTGGCCGGCCGATTCCGACGTCATCTCTCGGAGGCGAGCGAACGGGCCGAGCGGATCTGCGCGATCGTGCATCACGTGCCGTTCGCGGAGCTGGTGCCGCACAGCATTCTGCCGAACTGGGAATTCGCGACGGCGTTCCACGGCAGCGAGTTGTTCGGCGAGATCATCCTTGAATTTTCGAAAGTGCGCCGCGTCTTCTGCGGTCATATTCATAAGGCAATGCGATGTCGACGCGGGGATTTCGAGGCGACATCGATCGGTTCGACGTACAAGGAGAAGGCGTATGAGATTTACGACCTGTAGGATTTCACGAGGGCGCAAGGTTTCCGCGGGCCGAACTGGAATCTCGCTTTCGATGATCATGTGCCTGGCGTGTGTGACGGCGGCCAATGGACAGGCGACGCCGATGCGCCCCGTCGGCGAGACGACGGCGCCGCCCGAGCCTCGGGCGGAGCGCATGACGCCGGTCGTTCGCGTTTTCAAGCAGGCCAGCCCGGCCGTCGTGAACCTGTCGACATCGCGCGTTGTGACAGTGCAGCGCCGGCCCGGCTTCGGGAGCATTTTCGACGACATTTTCGACACGCCGGGCGCGCCGCGGCAGTACAAGGCGCAGAGCGTCGGCTCCGGGTTCGTCATCCACAAGGATGGGTACATCGTCACGAATGCGCATGTCGTCGAGCGCGCCGCGGAGATCAAGGCGACGTTCATCGACGGGACGGAACTCGACGCGCGTGAAGTCGCCGTGGATCGAGAGCACGACCTCGCCGTCCTCAAGGTCGAGGCGCATCAGCCGCTGCCCTACCTGAAGCTGGGGCGAAGCGACGATCTGATGCAGGGTGAGACCGTCATCGTGATCGGCAATCCCCTCGGCTATCAGCATACAGTGACAACAGGCGTCGTCAGCGCGACGAATCGCGAACTCGTCTTCGACGCCAGCCACGTCTATACCGGTCTGATCCAGACGGACGCGTCCATCAACCCGGGGAACTCGGGCGGGCCTCTGCTGAACATTCTCGGGGAGCTGATCGGCATCAACACGGCCATCCGGGGTGACGCCCAGAACATCGGTTTCGCGATTCCCGTCAATGAACTGCACAAGCTGCTGCCGGAAATGCTGGACATCGAGCGGCTGCGCCGTGTGACGTTCGGCGTGCACTTCGACGGGGACTACGCGTCGCGACCGGCGGCGGGCGTTCGTGTGAAGGCGGTGGACC
This sequence comes from Phycisphaerae bacterium, assembly GCA_035399845.1. Taxonomy (GTDB): domain Bacteria; phylum Planctomycetota; class Phycisphaerae; order UBA1845; family UTPLA1; genus ECT2AJA-110-A. Next base: position 16,853 of record DAOPJV010000072.1, on the reverse strand, counting down.
CGAACACGACGGCGGCGTCCGTCGGCGTGCGTCCCGGCGACGTATTGACGGCGATCGACAATCTCCCGACCCCCAACTTCATGGAGGCCTTCAGCCTGCTGGCGAGAACGCCGACGGGGCAGTCGCTGAAGCTGGATCTGCGTCGATCGGGAGATTCAAGGGCCAGCGTCGAAGTGCCGCTGGCGGATCGTCCGACATCGGACGCCTCGGAGACGATGCGCCGGTTCTTCGGTGTCAGTGTTCGCGAGATGGGTCGGCGCGATCGCTCGGCGTATGGGCTTCGTCGCTCGATCGGGCTGGTGGTTGAAAGTGTGTCGGCGGGCAGTGTGGCGGAGCGGGAAGGCGTCCGCTCCGGGGATGTCATGACACAGTTCGGCGGCTGGAGTGTCACGGACATGGCCGAATTGGCCCACCTGGTCAACCAGGTCAACACGGGTGATCTGATTCCCGTTCAGTTGCTGCGGCCGCATCGGGGCGGACTCGTGCGGCTGGAACTGGGCCTGCGGGCACAATAGCGCAATGCGGGGATTATCGGTCAGCCTGTGAGGAAAATAAGGTCGCGCCACGGTTTTTTCAGTAGCCGTTTCCCGCGACGCATTCGTCTCAATCATGTTACACGCATTGATTGGACAGGTTCTTCCGTCTGACTTTAGAATGCGTTAACAAAGGGGGCGGATGCGAACCGGGCGATTGCGGCACAATCTTTGGTGATCGTTGTAGTCGACTGCGTCGGACCTTTCCGATTCGGGCGCCGTTGTGCGCTGTCAATTCCGCACCTCCGGATCGCCGAGGGCGTCCTCGGAGATCGTCTGTTGGAATGGGTGGGGCCTGTATGCGCAGGCCTGGCGCCCGGAGATTGGAGGAAAGTAGTGTCAAATCGAACGATTGTCGCGGGTGTCGCGATGGCTGTGGTGGTTGCGATTGCGTCGCCGGCGAAGGCCTCGCTTCAGTTCAATCAGAATGTCACGCCCGGTGTCATCTTCGGCAGTGGCAACGCCAATGGCGAATTTACGACGGATCGCGCCAACGGCCTCGAACTGGGGCTTCGCGGCAAGCTTCGACACAACGCTGTGGGCGCGCCGGAGAACACGTTCAACAGCAACGGCGACGGCACCTACACGTTCCAGGCCGGCGTGGCGCCGACGCAGTCCTTCCCGACGGCGGAATGGTCCTACGAGTGGTCGATCAACAGCAACTATGATGGCAACGGCGCGAACCTCGACGCCTACACCTACGAGATGGGGCTGGATATCGATCCGGGTCCCGGAACGAACTTCATCACGTTCGACCCGATCAACGTGCCCTACTGGGATCACTCCATCGGCGACAACAGCACGACCTCGGCGACGGACTTTGTCGCCGCGGACGACGCCGAGTACGCGTCGCTCATCTCGAACTACAACGTTGCACAGAATTCGTGGAAGGCGCACTGGTACATGACGCCGTTCAACCCGAACGCCGCCGGTCGGTACGACCTCTACATTTCGGCGTCGAACGGCAATGGCGAGCAGGCGCGCGTTGAAGCGGCCATCCTCGTCGTGCCGGAGCCGGCGAGCCTGGCGCTGCTGGGACTCGGCGGACTGGCCCTGCTGCGCCGACGACGCTGATCGCAGCGGAAATGGAAGCCAGCGTGTGTTCGTCCGGGTCGCCACGACGTAATTGTGCGACGGTTGAACACGCGGGGGATTGAAACAGGGGGTACGCCGAACGAACTCGGCTTTTTTGGAGATTTAGTGGAATGATGCGAAAAAATGTGACAGTGGCGGTTTGTGCGGCGGTCCTGAGTGTCAGCGCCGTGGCGCATGCGAGCTTCAACTCGTTCGTGATTCGAAACGGGGGAAGCGGTTCGCCGACGATCCAGCCGAACAACACCTACGTGCCCGGCGCGACGGAATTCATCATCAGCGAAGGCGGCATGAAGGCGGGCCTCGGCTCGGACGACATCAACGGACTCACGATCGGCGACATCACCCAGCTCGGTATCACGCGCTATGACGATACGGGCCGATTCTCAAGCGGCTCGGGTCCGGCCGTGGCGCCGTACTTCAATATCTGGGTGACGGACGGCATGGGCAACTACGCCGTCATTGCGAACGAACCGTCGAACCCGGCGTTCCAGTCGCTCTACACGACGAACATGGACGGCAGCAAGACCTACAATCTCAGCTACGCCGACCTGTCGGCCAAAGTCGCCAAGGTCTATGAAACGCCGGGCGCCGGCTCGAACACGTCGTGGGTGCACGCGATGTTCGGCGCGGGACCGCTGACGTTTGCCGATGTGGCGTCGCTTCAGATCTCGCCGCCGCCGGCGAGCTACATCACGAACGCGGCCAACGCGGTCGGTACCGGCGCCCCGGATGAACTGGGCACCAACGTCGCCTACGGCTTCAACTGGGTCTTCGGCGATACGCTCAGCAACTACGTCTCCGGCATGGAAGGCTACGTGGTGTCGAACTTCGTCGCCGCGCCGGAGCCGGCGAGCGCCGCGCTGCTGGCCCTGGGTGGCCTGGCGCTGATTCGCCGCCGACGCTAAATAAGGAAAGCGGCCGCAATGGCGGCCGATCAGCTCTCGAACCCCGGAAGCATCGCTCCACCTGTGGAGCGATGCTTCTTTTTTTGACGACCCTCGCATACCCGCTTCAATGATCGTTGCGACTGCCGTTGTGGCGGCCGTTGGAGTGTCCTTCACCATTGTGTCGGCCATTGTGTCCGCGATCGGCGCCACGATGGCGTCCGCGATTGCCGTCTCGGCCGCAGCCATTGTTGGGGTGGTCGCCGTCGTCCTCGTCCGAGTCCTGGTTGTACTCGCAGCGCAGGCAGTGGCGACACGTGCAGGTGCAGGTTCCGTCGCCCGTCGGCGGCGGTTCGTTGGACACGTCCTGCGGGCACGGCTGCGGGTCGTCCAGGCGAACGATCGTCAGGTAGTCGATTTCAAACGGATCGTCCCACGGTTCGCCGGTCGCGCTGTCGAGCGACGTGACTGTCACGCTCGTGATGCCGCATCGGGAGACGACGCCGACAAAGCCCTCGACTTCGTAACCGCTGACCCGGGGGACGCCGTTTTCCAGGTACTCCGTCGTCGTATTGCCGCACGCGTCAGTGACGTCGACGCGATAGAGAGAGTCCTTGAAGTAGCCGTCGTCGAAGATCCAGAAGCCGATGGCGCCGACGCGACCACCCGACTGGAGCGGGACAAGGCGCGCCACAGAGCCCATCACAAGTGTGCCTTCAAACATCTGGTTTTCCCAGTGGTAGAAGCCCGTCGGATGGAAGACGAACGGGGCGGCGTGATTCGTGTTGCCGAACAGGGCGACTTCGCAGCCGGCGGCCGTGACCGACGGAACGATGGTATTCGTCGGCCATTGACTGAGGTCGTCGAAATCGAGCGTCTCGCCGGCGCCCAGTCGGGGTTCATTGACGAGGGCGTCGAAAAACGCGGCGTCGAACCCCGTATTGTCCCCCACGGGTTCGAGATAGACGTCGAACGGTGAATCCGTCGACTGGACGTCTGTCAGCGCGAGACCGGGGGTGATCGTGATCAGTAATGTGAGCGCAAGTGTGTGCCGTGCCATTGCGGACTCTCCTCCGTCGGCCTCAGGGCCGAAACGTCTTCCGGGCGCGAGCCAGGAATCCAAAGGTTGTTCCCGCATGTGGACGGCACGACCATCGAAAGGCGCGTGTCGAGGGCGGACTGCTGTCCGCGTTTACTGTTGGCCGCTCTCGCCAGGGGAGGCGATCGGCGGCCGCCGCCGGGCGCAATAGTGCGCCATACTCAGCGTACGATTTGGCGTCAGCGAGGCAAATAAGGGAAACGGGGAAGGCTGGCGATTCGCGTCTCCGCATGTGGATGTTTCTGGGCTCGACGATGGCGTCGGAATCCCGGCGATTTTCTCGGTCGAACGGGATGGCGACAGAAGATTGCGCGCGACGGAGGGAAGGGGCGCTGGATGGCGCGCCGAGGGGACGTTATCGCGCCACGCCCTATTCCGCGACGCCGATGGCGCTGGCGGCGGCGTGATCCTGGGTATGCGTGATCGTCAGGAGAATCTGCGTGATGCCCAGTTCGTCGGCGAGCTTCCTCGTGTGGCCGGAGAGCGTGACGTGCGGGGCGCCGGCCTTGTTGTTCAGGATCTCGATGTCCGTCCAGGCGATTTCGCCGCGCCAGCCCGTGCCAATCACCTTCAGGATGGCCTCCTTGGCGGCCCATCGGCCCGCGATGTTGGGCAGCGGGTTCTTGTGGCGCTCGCAGTAGGCGCGTTCGGCCGGCGTGAGGATCCGTTCGAGGAAGCGCTCAGGATGCCGTCGCCAGACCTGCTCGATCCGGCTCGTTTCGGCGAGATCGATTCCATGGCCGATGATTCGCATGCGGATACGCTAGTGAATCCGTGAGGCGATCGCAATGGGGCGGCTGGCCCGGCGCCGACGAGGAACCTGAGGCCCGCGTCGAGCGGATCAAGCGTCAACGGCGGCGTAGCCGATGCCTTCTGGAGAGACAGGAGGCGTTGGAGATCGGCAATCAGCAGCACATCACGCATTACGACGTTCCGGCGCGAAGCGTCTTTGATCCGGCGCGCTTCGATCTCCAGGACCTGGGGATCGACGTTCGGCCTTCCTTCTCGATTCGACCCGAGGATCGCATTTTCGTCATCGGCAGCTGTTTCGCGCGGGAAATCGACACGGCCATGACGCGGGCGGGGTTCCGCGTCGCCGGCGGCGCCCTCGGTAACAAGTACAACACGCTCAGTATGCTGCAGGCCGTTCGCTGGATGCTCGGCGAGGCGGCGTTCGACGCGTCGCTCGTGGCAGAGATGGCGGATGGTCGATGGTTTGACGGTCATCGGCATCCCGTGGCCTATCACGCATCGGCGGAGATGGCTGCGACGTCCCATCGCGAGATGCTCGCCGACATGCGTGAAGGGCTGATCTCGTCGGATGTCGTCGTGATGACGCTGGGGCTCGTCGAAGTCTGGCGCGACAACGTGACCGGGGCGTGGCTGAACTGTACGCCGCCGCGGGCAATGTGCGACGACACCGCGCGATACGAGATGATTCGAACGACGCACGCGGCGAATCTCGCGGCGCTGACGGAGATCCTGGCGCTGCTGCGGCGGGACAAGGCGCGGCGGATCGTCTGCTCCGTGTCTCCCGTTCCGCTCTTCGCCACATTTACAGACGCCGATGTGCTTGTCGCGAACACGTACAGCAAGTCGACGCTGCGAAGCGTGGCGGATGAGGCGATTGCCGCCGCCGGCGCGGGCGTGGACTATTTCCCAAGCTACGAACTTGCGACGCTGTCGGCCCGGCGCCGCGTCTGGCGCCCACGACACCTGACGGGGGAACCCGATGGTCGCCACGTACTGCCCGAATTCGTGCAGAATGTGATCCTGCCGCTGTTCATGGATCGCTACGTCGATGCGCCGGCGGCCGTCGCGTGATGAGGCGGCTTCCTGCGAGCGACGCGGGGCGGCCGGGGCGGTCCCCCCTATCGACACTCCCAATGCCTCGCCGCAAAATGCCCGCGTGTCTGATACCCCCACCACACTGGGTCTGATCGCCGGGGAAGGTGAATTCCCCAAGATGGTCGCTCGGGGCGCCCGGCTCGCGGGTCGCCGGGTCGTGATCGTCGGTCTGAAGAACAACTACGATGCGGAGATCCCGAGCCTGGCGGACGTGTTTTATCCCGCCGGTGTCGCCCGTCTGGGCCGCTGGATCCGCTGTTTCCGTCGGGAAGGCGTCACGGAGGCCGTCATGGCGGGCCGTGTTCGCAAGGCGACACCGATGGGGATGTCGCGTCTGAAGCTCTGGTTGGCCTTCCTACCTGATTGGACTAGCATCCGTCTGTGGTTTTCGGCTCGCGATCGGCGGAATGACACACTCTTTCTGGCCGTGGCCGAGGAGATGCGGAAGAACGGCGTGACGTTTATCGACTCCACAAAATACTGTCCCGAGGCCATGGCGGCGGAGGGCGCCATGACGCGGCTGGGCCTCTCGGCGCGGCTGAAGGCCGATCTCGACTTCGGTCTGCCCCTCTGTCGCGAGCTGGGACGCCTGGACATCGGACAGGCGATTGTCGTCCGGGAGAAGGACGTGATCGCGGTCGAGGCGATCGAAGGGACGGATCTGATGATCGAGCGTGCGGCGCAGCTCTGTCCCGGGGGTGGCTGGACGTTGATCAAGCTGGCGAAACCCGATCAGGACATGCGATTCGATGTGCCGACGATCGGCCCGAACACCATCGAAAAGCTGGCCCGCCACAAGGCGGGGGCGCTGGTCGTGGAAGCGGGCAGGACGCTCATCGTGGAGCGAGAGCGGACGATCCGCCTGGCGGACGAGGCGGGCATTCCCCTGATCGGCGTCGGCGCCAGTGCTGAAATCGCCGATTCCGCCCAGCGAGGCGCATGACGATCATCCGTCGCCCACGCAATCGCCGACCTCCGAGGCGTCCGCACGGCGCGACGCGATGGGGAACGACACGACGTCCGAACGAGAAAAGCGCCGCGCTGTGTCGGCGCGAGAAGGTTGATTCCGCGTCGGGGCATGGATTGCGCGTCTCAGGTGTTTTCCCAACTCTTCGTCGAATACCCAACGCCGAGCGGCCCAGGCCCCGATATACCAATAGCTGTCTCCTGATCCTGACCGGAGCGACTGACGTATGAACTTCCTTGTGACCGGCGGCGCCGGCTTTATTGGCTCGCATCTTGTACGCGGTCTGCTGGGCCGGGGTCACGCCGTGCGCGTGCTGGACGACTTCAGCTCCGGCAGGCGCGACAATCTGCATGACACGATTGCAGATATCGATCTGATCGAAGGTAGCGCTGCGAATACTGAGACGGCGGCGCGGGCCTGCGCCGACATGGACGTCGTGCTGCACCAGGCCGCGATCCCCTCGGTTCCGCGGTCCATCGACAACCCGGCCGCCAGTCACGTGGCGAATACCGACGGGACGTTCCAGCTCCTGCTGGCGGCGCGAGACGCCGGGGTTCGCCGATTCGTGTACGCCGCGAGCAGCAGCGCCTACGGTGAGACGCCGCTGCTGCCGAAAGTCGAGTCGATGCCGACGAGTCCGCTCAGCCCCTACGCGGTGCAGAAGCTGTCGGGGGAGCATTACTGCAAGGTCTTTCACGACTGCTACGGCCTGTCGACGATCGCGCTTCGTTATTTCAACGTGTTCGGTCCCTATCAGAATCCGAAGAGCCAGTACGCGGCCGCCATCCCCGCCTTCATCACGGCGATCCTCCAGGGGGAGTCGCCGAAGGTCTATGGCGATGGCGAGCAGACGCGCGACTTCACGTATATCGAGAACGTCATTGAGGCGAACCGTCTGGCCGCCGAGGCGAAGGAAGTTCACGGCGAGGCGGTCAACATCGCTTGTGGCGCCTCGATCTCGGTGAACCGGATCATCGCGATGATCAACGAACGGCTCGGAACGAACGTTCGACCCAACTACGTCCCCAATCGCCCCGGCGACATTCGCGACTCGTGGGCGGACATTCGGCTGGCGCGCGAGCGCATCGGCTACGCGCCGATCGTGGACATCGCCGAGGGACTGAACAAGACAATTGAATGGTATCAAGCCCGATCCCATGCGGGATCCGTGAATACATAGGACGCTGAAGCAAGATGTACAAGATCCGCACGTTTACCGTCGTTCCCGCTGTTCCCGAACCACTCGCGCGGCTGCGCGAACTGGCTTACAACCTGTGGTGGTGCTGGAACGCCGACGCCCGGGCGCTGTTCCGACGGCTCGATCCGGAACTGTGGGATGACGTCACGGGCAATCCGATCCAGTTGCTCGCCCACGTCTCCCAGCATCGGCTGGATCAGGCGGCGCACGACGGCGGCTACATCGCGGGGCTGCAGCGCGTCATGGAGTCGTTCGATCGTTACATGACGCGGGACGCGTGGTTCCAGCAGAAGTACCCCAATTTCGGCAGGGACTCGATCGCCTACTTCTCCATGGAGTTCGGCATTCACGAATGCCTGCCGATCTACTCCGGCGGTCTCGGCATTCTCGCCGGTGACCATCTGAAGAGCGCCAGTGACCTGGGCATCCCGCTTGCGGGCGTGGGGCTCCTGTATCGACAGGGGTACTTCCAGCAGCGGCTCGCCACGGACGGCTGGCAGATTGAGGACTACCCGACGTTCGATTTCTACCAGGCGCCGGTCACGCAGGAGTTCGACGAGCACGGACAGCCGATTCGCATTCAGGTCGAGCTGGGCGATCAGCCGCTGTACGCTCACGTGTGGCGCATCCAGGTCGGGCGCGTCCCGCTGTTCCTGCTGGACGCGGACATCGCCGAGAATCCGCACGACCTGCGGGACATCACGTCGCGCCTGTACGGCGGCGACGAGGAGATGCGAATCCGACAGGAGATTCTCCTGGGAATCGGCGGCATTCGGGCGCTGGACGCGCTGAAGCGTCGCCCCGCCGTCTGCCACATGAACGAGGGGCACGCGGCGTACCTGGCGCTGGAGCGCATCCGCCAGTGCATGGACGAGCTGAAGATCGATTTCGGCGAGGCGCGCGAGGCCGTCATGCCGGGCAATGTCTTCACGACGCATACGCCCGTGCCGGCCGGCATCGATCACTTCGAGACGCCGCTCCTCAAGAAATACATGACGCATTACCTGTCGACCATGAACCTGTCGCTGGCCGAATTCGAGGCGATCGGCAAGGTGGACGCCGCGGATCCGCGCGAGCAGTTTTCGATGGCGGTTCTGGCGCTGCGACTGGCGGGCATGGCCAATGGCGTCTCGGCGCTGCACGGCCACGTGTCGCGGAAGATGTGGCACAACGTCTGGCCGGGGGCGCCGAAGGAAGAGGTGCCGATCACCAGCGTCACGAACGGCATTCATACGGAAACATGGATCGCGCCCGAAATGGCGCACCTGCTCGACAGCTACCTCGGCCCCAGCCGCGTGGATCGACCGGAAGATGACGAACTGTGGGAGCGGGTCGATGACATTCCGGATGTCGAGCTCTGGCGCGTGCACGAACGCCGCCGCCTCGCGCTCGTCGCCTTCTCACGGCGACGGCTGCGCGAGCAGCTTCGGCGACGCGGCGCGCCGCCGGCCGAGATCAAGGCCGCCGAGGAGTGTCTCGATCCCGAGGCGCTGACGATCGGTTTCGCGCGTCGCTTCGCCCCGTACAAGCGCGGCGATCTGATTTTCCGCAATCCCGAGCGCCTGCTGAAGCTGCTGTCGAATGTCGATCGGCCCGTGCAGTTCATCTTCGCCGGCAAGGCGCACCCGCGCGACGGCAAGGGCAAGGACATCATCAAGTCGATTCTGGGATACATCAATCGCCCCGAGTTCCGACGGCGAATCATCTTCCTGGAGAACTACGACATCACGGTCGGACGGATGCTCGTTCAGGGCGTCGACGTCTGGCTGAACAATCCGATCAAGCCCCGCGAGGCGTCGGGCACGAGTGGCATGAAAGTCGGGCCCAACGGCGGCCTGAATTTCTCCGTGCTCGATGGCTGGTGGCCCGAAGGCTACGACGGTGAGAACGGCTGGGCGATCGACGAAGGACGGATCGTCGGCGACGCCGAGTTCCGGGATCACGTCGAGAGCGAGACGATCTACGAAATGCTGGAGAAGGAAATCGCGCCGATGTTCTACGATCGCGGCGCCGACAATCTCCCGCGACGCTGGATCAAGCGCATGAAGGCCTCGATGAAGACGGTCACACCGCGTTTCAGCACGGCCCGCATGGTGCAGGAATACGCATCGAAGCTCTACGTTCCGACGGCCGAACGCCGGGCGAAGCTGGCGGCGGACAGCTTTTCGGGCGCGAAGACGCTGTCTCACTGGAAGCGCGATCTCGCGCACGAGTGGGGAAGCGTCTCCATCGACGCCGTGAACACGGATGATCACGGCGAGCTGAGCGTCGGCGCCGCCATCACGGTCCGCGCGAAAGTGCGACTCGGCAAAATCAACCCGGACCACGTCGCCGTGGAACTCTATCACGGTCGCGTCGACAGCAGCGACGAGCTCGTCGAAGGCCATTCGCAGATCATGGAATGCAACCAGAGTGAGTCGGACGGAACCTACTGGTTCAGCGGTCGCATTCCCTGCATTCGTTCGGGCCAGCACGGGTATGCGATCCGGATCATCCCGCAGCATCCCGATCTGCCGCATCGATTCGACACGGGTCTGATTCGCTGGGGCTGATCCCCGCGGATAATACAGAGCGGTAAAAATTCGAAGAGACACAGCCGCGGATGCGACTGTGTCTCTCCTTTGTTTGAACGCTCTGTCTTAAGTTCAAACTTCGGGTTCGCCCTGCGAAGTCCGGGAGGATTAACGACGCCGTCGCAGCGTAGCGACGCCGCCGATCAGCAGCAGGGCGATACTGCTCGGCTCGGGGACCAGCGATACGTTATCGATCGCGAGTCCGTCGATGTTGTTGTAAGTGAACCAGCCATAGCGATTGCCGCCGATGACACTCGGAATCATGTCGGCCGGGTTGCCGCCGCGCGTGACGCTCCAGAGCAGCGAACCGCCCGAGTCACGCAGATTGAAGTCGACAGACAGGAGTCCCGCATTGTCGTAGAACACGTGTTCCAGCGTGTACCAGCCCGAGGCGGCCACCACGTGCTTGTTCCCGGCGTTTTCATTGATGAGCTTGAAGCTGTTGTAGTTGTAGTCGGAATTGTTGGACGCGTTCACCATGAGCTGGCCGCCAACGACGCCGACATGGAAGATGAAGTCGCGCTTGTGGGCGTTGTCTGTTCCATTGGCGGCGACGCTGTAATCGAAACCCTGGCCCGCCGTCCAGCCGGTGTCCAGGTAGACGTCCAGTGAAGCCGTGTAGCCGCCGCCGAAACTCGTGCTGTATCCGCCGAACCGCGTGTAGGGGCTGCTGGCGCCGAGCGACGGATTGTTGAAAACGTCGGGCTGAACCGAGAGGTTCGTCAGGATCCCATGTCCCGTTCCGGCGCTGGATGTGATGCCGGCGGTTCCGCTGGCGACGCGCTGGATGTCGCCGCCGACGTAATTCTGCCAGTTGTCCGGCTGGCCCGCCGTCCAGCCCGGGTCCTCAAATCCCTCAAAATGCGGAATGCTCGCGCTGGCTGTGCTGATGGCCGCAGCGACAACGATCCACGCCGCAAGTGGTGTCGATTTCATGTTCAAGACGCTTCCTCCGGTCGGCGCGTGCCGACACTCCTTTCGAACACGACTGTGCTCGAAGCTGTCAAATGAATGGACCGTCCGCCGGAGCACGCGCCGGCGCTACAACACGAATCCGCTCAGTTGTCTTGCCTGTTCCACCCGAGTTTTGGTTTGAGAGTTTCTGTTGAAGAAACTCACCTTCGATGATGAGGCTATCGGGATGCGCGGCGAAAAGCGACCCTGTTGTTGGCTTTTTCTGAAAAAAGGCGGTGATTGCAATGAATGCGTCGCAAATGCAATGCGTGGGCGAATGGCATTGGCGCGCGTCGTCACACCAATACCGTCAATAGACTGACCGCCAATGGGGTTGGTACTTAACGGCGACGGCGCAAGAAAAAAGGCGAGCGCCGTGCAGCGCTCACCTGATTGGCGAGTGTGTTCAGTTGTCGATGAAACGCGTCAGTTCGACGCGGGTTCGATCGATACGCGACGGCCCTGGAACTGGACCTTGCCGTCACGAAGGGCGAAGAGTGTGTCATCCTTGCCGCGACCGACGTACATGCCGGGCTTGAACGGCGTGCCGCACTGGCGAACCAGGATCGTGCCGACAGTCACTTCCTGACCGTCGTAGCGCTTGATGCCGCGAAACTGCGGTGAACTGTCGCGACCGTTGCGTGTGGAGCCCTGCCCCTTTTTATGTGCCATGACTGATTCCTTCGCGTGTCTTCCAATCGCACCGGCCACTTCGCCGGTACGCCTGATGCAAACCTCTGCGCCTCAGCGCATTACCCATTCCATGACGCCGAGCTTCGGCGTCGCCGTCTTGCGGGTCCGCGTATCGCCCGGAAGCGTGTACGGCATCGCAAGTGTCTTGCGCATCACGAAGACGCGCGGATTCTTCTCTTCGTCGGCGGGCTTTTTCGCATCGAACAGCGGGTTCACGCGAACAATCTGTTCGCCCGAAAGGCCGCCGACGTAAATCGTGAACGAACTGACACGGGCGTCCATCTCCGGGAAGACGGCCACGCTCGTGACGGCGTTGTCATCGCCCTGTCGCAGCGTCGAAATCACATCCACCGGATGAATCAGGAACGGATGCGTCTTTTCGTGGCGGCGCTTGATCGCATCGAACACGCTGCGATCGAGACCGACGATTGAGGGCGTGACGGTGATCTTCGACGCCTTCTGCGCCTCGTCCTTCGCCTTGTCCGCCGGGACCTCGCTCTCGATCTCCTCGACCCGGACAATCTCCGGATGGAAGGCGACGTCCTCGATCGTGTTGTTGGTGACGGTATACAGGATATACCAGTAGGTCCGGCCGCCGACGTTGATGCGCTCGGGACGTGTCGAACTGAACTGGAGTTCCCACGTCACGGGCGTCGGGCTCGGTTCCGGCGTCGCGAGCGCGGGCGCAAGCGCCGACGTCAACACGACAGTCGTCAGAGCGATCGCCAAATATCGGCTGGCTTTCACAGTCATCACCTCATCCGGCGCCTGGGACGCCTGTGCGCCCTTCGCCGTTGACGAAACCCGAAAAATATCTCGGAAGCGGGGGAGGTTGTCAAATTTTTCCCCCGTTCCACAGGCTGGAACGCCGCTTTCCGCGACCAAAGGCGCGGCCGCACGACGCATTACACCAATTATCTCGACTCCGCCCCCGAAACTCAACGACGTTTGGCCGTCTCGCCCCGGTCGTGGTCCCAGAACGCCTTGTACCAGCTGGAGTTATGGGACGAAATTGGCCTGACGGGACAACGCCGGACCATGCCCGAGATCGGCCGCGCGCGGTAGAGTGGCGCGCGGGCCGTCGGTCCGTCGAAATTCACCGACTCGGCCCGATGATGAACCGGACATGATGAAGGAGGCCGCCGATGCCATCCCGCGCTGTTCCATTCCTCCCCGCCGTCGCGTTCTGCGCTGTCACGATTCTGAGTCTGACGCCCATGGCCCGCGCCTGGGATGAGGACGGCCACGCCGTCGTGACCCTGCTGGCGCACGACAAGCTCCCCGCCGACATGCCCGACTGGCTGCGAACGCCGAAGGTCCGGGCGAGGCTCGTCTACCTGTCGGCCGAGCCCGATCGCTGGCGCGGACAGCACAACATGGAGCTCGACCACATCAATAAGCCCGATCATTACCTCGACGTTGAGAGCCTCTCCGATTTTGACCTGACGCTGAAGGCGCTGCCGCAACTGCGTCGCCGCTACACGGATCATCTCGAAGACTGCCGCGTGAAGCGGCCGAAGTCGGAATACAGTGAATACGGGACCGGACGCGATCGCGACTATGTTCGGGCGACCCCCGGCCTGCTGCCGTACCGAATTGCCGAGCTTCAGTGGACGATCGCGGCGAGCTGGACGCAGCTCAAGACCTATGAGGCCCACGCCGATCGTGTCAGCCAGACGATGATCGAGAATGCGAAAGAGAACATCGTTTATCACATGGGCATTCTGAGCCACTTCGTCGGCGACGGTTCGCAGCCGCTGCACCTGACGCATCATCACAATGGATGGGTGGGGGAAAATCCGAACGGCTACACGACAGACAAGGGCTTCCATGCTTTTATCGATGACGGCGTTCTGCGGCTGCATCGCATCAGCTACGACGACGTGATCGATCGAGCAAAGCCGGCGCGTAAGGTGTCGACGGACACGTACTGGCCCGACATTCTCGCCTACCTTCAGGAGTCGCATGATCTCGTCGAGCCATTGTACAGGCTCGACAAGAGCGGCGATCTGCGGAAGGAGAAGGGCAAGGCCTTTGTCGAGGATCGGCTGATTGAGAGCGGCGCCATGCTTGCGGGTGTCTGGGAGGCGGCGTATCGCGGCGCCCACATCGATGAATTCCGCGTCAAGCGGCTGGAAGAACGCTATCCGAAGACGCCGGGACGATCGGATGCGAAGCGGACGACCGCGACCCATCAGGTCGCGACACCGAAGACGAATTGATCGCGCGCCCGTTTGTTGCGGGGCGCCGTCCGGGTTCTCCGCGGGCGCTTCATGTTGTGACGGCATAACTTCGTGTTCATCCGCGATAGGCGCCTGCGCGGCGGACGCGCGTGGGGATTCGGTTGCACGCGGCCCCGCGTCGCGTTTGAATAGACGCGTCCAATCAACAACCGCAACTTTGACATTGCCACGAGGCGTAACGCCATGTCCGAAACACACATCGATCAACTCCTGGAAGCGGGACATCTCTGTGATCGCATGCCGTCGGTGGACGACTTCCTGCCCTATCGCAACTTCGGCGACATGTGGTCGCGGCAGGTTGCCGAGCACAGCGATCGCGTCTGGATGCGTTATTACCCCTGCGCCGCCAACGACGAGGCGCCGACTGAGTACACATTTGGCGCTTTCGCGGAACTCATCGATCGGGTTGCGAATCTGCTCTATCACACGTACGGGATTCGCGCCGGCGGTTCGCTCGCGACGCTGTCGATCAACCATCCGCATACCGTCGCGATTTACTTCGCGGCGTGGCGACTCGGCGCCCGGGTCGTTCCGATCAATCCGAGTGAAGCGGATGAACGGGCCGAGTACATCTTCACCAATTCGGAATCGACGCTGCTGATCGCGCATCGCAACTGCCGCGAGAACTACCAGCCGCTGGAAAACAGCCTGCCCGAGAATACGCGCAAGGCGATGATCCTCGGCGCCGCGACTGACGGACCGCCGGAGGGCTGGGATCATTTTGAGGCCATGCTCGCGGCGGTCGATGCGTCGCAGGATCTTCCGCCCGTTGATTCCGTGGGCGGCGACGCCGAGACACTCGTCGTCTATACGTCGGGAACGACGGGCCATCCGAAGGGCGTTGTTCTCACGCAGAAGCAGATGTTCGCCGACGCCCTGGCGATTTCAAAATGGCATGCGATCGACGAGCACAGCGTGATGATGAACGTGCTCCCGATCCATCACGTCAACGGGATTGTCGTGACGCTGCTGACGCCGATTTACGTCGGCGCCGAGATCGTCGTGAATCAGCGATTCCGACCGAAGGGTTTCTGGGCGAAGCTGGAGAAGCACAACGTCTGCATCGTCAGCGTCGTGCCGACGCTGCTGCAGTTCCTGATCGAGGCGAATGAGGAACTCGATCTGGAACGTATCCCGAATTTCCGGCACTTCATCTGTGGCGCGGGACCGTTGTCCGTCGAGTTGGCGCGGGACTTTCAGACGCGCTTCGGTCTTCGCATTCTTCACGGCTACGGTCTGAGCGAGACTGTGTGCTACTCCTGCTTCCTGCCGATCGATCTGGAGTGGCACGAACATTGCGCCTGGATGTACGAGTACGGCTTCCCCTCCATCGGCTGCCCGATCGATGTCAACGACATGGCAATTCACGACGGCGAAGGCCGCGAGGTGGCGGACGGCGAGCGCGGCGAGATCGTGATTCGCGGTCACAACATCATGAAGGGTTACTTCAACAACCCCGACGCCAACAAGTCGGCCTTCGCCCACGGCTGGTTCCGCAGCGGGGACGAGGGCTTCAGGCGGCGCGGCGAGGATGGGAAGGACTACTTCTTTATTACGGGCCGACTGAAGGAACTGATCATCCGCGGCGGCATCAACCTGTCGCCGTTCGAGATCGATGAAGTGCTTTGCGCGATGCCGGGCGTGCGCGTCGGGCTGGCCGTCGGCTTCGAGAATCGCTATTACGGCGAGGAGGTCGGCGCTTACGTGCAGGTCGAGGCGGGCAGGTCGATCAGCGAGGCCGACGTGATCGCGTGGTGCCGGGATCGACTCACGAGCGCCAAGTGCCCAAAGGTCGTGCTGTTCGGCGACGACATTCCCGTCACGAGCACGGGCAAGTATCAGCGCGGCAAGCTGAAGCATCTGTTCGAGGCGTATAAGAACACGCAGTATCGATAGGGCGGGGCGCCTGTCCGTCTCCGCCGCATCGAATTCAGCTCCGCTGCCCCAAATACCGACTCGTAGGGCGGGTTTCACCCGCCTGATAGCTGGAACGAGATTCCTATCTCGTTCCTTGTCCTCACGAGAATCCTTCCCGCAAGTGTGTGCGCAATCGGAGCCTCGCTGTCCTCAGCGTGGTGAATACGAGAACGACGTCGCGCGCGAACCGTCGCCGTGAGGACTCAGCGGCTCTGAATCGAGGCCCCTCGTCAGAATCAGGCTGTGACAGCTGGAACGAGATTCCCATCTCGTTCCTCGTCCCTAGCGGGATTCCCATCCCGCACGCACCTTCGCGCCGCTACGAGTTGTAACGCCCATTCAGGGCTGGGCCGCGACGATGGGCAACCAAACCCAGGGTTGCGCTTCGTCCGCGTTGCGGACTTCGCTTCACCCTGTGCTGGCCTGTTGCGCCCCGATGGGGCGTGGAGGACGTCGCTCTGTAAAACACGCTGGTACGGGATTCCTATCCCGTACCCACATCTGGAGGACGCTGGTACGGGATTCCATTCCCGTACCCACGTCCGGCGGGATTCCCTTCCCGCAAGTGTGCGCAATCAGCGACTCGTTGTCCTCAGCGTGGTGAATTCGAAGACGACGTCGCGCGCGAACCGTCGCCGTGAGGACACGGCGGCTCTGAATGAAAATTCTTCGTCAGAATCAGGCCGTGAACACTGGAACGAGATTCACTTCTCGTTCCTCGTGGTCACAGGGCCGGGGCGCCCGCCGCCTGATCCGAGCCGTGCCAGTCATGGCTCGGTCGTACCGCCGGCCATGTTCACGATTGCATGTCGACCGCCGCATCACGGGCGTGTTGCTCAAATGCAGCAG
>DAOPJV010000071.1:0-35025 GCA_035399845.1 Phycisphaerae bacterium | reverse complement strand
GATTCAGACTCACACCGACTCGACTTCCACATGCCGACGTGAGGCGTCGGCATGCGACCCGGCCGGAAGTCGAATGACACTGACGCCTGCTCGACTTCTCATGCTTGCCTTGAAGGGCAGGCATGCCACCCTGTAGGGTTCGCTGTGCGAACCGTAAGCCGGCAGTCGAGTGAATCGCGGGCTTGCGCGACTTCCTCATGCCGACGTCGGGCGTGAGACTGTCCGGGAATTGTGTCGCCCTTTCAGGGCAAAACCCGAGGAAAAAACGCTAACCACGGGTTGCGCTCCGACCGCTATGCGGTCTCCGCTCCACCCGTGGCTAAAAACTGACGCTCCTTCGGAGCTGTGTTGGCCTTGGAAACACTGGCGTTTACGACGGTTCTGCAGATCGCAAATCCTCACTCGATTTCCCGGACAGCGTCACGTTGAGCGTCGGCATGCCACCCGGCCGCGTCGTGGGTTAGATTCTCCCTGCAATCTCGTTCCACATGACGGACGCTCATTGTTATTGGAGAAGATCGCGCGCATCGGGCGGCGCGGATGAGCCCGGCATTCAGGTTCGAAAGGTCATTCCCATGGCTCCGATGTCCACCAGGCGATTCGCCATCGCCCTGCTGCTGCTCGTCATCCCCACACCCGCCATGGCCGATGACAACACCGACGCCAAATGGATCGGCGAAGCCCGTCAGGCGCTGCAATGGCTTCGCGAAGGCAAGTCGGAGCAATTCGTCGAGGCGTGCAATGACACGATGAAGAATGCCATTCCCGCGAAACAGCTCGAAGGACTCTGGACGCAACTCGAATCCAACTTCGGCGCCTACGAAGGCGAGATCTCCGCCACCTGCTCGAAGATCGAGAAGTACCAGACTGTCACACTCGTCAGCAGGTTCGCCAATTCCGCGCTGGACGTGCGCATCAGCTTTGACGTATCCGGGAAAATCGCCGGTCTGTTCTTCACGCCTTCTTCGCAGGACGTCGCCTACACGGCGCCCGACTACGCCGATGAGAAAAAGTTCACCGAGCGGCCCGTCAAAGTGACATGCGGCGCGTTCTCGCTGGACGGGACGCTCACGCTGCCAGTTGCTGAAGGTCCCCATCGGGCCGTCGTCCTTGTTCACGGTTCGGGACCGCACGATCAGGACGAGACGATTTTCCTGAACAAGCCCTTCAGGGACCTCGCGTGGGGGCTGGCGACGAAGGGCGTCGCCGTTCTTCGCTACGAGAAACGCACCAGGAAGTACGGTCCCCAGATGGACCCCACGACGGTCGACATCGATTCGGAGACCGCCGATGACGCGATCGCCGCCGCACAGCTCCTGATGGCGCGGCCGGACATACAGGCGGATCACGTGTACATCGTGGGCCACAGCCTCGGCGCCAGCGCCGCGCCGTACATCGCGTCGAAGGAGCGGCGCATTGCGGGTATCGTCTTGTTGGGCGCCGCGGCGCGGCCGATCTACGAACTCGTCGCCGATCAGATTCCCTACCTCGCCCGGATCGATGGAACCGTCACGCCTGACGAACAAAAGTCGATCGACGAGACGCTGGCGATGGTTTCAAAGCTGCGATCGGGAAAGATCGAGCCGGGCGACACGCTCCTCGGCGCCCCGGCGCAATACTGGAAGGCCCTGGATCGGATGGACGCCGTCGGATTTGCCCGGAAGTGCACGAAGCCGATGCTGATCCTTCAGGGAGGTCGCGACTATCAGGTCACAGACAAGGAGTTCGAGATCTGGCGCGAACAGCTGCGCGACCACAAGAACGTGACGCTGCGCCGCTACGAGAAACTCGACCACCTGTTTCACGCGGGCGAAGGCAAGTCCGGGCCGGATGACTATCGTCGGAAGGGATACGTCGATCCCGTTGTCATCGCGGACATCGCCGCATGGGTGAAACGCCAGGACTGACGCTCGCGATCCGATCAGCGCCCGTCGCGCAATGGACTCTGGACAGGATCCCGCCGAATGAGACCGCCCCATTCAAGCAGGCCGAAATGACGCGATCATGGAACTGACGCCGCCCTATCGACTGGCAACCGGCGATGACGCCCGGCCGATCGCCGAACTCGTCAACATGGCCGGATCGGGCATGGGGCTCCATATCTGGGCGACGATGGCGCGGCCGGGACAGTCCGCATGGGATGTCGGGCTCGAACGCGCCCGCCTGGGGCTTGGGGGCTTCGCCCATCACAACGTCGTCGTTCGAGAGGCGGCCGGTCGCGTCGCCGCCTGTCTCATCGGCTATCGCCCGGAGAGTGTGACGACAGCGCCGGCGGACCAACCCCATCCCATCATCGCCCCGCTCGTGGAGCTTGGCCATCTCGTCACCAACAACTGGTTCCTGAATGTCATCGCAACGTTCCCCGAATTTCGCGGCCGCGGATTCGGCTCAGAACTGCTGGAGATTGCGGATCGACGCGCCCGCGAGGCGAGCTGCGAACGCATCAGTCTGACGATGTCCGACGCCAACCACGTTGCGCGACGACTCTATGAGCGACACGGCTACTCCAGACGCGCCTCGAGGCCAATCTTCAGGGGAGACTGGGAGCACGCGGGCGAACACTGGCTGCTCATGGTCAAAGAGCTGTAGATGTCCGCGTTCGGGCGACGCCCGACAAATCACAAATTGAACGCGGGACGCGCTGTGATTACCATTTCGCAAAATCGATGAAGACTCACGGAGGAGCCGATGAAACCCTATCTTGATCTCGTGCGCACTGTCCTCGACGAAGGCGAGCACAAGCCCAGCCGGACGGGCGTCGATACGATCAGCCATTTCGCCGCCTTCTACAGCGTCGATCTCGCCAACGGCTTCCCCCTGCTGACGACCAAACGCGTGAACTTCAGCGCCGTCCTGCGCGAACTGCTGTGGTACCTTTCCGGCGAGAACCACATTCGTAACCTGCGCAAGCACACGAAGATCTGGGACGACTGGGCGGATGAGGACGGAAACCTCGAGACCGCCTATGGCCACTATTGGCGCCACTTCCCCAGCGCCACGCGTGACGCCGGCGGCGAATGGCGCGTGCGCGAAGTCGATCAGATTCAATATGTGATCGATCGCCTGAAGCGCGAGCCGACGAGCCGGCGTCTCGTCGTCACCGCGTGGGAACCCGGCAACGCCACGACCAGCAAACTGCCGCCCTGCCATTACACATTCGCGTTTCACGTGTCGCGTGGTCGGCTCAACTGCCACCTGACGCAGCGCTCGGGCGACATCGCCCTCGGCATTCCGTTCAACATGGCGGCCTACTCGTGCCTGACGATGATGATCGCCCAGGAAGTCGGTCTCGAACCGGGCCGTTTCGCCCACTCGATTGTGGACGCCCATGTGTACGCGGCCGAGGCCGGCAGCAAGATGGCGGACTACGACCATGTCGGCGGCCTTCGCGAACAGCTCACGCGTGAACCCCTGGCGCTGCCCACACTCAGGATTGCGAAGAAGCCCTTCGCCGAACTCGCTTACGACGACTTCGAGCTCGTCGGCTACCAGTGCCATGACCCGATCCGTTTCAAGGTTGCCGTCTAGCGCGCCACAATTCACTGGCGCCCGGCGACACGCGTCGCCACTCGTGACTCGAAACTCGTCACTCGCTACTCGCTACTCGTCACTCGCTACTCGAAACTAAGAAATGAAACTCACGCTCATCGCCGCCATGAATCAGGATCGCATCATCGGCGTCGATGGTGGCTTGCCTTGGCACATTCCCGACGATCTGAGGTTCTTCAAGCGCCAGACGAGCGGTCACGCGATCATCATGGGCCGCAAGACCTACGACTCCGTCGGCAGGCCCCTGCCCAAACGACGCAACATCGTCATCACGCGCCAGGCCGACTTCGCGCCGGGCGAGTCTCCGGCGACAGGGCTCAACGCCGACAGGACCAATGAGGTCCTCTTCGCCAATGGCGCCGGCGGTCCCAACGAGGCGACGCATCTCGATGTCGTCCACTCACTGGAGGCGGCCATCGATCTCTGCCGATCGCGTCACGAGTCGATCGCCTTCGTGATCGGGGGCGCTCAGATCTACGCGCTCGCCCTGCCCCTCGCCGACGAAATGCTGATCACGCATGTCGATTTGTCGGACATCCAGGGCGACGCCCACTTCCCCGAATGGAATACGGCGGAATGGGCGGATGACGGCGTGGTCGACGCCGAATTCCCCGCCGCCCGCCGATACATCCGACGTCGATAACGCGATCTGCGCAACAGCATTGTGACGACATCCATGCGGTCCACGCGCAAGCTCCGCCACGTTCGACTGTCAATCTGACAGCCCGATACAGACAAATGACTGAATCACACCGCTCGATGGCCCGCGTACCCACCGTCGGGCGTTGGTACGGGAATTGCCTTTCGCTCCTGTGACATGGCGGAGACGACAATCGCCTGACTATGATGCAGCAACGCGACGCGCGTCGTTTCGGCTTGCGATCGTGTGAAACCCCTTCCCATCACGCGCAAGCGTCGCAACGACAGACAGGTTCCGTGTCGCGCGAGGTAAATCGCGCGTTCGATGGTCGAACGCGACACTGTTGTCTGTTTCTGACAAGGAGGCGTAACCATGAACCTGATCCCCTGGAAGAATCGCAGCGACTCACTCGAGACATCCACATCGCCCGACCTGCTGAAGGCCTTTGAGCGACGGCTCGATCGGCTCTTCGGCGAGAGCGTATTCGATCTCGCCAACGACTGGTTCGACTGGCCGCGCGGCGCGACGCCCGCCATCGACATCGCCGACGACGGCAGGACGATCACTGTCGAGGTGGACGCCCCCGGCATGAACGCCAGAGATTTTGAGGTCAACGTGGCGGGTGACGTCCTGACGATCTCCGGCCACACGTCGTCGGAAGAGAAGGAGGAAAGCGACAAGGGATGGTATCGACGTGAACGCCGACACGGCGCCTTTCAGCGCAGCGTCCGGCTGCCCGCGGCGATCAAGCCCGACGCCGTCAGCGCGGAATACAGGGACGGCGTGCTGAAGGTCCGATGCGCCAAGCCCGCCGGCATGCAGCCGAAGCGAATTGAAGTGAAGAGCTGATCGATTGCCCGCAGCCTCGTCGCCCGATGGCCGCCCCGCGGCCGGGCGACGTCGAGGCGGGCCGGACGCCTCAGAGCCCCGCGAGGTACTCTTCCATTTCACCCCTGGCGTGGAAGTCGCCCACTTCGCCGGCCTTTTCAATGCCGCGGCGCAGCTCGACGCGCGCGTCATCCGTCCGTCCGACGGAGGCCAGCGTCTTGCCCTTATGGAAATAGGCGCCGACGTAGTCCGGATCGACGGCGATCAGCCGATCGAACTGGGCGAAGGACTCGTCCCAGCGTTCCTGTTTTGCGAGTTCCATCGCCAGGCCGAAGTTGAGAAACCCGTCGTTGGGCTCCTTCTCCAGCAGCGCCCTGAGCTTTGCTTCTTTTGACATGCGATTCATCCTAATCGACGGCGCCGCGGTTGTCTTTCCGACGCGAGTCGCGCCGGACGGAATCACGCCACATTCGGGGCCCTGAGGTTGACGCGCCGCGAGCCCCGTCAATACTGGCTCGCATGCGTCGAATACGCCCACCATTCCTGTCCGCAGGCGTGCTCGGTCTTGCCACCTTCTGGATCACGGGTTTCTACGTGATGAGCCTGCTGAACGCGACGACCGACATGGCGCCCGCCGTGCGGCTGACCCATCGCGCCAACCACGTCTATATCCTCTTCGCCGCCCTGATCAACCTGGCCGCCGCCGGGGCGAGTCGCCCCGCCGCTTCCCGGCTGCGCCGTATCCTCTTCGGCGCCGGCGCCACGCTCGTCGTTCTCAGCCCCCTGCTGACAACCATCGCCTTCCTCGTTGAACGCTCCAATGTATCACCTTGGCGCGTCTGGACGATGGCCTCGATCTTCGCCACGACTTTCGGCGTCTTTGGTCTCGCAATCGGCCGGGCGTACGGCGCCGCGCCCCCGCTCGATTCGCCGCCCGCCGATTCCGACGCGCAGCGCGACGGCGAAATCCACTCCGCCACCGACGAATCACTGCGAACATAAGAAAGGCCCGGCGCCCCGGAGGGCGACGGGCCATGGATTCGTGTGATTCAGCGGACGCGCCGACCTAGCCGGCGGCGCCCACCTTCTCTTTGCCGAATGTCGGCTGCTCGTCGCCGCTCGGTCCATACGCCGACGGCACGAACGCCCCCATCAGGCGAAGGTAGACACCGAACTGACCGCGATGATGGTAGATATGGTTCATCAGGATGGTTCGGACCATCGCCGCGCGCGGAATTTCCAGAATCGTCTGTCCACCCGCCGCCATGCGCCACATCTGGCCCATCCGCTCGTCCGTCAGCGTCGGTAGCTGCTGTTTGACCGCCGCGACACTGGCGTCGTGCGCGGCCAGGACCTCGTCGACGCTGGTCGCCTCGGGGAAGGCCTTTTCAAAATTCGGCGGCGCCGCCTCATCTTCCATGGCCATACCGATGATACCGCCGGGCGCGGCGGCGATGTGCAGGGCCAACTGGCCGGCGGACAGCGACTTCTCGTGCGGCTTCCAGCTCAGCTTGTCGGCCGGCAACTGCTCGAGAAAACGCCGAGTTGTCTTCGCCTCATGTTCGAATTCGTGCGTGAAATTCTGTGCAATGTTCATTGATACGTGCTCCTGAGTTTGTATGAAATTCACGGGCGCTCAATGGGGTTTGAGCGCGATGTCGATCGTCAACGCGTCGTCCCGGCGCCGACGAGCGCCCCGATGTAGGCGCCAACATGGCGCAGGTTGCTCTGAATCACTGAAACGTCCTGCGAGGCCTTGTAGAGAATCAACGCGCCCTGAATCGTCCCCATCCAGAGTCGCGCAATTCCGCCACTGTCGATGGCAGCGCCCTTCGCCGCGGCCGCCTGTTCGACGAGCGCCGCAAACATCGTCTCGCCGCCGACGAAACAGCGATGGGAAGCGTCACGAAGCGCTGGATTGGTATCGAAACACTCCTGGGCGATCGTTCCGGCCAGGCAGGACTTGAGCTGATCGGGATGGCTGAAGATCCCCGCATAGAAGTCCATGCATCCCATCAGTCGCTCGACAGGGTCCTCGATCGCGTGATAGGAAGCCGCCGCGTCCATCGCCGCCATGTCGCTCCCCCATTTCTCGAGGCACGCCTCGGCGAGGGCCTCCTTGCTGGCGAAGTGATGAAAAAACGCCCCTTTGCTGACACCCGCCTCACGGCAGATGTCGTCCACCGTCGTGGCGACGTAGCCCTCCCTGCGAAAACAGAGCGAGCCGGCGTTGAGCAGCGTTTCGCGGCTGGATG
This sequence comes from Phycisphaerae bacterium, assembly GCA_035399845.1. Lineage (GTDB taxonomy): Bacteria > Planctomycetota > Phycisphaerae > UBA1845 > UTPLA1 > ECT2AJA-110-A. Next base: position 27,753 of record DAOPJV010000071.1, on the reverse strand, counting down.
GTGACTGACGGGGCGACATGGGTGGAACCATACCAACTGGTCGGTATTGAGTCAAGTGTGCGTTTGCTTTCACCATCGCCGGCGCCGTCGGCGGTTGGATCCCATCCGCCCCCATCGACGACTCCGTCCTGTAAAAAATGCCGCAACACGATTTCCGTTCGAACGGAATAACCAGAATCGCATATCCATATCCGTATAAAGCCCCATACCGATCAGTTCGATATCCCTGTCATCAATGACGCAGCGCCAGCCACAAAACGCCTCGGTCTCCCCCACCGACCTCGCCCGGTCCGACGCCCGACAGCGTCGGATGAGCAGTGAGTGTGAGCATCGGGCGATTATTGAGCACGCCGCCGACGGCATCATCACAATCGACGCCGAAGGTCTCATCGAGTCCGTAAACCCCGCCGTCGTGCGACTGTTCGGATACGCCGAGTCCGAGCTCCTTGGCAGCAACGTCGCCATGCTGGTTCCGGACAAGGACCGCCATCGGCACGACAGCGCCCTGAAGCGTTACGTGGACACGAACAACGCGGGGGGTCCCGGACTCGGCAGGGAAGTCGATGGCCGACACAGGAACGGATCGCTGATTCCGATCTATCTTTCCATCAGCCACTTCGAGCTGGACGGCCGCCGGCATCTGACGGGCATCATTCGGGATCTCTCCGACCGCCACAAATACGAGGCGTCGCTCCGCCGCATCAGCGCGATCTTCGAATCGTCGAACGACGCCATCATCAGTACGACCCTCGGTGGCGCCGTCACGGACTGGAACGACGCGGCGCAGGAACTCTACGGCTACACGGCCGAGGAAATCATCGGTCACAACATCGCCGTCATCATCCCGCCCGGACGCGAACAGGAGGGCGCGCAGATATTTCGCCGGATTCGCAACGGCGAGCGGATCGTCCAGCTCGAGACGCAGCGACGCAGGAAGTGTGGCAGGCTCGTCACGGTCTCCATCAACATCTCGCCGATCCGCGATCGCAGTGGCGCCGTCGTCGGGGCGTCCGCTTCCGCACGTGACATTTCAGCGCGGAAACGCGTGGAACATCAGCTCCAGGAACGGGCGGATCGCATTCAGGCGATGAACGACGAGCTCGAACGACAGCGCCGCGCCCTGGAAGACACCAACACGAAGCTGAACATCGCACGCTGTCAGGCGGAGGCGGCCGCCCGCGCCAAGAGTGAGTTTCTCGCCAACATGAGCCACGAGATTCGCACGCCCATGACAGCGATCCTCGGGTTCATTGGCATCCTCAGCGAGATGGACGACCTGTCTCAGCCCGAGACGCGTGAGATGCTGGACACGATCCGGCAGAACAGTCATCACCTGCTCCGGATCATCGACGACATTCTCGATATCTCGAAGATCGACTCGGGCAAGCTGCACATCGACGCGACCCGATTCAATCCCGTCGAAACCATCCTCGACGTCATGACGCTGATGCGCGGCCGGGCCAACCCCAAAGGTCTCTATCTCGAATTCGACGCCGTCGGCGACCTCCCGCTGACGATCACGTCGGATCCGATGAGGCTCCGGCAGATTCTCACGAACCTGATCGGTAACGCGATCAAGTTCACTGAAACGGGCGGCGTTCGCGTCACGGCGCAACTCCTTCAGGAAGGCGACAGCCCGATGCTCGAAGTCTGCGTCGCCGATACCGGCATCGGACTGCCGGACGACCCGGGGCGCCTGTTTCGCGCCTTCGAGCAGGCCGACGCCGGAACGACACGACAGTACGGCGGGACCGGCCTGGGCCTGAGCATCAGCGCCCGACTCGCGCGTCTCCTCGGCGGTCGCATCCGGGCGACGCACGCGCCAGACCAGGGCGCCGAGTTCCGCGTCACGATCGCCGCGGGCGATCTTCGCGATGTCCCGATTGTCAGCCCGCAAACCTATGATCAGAAACCCGAACATCGCGCGCGGCGGGCGGCGCACACGCTTCCGAGTTGCCGAATCCTCGTCGTCGACGACGGCGTCGACAACTGCCGACTGCTGACTCACATCCTGACGCTCGCGGGCGCCGATGTGGAGGTCGTCCACAATGGCGCAGAGGCCGTCGAGCGGCTCGCGTCGGATCCGCGCCGGCGGCCGACGCCGGACATCGTCCTGATGGACATGCAGATGCCTGTCATGGATGGATACGCCGCCACGCGCACGCTGCGAGAGAACGGCTGTCATCTTCCCATCATTGCGCTGACCGCCAATGCGATGCGGGACGATCGCGTACGCTGCCTGGACGCGGGCTGCGACGACTACCAGTCCAAACCAATCGATCGACTGGCGCTGCTCGACACGATTCGGCGGCGCCTCGCCTCTCTGCGAACTTCGACAACGGCGGACACGGCGACAGGCCGGAATTCGACGGTCCCCGCCCCTTTCTCCGCATCCGCAGCGCCCGCTTCCGGCGAGCGATGACGGTGACCTGCGCGGCCAGGCTGGCGTGACCCGATGCGCGGGCGTCTGTGACAACAACATGTCGCCCCAATTCCTGATGCGAACACGCGTTCGGCGTTACGGCCCGATGGCCAATCCGCGCGCTGACTCACATCGCCCACGCGACGATCGCCGCCGTTCTATGCAATTTGTATGCAAAAATGCGTGATTCGCCCCTGCCGCCCCGGTTATACTGGGACCATCCAGTGTTCGCTGTCCTTGGGGCCCATAGCGCCCTGTCAGACATCGTCGCGCGACGTGGCGATGTGGATGGTGTGGCTTTTGGGGGCGCAAAGCCGGCCTGAAGCCGGGGAGGTAAGGTATGTGGGTTCCAGGGAGAACGATCGTTGTCATTGCGCTGATCCTCTGCGGCGCCGCGCCATGGGCGCGGGCGCAGGACAGCTGGGTCGAGTTCAACGATGAAACGGCCTCGCGACTGATCGCCGCATCCGCCGTCGGCGCCGCTGACACACAGGAAAAGGACTACGCGTGGGGAGATGTCGACCATGATGGCGACATCGATCTCATCTGCGTTCGAAAGCAGCCTTTCACAACGCCCGGACGCCGAACAAACGTTCTGTTCATGAACGAGGGAATCGCCGAGGGCCATCCGATCAACGGCGTGCTGGTCGATCGAACGTCGATCTACGCGGTCGACGCCGACGACGGCGGCCAGGGCTTCCTCGATGAAACCAACGATCGCGATGTCATTCTGACTGACGTCAACAACGATACCTGGCTCGATATCATCACGGTCGCAACACTGAGTGACGGCCTGCCGAAGACCATCTCCCATCCGCGCGTCTTTGTGAACAAGGGAGAAATCGGCGGCGTCTGGCAGGGGTTTCGCTACGAGGAAGCCCGCTTTCCGCAGCTATTGACCATCCCCGGCGGTCTCGCCGTCGCGCCCCGACTCTGCTCCGTCACGGCGGCCGATGTCGACGGCGACGGCTTCGTCGATCTCTACGTTGGCGACTACGACTCGAGCGGCGTGGGCGGCGGCTTCCCGGAGGCGGCGAATGCGGACGTCAACGATCGCCTGCTCATGAACGACGGCACGGGCCACTTCGTCGATTCCAACCAGACGCGCATGAACAGCACGATGCTGCTGTCCGCGTTCGCGATGGCGTCGGTCTTCGAGGACATGAACGGCGACGGCTTCGTCGACCTCGTGAAGGACACGGCCCTCAACGCGCCACAGCGCGTCAGCGTCAGCTACAACGACCCGTCGAATGAGGGCTTCTTCAACGACTTCGATGTCGTCGATGACAACGCCCCCTATCACATCACGGTCGGCGATCTGAATGACGACAGCCGCCCGGACATCGTCGTCACGGACGACGGGCGCGATCACTACCTGCTCAACCAGGGCAACGGCCCCGACGGCCTCGCCAACTTCACGCGATTCGATTTCATCCGCTCTTCAGGAACGGACGCGGAATTCGGCGGCAACTCCTTCATCGCCGACATGAACAACGACGGTCTCAACGACGTGTTCATCTGTGACGTGGACGTGGACATCGATCAGAACTGCAGTCGCCGACTCCACCTTTATCGCAACCTCGGCAATCTGCCGAACGTGACGATGCAGGAGCAGGGCCCGGTTCAGGGCTGGAATCACAACGGCGCACATGACATCGCCGTCTTTGACATCAATGGCGACGGCTGGCTCGACATGGTCATCGGCCATTGCGCCGGAACCAATGTGTGGATGAATGTGCCACCTGTTGGTGTCGGCTTCAGTTACCCCGACGGTCTGCCGGCCAACCTCACGCCCGACACGCCGACCAGTTTCCGCGTTGTCGTCACGGATCTCGGCCTCGCGCCGACGCCTGGAACAGGGCGCCAGTTCGTCTCGATCGATGAAGGCCCATTCGTCGAATCGGCGATGACTGTCCAGTCGACGAATACCTATGTCGCGAACCTGCCGGCAACGCCGTGCACATCGACACTCCGGTACTACTTCGCCGTCGGGACAAACGCCGGCGATGAGACCGACCCGCCCGGCGGCGCGTCGTCGCCCTACTCGGCGCTGTCCTCAAGCGGCTTTGAGGTCGACTTCGACGACAGATTTGAAACCCCCGTGGCCGGCTGGACAGTCACGAACGACGCGTCGCTGACCTCCGGCGGCTGGGAACGCGTCGACCCGATCGGCACCTTCTTCCCTGATGGAAGCACGACGCCGGCGCAGCCGGAAAACGACTTCGGCGCCGCGGCCCAGGAAACGCACTGCTACATCACGATGCAGCAGCCGGCGGGCTCCAGCGCGTCGGGCGTGTCGGACGTCGATGGCGGTCCGACAACGCTGACCTCTCCCGTCTTCGACCTGTCGGGAACGGACGCGTCGATTACCTACGCCCGCTGGTTCTTCTGCAATTCGCAGGGAACCGCGACGGAGGACTCCCTCGTCACGGAAATCAGCAACGGCGGTCCGTGGGTCCTCGTCGACGAGACCTTCGGCACCGGCGGCGTCTGGGAGGCCGTTTCGCTGAACGTCAGCGACTACGTCACGCCGACGGCGACAGTCCGGATTCGATTCCGAACGCAGGACAATCCGAACGATTCGATTACGGAGGCGGGCATCGACAGCGTGACCGTCGGCCGACTGATCTGCCCCGTCGCCTGTGTCGACAATACCGACTGCGACGACGGTATCGCCTGCAACGGCGCCGAGTTCTGCCTGGATGACATCTGCCACGACGGCGCATCCCCCTGCGAGGCGCCGATGGATCTCTGCAACGAATCGACGGACGAATGCGTGGAGTGTCTCGGCGACGGCGACTGCGATGACGGCGACTTCTGCAATGGTGTCGAAACCTGCGTTGGCGGCGTCTGCCAGCCCGGCGTTCCGCCATGCAACGCGGGGCTCACCTGCGACGAAGTCAATGACATGTGCGTTGGCTGTCTGACGGATGGCGACTGCGACGACGGGAACTTCTGCAACGGCGCCGAAGTCTGCGGCGGTGACAACACCTGCTACGCGGCGGGCGCCATCGGCGTAACCAATGGGACGTTTGACAACGGGACCGGCTGGAATCCCAACGCCCCGGTCGGCGGCGCCATCACCTTCCCCGGCGCCCTCAACGTCGTCGGTCCCAACAACAGTGACGGTGGATTCGCCTGGGCGAGCCAGCCGGGCGTCATCACAGGTGGTTCCCTCGAATTCGACCTCCTGTCGTACACATCGACTGACAGCGCCGCCTGGGATCGCCCCGTCGTCGTCGTGAACGGGACCTTCTTCGGCCTTAACAACAACGGAACGATTGGCTCGGCCATCGCCACGCCGGCCAACGCCGACTTCGGCTCGATTGACAACGACAATCCCGTTTCAACGCCGATCCACTTTGTCGTGGACCTGTCGGCCATCGCCGGAGCGGGCCCCTACGAAATCGGGTTTGGCGTCATGAGCGCCGATGGTCTTCAGGGCGCCGGAACGGCCCGGTTCGACACGATTCTTCCGGCCGCGACCTCCGGCAATCCATGCCCGGGTCAGTTCTGCAACGACGTGATCGACGACTGCGTTGAGTGCCTCGTCGCCGCCGACTGCGACGACGGTCAGTTCTGCAACGGCGCCGAACTGTGCGTCAATGGTTCCTGTGAACCGGGCGTCGCGCCGTGCGCGCCAGAGGTCTGTGACGAAGTGAATGACACGTGCCCCGTCGCGCTGCAGCCCGCGCCGGGTGAACCGATCCTCGGATTGTCCCCCGCCGAACTGGCGCGATTCGAGGCCGGTCGCCTGAAGTTCGACGAAGTCCTGACGGACGTCGCCGGTCTTGGCCCCATCTTCAATCAGAACTCGTGCAGCGCCTGCCACGCGACGGGCGCTCTCGGCGGCGCCGGTTCGATCCTCGTCACACGCTTCGGCGCCGTGGACAAGGATGGCTTCGTCGACCTCGCCGAGTTCGGCGGCTCACTGCTTCAGCACAGCTCGCTCAGCGCCGAATGTGGTGAGACGATTCCACCCGAGGCGAATGTCGTCGCCAACCGCGCGACGCCCGCCCTCTTCGGCTTCGGACTCATCGACGCCATCGACGACGCCGACATCCTGGCGAACGAAACGACGCCGCCGGAGGGCGTCAGTGGTCGCGCCCACATGGTTGAGGCGCTCGAGGCGCCGGGAACTCCGCGTGTCGGCCGCTTCGGCTGGAAATCGCAGGTGCCGACGGTCCTGACCTTCTCGGCGGACGCGTCGCTCAACGAAATGGGCCTGACGAATCGATTCCTGCAGCAGGAAAACGATCCGAATGGCCTGCTTCCCCCGGCGCTCATCGACTGCGACATGGTCCCGGATCCTGAAGACGGACCAGAAGGCGGCGTCATGGGCGCCCCGCACTTCATCGATCGCGTCACGGACTTCCAGCGATTCCTCGCCCCGCCGCCACAGACGCCGCGATCCGGCATGTCGGGGGAAGCGATCTTCAACAGCGTCGGTTGCGCCGACTGTCATACGCCCGCCTTCAATACGGGCGTTGTGGCGGAAGCCGCGCTCTCCTCGAAGACGGCGAAGGTCTATTCCGACTTCCTGCTGCACGACATGGGCGGCCTGGGTGATGGCATCGGACAGGGCGACGCCGGTCTGACGGAAATGCGAACACCGCCTCTCTGGGGCATGCGACTGCGCACGACATTCCTGCACGATGGACGCGTAACGAGCGGCTCGTTCGCCGATCGTGTCAACGCCGCCATCGCCGCTCACGGCGCCACGGGCAGCGAGGCCGCGGCCTCCGCAGGCGCGTATGCGGCGCTGTCGATGTCGGAGAAGTCAGCGATGATCGCCTTCATGGACTCGCTCGGCCGGCGCGAGTTTGATCACAACGGCGATGGCGCCATCACGGCCTTCGACCTGGGCGTCTTCCGTCTGTGCTACGACGCGAACGGCCCCTACTCGCCGGATGACGCCTGCGCCGTGTCCGACGCCGATCAGGATGGCGACGTCGATGACGACGATCTGGCCCTCTTCCTGACGGTCTATACCGGCTCACAGGCGGACTGCAACGCCAATCTGACTGATGACGCCAGTGAAATCGTGTCGGGGCTTGCGGACGACTGCAATATCAACGGGATTCCGGATGACTGCGATCCGCCGTTCGATCTTGTCGCGGAGTTCGTCCAGCAGTTGCTCTTCGCATCGTCCACGGAACTGGGCCCCATCTGCCCGCGATTCGACAGCAACAACGACGGCCTTCTCGATGGTCGCGACGTCAACGGATTCACGCAGCAACTGCTCCCGTAACTGACCTGGAGCGATTCAGCGGCGGGCGGACTGAAGAAAGGCGATCTCAGGATCGCCCCGCCGCCGTCTGCGCAACGAGGTCGTTTGCGCTTTGGCGCGATGACTTCTTCTGAAATCCCGGAGAATTCGAGTGAAGACAGCCCCCCCATGCATCAGGGGGTTGTCGATCGCCTTCTCAACATTCCCGTCCCAATGGGCGCAGACCAGAACTGAACACGCTCATCCAAGTCCCGCGGTTCTCAAGCGTTGCGTATCATTCGGCGTTCGCAACGCCGTACACCACCGTGACGACACGGCGGCTATGAACGACGCGAATGCTGAGATGTTTCCCGGAAGTCAGGGACGAGACAGGAAAAATGGCGGCCGGACAGCGAAGTGAAAGAACTAGACGTACAAAGGCAAAACGACGTCGCTGATTAACTCCGCTGCCGGCCAGCTCCCACTCCTCCCCTAAGTCGAGCAGAGCGAACGAGCGCCCGAAGGCCTCGCTGAATGCCGTTGGCAATTGGCGTGAACAGCCCCGTCATCGACATGATGACGACGAGAATGATCGAGCGGAACGTGACGCTCGACGGGGCCATCCCCTGACAGCCTCTATTCTGCAAACTCTGTCGCCACAGTACAAGGATTCAGCATAATTTTTATGCGACGCGAATTGTATATCGTTAACATCGCCACACTGGTGGTCGAGTTCCCGTGAAAGCGTCGTCTGATCAGCTTCCCAGCAGTTGATCGATGAGCCGGCCGATGTCCTCGTCGCCTTCTTCGACGACGATCGGACCGCCAGACGATCCGATCGGCGCGCTGCGTTCGACACTCGTTGCGGCGTCGAAGAAGAACACGGTGCCCGACAGTCGAATCCGAATGGTATCGCCGCAATCGAAGTCGACGTCTCGTCGCCACGCCTTGTCGGCGTCCGCGTCACCGAATGAGAAGCCGGCGCCGTCACGAAATCGAGCGCCCTCGAACGTAATCAGCTCCAGCTGTCCGTCGCAGTCGAGATGAATCGTCGCCGTTTGATAGGGCGCGACCGCCGATACGCCGGCGCCGTCGGAGACGGACTGCGGATTGCTGAAGGCGTCCTCGAGAATATTGCGACTGTCGCTCATGCGGATGTCCGGCGTCGCCGTGAATCCCGTGCCGTTTTCGACGACGACTGTCACGCCACGCTGAAACAAGCCGCTCACGGCGTCGCAGCCCGTGAAGCACAGCGCCGCAAAACCGATCAGGCAGGTCCAGCCCATCCAGCGTCGAACATTGGCTCGCATCATCAAGATATGTCCCCCTGGGCGATTGACGACCGCGTTTGCGCGGCGACGTCTCCATCATCGGTCCGTCCCGCCGACCGCTTTCGACCCGACTGTTTCGCGCAAAAATGGCGCACGCCACATTCGCGCCATCGCCCCGCTTTTCAGGGGGCCAGGCCCCCTGAAACGCCCCTGGCGCCCCGGATTCGTTGGACATTTACTCCTTGTGGGGTAGAGTGTAAGGACCGCTGGGGAGACGCTGCGCACTGACTTTTCATGCGTTTCCGTCGGCGCCTCGCTTGCAAACGGAAGGTGTTCCATGCGCGTTCGAGAATCCGGACGAGGCCTGAGCCTCGCAATCATTCTCAGCATGATCGTCCTCGTCGGGCCGGCCACTCGAGACGCCTCGGCCGTCGTGACGGAGATCGTTGGGTCGGCGCGGGCGCGTGTCGTCCAGTTCGGTCCCAACATCCCGACGGAGTCCGACTCGAGCGTCGCCTCCGTACCGACGACTGTCCCCAATCCCCCCGCCATTGCCGAAGCGCAGCTGTCGCGCGTAGAGCCCGGTGGCCAGACGACCGCCGGCGGAAGCGCCCAGGCCGTCTTCGAGCCGCCCAATCTGAGCGGATTCGGTCTGCCCAACGATGTCGGATTCGATCTCGGCTGTTTCACGGATGACAACGAGACGACGTGGCTCGTCGAGGGCGCCGTCACGGAACGGCGCACTGTCGTCCTGGACTCGAACCAGACGGGCACGGAGATCGTCGTCGGTCCGACAGAACGGGCCCGAAGCCGCATCCTGCTCTCCGGCGTGATGCTGATCACGTCGCTCGATCCTCAGCGGGATCTTTCGGGCGTCGAGGTCGAACTGAACGTGTCCGTCACGAAGTATGACGACATGGAGACGCCGCCGTCCGAGGAAGTCCTCGCCGGCCACCTTGTTCTTCGCGGCGGTCCCCTCGGCGCCGTCACTGTTGAGGAGGCGACGGGGGCGTTCGCGACGATCGCCCCGCCCGTCCTCGACTTCTCGGCGCTGGTCGTCAACCTGCCGCTGATCAAGGCGGTCATTTTCGCCGGTGTCGAGCTGCCGTACGAATACAACTATCGCCCCAATCGCCCTTTCGATCTCGAACTGGAAGTGACGTCGCAGATTCGAAACATCCCGGGCGGAACGGGTGGCGCCGCCGTCTTCGGCCTTCCCCAGACGGGCCTGGGGGACATCCTTGCGAAGGTGAAGCAGGACGATCGCGGCGATCAGCTTGAGGCCGTCATTTCCGAGCAGGTGGACACGACGGGCGCGGCCTACCAGGGCGTCGGCATTCCCTCGCTGTTCCCGGCCTGCGGCCTGTTCGGCATCGAGACCGCCCTGACACTGTTCGCCCTGGGCGGCGCCCATCGCCTGCGACGTCGAAAGTCTCATGCTCGCTAAGCTCGGCGCCCAGAACAGCGACGTCGGGGACGTCATTTTCTGGTGCGTGATCTTCATTGTCGCGATCGTCGTCATCGTCGCCGTCGGCATGGTTCTGCGTCGGCGGCTCGTCGGCGACACGGACATCGCCTCCGCCGACAGCGCACTCACACTCCAGCAACTGCGAGATTTGCGCAACAGCGGGCAGATCTCGGAAGCCGAGTTTCAAACACTGAAATCACAGATCATCGCGCAATTCAAACCGACGAATTCCGACGTTTCGGACTGATGCGCAGGTCCCGCCGACGCAAGCGCTTACGTTCTGGAATGTAATAAAGCCACCCGTCAGGTGGAGTCGATATGTTGCGTGCAAAGAGATAGAATTCCGGTAAAGTGAAGTCATCGAAGGACTCAGTGTCATCGCGGAAGGAATTTTCCCTTGTCCAACGGCAGCAACAGTGGCGGGAATGACGGCGATCGATCGGGCGGCGGAAACGGCGGCAACGGCGGATCCGGATCGCAGCGACGACGCAAGCAGAGTGTCTGCAGCTTTTGCGGCAAGACGCATCGCGAAGTGGGCCCCATGGTCGAGGGACCGCGCGACGCCTACATCTGCTCCAACTGCGTCGACCTCTGTCACAATATCATTCAGCAGGAGAAGCGCAAGGCCAGCGGTCTTCGCCCCCTGTTCCACAAGATCCCGCTTCCTCGCGAAATCACGGAATACCTCGATCGCTACGTGATCGGCCAGGACCACGCCAAGCGCAACCTCGCCGTCGCCGTGCACAACCACTACCAGCGACTGACACACGCCGATCGCGCCGAACCCGATGATGTCGAGATCGAGAAGAGCAACATCCTGCTCATCGGCCCGACCGGTTCCGGCAAGACGCTGCTGGCGAAGACACTCGCCCGCGTCCTCGATGTGCCCATCGCCATTGGCGACGCGACGACACTGACCGAGGCCGGCTACGTCGGCGAAGACGTCGAGAACATTCTGCTCCGCCTGCTGCAGGTCGCGGACTTCGATCTGGAAGCGGCTCAGCGCGGCATCATCTACATTGACGAGATCGACAAGATCGGCCGCAGCTCCGGCAACGTCAGCATCACGCGAGACGTCTCCGGCGAAGGCGTGCAGCAGTCCCTGCTGAAGATGCTCGAGGGCACTGTCGCGAACATCCCGCCCCAGGGAGGTCGCAAGCATCCCGAGCAGCAGTACATCCAGATGGACACGTCGCAGATCCTCTTCATCTGCGGCGGCACCTTCAGCGGCATCGAAGAGATCATCAAGCGACGCATCGGGCAGAAGACGATTGGCTTCGCCACGGAAGGCGCCGCGGAAGACACGGCGAACGAGCGATCCGAAATCCTGCGGCAGGTCACGCCGGAGGACCTCGTCGAATTCGGCATGATTCCCGAGTTCGTCGGCCGACTGCCGACGACCGCGACGCTGGGACCGCTCGACGAAGCGTCCCTGGTTCGCGTCCTGACGGAACCGCGTAACGCCCTCTGCCGCCAGTACGCCAAGCTGTTCGAACTCGCCGGCAGCGAACTCGAGTTTACGGACGGCGCCCTCAGCGCAGTTGCAAAACGCGCCCTCACACGTGATACCGGCGCCCGAGCCCTCCGAGGTGTCGTCGAGGAAATGATGCTCGACGTCATGTTCGAATTGCCGGAGGAGCATCGCAAGGGCCACTACGTCGTCACGGAAGAGATGGTGCGAGGGGAGATTCCGATCGAGCCCGTCAAGGCCGAGGAACGCCGAAAAGAGTCTGCGTAATTCTCCTGAGTCCGCCGATATTTCACGCCACAGCGACGAGATCGACGCTGTGGCGTTTTCATGCGCCGGGGTTGTTCTCATACCCACTGCGCTGGAATCCGATACTTAATGCGGTATGCGCCGTCCGCGTACGACGGCCGAACTCCCTGGGCACGAGAAGCGAGACGATAGACGTGAGCCAACCCGCACCATCGACACCGCCGACGCCTTCCGCCACTGTCATGATGCTCTGCCCGCACCTTCGCTGCCGCAAGATCCTTCGCGTTCCGCAGAAGTGTCGCGGCAAGCAGGTGAAATGCCACTTCTGTGGCAAGACCTTCCAGGTCCCGATGGACATCAAGCCCGCCGAAACACCGAGCGAAGACACGGTCTGACCTGGCGTCATTGTCCGACAATCCCCTCCGAATCGCATCAGGAATAGACAACACCATCTTCACAAACCGCGATGACGTTGCGTCAATCCGCGCAGCGCGCCGCCCCGTTTCCGACGCGCGTCGACACATTTTCATTGACAGTCTGCGCGCAGCGTCAGTAGCATCGACCTCCGTTAAGGCCGGATGCGAACAACGATCATTGTGGCTGCTCTGAACGCGGCGCGCATCGAATCGCCCGTTATCAGCGGCCGTCGCAAGCTCGGGTGAATCTGAATCTGTGACGCCCGGAATCGTTCAAACGCCGTCGCCCAGCGCGCCGGTGACATCCGCAAATCGAATTGTGCCAATCATCGATCGCGACTCCCGAGACTGAGTCGTCGGGATCGCTCGCGCTCCGCCATCACGGCGACCGGAGAATCCGCACGATCCGGCCGCCGTCGATCCTGAAATCGTCGTGCGGACCCGCAAACGGAGGAGAGACAACGATGAGAATGTGGAGAGCCCGTCTGATTCCCGGATGGTTCGCGCTGTCGGCGTTCGTTCTGCCCGTGGCGCCGGCCCTGGCCGAGCACGGTCGTTTCCTGCTCGACGCCGCCAGCAACCCGGACGTTCAGACCTACGGAAACGCCAACCCCACGGCCTTCGATCAGAATGTCCGGGATGACACGAAGAACCTGAACGCAGGAACGATCAGGTTCGACTACGACACGTTTACGTTTCCGCCCGGCAACGCGGCAGGCGGCGGCTACCTTTCCGGTGGGTTCTTCATGAATCCGCAGATCCGGCTCAAGCCCGGATTCACGCTGGGCTGGGTTCAGACAGTGACGTCCGACTACACCGGCGACAATGAATGGAATCTGCCCGCCCAGAACGCCGGCTGGTTTCCCGACGCGGACCCGATGGATCGGGCGCCGGGCGACTTCGGTCCCTCCGACACGCTCCTGGCGCCGACCTACATCCTGAACCTGCCGGACGCCAACACGACCGGCACGGCGCCGACACTGGGTTTCACGGACCGACCGGGGCGCGCCTTTGCCAATGGCAACCAGACGTGGCTCGCCGAGCTCGGACTCACCTGCATCTCCAACACGGCCACACTCGACATCGGCGGCCAGATGTTCCGTGACGTGCGCGTGATCGACACGTTTCTCTGGGGCTTCAACTTCAACGGCCTGCCTGTTGCCAACCCGGGCGAGCCGGGCATCGCGAATGTCGGCGCCGACGCGCCGAGTTTCTGGTCCGATCCCACGCCGACCTATCTCAACACGCTGAACGGCTTCTACGACGGCATGGGTGGCGGCGGCGGCGACAACGGGATGGGCGGCATGCTGCCGGCGCTCGCGACGGACCTCTACCACTTCTCGAACAACTCGAACTGCTTCGAGCTGATCCCGGAGCCGGCGACGCTGCTTCTGCTCTGCCCGGCGACGCTTCTCGTCCTGCGCCGACGTCGCGCCTGATTCGCCGCGACACAGCGCGACACGTTCATTCGCAACCATCGGGCCGCTGTTCCAGCGAGGACAGCGGCCCGTTTGCATTCCCCATTTCCGACGATTCCCACGCCATCGATCGAGCCCGTCGCCTTGTCTTACGCCGAAAAACCACCGATAATCCGGGCTTTGCCCGCCGTGCGGCGAGATCGACCAACTACCTGGAAAGACGAACGTTATGGCAAAATCCTACGACCCGTCCGCGGTCGAAAAAGAGATCTTCGCATTCTGGACCGATGGGACCTGGTTCCAGGCGGCGCCGTCCGCCGACGGCGAGTCCTACTGCGTCGTCATTCCGCCGCCCAACGTCACGGGCGCCCTCCATCTCGGCCACGCCCTGAACAACACGCTCCAGGACATCCTCATCCGCCGCGCCCGCATGCAGGGTCGGAACGCCTTCTGGCTCGTCGGGACCGATCACGCCGGCATCGCCACGCAGGCGACGGTCGAGAAGCGCATCCGCGAGGACGAAGGCAGGAGCCGCCACGACCTCGGTCGCGACGAGATGGTCCGCCGCATCTGGGAATGGAAAGAGAAGTTCGGTGGCCGCATCGTCCAGCAGCTCAGGCTGATGGGCTGCTCGTGCGACTATTCGCGCGAGCGCTTCACGCTCGATGACATGTGCGCCAAGGCCGTGCGCGAGACGTTCTTCAAGCTCTTCCGGGATGGCCTGATCTATCGCGGCAAGCGACTCGTCAACTGGGACACGCACCTGCAGACGGCCGTCGCCGATGACGAAGTCGTTCACGAAACAATCAAGGGTAAGTTCTACTACTTCAAGTACCCGATCATCAATCCGAAGCCGGGCGAACCCGAGTTTGTGCATATCGCCACGACGCGACCTGAAACGATGCTGGGCGACACGGCCGTCGCCGTCCATCCGAATCCGGAGGCCGGCATGGACGCCGCCCGCGCCGAGCTGGAGGAAAAGCTGAAGAAGGCGTCGGAAAAGGAACGCCCGGCGATAGAGAAGTCGATCGAGGCGCTCGCCGAACAGCGCGCCACGAAGCTCTCGCTCCTGATCCAGCTGCGCGACATGGCCCGCGATGGCCGCAAGGTGCGTCTGCCGCTGACGGATCGCGAGATTCCGCTGGTGTGCGACGAGTGGGCGAATCCGGCGCTCGGCACGGGCTGCGTGAAGATCACGCCGGCCCATGACCCGAACGACTACGACGTCGCGCAGCGCCACGACCTGCCGATGATCAACGTGCTGACGGCCGACGGCAAAGTCGCCGACATCATCGAACTCGACGGCACGCCCAACAAAAACTCGTCGACCTACGCCGGCCTCGCCTTTTCGACAGCCGGCCGCAAGAAAGTCGTTGAGCAGCTCGAGGCAATCGGCCTCGTCGAGAACATTGAGGATCGCCAGATCGAGCTGGGGCATTCCGATCGCAGCAAGGCGCCGATCGAGCCCTACCTGAGCGATCAGTGGTTCGTGCGGATGGGTGATCTGGAACCGGAACACGCGGCGCGCGTGCCGGGCCTGCGCCATCACGCGACGGGCCTCGCCCAGATGGCGATCGACGCCGTGAAGCGCGGCGACGTCACGTTCCATCCGGCGCGGTACGAGAAGACCTACGTTGACTGGCTCGCCGAGAAGCGCGACTGGTGCATCAGCCGCCAGCTCTGGTGGGGACATCGGATACCGGTCTGGACAAGCGTCATCCACGACGAAGCGGGCGGCCGCGCCGAGGACATCGACTCTGGTGGGACTCCATCGGCTCGCCTTCAGGAGACGATCGCCCAATTCAACGCCTATTTCTCCGCGGTCGGGGTCTCGGACACGATCTGTATTCGTCCGGAATCGAACGAAACACAATCGTGGCTGGCCATCTGCGCGATTTCTCCGGAAGCTGAGCAGGCAATCGAAGCGATCAATATCGCATATCGAGCCGATTCGGACACCAACCTGAAAGACGCGCTGGCGAGCCACAACCTCGCGGCGATTGGCGCTGTCGATAGCACACTGAGTCTCCTTTCCGACATCGCGGGAATCCATGAAGCCCCGTACAGCGAAGACCCCGACGTCCTCGACACGTGGTTCAGTTCCGCCCTGTGGCCGCACAGCACGCTGGGCTGGCCCGACGCGTCGCTGGATGACAAGGCGTCGCTGCTCGGCGCCTACTATCCCACGAGCGTCCTTTCCACGGCGCGTGAAATCATCACGCTCTGGGTTGCCCGCATGGTCATGACGGGGCTTTACAACGTCGGGGAGATTCCCTTCCACGACGTCGTCATCCATCCCGTCATCCAGGACGGCAATGGCCAGAAGATGTCCAAGACGCTTGGCAATGGCGTCGACCCCGTCGATATCATCGACTTCTATGGCGCCGACGCCCTGCGCTTCACGCTCGCCGACCTGGCGACGGAGACGCAGGACATTCGCATGCCCGTCAAGAGCCAGAAGCTCCCCGATGGTCGACAGGTCAACGTCAGCCCGAAGTTCGAACAGGGTCGCAACTTCTGCAACAAGCTCTGGCAGGCGTCGACGGGCTACGTCTTCAACAGCCTCGAGGGCTACGATCCGAAGCCTCTCGATCCGAAGTCGCTGAGGCTGGAGGATCGCTGGATCCTCTCCAAGGCGCAGTCCTGCCTGGCCGCCGTGAACAAGTCGCTCGACGCCTATCGCTTCAGCGAGGCGATGAAGACGCTCTACAGCTTCATGTGGAACGACTACTGCAGCGACTACATCGAGATGACGAAGGCCCGCCTCCAGGGCGCCGGCGACGAGAAGGCGGCCGCCCAGCAGGTCCTCATCCACACGCTCGACACGATCCTGCGGATGCTGCATCCCTTCATCCCGTTCGTGACGGAATCGCTGTGGAAGGAACTGAACGACGCGGCGCCGAAGCGAGGCCTCACGACGATCACGGCGGGAGAATCCGCCCTGATCGGCGCCGCGTGGCCGGCCGTGGACGCCGCCCTGCTGGACGAACACGTCGAAGACGAGATGCAGCTGCTCCAGGGCGTCATCAAGAGTGTCCGGGAAATTCGCGGCAACGTGAATGTGTACCGGAGCAAGGCGAACGAGCCGACGCTGCGCACGCTCCCGAGCGCCGTGCTGCTGGCCGACGATATCGCGGCGAAGCTCGTGGGCCGCTATACCGACTTTGTCACACGGCTTGCCGGCTGCGACGCCATCGAAGTGCGCACGGACGGCGCGAAGCCCGACGGCGTGATGACGAACGTCGTGGGCGCGATACAGGTCTGTGTTCCTGTTACGGACCTGCTCGACTTAAGCGCCGTGCAGGAAACAGAACGCAAGAAGCTCGACGATCTTCGCAGGCAGCTGGCGTCGACCGAGAAGCGCATGAGCAATGAAGCCTATGTGCGCAACGCGCCGCCGGAGATCGTCGAAGAGACGCAGCAGCGCATCGCCGAACTGAAGACTCAGATCGCGGCGCTGGCGTCAAGCCTCGGCGAATGACTGCGGCGCATGCGGGCGGGCGCAGAGGCGCTCAGCAAGCGCGTTGTCAACAACGAAATCATTGGAAAATCGTCCCCTTTGCAGGGTCAAAAGACACGAATTGGCATCGCAATCGTACGCAATACGCATCCGCTTGCATCGCGGCGTGCAACGCGATACGCTCGGCGCTTGTGCGAAACACAGGAGATTTCGACCATGGATGTGCGTATGGACCTGGCTCGCATCATCATCAAAGAGACCAGCGACCAGCAGTACATCTTTCTTCGCGAACACGGCGGTGATCGCGAGTTCCCAATCGTCATCGGCGACAACGAAGCCTACGCCATCGATCGGCGCCTGAAAGGTAAACATCGACCGCGACCGATGACACATGATCTTCTGGCCGACATCATCGAACAGATGAATGGCGATCTGGAGAAAATCGTCATTAACGACTTGAAGGATCACACGTTCTACGCCAAACTGCTGATTCGGCAGGATGGTCGATTGCTTGAGATTGACAGTCGACCTTCCGACGCGATCGCACTGGGTGTTGCGAGCGATACGCCGATTTTCGTAAGTGAGCACGTTCTCCGTGAAGTGTGCCGCGACGTCTTTTGACTGGGCGCGGCGCCGGGCGGTTCTTGCACCAGAGAGTTATACGAGATGCCCCAGACCGATGTCTGTGTAGATACGGTATCGCGCTTTGATACGCTTCTGTCGGAGCAAACGCAAAAACGAGCCGTCGATCCCGCGAATGTGTCCACCGCCGCCCTGCCGGGCGTCATCGATGTCATGGGGGGCATCGGCGAGGACGCGGGATCACTCGTTCTGACAGCGCCCGTGGGTCACACGATCCGCGCCGCCGCCTTTCCTTCCGCGGACAAGAAGATCACCGTCGAACTGCACGCGGCGCCCGCCCACGAAGTCGTCACGATGCCGGCCGACGCCCTCGTCGGTAACGATGGTCGCGACGCCATTCGCAAGCAATGCCGCAATGAAAAGGCCGACTGGGCCGCCCCGCTCCTGCTGGCGCTCAGCCGCGCCGCGTCGGAGGGCTTCCTCCCCGAGATACACGACGGTCTCCACGTCATGATCCATGATGGCGCCCCTGAAATGGCTGACGTGGGCCGAACCCATGTTCGCGTTGCCACGGCGCTGGCCGCCTGCTGCGCCGATGGCCTGGATCATCCGCGTCGCGCCGCCTTCGCCGCCCTCTGCGCCGATTCGATTGACGCCTTCAGCGCCCTGCGCTCCGTGCGCACGCCCCTGACGGCCCTGATGAACGCGCCGGGCGCCGCCCTGATGCAGCTTCGATTCAGCCAGCCGCAGACACTCTGCGAACCGCTGGCCCTGCCGGACAATGTCACCATTCGCGGTGTCATCACGCGGCTCGCTCGTCCCACGACCCATCAGCGCATGGTCGAGACGCGCACCTGCTCCGAGATGGGCCATCGCCTGATCCTCGATCTCCTGCGGCAGGATGGCGTCCCGTTCGACGCGACGTCGCATCGCCTGGCCTCTGTCACGCCGCCGGAATTCGTCGAGCGCTATCGCGATCGCATGCCCTCGCGCATCACGCGCGACGCCTTCGTCAATCAGTTCGGCGCCCTGCGAGGTCTCGACGACAACTTCGCGAATCCCAAGGGCGTCTACAAGATTCGCTCCCGCGCCGAGCACCACATCTACGAGAACAAGCGCGTTCATGACTTTGTCACACTCATCGCCCGCGCCCGCCGCACGGGTGGCGATGCGGCCCTCATTGCCGCCGGCGAACTCATGTACGCCTCGCACTGGAGCCACAGCCAGCGCTGCGGCATCGGCGGTGTCGAAGCGGATCGTCTCGTCAAGCTCATTCGCGACCAGGGCGAAAACGTCGGACTCTTCGGCGCCAAAGTCACGGGCGGCGGCGCCGGCGGCGAGCTTGTCGTCCTGATGCGGAATGATGAAACGGCCAACGCCGCCCTCCATCGCGCCGTCGATCAGGCCCGCAGTGAGTTCAAGCAGGAAGTCATCGTCTACGCCCCGCCGCGACCGGCGGCGATGGATGCGCCCAAGCCCGCCTGATTTCGCCGCATCCCCTCTCTCATATGAATGCGGACGGCGCCGTGCCTCTGTCGATCACGTTCCAGGACGACACGATCGAATTGCTCTTTATTTCGGATGAAAATGGCGGCCGGCTTGCAGCCACATGCTTGCCTTCGAGGGCGAGACGATCCGGTAATTCGGGAGTTGACGGAGCATGGACGATCCGCGAAGAAACACCCATGTTCGCAGGAAGAATGAACGCTCTGAAAGAGCGAAACAAGACAGCCCAGGGCGAGCACGCCATCCGATGGTGGATCTCCAGAACAGCTATCAACGCTCGGATCATGTGGCGGGCAAAACCCGCCCTACGAGTCTCAGTGCTCATGGACGGACGCTCGTCGAATTGCCGTTCCGGCGGGATCGCGCGACAATGCCCCACGCATGCGCGAGTGGGCCCATCGTCGGCTGTGATCGAAAGCCAGCCACTCGCGACGACGCCACGAAAGGTCAGACATGCCGCAACGCATCCTCGCCGCCATCACGCTCCTCTCGACGTTCGCCAGCGCCGGCGCCTTTCCCATCAGGTTTGTCGTCAGCGTTCCGGAGAACACACCGGACAAGCCCATTTACATCGTGGGCAGTCATCCGAACCTCGGTGAGTGGCGCCCCGACGCCGTCTTCATCACGCGCAATCTCGAAGGCCGCTACGAAATCACGCTCGACCTGCCCGCGGGAGACTATGAGTACAAGTTCACGCGCGGCGGCTGGCCCAGCGTCGAGAAATCCGAGACGAATACCGACGTCCCCAACAGAACGCTGAAAGTCACGGGACCCATGAAGGTCGAAGTGAAAGTCGCCAACTGGGCCGGCGTCGATCCCGTCCGAAAGTCGACCGTCACGGGAGAACTTCGATTCCACAAGGATGTCACGTCGCGCTTTCTTCCCAATGCGCGCACGATCGCCGTCTGGCTGCCGCCGGGATACGACACAGACGCCGAACGACGCTACCCCGTCTTCTACATGCATGATGGCCAGAATCTCTTCGACGCCGCTACGTCCGCCTTCGGTGTCGAATGGCGGGCGGATGAAACGGCCGATCGCCTGATTCGCGAGAAGAAGATCGAGCCCATCATCATCGTCGGCGCCTGGAACACGCAGTCGCGCACGGACGAATACACGCCCGATCGCGACACGGAACGCGACGCCGGCGGTCAGGGCGACAACTACGCGAAGTTCATCATCGAAGAGCTCAAGCCGATGATCGACAGGACCTATCGCACGAAACCCGATCGCGACAACACGGCGATCGGCGGAAGCTCCCTCGGCGGTCTCATCTCGCTGCACATCGCGATGGAACATCCCGACGTCTTTTCCAAATGCGCCGCCGTCTCGCCGACGCTGATGTGGGAGGATGACGCCATCCTCAAGCGCATCCGCGAAATCAAGGCGAAGCCGCTCAGGCGGATTCGACTCTGGTTCGACATGGGCGCGAAGGAAGGCGGACAGATCGACTTCTATTCCACGGCAATGCGAAAGACGGACACGCTGGAGTCGATGCTCCGGAAGGCCAAACGCAAACCCGACGTGGACTACAAATACCTGAAAGTCGACGACGGCGAGCACAACGAAGCGAGCTGGGCAAAGCGTTTCGATCAGATCCTGCTGTTCCTATTCCCAGCGGATCCGTCGACGGCGGCGAACGCCGACAACGCCCAGGAGTGACGCTGCAAAGAACAGCGGCAGCCCCGATGCGCACCCGGCCGGCGCGATCACCACGTCCGGTCCATCCCCACTTTCGCCCTTGTCGTTGTCATTTTCATTGCCATTTCCGCCGCCGACATTGTCCGGCGCGCTGTCCGGATCGATCGGAATCAGGCCGCTCGTATTGTCCGCCGAACGAACGCGCATCACGCGACCGCCGATCAGCTCGCAGTAATACAACGCCCCGTCGGGTCCCTGCGTGAGATCGACCGGACCTCCCTGCGCGTCGACAAACAGCTCGTGCGACACAACGTTGTCGCCATTCAGCGTCACGCGATAGATCCGCTCCAGTGTGTACTCCACGTGAAAGAGGTTCCCGGCATACTCGGCCGGAAAATTCTCACCGCTGTAACAGACGATTCCGCACGGCGCCGAGCCCTCTTCGTGATAGGTGTAGATCGGATCTGTGAAGGCGTCGGCCGACGTCGCGTCGCCGCTGAAGCCCTCGACGATCGGCCAGCCGTGATTGGCGCCGCGCGCGACGAGGTTGATCTCCTCGCGCCGGAAGAAGCCATCCGAGCCAACGTCGATCGAGAAAAGCCGTCCGTCCGGCGCGAAACAGAATCGAAACGGATTGCGAAACCCCATCGCCCAGATGGCCTGCGGCGCGCCCGTCGGCGTCGTGAATGGGTTGTCAGACGGCGTGTCGCCATCCGGCGTGATGCGGGAGATCTTGCCGGCGAGCGTGTTCAGTGACTGGGCGTTGTCGCGCTGCGTGTTGTCGCCGATTGAGAAGTAGAGCATCCCGTCGGGGCCGAACGCCATCCCGCCGCCGTTGTGAAAGGCCCCGCCCGTCGGAAGGCTGCGCTTGATGACCGTCCGATCGACACCAACGCGGCCATCGTAGCGATAGCGCACAATCTCCTGCTCTTCCGGCGTCACTGTCGCGAAGGCGTAGACGAATCCGTCGCGTTCGAAATTGGGAGAGACGGCCAGGCCCAGCAGGCCGCTCTCGAAGAAATCATGTACCTGGATGTCGGCGAACGAGTCAGTCAGCACCCGCCCACGGTCCACTATTCGGATACCTCCTGATCGTTCGCCGACAAACAAGCGGCCGTCGGGAGCAAACGCGATCGCCACGGGACCGTTGAGACCTGTTGCGAAGGTCTCAACGACAAACCCGGACGGCGCCGACTCGGCGGCGCCAAGAGCCGAAACACCGCACAAACCGACAAACGCCGCAAGTACCAGGCCAATACGAATTCGAGTCCGTTCCGCCACCTAACGCCTCCATGTCCAACACCCTGTGCCACTGCCCCGAGCGTCGTGTGCCACTGCCCCGAGCGCCGTGTGCCACTGCTCTCAAGCAGTGCGGTATTCGCTGGTACGAGATTCCCATCTCGTACCCACGCCCCGCAGGAATCCCTTCGCCGCTGGTACGAGATTCCCATCTCGTACCCACGCTCCGCGGGAATCCCTTCCCGCGCTCTCGACGTACCGGCAAGTTCAACCCACGAGCGCCAATCAAAGGCCGTCAGTCAACTTCGCAGCCACATGCTTGCCTTAAGGGGCAAGCATGCCACCCGCCGCTCACGTCCAGTCAGATCCTCAACACATTCAGAGCCGCCGCGTCCTCGCGGCGAAGTCCTGCATAAAGCGCGTCCCCTGCAGTCGCCACGCGGAGGACAGCGAGGCTCTGATTCCGCCGCTGGTACGAGATTCCCATCTCGTACCCACACTCCGCGGGAATCCCTTCCCGCTCACGTCCAGTCAGATCCTCGACACATTCAGAGCCGCCGCGTCCTCGCGGCGAAGTCCTGCGCAAAGCGCGTCCCCTGCAGTCGCCACGCTGAGGACAGCGAGGCTCTGATTCCGCCGCTGGTACGAGATTCCTATCTCGTACCCAGGCTCCGCGGGAATCTCTTCCCGCGCTCTCGACGTACCGGCAAGTTCAACCCACGAGCGCCAATCAAAGGCCGTCAGTCAACTTCGCAGCCACATGCTTGCCTTTGGGGGCAAGCATGCCACCCGCCATCAGCTGAACAGCGCCGATCCGATGTTCTCGTCAAACGTCTCACCTTCGAGCTTGAAGATCGGATCCGGGTTGAAGCCGAGCCAGTCGCGAATGCACGACGAGAACACGGCGCGGAAGTCGACGTAATAGGGCAGCGAGCCCTGGTTCAGGTCCGCCGATGTGACGGCCTGTCCCTTCAACCCGCCGTTGACGCCATTGCCCACGACGATCATGTGACCGCCGTAGCCATGATCTGTGCCGGGGCTGCCGTTTTCGCCGTTGCGTCGACCGAATTCGCTGTAGAAAACGACCGTCGTGCGATCGCGCATGCCCATCGCGTCGATGTCGTCCATGAACTGCTGGAATTCCGAGTCGATCCGCGGAAACAGCGTGGCGTTCGCATCCGCCTGCGAGGCGTGCGTGTCGAAGCCGCCATACCGCAGCTTGATGATCTGCGTCCCGAGATCCGCCGACGCGAGCTGCGCCGCGCGATAGAACTCGCCGCGCGCCGCCCCCGTCGAGGTAAACCCTTCCGTTCGGGCCCGCAGATCCGCGCCGAGCTGATCGATGCGCTTGTACGTGTCGCGCACAGCCTTCTGGGCGTTGCTGCCCCCCGCCTTCAGGGCCGCGAGGCGACCAAACGCCTCCTGCGCCGCCTTGCGATAGGTGTTGTCGGGATAGCCATACTGCGTCGGATTTCCGACCGTCTGCGTATCCAGAACACCAAACGGCTCGTTGAAATACGTCCGTCGCAGTCGCTCATACCACGACGCCGATGTCGCCGACGGCGACGACAGATCACGAACGCCGAACTTGAAAATCTCCTGGCTCTCAAAGTGCGAGCCGTTCCCGTCGGGGTAGGCGACCTGCTGCACGACGGCGACGTTCCCCGCGAGGAACTGGCTCGCGATGAAGGAGAACTGGTTGTTGATGCCGTAGTCCGTGTTCCCCGGAACGAGCGTCAACTCCGACGCCGGCATCGCCAACTGGGGTCGCTTGCTCAGGTACACGCTGTTGTTGTGCGGGATGAGAAAGCTGAGCGAGTCAAACCCACCCGCCAGCTCACACAATACGAGCAGATTGCCCGTGCCGCCCGTCGATTGGGCAAACGTGGATGCGACACGCGCCAACAGCGCATCGCCGATCGCCAGGGCGCCCATCGTGGCGCCACCCGATTTCAAGAAGGCCCGTCGATTCAGTCGCAGCCATTCCTTGCAGCCATCCATAACCGTACCCTCCGATGCGTCGCGCTCCATCGAACGCGTCTGATTGGCCCCTGATGTCCCGAAAAACTGAGCTACTGAAAAAAACCGTGGTGTTGCGATGCGATGGCGAATCGGTCGGCGCCTATCGGCCGGCGACACGCTCGTCCATCGCCATGAGTCGGATCATCTCCCGCACGTGCTGCGGCTGGCGATCCGGTTGTTCCAGGTGGAACGCGAGGTAACCGTTCTGATCGAGCACCTCGACATAGATCGCCGTCTCTTCCGGCGTGAGCGTCAGATGGAAGACATCCGCGATTGACTTGACCATCTCCTCGCGCACGTCGCGCTCGTCCCATCGGGACTCGGGCGGCAGGAGGTGATAGGGAAGACCAGTCGTTCGATCGGGACCGAACTCGAGGAAGCGTCCCAGCGCGTCGACGCGATTGAGCACCCACTGATCCTCGAGCCAGGCGCTGTCTTCGGCCCAGCCCTCGACGCCCGGCGGATTCATCAGCTCCTGGCCCGCGTCGCGCAGATCGTTGACGAGCCGATCCAGCAGGAATCCCTGGGAATCTTCCGAGGCGAAGTGCATGTCCAGCGTCCGCGCGAAGCCCACCCAGTGCTCGACGGGCGACGCGATCTGATTCGTCTGGGCGTCTTCCGAGAAGAAGGCCTCCGACATCAGCAGCGTGCGCACGACGGGTTCGATTTCGAATCCACTCTCGACGAACAGATCCGCCAGTTCCTGGACCGTCTCGTCCGACGGATGATCGTGGACGAAGCAGACAAACAGATTTCGCGCCACGTATTGCGCCGCTTCCGGTTGTTCCAGCGTCAGGTCGATAACGGTTTCGTAGTTGTAGTTCGCCGGCGTCGCTCGGCCCGGGAAGATCGACTTCTGCGTTTCATCGTGCTTGAAGATGTCAAAGACCGGTCGCCGCGGTTCGCCACTGTCGCGAATCAGCAGGGTCCCGGTAAACGCTCTCGCCGCTTCCTTGATGTCGTCTTCCGTATAGAGCACGTCGCGACCGAGCGTGAACAGTTCCCAGAATTCCCGCGCGTAGTTTTCGTTCGGCGCGTCCTTCGGGCTGTTGCCGCCGTCCAGCCAGACGAGCATGAGCGGGTCCAGCGTCAGGGCTTCGAGGAAACTCCGATAGTTCGACAGCGCGTTGGCGCGAAGCATCTGCCAGTGCATCACGGCCAGGGCGTCATCGACGCCCGAAACGACGCGTCGCGATGTGGCGAAGCGATCGTGCCAGAAGAGCGCGAGCCGCTCATGCAGCGGGTTGTTCCCCTCCAGCATGTAGACGAGCCAGCGCTTCGGCATGTTGGACTCGTAGGAATCCGCCAGCGTCTCAACGGCCGCCGATTCCGGCTTGAACGCGATGAGATCTTCGACCGCGTTGGTCAGTCCGAGCTGCACGACCTCCTGAACACGCTCTGGCGTGCCGCCGAACGCGGCGCGACGCAGTAGATGCCACGCCTCGTCAGCGTTGATGTCATCCGCATGCGCCTTGAGCGATTGGCTCTTGGGACGTTCACCGGGACCGCCACCGCCATCCCCGCCGTCGCCGCCACCGTCACCGCCGCCGGGAAGCATGCCGTCGAGACCGCCGTTGTCACAGCCGCTGTCGACACCACATCCCGTCGCCAGCGCGACGCACGTCAATAGAGTGAGAAACCGCCATTTCTTTACATAGCCAGACATTGACCGACCATCCCTATGTCATCCCCGATTCCATTCGGGGCGCACGCGCGCGTTTGGCGACGTCGCCGCCAGAGCGTCGAGTGCCGACAGTCGCCTCATCAACGCGCACGATCCGAGGTCGCGGCGCGCTGGGCCGATTGCGGACCCTGATTCGGTTGTGGCTGGCTCCAGTGAATACAGATTGCAGGACGGATGAGGAATCCGCCTTACCCCTAAGATTTACGTTTCATCCGCAGGCCGGGCAAACGAAATCTCCCCCAAAGTCCCTATTCGCGCCAGGCGATCTATGTTCTCCAATCTCCCACGACGTGGCGCTCGGTCGCCCCGCAGCGCCGCCCTCGGCGTCTCTGGGACGATTCCTTATAAGACGCGACCCGCTCTCCGACGTAGCGACGGATCGTTCCTACGGGTGAAGTGAAGACCGCCAAGCGGTCGCAGCGCGACCCGTGGACAGCGATTCCATTTGTTGATTCACGCCCCGACGGGGCCGGAGGAATGCCCGGCGTGCCTCGGCTCGCCCTGCTACGCTGGCCTGTTCCCTTGCGGTCACAGTTCGGTTCGGCGCGCTGGCGCGCGCGACGTTCCGAGCCGGGCCAGTCATGGCCCGGTCAATCCGTCGCGCTCCGCGTGTGCCACCGTCGCGGCATACATGTTCGAGCGATGGATGTTCCATGACAACCGCCGCATCACTGCGGCGGCTCGGAAACCAACAGAATTGCGACGCGAAGACTCGCTCCGACCGAGCGACGGAGCGTGGCCACGGGTGAAGTGAAGACCGCCAAGCGGTCGCAGCGCGACCCGTGGACAGCGATTCCATTTGTTGATTCACGCCCCGACGGGGCCGGAGGAATGCCCGGCGTGCCTCGGCTCGCCCTGCTACGCTGGCCTGTTCCCTTGCGGTCACAGTTCGGTTCGGCGCGCTGGCGCGCGCGACGTTCCGAGCCGGGCCAGTCATGGCCCGGTCAATCCGTCGCGCTCCGCGTGTGCCACCGTCGCGGCATACATGTTCGAGCGATGGATGTTCCATGACAACCGCCGCATCACTGCGGCGGCTCGGAAGCCAACAGAATTGCGATGCGAAGACTCGCTCCGAAGGAGCGACGGGCGTAGCCACGGGTGAAGTGAAGACCGCCAAGCGGTCGCAGCGCAAGCCGTGGACAGGGCGTCTCTATGTTGATTCCCGCACCGACGGGGGGCGGAGGAATGCCCGGCGTGCCTCGGCTCGCCCTGCTACGCTGGCCTGTTCCCTTGCGGTCACAGTTCGGTTCGGCGCGCTGGCGCGCGCGACGTTCCGAGCCGGGCCAGTCATGGCCCGGTCAATCCGTCGCGCTCCGCGTGTGCCACCGTCGCGGCATACATGTTCGAGCGATGGATGTTCCATGACAACCGCCGCATCACTGCGGCGGCTCGGAAGCCAACAGAATTGCGATGCGAAGACTCGCTCCGAAGGAGCGACGGGCGTAGCCACGGGTGAAGTGAAGACCGCCAAGCGGTCGCAGCGCAAGCCGTGGACAGGGCGTCTCTATGTTGATTCCCGCACCGACGGGGGGCGGAGGAATGCCCGGCGTGCCTCGGCTCGCCCTGCTACGCTGGCCTGTTCCCTTGCGGTCACAGTTCGGTTCGGCGCGCTGGCGCGCGCGACGTTCCGAGCCGGGCCAGTCAGGGCGTGTTGCTCAAATGCAGCAGCGGACCATCCAGGTTGAAGGTTTCGGCCTG
>DAOPJV010000070.1:0-36264 GCA_035399845.1 Phycisphaerae bacterium | reverse complement strand
CCGACTTACATAACTCTCTGCCACTATTCGACTTTTAGCCGGACAGTACTGATTTGAGATTGGAGATTTCGGATCTGAGATTTCAGATTTCAGATTGAGCACTCCGCCCGTCGCGGGCGGGGACTCGGTTGGGGGGGGCGGTCTGTCACGACGCGTCCGCCTTTCCCTGGATGCGGCGGGCTTTTGCCAGGTACTCGGCCATGATCTTCTCGTGGCCGCGATCCGTCGGCTCGTAGTAGATTCGATCGACGCCGAGGTAATCCTGTGCGGCGATGCCGTCCTTTGCGTCGTGGGCGTATTGGTAGCCCGTCGCGTTTCCCAGCGCCTGGGCGCCGGGGTAGTGGCCGTCGCGGAGGTGTCGGGGCACGGGGATCGTGCGTCCCTCCTTCACGTCGCGGCTGGCGTTGGCGATGGCCATCGTGCCGGCGTTGGATTTCGGGGCGCAGGCGATGTAGATGGCGGCCTGGGCGAGGGCGAGCCGGCATTCCGGCAGGCCGACAAAGAGCGTCGTCTGCACGGCGGCGTTGGCCACGACAAGGGCCATCGGATCGGCGTTGCCGACATCCTCGGCGGCGCAGACGACGATGCGTCGCGCGATGAAGCGGGGGTCCTCGCCCGCCTCGATCATCATCGCGAGCCAATAGACGGCGGCGTCGGGATCACTGCCGCGCATGGACTTCTGCAGGGCGCTCGCGGCGTCGTAGTGCTGATCGCCTTTCGGATCGTAGTTGATGGCCTTCTTCTGAATCGAATCCTGTGCTGTTTCAAGATCGACACTCACGCCGCGCTGCGGGTCGGGCGACTGGGAGAGGACGGCGATTTCAAGGGCCGTCAGTGCGCGACGTGCGTCGCCGTCACTGATTCCGGCGAGGAAGGCGAGGGCGTCGTCCGTGATCGTCGCGCGCATCCGGCCGAGACCGTTCGTGTCGTCGGCCAGGGCGCGGCGGATGAGCGCCTTGATATCGTCTTCGCTGAGGGATTCGAACTGGAAGATCTGGCTCCGTGAGACGAGCGCCGAGTTCACGGAGAAGAACGGGTTCTCCGTGGTCGCGCCGATCAGGATGACGATTCCGTCTTCCACGTCTCCCAGCAGCACGTCCTGCTGCGCCTTGTTGAAGCGATGGATTTCGTCGAGAAACAGGACTGTCCGACGACCGTCATCTTCGAGTCGGGCCCGGGCCCGGGCGAGAATCTCGCGGATGTCCTTCACGCCGACGCTGGCGGCGTTCGCCGATTCAAAGGCGGCCTGCGTGACGCCCGCGATGATCTCGGCGAGTGTTGTTTTCCCCGTACCGGGCGGTCCATAGAAGATGGCGCTGGCGAGTCGGTCGGCGTCCAGCAGGCGGCGCAGCAGTTTGCCCTCTCCCAGAAAGTGGCGCTGGCCGGCGAAGTCGTCGAGCGTTTGGGGGCGCATGCGGGCGGCGAGTGGTCGGAAGCGCGCCCTGGAGCGCTGGCGTTGTTCGGCGAAAAGGTCCATGACGGCATCTTAGCCGATGTTCGGTAGAAATCAGGGGGATTTGTGTAGTGGGCGAAACCGGCGGGATGGACTAGGGTGTAGAGACGAAAGCAGCGGTTCCGCGTGAAAAAGCCCGACTGTCGGGCGGGGGGCGAGGCCCTGGCGCAGTGGCGCGGCCCCGGACCGCGGAACGAATCGAGTTGGGAGTGTGCATTGACGGCGAAGGCGAGCGCAGGCGTAAACGCAATCCCCGATGGTCTGGCGTCGGGGATGCGACTGAAACTGACTCAATACGGCGAGATCGTCGTCGGGTTGACGGGTGACAACCTGGCGGGGCTGTCCGCCTACGGCGATGGGCTGAACGGGACGCCGCCGGTCGTCGCAAGCGTGCTTGTCGTGCACAACGTGGATCTGCGCCAGCTTCGCCTGATCGCGGAGCGCGGTCCGACGCTCGGCAATCTCGGCATCACGGCGCCCGTTGTGATGACGCCGGCCTATATCGAGCAGTCGCTGGACACGTTTCCGCTGGAGATGATGGAGATCCATCAGCGGAATGTGTGCGTTTCCGGCGACGACTACTTCGCATCGATCGAGATTCAGAACGAGCATCTGCGGCTCCAGTGCGAGCGCGAGCTGAAGCGGATCCTGATCCGGCTGCGGCAGGGCGCCCTCGCGGCCGGCGGACGAGAGGACATTCTTGCGGAGATCGGCGCCGACATCGGTCTGCACATCGTCCGAACGGTTCGCGGTCTGTTGTGGCTGCGGAATGAGCGTTCGTTTCTCCCGATGGAGCAGGCCATTTCGGCGGCGTCGGGACTTATCGGCGGCCCGCTGTCGGGCGCGGCTCGTGCGATCCGTCCGTCCGGGGCGAGCGAGTGGAGTGATTTCGAAACGCTGTACGCCGACGTCGAACGCCTGGCGAGTTATGTGGATCAGATGAATGACTGAACGTGAAATGATCTCGGAGCGTTATCGCATCTCCGCCGTGGGTCGCGCTGCGCCGGCGGGACATGTGTTCCTCGTGGTCCTGATCGTCGTGCTGGCGGCGGGGCGGCTGGCGTCCGCGTCGCAGTATTCGATCAAGTCGGGTTACGTGAACGACTACGCCGGCGTTGTGAGTGACGGCGACAAGGCGCGGATCACATCCTTGCTGGAGGAGCTTGAGCAGCGGGCCAACGCCCAGATTCGCGTCCTCGTGATTCCGACGACGGGTGGCCGGGATCTGCACGACCTGCTGATGGAGATCGGTCGCGAGAGCGGCCTCGGACACAAGGGCGTCGATCACGGCGTCATTGTCGGCGTCGCCGTGAAGGATCGAAAATGGGAGTTTGTCACGGGTGAGGGCATCGAGGATACGCTGCCGGATACCTACCTTCACTCGATCGGAATGAACTACCTGGTCCCGGGTTTTCGCCGGCGGGATTACGGCGGTGGGCTCTACAGCGGACTTTCCGCGATCGGCCATCGGATTGCGCAGGCGGAGGGCGTGGCGCTTTCGACGCCGGCGCCTGTGGCGCCGCGACAGTACACAACGAGTCGCAGGTCGCGCGGTCGTGGCAGGGCGGGGATGTTCAGCTGCGTCTGGTCGCTCCTTCTTCTGATCATCATCGGGCGGATCATCAGCGCGTCTCGCGGACGCGGCTACGGTCGCTGGCGGGGAGGCTACAGCCCCGGCGGTTTTCTGACCGGCATGATGCTGGGAAGCATGCTCAACTCGCGCGGCCGGTCCGGCTGGGGTGGCGGAAGTTCGTTCGGCGGCGGAAGCGGCTTTGGCGGCTTCGGCGGGGGTGGCGGCGGCTTCGGTGGTGGATCGTTTGGCGGCGGGAGCTTTGGTGGCGGTGGGGCCGGCGGTAGTTGGTAGGCCTTGAGACGATTGTGTATTGAACCCGTGTCGCCCGCCTTGAAGCGATGGCGAATCTGATTGTGAGGAGTGACTTGCGATGAAATATGGACTGATTGCGCTGCTGGTGGGTCTGGCGATCCTCGTCTGCGGTGTCTGCGGCGGCGGCTGCATGTTGTACAGCTCGTACAAGACGACGATCTCGCTGGATGAGGATGTGAAGGCCAAATGGGCGGACGTTGAGGTCGACCTGCAGCGGCGATACGAGCTGATTCCAAACATCGTCGAGACCGTCAAGGGGTACGCCAAGCACGAGAAGGGCATCATCGAGACGGTCGCAGAGAGCAGGACCAAGTACTTCAACGCCAATGGCGCCGCCGCGAAACAGGAGGCGTCGGCCGGGCTGGAGCGCGCCTTGTCGCGCCTGCTGGTATTGCAGGAGAAGTACCCCGATCTGAAGGCCAATCAGCAGTTTCAGAACCTGGCCGTCAGTCTGGAGGGAACGGAGAATCGGATCGCGGAGAAGCGGCGCCGTTACAACGAGTCGGTGCGCAAGCTGAATTCGCACATTCGAGGGCCGATCGGTTCAATTGCGGCGAGCTGGGCGGATGTCAAACGGGCGGATTTCTTCGAGGTCGATGAGGCGGCGAAGGAAGCCCCCAAAGTGGACTTCGATTCATAGTTCGCGACGGCGGGCGGGTCATGAGACCGCCAGGTCGACGATTCCTGTAGGCCGAGCGTGTCACTGGCGCGCTCGGCCTTTTTCGTGCGCAGTCCGCGCCGCGCGCGGGCGTGCGCTGAGCGCTTCGTCCGAGTTGGGCGCCCGGAAGGAATCGGCGAGGGGTGAAACATCATGCTCGAATGCGGGTTGATTTCGAGGTCCCGATAACCGGGGAAACTTCACGCGGCAGTGCCAACAGTGTGTCGCCAGGCGCAGGATTGACTGATCCGCGTACAACCACGTACCGATGTTCGGCGCATGGGGTGGTTCAATAAAGGGGCGTCGAGAATGCCGGTTTTCCAGCTTGCCTATCTGAGTCGATACAACGATCGCGTCGGAGGAGATCACGAGCCGATGATATGTCCCGCGGGAACGACGGGGATGTTGATATACAAGGCGCCGTGCATTTTTCATCTGATGGAAGGCGACGCCGCCGACCTGTGCTGCGCCTACGGCGCCGTATGCAGGGCGCCGGCGCACGACGTTGTCCATTGCGTGTTGTTTCGTCCCGTGGCGAATCGAATGTTCTCAGGGTTCGAGACTAAGGTCATTGATTCGAAGCGCGACGAGGATGATCCCAGAGCCATCGATCTATGGGCGGCTTTGAATCTGGAAACGCCAAGGGATGATGCGGAAGCGATGCGCCAGGTGGAGGCCGCCTTCGCATGGTTCGTCGGGGCGTCGATCGGGCCGATGAGCGATGCGGCTGAGTTCTCAATGCTGGATACCGGGAATCCGGCTTTTCAACCCGTCTAGCTGACCCTCCTTCGGCTGTTCCGTGTGTGTTCCCTGCCGGTTCAGACGGAGGCGAAGCGCCGGGGGCGCGTCGATCTCGAATTTTCAAACAACCTTGGGCAAATGCTGAGCGCCGCGCGCGGGCCTGTCGTTATTCCCATGCGGGGGGCCGTCAGGCAGAAACTCACCTTCCCCCCCTTGAGGCTCGGCGGCTCTTCGCTTTTTTGGAATTCTCGCGGTCGCCCGGTGGGGGCGGATCGCTGTCTTATGATGCGCGGACGGGGCGGTGGCGAGCGCGTCGCCCCGCGCGCCGATAGGATGTTATCCGTCCGGCATTGCTCGATATTGGCCGGCTATTGCGTTGTGCGATTGCTGCGCAATACAGCCTGCGAATGAATGAAGGACTGACTGGAAGTGCGGCGTCATTCATTGGAAGTCGTCTCTGGTCAGAGCATCCGTCGACGGCCGGCGAGCTCTGAGGAAAGCGCCGCCTGTGACGATTCGACAACGCCGCGGGCGTCGTCATCCAGCTTCTTGCGGAGGCCCTCAAGATCGCTGATGAGGTTCATCAGCTTGGATCGGGCGTCTCCATCGCACAGCTGGGCGGCGGCGTGCGTGGTTGCGAGCATTTTGCCGAGCATTCCAGGGGCGATATTCACGGTCCGCATCTGGATATGATCGACTTTGTAGGTGCGTTGTTTGGTTGAATATCTCACGGGAACGCCCGCATCCCGTAAGCAGTTGATATCGCGGAGAAGCGTCCGCTTGCTGACACCGGAGGCTTGTTCCAGGGCTTCCCAGTCATCCCGGGATCCGCCGCGCCAAAGGAGGTCATAGACCTTCACCAGGCGCACGATTTTCCGGGGTTTGTTTGCCCTGGGCGAACCGCCATTGGAGCGGCCAATCTTGGATTCGATCTTGAAATGTGACGGAATCATAGCTCCTCGCATCTCAAAACGACGAATCTCAGTAATGCGCTCAAGCGAGTTCAAACTTTTTTGCAATGTGACAGATGGATGGACATAATAGAAGTCGTGGGCCGGAGCTGGATTCTGGGTCACGCGGATGATTCGGCCGGGAGGAGACGCTACGGGGACAGGAGGTCCGGGAGACGGATCACGTATGGACCGGCGCCTTTTGGAATCAGTATTTATTCAGGCGACGCCAGGCCTGCTTACCTTTGTGGAGAATCGGATTCCCGCGTCCATGCGCTCCCAGCTGGCGGCTGAGGATGTGTTGCAGGACGTCTGGATTCTCGCCGGCCGAAACATCGAGACGTTCCAGCCGGATGGTGATCACGCCGTCGAGCGCTGGTTGACGCGGATTACGCGCAACGCCCTGATCGATCGCATCAAGTCGAAGAGCCGCGCCAAGCGCAGCGGGCACGGACTGCGCCTCGCGGGCATGGGCGGCAGTTCAATGCTCGATCTCTTCGCGACTGTCGCGGCGTCGCAGCGATCGCCCAGCAAGGACGCGAGGTCGGCCGAAGCCGAACGTGTGCTGCTCAACGCCCTGGAGAAACTCCCGCTGAATCGTCGTCAGGCGATCTGGATGAAGTACATCGAGGAAACGCCGACCAATGTGATCGCCGAGCGAATGGACAAAACGGAGTCCGCCGTCCGCAGCCTGCTCGCACAGGGGATTACCCAGTTGCGGCGAACGATCGGGCGGCCGGGGCGGTTCTTCAGCGATTCCGGAACCTTCTGATACACGTCACACATTCAAAGTCCAGCCATGACGAGCGGCTCGAGCGAATCCAATTCCGCCGACAGTCGACCTCAACGCCTCCAGCGGGTGGTTGACGCTTTTCGCGATGCGTTGGACGCGGGGCAATCCGTCGACGATCGCTCATTCTGCGACATGCACGCCGATCTCATGCCGGAACTCGGCATGCAGATTCGAATGCTGCGGCGCATCCGTGGCGTCGACGTCGACAGCGATGAGTCCTTCCACCATGTGGCCGCCGCGAAATTTGACGACGAGGACATTCGGCGATTCCTGCAGGAGAACCTCACCAAGTACACGATCCAGGACGCCATCTCCCGCGGCGGCCAGGGCCTCGTTTTTCGCGCGACGCAGCTCAGCACGCATCGTGACGTCGCCATCAAGGTGCTGGCCGACGGCGTTTTCGCCTCGAAGCAGCAGCTTGAGCGGTTCATGCGCGAGATCGAGCTGGCGGCGCGACTGCGACATCCGAACATCGTCGCGATCCATGACAGCGGGACGGTCCAGAACCGGCCCTACTGCGTTATGGAGTATGTCGACGGTGAGCCCGTTGACGACTATGTCCTGCTGGAGCGGCCGAGCCTGCGGGATCGGGTCACGCTCTTTGCGAAGATCTGCCGGGCGGTGAGTTACGCGCATCAGCGCGGCGTGATTCATCGCGATCTCAAGCCGGCGAACATTCTCGTGGACAGTGAAGGCGAGCCGAGGCTGCTTGACTTCGGCCTTGCCAAGGACGCCTTTGCCAGGGAAGCGAGCAACGCCGGACTGTCGATGCCCGGGCAGGTCATCGGAACGCTCCAGTTTCTGACCCCGGAGCAGATCCGTGGTATTCCCGGCGAGATTGACGTTCGGACTGACATCTATGCGCTGGGGCTCGTGTTCTATCAGGTGCTGACGGGAACGCCGCCGTTCCCCGCAAAGGAAAGCTACGACGATGTGCGGCGTCAGATCCTTGAAGCGCCGCCGACGCCGTTCCGCGCGCTTGTGTCATCGCAGCCGGGCGCCCCGGATCCGAAGGACCTCGATCCGGATATTGAGGCCATTCTGCGAAAGGCGCTGGAGAAGGACAAAGACCGTCGATACCAATCCGCCGATGCGATGGCCGACGACTTCGAGCGCTACCTTCGCGATGAGATCGTTGTCGCTCGGGCGGATACGCGTTTCTACATCTTTCGAAAGACGGTGCGTCGTTACCGCATCCAGCTCGCCGTGGCGGCGGGGTTTGTCCTTCTGACGACGGCGGCGGCCATCGTTTCAACGTCGCAGTATTTTCGCGCGTCGAGGGAACGGGATCGTTTCGTTCAGGTGGCCGGAGTCGCGCAGGACGTCATGAATCAACTGCTGACGAAGATCGACGACCGGGTTTCCCGATTGCCGGGTGGCCAGGTGGCGCGCGATCAGATTCAGTCAGACCTTCGACCGAAACTCAAGGCGCTCGCACAGCTTCTGCAGAGTGTCGGGGGAATGGATCGAGAACTGGCGCACGTGAATCTGAACCTCGGGAAGATCGCGGAGCGACGGGGCGATCGCGTTGGCGCTGAGAAGGAATACCTCGCTGTCATGGACGCCATCGCAAAATCCGGTGAGACATCCGCAGCC
Source organism: Phycisphaerae bacterium (assembly GCA_035399845.1). Taxonomy (GTDB): domain Bacteria; phylum Planctomycetota; class Phycisphaerae; order UBA1845; family UTPLA1; genus ECT2AJA-110-A. Next base: position 28,188 of record DAOPJV010000070.1, on the reverse strand, counting down.
ATGGCGGCGCTGGAGATCGAGGCGAAGATCGGCCTCGGCGCCGTCGTGACGGATCCCGTTGCGCTCCTGCATGAGGCGATCGAGCTGGCCACGGCTCGGGCCGCTGAGGCGCCGGATGAGGTGATTTTCAAGGCGCTGTGGTGCGAAGCGGAAGTTCAACTCGCGCGTCACCTGGACATGACTGGCGCGTACTATGAGGCGGCGACCGCGGCGGATCGCGCCCTCGACGTCTTTCATTCGGCGCCTTCGGATTCCGGCTATCGCCCGCGCCTCGTCCTGGCCGCCGCCGACGCGCATGAGCAGGGCGGCGGCGTCCGTCGACTGCTGGGCGACTGCGGTGATTCCCGCTGGCATTACCAGGTGGCGAGCGACTTGTTGGGTGAACTGCTGGATCGATCGCCGGCGGATGTGCTTACGCGGCTGCGCCGGATGCGGCTCGACATTCGAACTTCAGGTCTGTTGCAGAGCATGGGCGCGACGGAGGAAGCCCTGCGAAGTCTGAACCGCGCCATTTCTGACGGAGAGTTGCTCTGTCAGCTGGATCCCAGCGAATTCGAATGGTCCCTGAGCCTGGTACACGCGTGTCTGTTCAAGGCGGATATCGTGGGGCGGGACGATCCGGGCGCCGCCCGGGAAACGATCTGCGACTGCCAGGCGCGACTGGCGGTGATGAGCCGGGCCACTCCCGGTTCGATTCGCATCCGATACCTCCAGGGGCTGGCCCTGATGATGGAGGCTCAGATCGACGAGGGGGCCAGGGAAGATGGACAGGCGGAACGCGATGAAGGCGCCGCCACCGGCGAGAGCGATCCGCCCGCCGGCAGCGAGGACTGCGACGCGGCGATCATCTCCAGGTTGAATGCGGCGGCGGGCGTGTTCGCCTCGCTGGAATCGACGGATCCAGGGCGCACCGAGGCCGAACTGCAGCTTGCGGACTGCTTCTTCTCGCTTGCTGTGGTCTATCGACATCAGGGACGCGTCGATCTGGCGAGGCCCCTGGTGGAGCAGTGCTACGAGCTTTCGCTGAATCAATTCGCCGCTCAGCCCGACGCCACGAGTCGGTGGATCACCCTCATGGAAGCGCGCTTTGAGGCGCTTCGATTCGAGATTGGCGTCGAAGGTGGCGCCAAAGCGGGCCTGCAGCGCGAGATTGCTGATATGTTGCGCGTCCTGTCGGGCCTGAAATCGTCGCCGGTGTATGACTGCTATCGGCTGCGCATCGACAGACTGAGCGACCTGAGTCGGCGGACGATCGCATACCTTGCCAGCGAATCCTGACTGCGTTGCCCGCGCCACACAATACGCATGACGACGCATCGTTGATGAGATGCGTCGTCACGGGCCTTTGTGTGCGTCTTGTCGACGCGTTTCCCTTCCTGGCGTTCTTTCATGACCTCAGGGGATGTTCCGTCCGGCGTCTCCGGCCGACGCCGATTGTCCCCTGTGGTCGTCCGGGACGGACTGCATCCATCAGGACGATCGCCCGGCTGATTCAGGATGCGCGGCGCGACAGGATCGCCCGCGAGGCGAGGCGCATTCGGTCGTCATCGCACGCGTCATTCGAGGCCTGAATGGTCGCAACAGCATTGTTCAGAATCCGCACGAGCGAGTTGAATCCGCCTGTCGATTCCGCTGTGTCGTTCGATTCGACGTCGGAAGCGCCGACCATGGTGCCCGGAATGCGATGGTACTTTCTGATTTCACCGATATCTTCGGGCCGGGTGACAATCGGTTCGCCTTCGCCCTGCTGGGTGAATGTGTACTTGACCTTGGCCTTGTTCGGGAAGTTCTGAGGGTCGAGTCCCATGAAGTAAAAGACCAGCGAACTGAAGTACTGGCCTGAGAAGACGCTGGCCGTTCCGGACATCTCCGGCGGCACGTCGAATTCGGCGTCCTCGGGAGCGTCGAGGTCCGCGTGCTCGACCCAATAGAGGCCATCCGATGTCGTCAGGTACGGCGCAGTGACCTTCCACACGATCGGGTCGTCATTCGGCCGCGGCATTTCGAAGTACGCGGCCTTGACCTTCCAGCCGACGGCGTCGACGTCGCGGGAGTGCTCACCCAGATCGAGGTAGACCGTGAAAATGACCTCGCTCTGCGGATCGGTGTAATCGTCAAGAAGGTCATAGGCGATCATCAGGTCGGCGTTGACGGCCATCGCATTGGACGTGGCAAGGAAGAGGGCGCCAGCGAAACTCGTCATGATGATTGCGATCGTGCGTTTGTGTGTGTTCATGCCAGATAAACTCCTGCCAGGGCTTGCGCAGCGCGCGGATACAGACTTCCAGAACGCCACCGGGCGTTCCACCAAAATCTCGACAAACACTGAATTCCCCCCCCGCGGGGTGATCCGACAGTCGGCCCTCAGGGGCGTCGCTTCGGACTCTTCAGGTCATCAACGACAAACGGGGGTCGGGCGCTCAACAAGTTTTTTTGGGCAAACAAAAAAACAGGATTTCGCAATTGACTTTGCGCCGACATGAGCGCAACGGCCAGGAAGGGCGTTAGTAGTCGTGAACCTCAGGGGAGGTTATGAGCGGCCGGAACCGGGGCGCGTGTCTCGACGCTCGTCAAAAGGCCTTATGACGAAGGAATCGTCTCTTATGGTCAAATCTTCTTATTCTGCCGAACCGAATCAGAATCATGGAAGTGGATTGAACGGTGGCTTGCTGCGTCTTCGTTCGGATCAGCGAATGATCAATCGGATCATGTCACTTGCGTCCGGTGGAACGCGCGTGGAGACCTCGGATCCGCCCGCATCCCTGCAGAGCGAGATTGCCCGCCTGAACCGGGCTCAGCTGCTGGGGTTGATAGAATTTTCGGCCGCCCTGGTCATACTCGGAGACTGACTTGCTCCGAGAGGGCGGCGCGTGGCACAGATCGGCCGGATGGTCGAAGAGGAAGACAAGAGCCGCATTCGGCGAATCTCGACAACGAGATCGTCGGTTGCGGCTCTTGTCTATGAACTTCTGAGCGTGTCCTGTTGGGTCAGGCGGTCAGGAGGGACGACACAAAGGCGTTCAGATCGGCGCCATCTCGCAGTGTGTCCTGATTCATGTCCGCCTGATCCCTGTCACAATCCGGGAACGCGACGTCGTATCCATCCGGATCCAGCAGCGCCTGAATGAACGGGGCGACGTCCTGCGTGTCGACGAGACCGTCACAGTTCATGTCACCCGGCGGGTTGGCCGTCGGAACATCCAGTGTCATCGTCACGACATTCGCCGCATTTGAATCGGTGTAGGACATCATGAACGAGTGATCGACGACGACCAGCGTGCGCGACTGGAACGCGTAGTCGCCGGGCTGCAGGGCGCCGCTGGTGTTCACGGAAGGGCAGCAGTTATCGACAGTGAAGGCGATGACCTGGCTCGGCGATCCGCCGCCGAGGCTGTCGATGCGCACTTCGGTTTCTGAGATCGCTCCATTGATGAATCCGAAGGCGTTGTAGGAGCCGCTCACGTTGAAGTCAGTCGCCTCCGTCAGCGTGAACCGCACTTCGAAGACCGTCTCCGCGTACCCGAGGGCGTAGTCCGTTCCCATCGTTCCGCCGCCCGCGTCCGTGCGCACCCACATGTCCACGCTGTATTCGCCGTGGCCGATGTGGCTGTTCTGGGACGACTGTGAAGAGCCGCCGTGGAAACCAAGATCATCCCAGGCGAAGGATTCGACATATCCGTCGAAGTCGTCGCAGTTCGCGGGACCGTCCATCTGGTAGGGACCTTCGATGTTGTCGCCTCCCTGGCTGCTGCAGATGACAAATCGCGTGCAGCCGGTCTCAATGACCTCCGCAAAGAGGCGGGGCGTCCAGGCAAGCGTCAGCACGGTGGCGATCGTCAGTACTCGCGACATCGATGGCGTCCCTTTCGACAGACATTGGGGCGATCCGTGATTTCGGCCGCCGCGGAAGGACATTGCTTCCTTCGGGTTGAAGAGAGGGGATTCGTGTCGGGCCGCGACGCGCATCGTCGCGGCCCGCATTCGAAACACCCGAGAAACGACTGCGGTTCGACGCATCACGCTGCGCGTCGTCGTCGAAGGGCCGCGATACCGCCGATCGCCAGCAGCATCAGCGAGGAGGGCTCCGGCGTCAGCGTCAGCGTGACATTCGCCGCGGCTGTCGATGCGTTGGAAAGCGGATCGAACTCGAAGAAGTAAGAGATGTCGGTCCACGCGTGGGCCCGGAACCGATAGTCACCGGGCGCCAGGGAGCCCGACTCATTCAGCGTCGTGCTCGAATTCCCGCCGATGTAGTTCACAAAGGTCTGCGAAGGCGAGCCGCCGCTGCCGACGTTTGTCAGACTGATCTGCATGACGGAGTCGCCGCCATTGACGGAGGCGGCGCCTGTCAGCGTGTAGTCGACGGGCGACGTGACTGTGAAGAGTACTTCAAAATAAGCGTCCGAGCGAGCGCTGCCCGACTCGAACGGCTCGGCCGACGCGGCGCCGTAGGCCTCGAGATCGGCCATATAGACGCCGGGGTCGATGGACGAGGTCTGCTCGCCGCGAGCGTCGCCGGAGCCGCCGCTGTCGGAGGATGTCGCCGTCGTGCTGTCAGTGAACGCGCCATAGATCATGGGGCCGTTGTTCTGATGGGGACCGTCGCTGGAGCCGGCGCTGGCGGCGAGCGCGTAGTCGTAGCGATCGCTCCCGGTTTCGATGACGCCCGCGCGCGCCACGGAGGCCGTTAACGCCAGCGCCAATCCTGTCATGAGAATTCTTCGCATCATTGTGTTTCTCTCCCTTTGCCGTTCCTGTTCATGATCCCCGGTTCAGGCCGCCACTCGGCGTCATCCTGTCGGACGGGAATCCACCCATGGGTTTGTGAGGCGTATGAAACGCGGGCCGGCGATCGGCGCCTGGGATCCGGGCGTGTGAGCCATTATCCCGAGAGGGCGCCGTGACTTTCAATTGTGACGCGGGTTGGATTCCCGCATCGCCGATATCCGCAAACGCGTTCCGGCGTCGATTCGACGGCCCGTCAGACATCGCTGATATGCGCCGCGAATTTGATGGGCGCCAATGCCATCGCCGCCCGGCCGGGACGGGGAATCCGTTTCGCCGGCGGTCGATTCCGTCGGCGTTCCCCCTCTCATCCACCTGTATGCGCCCCGTGGCGGGTTCTTACTCCTCGGGCGCATTTTTTTCGGTACGGCCGCGGGGCGAACATTCTCGGCCGTCTGGCGCCGGAATTTCGCGCGAATCCTCGAATTCTCGATAAGAAAACCCGCCGGACCGCATATAGGGGGCTGAGCCGTCGTCGGCGACGCGATCGTGCGGCGCGACTGGGAATCGGATTGAGTGGCGCGAGTGAATCTTGGAATGGACGCTTCTGAGGAAGTACAATCGGGGCATCGACCACTTCGATCCCGCAATCAGCGGGACAGGGGATTGTTGCGCATGCTCCAGCCCAGAAGATTCCCGGATACGCGACCTTCGCTCATCGCCACACTTGGCGAAGGGCCTGAGGGGCAGAGCGCCTGGCGGGAGTTCTTCTCCCGATACGGCCCCGCGATCTATCGCGTCGCCCGCCTTCGCGGTCTGTGCGATGAGGACGCCGACGACATAGTCCAGCAGGTGATGGTCGCGATCTCATCGCATATCGGCGACTTTCAGTACGATCGGGATCGCGGGCGATTTCGACACTGGGTCCGGACGATTGCCGAGAACAAGATTCGTCAGAATGCGCGGCGCGGGACACTGCCCGTCGCGTCGGAGGCGGATGTTGCCGGCTGTCCTGACGACGGACCGAGCATCGAAGATGTATGGAAGCGGGAGTGGCAGCTGCAGGACATCCTCTGGTGCCTCGACCAGGCGTCTGACGATATCTCGCCGCGTCGCATGGAAGCCTTCCGTCTTTACGCCATCGACGGTCTGCCGGCGAGCGAGGTCGCGAGTCGGCTCGATATGTCCGTGGGACATGTCTATGTCGTGCGCCATCTCGTTCTCAACATGATCCGCAGGCGGATCAGGGATCTTGACGACATCGAATAGATGAGCGCGTCGGTTCGGCGCGCGGCGTCGCATTGCGCGCCATCCGGAACGGGTCGATGAAGAAAACAGCCACATGTTCACTTGCGCATGAGATCGAGCGGATGCTGCTCGCCGTCGATGATCAGTCGAACGTCGACGAGCTGGCGGCGCATCTGAATGAGTGCGACGCGTGCCGCAGGCTCGCCGAATCGATCGGCGCCCAGTCCCATCTGGAGCACGAACTCTGCTGGGCGACGGACGCCCGCGCCAAGTCGCAGGTGGATGTCCAGGAGCCGTTGCGACGACTGAGCGAAATCCTCGTCGACTACGAGATCATTGAGGAAATCGGCCGCGGGGGCATGGGTATCGTCTACAAGGCGCGTCAGGCGAAGCTGAATCGCATGGTCGCCATCAAGGTGCTGCCGGCGCTGCTGGGCGTCGTGCGACCGGAGTCCCGGGCGAGGTTTCGTCGGGAAGCCGAACTGGCGGCCGGACTCGAGCATACGAACATCATCGGCGTCTATGACTACGACGAAACGGATGGCACGCACTACTACGCCATGCAGCTGATAGAGGGCCGTTCACTTCGCGACATCCTCGGCGAGATCGAGGAGTCCGGGGCCGTCGACGTCGTCCTGGGCGTCCCGGGCGACGGCGCCGATCGATCGACCCACGCCGCGACGCCGTCGCCATCCACGCCGAGATCGTCGGATTCGCAGATCGGCGGCAATCATCGCGCGTACTATCGGCGAATCGCGCATTGGATGGCCGAAGTCGCAGACGCCCTGCATTACGCCCACGAGCACGGCGTCATTCATCGCGACATCAAGCCGTCCAACCTGCTGCTGGCGGACGATGGTCGCCTCATGATCTCCGACTTCGGACTCGCGCGGCCGTGCAGTCATGAGGCGCTGACCGTCAGCAACTCGCTCGTCGGGACGTGTCGATACATGTCGCCGGAGCAGCTGGATCCGACGATCGGAATGATCGATCGCCAGATCGACGTCTACGCGCTCGGAGCGACGCTGTACGAACTCCTCGCGTTCCGGCCCATGTTCGGCGCGGAAAGCGATCGGGAAGTGATGCGCCAGGTGCTTCACTCGGAGCCCGCGCCGCCGACTCGATTCTGTCGGCACGCGCCGGCCGAGCTGGAGACGATCTGCATGAAGGCCGTAGAGAAGGATCGACGGGCGAGGTACGCCACGGCCCGCGACCTGGGCGATGATCTTCGGCGATGGCTTCTCGGGGTTCCGATTCAGGCGAAGAAGCTGGCGCCGCCGGCCCGGCTGGCGAAATGGCTGCGTCGGCGAAAGGCGGGCGTGGCGGCGGTCAGCGTTGCGTCGATGGCCGTGGGCGCCGCGGGCTACTTCTACGTCGCGATGGGCGATTCATCGCGCGCCGCGGACGCCGCCCGGGCCGACGCACAGTCACAGTATGTTCAGCTGCAGCTTCGAGAAGCGCGCTCACGACTGGCCGAGGGCGATTTCGCTCGCGCCCTCGAAGAGATCGAGAAGGGTCTCGTCAAGCGATCGGACGCCACCGACCTGTTGTCACTGAAGGCGGAGATCGCCTTTCGGATGGGACGATGGTCCGAGGCGAAGGAGATCGTCGAGTCGATTCTGTATCGCAATCCGGGGGACTGGCGCGCGCATTACATGGCCGCATTTGCGGCGAGTCGCGCCAGCGGCTGCAACTGCATTACCGTGGATGCGCAGACAGTGGCGCGAAATTCCGCGACGAATGAACAGTTCGAATACCATCTGGAGCAGGTCCAGCGGCTCAATCCCGGGTCGGCGGAGGACTATTGTCTGCAGGCGTGTCGGGAGGCGGACAGCGCGAGCGCCGTTCAGCTGCTCGATCGGGCGCTGCGACGGAATCCATCGCTGGGCGAAGCGCGTCTTCTGCGAGCGTCGCATTATGGCGAGCTGGGCGACTACGACGCCATGCTCGCGGATACCGACGCGACGATCGACATGGACTTTGGTGGCGCGCTCGTCCACGGTCAGCGCGGATCGGCGCTGGCCTACCTGAATCGCTACGCCGAGGCGGCCGCCGCCTTTACCGAAGCGATCCGCATCGATCCGAGGAACGTCCACTGGTGGTACGATCGCGCCGCGGCCCGCGCTCAGATCGGAGACGACAACGCGGCGCTTCAGGATGCGGCTCAGGCGCTGCTGCTCGATCCGGACTATTCGTTCGCCTACGTCGCCCGCGGCAAGGCGCTGGTGGGACTTCGTCGATTCGACGAGGCGCGCGTGGCCTTCAATCAGGCCGCCGAGCTGAATCCCGATCTCGTCGACATCTATGCGGAAAGAAGCGCGCTGAACAGGATTGAGGCCCGCGTCGACGAGGCGCTCGCCGACGCGCAGCGCGTCCTGGATCTCGACGCCACGGACTTCCGTGGCTACCAGCAGAAGGCGCTGGCCCTGTTGGAGCGGCGATCGTTTGCCGAGGCGGTCCGGACACTGGACGCATTGATGGCGTTCGAGCCCAGTGAAGACACGATCCGCATCCGCGGCGCCGTCAACTTCTATGCGGGTTGGTATGAAAGCGCCATCGCTGATTTCACGGAGGCTCTTCGATTGCGCCCCGGGTTTGCGGCGAGTTACGAGTTTCGGGGCCGATCGAACTTCCGACTGGGCAGGTTCCAGGAGGCGGTCCTCGACTTCACGCGCTGGATCGACGCGAGCCCGCAGCCGACCGTCGCGCACATACGTCGCGGCATGGCCTACCAGATGCTGGGCGACTTCGAGCACGCGCGCCGAGACTACGAACATGGGGGAGCGCAGAACGCCATCGTCGATGGGTACGCGCGTGTACTTCTGTATTTACTGCCGGATCGATCCTCCGCCGACGCGGATTCGCTGAGCGATGTGGCGCCGCGGACGTGGACGGATCGGCTCCTGGCGTTCGTTCAGGAGCGTATCGGCCAGGACGATCTGTTGGCGGCCGCGGCGAACGACACGGAGCGAACGGAAGCGTACTACTACATCGGCGCGATACTGGAGAATCGCGGCGACGTTGATGAGGCCATGACCTGGTTCGAGAGGTGCGTCGCACAGGAGCGACTGCGACTGCTCGAAACGGAATTTGCCGCCGTGCGGTTGAGGGCCGCCGGGGCCGATTTCTGAATCCGTCGGAATGTTGTTGAAGGAAGTGCGCCCGGCGCGACCGCTGGAGCGCGTTGGGGGATGCTGCGCGCCGCCGTCATGGCGAGCGGCGATCTGTCAGAAGGGAATTCAGCTTGTCTTCGAGACCTATTGCGATCGTCTTCCTGCTTTCGATGTTTGCGACCGCCGCGGTTCGCGGCCAGTCCGGCGCGTTGATCTACGACAACGGGACGTTCATCACGGGCGACGGTTCGCAGGTCTGCATTGACGCGCCGGGGAATACGAACACAAGTTCGCCCGCCACGGGCACGACGGGCGGTGTCGAATCCTATTGGGCGCAGGGGCGTGTCATCGACGACTTCACGATACCTCCCGGCGAGTCGTGGACGATTCAGACGATTCGCTGGCGGGTCTATCAGACCGGCACGATTTACGACGCCCTCATTCCGACCGCGTATGTTCGACTCTGGGCGGCCGATCCGCAGTTGGGCGGCGATCCCATCTGGGGCGACTTCGAGGCGAATCGCCATGAGAACTCGACGTTTTCCGGCGTGTATCGAACGGCGCCGACGAATCTCACGAGTTGTGCGCGGGCCATCAGGAATGTCGATATCGATGTGTCTGTCCTGCCTTCGCTGCCGCCGGGCCGATACTGGATCGAAGTGGGTTTTGACAGTGAGCTTCCCGGCGGGCTGTTCTCGCCGCCGACAGAGCCGAGGCTGCCGACGGACAACGGTCTGCGACTCGACTTTTCCGGTGTCGCTCAGCCCGCATTGGATGGCGGCAGCGCCGAGCCGCTGGAGTTTCCGTTCCAGCTGTACGGAGCGACCGGCGCCGAAACGACAAGCGGGTGTGTCCTGCCCGGGGGGACATGCGTCGACACGACGCTGGACGATTGCGTGAATGTCCAGGGCGGCGTGTGGAACTATCTCCATCCATGCGCGGCGCTTGGCGCCTGCTGCAATCACGCTGATGGAACCTGCGAGGAGAATGTCGGCGCCGAGACCTGCCAGGCCTTGGGTAACGTGTTCAGTGTGGGTCAGTCCTGCGCGTCGATTCCCAATTGCGGTCAGTCCATCGGGGCGTGCTGCTATCCCGATGACGTTCCCACGCACTGTCAGATTCTCTCCCGCGGCGTCGATTGCGCCGCCGCCGGCGGCGTCTGGCATACCGGCTCCTGTGTGAGCGCGTCGTGTGACGACACGTGCGCGACGGCGCGTCGCGTGTTCGATGGACCGACCTTCTTTGACAACATCGGCTACACGACAGACGGTCCCCTGACGCCGAACGCCTGCGGAAACAACCCCTTCGTGGGCGGGGCGGACGCATGGTTCAAGTACACGTCGACACTCGACGCGGCGGGCGGTTCGATCGAGTTCTCGCTGTGCGGTTCGTCGTTCGACACGACATTGCAGGTGTATCAGGTCAACGCGGCAACGAACTGCGACGATCTGGCCGCGACGTCGCTGGCTGTCTACTGCGACGATGATGGCTGCGGCGAAAGTGGCGCGTCCTACCTGTCGGTCCCCGCGGCGGCGGCGGATGCGTTTCTGATTCGCGTTGGCGGGTTCGACGGCGCAAGCGGCAGCGGAACGCTGACGATCACGCCGCTCGCGAACGGCGCCGGGACGTGCTGCTCCCTGTCGGCTTCGTGTCGCGTGGTGTCGGAAAATGAATGCGCCGTCGGCGTGGAGTCGTTCACGCCGGGCGTTCTGTGTACGACGCCCGGATTCGACTGCCCGCCCTCAGGCGCGTGCTGCATGGGCGTGTTTGGCTGTGAAGTCCGACTGGAGAATCTGTGCGAGCAGAATGGTGGCGTATTTCTGGGAGATGGCGTTATCTGTGGGGCCCCGGATGACTGTGATGGTGATGGCGAGACGGATCGCTGCGCTGTGGCGATGGGGGCGCCTGACTGCAACGCCAACGGGATCCCGGACAGTTGTGATGTGGCGCCGAATGGGTCGGCGACGGATTGCGACGCCAATGGCGTGCCGGACAGCTGCCAGCCGCCGGCGAACTGCTGCCCCGGCGATGTGAACGCCGATCGAGTACTCGACAGTCGCGACATTCAGGCGTTTCTCTCCGCGATGTTCGACGCGCCGCCATTCTGTTTTTCACGAGATTTCTGTCGGCTGGATGTGAATGGCGACTTCTCATTTGACGGGAACGATATTGTTCCGCTTGTCGATGCGCTGCTGGCGGGCAATGACTGCCCGATCCTCATGCACATCTCCGGACGCGTTGACACGCTCAATGAACTGGGCCAGGTAACGGGCCGCGCCAACAAGGTCTTTGTCATGGACGCCGAAGGAACACTGCTGTACGCGTATGACCAGACGCCGAACGCCGCGGAGGACGACTGGGGATATCGCGACGGCGCCAGCGACGGCGAACACGTGTATTTCGGATGGATCGGCGGCGTATCGCGACATGACGCCGACGGCGGCAATGGAACACAGATTATCTTCGGGGCTGTGCCGGGAACCGGGGCGACGTGGCGCGCCCTGGCCTTCGATCCGACCGGCGATGGTGGAAATGGCAGCCTCTGGACGCAGAGCTTCACCTCCGAACTCGTCGAAACGGATTTGTCCGGCAATCTGCTGAACTTCTACTTCAACGACCTGAACCTCTACGGTCTGGCCTACGATCGCGAAACGGGCATGTTGTGGGGCCATCATCTGGATGTGACGGACGCGTCCGCCGTGATGGTCGAAATTGACCCCGCCGATGGCCAGCCGACGGGGAATTCGTTTCCGTCGCACTTCAATACGCCGGGCGGGGCGCTGAACGGTCTCGCCCAATACGGTGGCCTGAGCTTCGATCCGATCACGGGCGATTTCTACGGACTCCTGCAGGGCTCGCCGGAGGACGCCATCTTCCGGTGTGATCGATTCGGAAACCTGGTTCACCCACCGACGGTCAATCCGCGCGCGGATCTCAACGCCCAGACCTCCACGACTCGAAATCTGGGTATCGTTGTCGTAAGACCATAGGGGTTTTCGCTAGTCGGTATGGCGAAAGTTCGGAGTATTCGTCTGAAGTTTCGACGATCGCGTTTTCTCTCCATTGCGCGTGGCTCCCCGCATATAATTCACCCCGTCGAGGGGTCCCCGGGCGAGGTCGTTGACGGGGATTCGCATCCGCGCCAAGTCAACGGATGCGTATTCGCCGTCTCGACGCATGTTCTGGGCGCCCTCAATGCATCGCGATTCACACCATTCCGGGATGGAGCCCGAGAGGGCTGAATATTCGCCAAGGCCTGCAATGGGTGTCGACCCGACACTCGACGTTCGTGTTCACCCATTCGACGTGGGCGGCGCGCGAGGCGATGGGGAGTACGACTCGGCGCCGGGCTGCCAGCTTACCGTTGATACCGATCGAATTATCTGTGTGTGCGATTGCGCCGGCGCTGCGATTCTCGGATGGAAAGCGGATGAACTTCTTGGGCGCTCACTGGACGACTTCATTGAGCCGGCGGACGCCGCAATGCTCGCGCGGCGCTTTGGCGACGTCGCCGCCGGTCATCGCGAGTTCGAATGCGAAGCGGGCCTGCGACGATCGGACGGCCGGCCCGCGGCGTTCGAGATCGACATCGCGCCGGTCAGGTCGCCGGCGGGCGCCATCGAGGCGTTTCAACTGCGGCTGACGGAAGTGACGCCGCTGCGTCGGGCTCGCCGCGATCTGGCTGCGGCCAAAGCGGCGCTCGCCGAACAGCTTCAGGATACGGAACGCCTTCACAAGATCAGCCTGCGGCTGGTGGACAGCGGAGACCTCTCGCCCATTTTTCGCGAGATCATGTCCGTCGCGATCGCCATCACGCGGGCGGACGCCGGGAACATGATGCTCGTCAACGAGTCCACCGGCGAGTGGGTGACGAAGGCGCAGGTCGGGCTCAGTGATTCCTTTCATTGCTGCGGCGGTCAGTTGCATCCCGACGCCGCCGACATGCCGTGTCATCGCGCGGTCACGACGGGGAAGCGCGTTGTCATTTCCGACCTGTCAAAATACGCGGAGTCGCACGAGGTCGTTCACGTCCGCGCGTTGCTCGCCGAAGGAATCAGCGCCGTTGAATCGACACCTCTGATTGCGCGAAGCGGACGGATTCTCGGCGTGATCTCGACGCATTATCGCGTTCCCACGCGGCCGGATGACTGGGCGCTCCAGCGACTGGATCTTCTCGCCAGGCAGGCCGCGGATCTGATTGAGCGTGCGCACGCCCATCTGGCGCTGCGAACGAGCGAGGAGCGGCTGCGCGGATTTCTTGAGACGGAAGCGGTGCTGACTTCCGTGATCGAGATCAGCGAGGATGACTACGTCTATGTTCAGCCCAACGATCGGATGGCCGCGTTCTTCGGAATGAAGGCGGCGGATCTGACGGGGCGATCCGCGCGCAGCCTCGGAATCCCAACGACGAAAATCGCAGAGTGCCTCGCCCAGTTTCGTCGCTGCGCACAGACGCGGGACGCGATCTCCGCGGAATATGCGTTTCCATTCGGCGAAACCGTCCACTGGTACGCCGGGACGATGAGCTTCCTCAACGAGGGTCCCAGGGGGCCTCAGTTCATTCTGACGCTGGTCGATGTGTCCGATCGGAAGCGAGCCGAGGCGGCGCTTCGGGCCAGCGAGAACCGGTATCGGATGTTCGTCGACAACGCGACGGATGCGCTGTTTCTCCATGATTCGGAAGGCCGCGTCGTTGACGTCAACATCCAGGCGTGCACGAGCCTCGGCTACGAACGCGACGAGCTCATCGGCGTCAGGCCCGTCGCCTTCGATCCGAAGGTTTCTGAAGATCAGCTCATCGAAATTCGTCGCCGTCTGCGCGCCGGGGAGCGACTGATCTTCGACACGGTGCACCAGCACAAGGACGGCCGGTCCTTCCCGGTCGAAATCCGGGCGAACCGGTTCGAGATCAACGGCGTTTCATACGATCTGGCCCTGGTGCGGGATATCACGGAACGCAAACGCGCTGAAGAAGCGCTTGCGCGAAGTGAATCCCGGTTTCGCGGCGCGATCGAGAACATTCCGGATGTCATCGTGATCTACGATCGCGATCTGCGAATCCAGTACATTAACGCGGCAACGCAGGCGCTGACGGGGCGGACGCCCGACGACTACATCGGCAAACGTGATGAGGAACTCTGGCCGGCCAGCGTCCATGAGACATACATGCCGACGCTGCGGGCCGCCCTGGAAACGGGAATCCCGCAATCCCTGGACACGGACATCCGGCTGCCGGCGGGGGATGTCAAGTCGCTCTTCATCCATTGCATTCCACTGTTGGATGCGTCGGGCGCCGTCCATGAGATCGTTGCCATCACGCACGATCTGACGGATCGAAAGCGCGCCGAACGCGTGATCCGGGAAAGCGAACAGCGGTTCTCCGGATTCATGGAGAATCTGCCCGGATTGGCGTGGATCAAGGATGCGGACGGACGCTATGTCTATGCCAACGAGGACACGGCAAGTCGACTGGGCGTTTCAAAGTCGGAGATCCTCGGCCGGCGGGATGTCGATCTCGTTCCGCTCGACGTCGCGTCGGAGTTCCTCGTCAGTGACCGGCACGTTCTCTCTTCCGGAAAGGGCATTCAACTCTACGAATGCCGCGCAAACGAACATGGCCAGCCGCGCCACGCCCTGATCAGCAAATTCCCGATCTCCCTGTCGGAGGGTACCTCCGCGTTTGTCGGTGGCGTTGCGATCGACGTGACGGAACGCATGGAGGCCGAGGAAACGATCCGGCGTATCGTGGACGGCATTGCGCCGACGACGGGGCGCGACTTCTTCCGGGCGTTGGCGACACATCTGACCGACGCGTGTCAGGTCGAGTACGCGTTCGTCAGCCGAGTCGATCGGGCGGATCCGCTGACGCTTCATTCCATCGCCGTCTGCAGCCATGGCGAGCTGATCGAAAACGGGACGTTCGATATTCGCGGAACGCCCTGCGAGCACGTGACGACACCTGGCATCTCCTTCGTCGAAAAAGGCGTGCGGGAGGCGTATCCGGACGATGTCCTGCTCGACCAGCTGGGTGTTGAGAGCTACATGGGGGCGTCGCTTTTCTCCAGCGGCGGTGAGCCGCTCGGGGTTGTGGCGCTGATGCATACGCAACCCATCGCGAAGAGCGATCAGGCCCGCGCCATTCTGCGCGTCGTCGCCGCCCGCGCCGCCGCCGAGCTTGAGCGCGAGCGAGCCCAGGCGGAGCTCGATCGGACGCGGCTGGAATATGACTTCCTCGCCGAGTCATTTCCATCAACTGTCTTTCGCGCCGACGCCCTGGGGCGCGCCATCAGCGTCAACGACGCTCGCTGGATGCGGCTGACGGGGGGGGCGCCGGGCGGCTGGTCGGGACACGGCTGGCTGGACGCCGTGCACGACGATGATCGACTTCGCGTGGTCAGCAGCTGGCGGTCCTTCGTCGCAAGCGGCGCCGCCTGGTCAGAGGAATTCCGATTCTGTCGCGAGGACGGTGGCTGCGCCTGGGTCCGGGCGGAAGCCGTTCCGATGCGCGATCCATCGGGAGCCCCCGTCGAGTTCTTCGGGGCGTTTATCGATATCACGCACCTGATCGAAACCAAGCAGGCGCTGCGGCTCACGCAGTTTTCCGTCGATCAGGCGTCGATCGCCGTGTTCTGGGTCGATCGTTCCGGCGCCATTCGCTATGCGAATGACTGGGCCTGCAAATCCGTTGGATACGCCCGGGCCGAACTGCTCGGTATGTCGATGATGGACCTCGCCGATCATTCGCCCGATTCGTGGAATACGCGTTTCGAGAACATCAAGCGAATGGGCTGTGTCCGGCTGGAGACACGTCATCGCCGGAAGGATGGCTCCGATTTTCCCGTGGAGGTCACGATCAACTACGTTCGCTTCGGCGGCGAAGAGTTCCTTCTTGGTTTCGCCAATGATGTGACCGAACGAAAGAAGGTCGAGGATCGTATTGAGCAGCAGAGCGCCGAACTCGCCCACGTCTCACGGCTGAGCGTGATGGGGCAGATGGTGGCGACGCTTTCCCACGAATTGGCGCAGCCGCTCAGCGCCGTCGCCAATTATTCGAGCGCGTGCATGGCGCATCTGGCGGATGAGAAGGAGAGTGACCCGCTGCTTGCGGAGTACCTCGACGGTATTTCCCGGCAGGCAAACCGGGCGGGCGAGATTCTCCGCCGTGTGCGAGACTTCGTCCGCAACACGGCGCCTCGGAAGGCGGTTTTTGATCTGAATCCGATTCTCGACGACTCCCTGGCCCTGATGGCCAATGAATTTCGTCGACGTCAGACGGACATTCGGCGACAATTGTCGGAGTCATCGCTGTCGGCCCTCGTCGATCGCGTGCAGATCCAGCAGGTGATCATCAACCTGCTGACGAATGCGCGGGACGCCGTGAGCGAACCTGCGGCGTCACAACGCGTTGTCATCGCCAGATCGATCGAGCGCGACGGGGCGGCAATACTGGAGATCGAGGATTCCGGCGTCGGCCTGTCGGACGTCGTCCGTGAGCGACTCTTCGATCCGTTCGTAACCACCAAGGAGTCGGGGATGGGCATTGGCCTGAGTATCTGTCGATCGATCGTCGAGTCGCATGGCGGCCGGATCGAAACGGGGAAGGGCGAACTGGGCGGCGCGTTGTTCCGAGTGATCCTTCCGCTGGCGGAGGAGGCGCGCCATGGATGAGAAGGCCTGCGTTTTTGCCGTGGACGATGACGCCCTCGTTCTGCGATCGCTCTGCGCCCTGCTGGGCGCCCACGGTTTCGAAGTCCACGGTTTCAATTCGGCCGAGGCCTTCCTCGCCGCCGCGGACTTTGACAGTGTCGGCTGCGTGATTACTGACCTGCGCATGCCGGGGATGAACGGCGAACAGCTTCAGGCCCATCTGGCTGATGTCGGCAGCTCGCTGGCTGTCGTGGTTGTGACGGGCCACGCCGATGAGCCGACGGCCATGGATCTGATCGACAACGGCGCCGTCACGGTCCTCGACAAGCCCTACACCTGCGCCGCGCTGTTGTCCGCCGTTGAGTCCGCCATTGAATACAGTCGCCGGCGCCACGCCATTCAGTTCGAGGGCAACGGCTGCTAGGGGGCGCTCCAGCCGCCGTCGATCGTCGTGTGGCGGCGGATTCACGTTAGAACCACGTCATGCGGGCCGTGCAGTACATCTTGTTGGCGATCATCCTGGCGACACTGGGCCTCTGGGCCTACTGCGCGTTCTACATTCTGGGTGTGTCGACTCGGCAGGTCACGGTCATCGCCGGCCGCGATGGCGTCAGCGGCGTCTTTCTCTCGGATTCGATCGGTCCTTTTTCTTTCGACATCGACTCACCGCGTGAGTCACGCAGCGCCGACGGAGGAGGAATCGCGTTCAACACGATGTCCTACGCGGATATGCCGGCGTTCGCCCGGAGCGCACCCATGCCGTGGGTTAGCTGGCCCGAGATCAGTATCTCGTCGATGGATATCGCAGATCGCGGTGGATTTGTGGTCAAGGGGCGATTTCCCTATTGGCTCGCGCTTACCGTGCTGATACCGCCGTGGTTCCTTCTGCACCGCAGCAATCGACGATATCGCAGACAACTGAAATGGGTCACAAAGGGCTGTTGTCGGTCGTGCGGGTACGACTTGTCCAGCAACGAGTCCGGGGTCTGCCCCGAATGTGGCGCGGCCGTGTGGACCGCGGAGCGGTTGAGAGCGCGTCGCGAGCCGACGCATCCGAGGATTCGACGCGCCCTGGAGCTCCTCTCATTCGTGTGCATGGCGATGAGCGTTTCGGTTTTCATCATGACGATGCTTGGGGACGTGACGTTGGCCACACCTGAATACGCGACGTATCTCACGGACGGCGGCGTCGTCGTGGTGCATGACTGGGAGGCCGTCACGAGTTTGTATTCGAGATGGCGGGGCGTGGGTTTTCTGAAATTCGGACCGGGCCATCCTCGGGGCGACATGATCCTATGGCCCGAAGTGACGACGTTCTGGGTTAGGTTGCCCCTGTGGCCGATCGTTCTCGTGGTATCGTTCGCCTGGTGGCGCCTGCGCCGGACGCGCCGGCGCGTCGCCGCCTGGAAGGCGCCGGCGGGCGGCGCAGTGGCGGCGCCGACGGCCTGAGAAGAAAGGGGCGCGTTCACGGCGCTGGACTTCGATGTGATTCGGCACGCCGGCCGGCGCCGGCCGCGGAATCCCGCCCTATGGACCGGTTCCAACGGCGATGGTGGATTGACCAGCACGACAAACGCGCGGAACAGGGTACAATTGAGGCGGTAACGCGAATTGCGCCCGTAGCTCAGTTGGATAGAGCAACGGTTTCCTAAACCGTAGGTCGCAGGTTCGAATCCTGCCGGGCGCGTTACTCCTTCCCCGCCTGTCATTGACGTTTTTCCCGCGTTCCTGGCGCCGTCTGGGCTGTTTTCGGCGGGCCGCGATCCTGCCGATACGCTGCACCGCGATGCACCGGACAGCCCCCGTTTTGCACGCTCCATCTGTAAGCGCATCTGTAAGCGCGCCGGATTGACCGCCGCAGGTGTCACGGCCGCCGCAGGCTGGACGTCGAAATTCGGAAGCCGTTGAACGGCCGCCCGCTCGCTTCCGTCGAAGGTCTCGCCGTAGGTGTTGAACGTCAGGCTCGGGTCGGAATGTCGGGCGAGCGATTGTGCCGTCTTGGCATCGACACCACTGGCCAATACCAACGAAACAAACGCCTTCCGCAGACTGTGAAAGTCGGCCTTTCGGCCTGCGCCATCCTCATAGGCCAGGAATACGCTGGCTTCGCGTTCCTTGCGTTCTGCGTCGCCTTCGGCCTGATTGATCCACTTGGCCCGGGCGTCCGTCAGATCGTCCCGTAGCATCCTGACGACGTTACTAACGTTCGGCATGCTGAAGGCGGGGGAGTCGGCCGACTTGCCCGCAATCTGTTTGCGCAGAATCGGGACCGACTCGGGCCGCAGGGGGTGCGTATCACGTCGGCGGCGCTTGCTGCTGGCGGCTTCGACGGTAACCGTTGGGTTACTGCCGTTCAGATCGAAGCTACGGGGCGTCAGGCTCCGAATCTCCGACGAGCGTAGGCCGGTCTCGACGGCGAGCCGATAGAGCGCGGACCGTTGCGGGCCGGTCATATTCCAGCGCGTGCGCAGTTTCGTCGTCTCGGCGAGTAGCGCGGCGATCTCGTCACGGGACAGCGCCCGGCGCTCGTGTCGCCTGTCGGTCTCGACGTTGAGCCGTTTCAGGTGCGATAGCTGGCTTTCAAATACGCGCCGCTCTTTCACAAGCCACGACACAAACGACTTTACGACCGTCAGATAGTGGTTACTCGTCTGGATGCCGATCCCCGGTTTCGTCACTTCATCGGTCACGGGATCGACTTCATCGGCCTGTAGCTTCGCCAGCGCCTTCGTCACCGCGCCCGCCGTCAGATCGTTCGCCGACTTCGCGCCACTGACTTCGATAATGCGGCTGATTCGGCTGTGCGTGTTCTCGATATGCTTCGCCGATCGCCCCCGGCCCGTCAGGAATTCCCGGTAGTCGTCGAGATGCGCCGCGATCGACTTCGCACGCGCCGCCTGATCCCCTTCAATGATGCCGTTCGTGGCCATCGACTTCCGGATAGCCGGGTCGAGACCGTCCAGCCATCGCCGAATCTCGGGCGGGAGCGGCATAGTCTCGGACCGCAGGCCGATGATACGCTCGCACTTCCGGGCAAGCTCCCAGGTTGCGCTCTTGTCCTTGTACCCTGGAATCCGCTTCTCGCCTCTCGGCGTTATCACGCAGGCGTACCACTTCGCCGACTCCTTCGCCTTGCCGTCGCGCCCCTTGTACGTCTGTCGTCTTACTGTCGCCATGATGCCACCTTTCCGAATATCGACATCTGTAGTTTATCGTTCAACGCCGTGCAATTCCATAGTATTTGCAGGCGTTTTCGTTCATCCTGATTCATGCTTCGGCCGATGCCCATTCGGCCCACCGAGTGTTTTCTTGCGCCAATGAAGACTGCCGTCCACATGACATCGTCGGCCCCGGAAAACCCGAACGCTCTCGCTGAATCGCGATTGCCATTCGGGAATTCCGGTTGCCGATGCCTGTCCGTCTCGTCGCTCGCAGACGATGCGGACGATGCGGACGGTTACTCTCTGAATCTCTCGTTGACGATCGAGATCAGCCGCTTCCGGTCGTGCCCCTTCGGCCCTTCAAAATTCACAGAGATTCCCTGCTGTCGCAAGTTCGGCCTGATTCGTTCCAGCGCCGATCGCATTTCCCGCGGACCCGCTGGCAGACTCATAGCGGGTCCATTGTCCGAGTCGGATCGAGGAAGCACTTTCAGCCATTGAATTAGTTCGGTTGCCGTACCCTGCCAGCTGGGCTTATCCGCCATGAATGTCAGGATCGGATGTCCGATGGTCGATGCTTCCAACGTCGCTACGTTGGCGGAGTCTCTGTTCGACTCGTAGGCCTGCATGAATTCGCCGGGCTTTAGCCCGAGTGCCGACTCAGCTGCGACAGCCCAGCGAGCGAAGTCCTTCATGCGGGGGCTGCGTCCAAGTTTCACGTTGTCGATGTTTCGCAGCGCGGCCGACAGCGCGTCCAGCAACCCCCCAAATATCCTCGGCAACGTGGCGTTGAATTCAGCGTAGAGCGTGGCTTCGTCCAACCTGTCGGCGTCCGAAATCGTCGGCAAGTGAAGTTGGATACAACGATCCAACAGGTCTGCACGCTGGGCGAGATTGTCGATTCCGTTTATTAAAACTGGCCGAACGACGTCGATAATCGTCTCGTCATCGTCGGTATAGAGTTTCCGGGTTCCGAATCCACCGCCAGTCGCCAAGACACACAGTGAGTCTGATAGCCCCGTACGCAAGCCGGACAGGTTGTCATATGCGACGATCCAGGAATTGTTGGCGGCAATCATCATGTCCCGTTCATCCCTCGGCGGCCGACGAAGTAGCGTCGAACTAGGGTCAATCAGGGACCGAATCATCCGGCACATTGACGACTTGCCCGAACCGTGTTCGCTGTTGATCGCTAGCACCGGGTACGGACCTGAAGGCCTAAGCGCCATCACAAGCCAGCCGCACAGCAGCGCCCATTGCTTGTCGTCACCGACATTGATGAATTTCCGCAGTTCCGACAGACTCCCGCTTCGCTGAGGGATCGGCAGGGCTTGTATTCCCGATGTGCGTCTGAATAGTACCGGGCATTCGTCTGACGATATGACCCGCCATCCGTCTTGAGAGACTTCGACGACTTGCCAGTCCGGATCGCCGATGTCGAGATAGATCGACTTGTTATGTTCGGCCGTGCGGATAAACACTGGCCGCAGGTCTCCGGCGTGAATCGCCTGTCCCTCCAGCGTTCGAATAGCGTCCGCCAGCGTGGTGGCGCTTGCCACCTTGTCGTATATTTTGAAGCAGAGATGGGAAACCCACCTCAGGAATGACTTGCTCTCGATGCGGTGACACTCTCGATGCCCGGACTGCTGGATCGTCGCGTACGCAGTATCGCTTGAGTCCTTGAACAGATTGGCCCGGGCGTCCGTGACGAGTCGAACGATTTGATGTGGTCTCAGGCCACGATCGTCCGCACCGTTCGCACCGTCCGCACTTACGACACACTGTCCAAAGCCCGCCCGTATCCTGAGCTCGCATTCGGCAGCGTCCCATGGAACGCAGTCGATTGCGGCTATGGTCGCAGCTGCATCTTGAATCTGCTTGTCATCAGCAAAATTCAATGTCTTATGAAACGGGCATAATCCCAAGTCATTCACCAATACGAATGCGCACTCCGGTCCCTCCTCGGAGTCGCGCTCGACTTCGATCTTGACGCGTGGGGCGCGGTCATCAATTGTCCGACGTTTACCGTGTTTCGACGAACTGCTATACTCAAGGTTGTCAGAGCTTTTGCCCTGTGCCGCGACGCCTTCGCGGCCGGGGCCTTTTCTTTGATTATTCACCCAAACCTCCTTTCGCGGAGTCTTCGGCTTGACTGGGGCATCCCGCACTAATCCATCGATCTATCGCCTTTGAGTCCCAGCGTACGGCACGCCCAAGGCGAACCGGGGAAGGGATCTGCTTCATCGCTTTCATTTTCCAGACTTTGCGCTTGGATACTTTGAGTTCTGTTGCTACGTCTTCAACATCGAGCATTCGACTCGCTCGGGGGCTGTTGGTCGTTTGAGACATGCTGTTTCCTTCATGTCGCAGCTGTCCGACATTACGGAGATACACCCCGGGTTCAGAAGTCGGGCTGCGAGAGATTCCAGTTTGAATGTAAGTACTGGGGCTGCGCGAACCGATATCGTTGCCCGCACGCGACATGAGCGCATGCAAAAAGCAACTACGGCAAGGCCCGCGCCCTGGAAGTGAACTATCTCAAAACTGTTACCGCCGATTTGCGATTTCGTGCAGCTCCGCGTCCCAACGGAAACTGCAATTGCCAAGTGTATGAGGTATTAAAGCGTACCAATATCCTGATTTCAAGCCTCGGCGCGCCAAGCAATGACCGGGGTTCCTCATGGATCTGGGCGTCGGCTGCGTGTTAGGCCCGACTTTCATGGCGCGACGTGATTCGTGCATCGCGGGATGGTAGGATGGAGTGCGTTACCGTGCATCTGTGTGCACGTTGATTCGCATTAGGACACTATGCCGGGAGTGTAATTGACCATGTACTCCGATTTAAGAGCACGAGCACTTTGGCTACTCGTTCTTGTGGCGACGCCGGTTTCGACCGTTGCGAGTACCCCGTATTTCATGGGCTTGGGAGATTTGCCCGGCGGTGACTTCAGCAGCTTGGCGCTCGGTATCTCGGGCGACGGCTCAACTGTCGTCGGACGAGCGGCGTCGGACACGGGGTTTGAGGCCTTCGTCTGGACCGCTGATTCGGGCATGGTCGGACTTGGCAACTTGCCCGGCGGTCCGGCGATGTTCAACAGCCAAGCGCAGGCCGTTTCGTATGACGGATCGGTAGTTGTTGGGACAGGTGAATCGGCCAACGGCACCGAAGCATTCATGTGGACTGCGGGCACGGGCATCGTCGGACTCGGCGACTTGCCCGGCGCGGACTTCCAAAGCCAAGCGTTCGATGTTTCGGCCGATGGTTCGGTCGTCGTGGGACAGGGCCGCTCCGAACACGGCACGGACTCGACTGAGGGATTCGTTTGGAATAGCACTGACGGGATTGTTGGTCTCGGTGACTTGCCAGGAAGCGGATTCAGCAGTCACGCTCGCGGCGTGTCTGGCGACGGTCACACGATTGTTGGCTGGAGTAGTACGAACAACGGTGATTCCGCGTTTCGATGGACGATGGAGTCCGGAATCGTTGGATTGGGTGGCCTTCCAAACGGCGATGGTGCAAGCAATGCGAGAGCAATATCCGCTGACGGATCGACAATCGTCGGATGGGCTCCCAATGACTTAGGGACGGAAGCGTTCCGTTGGACAGCCGAAGCCGGGATGGTTGGACTAGGAGACCTGCCCGGCGGCAACTACATGGGTGCGGCGTTTGCGGTCTCGGGTGACGGGTCGGTCATCGTCGGTCAGAGTGATTCGTCATTCGGAATGTCAGAGTCGTTCATCTGGGATGATGCACACGGGATGCGTCGTTTGCGCGACGTTCTGGTGGGGGAGTACGGCTTGAATCTTGACGGCTGGACGCTCTCGACCGAGACGACCGGAATCTCCGATGACGGCTTAACGATCGTGGGCCGTGGCGTAAACGCCGATGGGCAAGCCGAAGCATGGATAGCCCATATTCCTGAGCCTAACGTGGGGCTGCTGGTTCTTGGGGGCTTCTTACTTCTATGTTCGCATAGACGATTTGCGCGGAATCCGTCTTGAGCGTCGAGCTTGGTCGATCGACGACAACGGTTGCGTCGCGCATTTCGATGACATAGACTAAGTTGATGATCTTGCGACCCGCAGGTTGGAACGTTGTTGTGTTAGGAAAGTGGAATTGCGCCCTTTTTACACCTGCGAGGATCAGAAGCCGAGTCTTCGGACTTATGGAGGGGGTCCCCGTCGAAGTCCTTGTTTCGCTTGATGACGTCTCTCCGCCGAAAGTAAGGCATGAGGGCATTCTTGTTTCGGTTTCCGAAACAAATCTCGCCGTCGTCGCGGAAGCATGCAATTTTGATGAATTGGACCGTGCAAGGTCGATCGCTGCGAATTCAATTGCGACCCTGCCGAGTACTCCGCTAGATGCGTGCGGATTCAACATTCGGTACAGGTCTGAGGCGCTCCCTGAATCGTTGATACGGCGATTCTCAATGGACCTGGACCGCCGGTTTAGTGAGCATGGGTTTGAGATCGTAGGCAGGAAGTTCCAGAGAATATTGAAAAAAGACGCAGGTACGATTACCGTTATTGTGGCGCAAGACCCGGACAGCAACGTCGAGCTTCTCATCAACTTTGAGCTAAAGTCCCATAGTTCGGAAGAGCTAATAGCGTGGCTGTCCACTCCAATGGAAGGCGTTCGAACCGCAGTCGATACAATAATAAGGCAGTCGCTTGAGCTTGATGAGGGTCATTACATTGTCCAGAACTGCGATGATGCACAATCAGGTCCCGAGTAATCTCGCGCCCGTTGCTGAAATCAACGAGCCCAAAACAAAGGCGGCTACGACTGCGACAGCCATCGAATACGGCCGAGTAGTCGTTACACAGAAAGTGACCGGGGACGTCAAAATGCGGTTTTCGCCCCGTGATACGCGCGGCACAATCCAATCAACAGCAGAGATATAAATGAGTTTCTGATGCCGTCGCACTGGACCTACGACGAGTTTTCAGACGAGCAGGATTTGTTCCAGGGCGACATTATTGAGCCAACGAAATCACTTCGACAGATCCTTGAGATCGTCCATCCACACTTTCTCGATGCCAAGTATATCGCATTCATGGTGACCACACAGTCATGTGACCTGGCTAGGCGAAGAAAGAACTTTGGGCATCAAGTGAATCTCTGCGTCGTTAGAGAGATTTCTTCGATAGCCCAGAACCTCTTCGATCTTGCATGCGGGACGCAAATACCGGGCGTCTTTGATCGCAGCAAGAAGGCCAATCTGAAAGAACTCTTGGCAAGGATAGTCAATCAAAACGAACAAGCCATTGGACTGTTTTATTTGCATCCAGATCTTGATGCAGGAGTTTCGACACCTTGCGTTGCAATGTTGCGGATTGGTATCGCATTGCGGTCGAAGCACTACGATGTGCTAAAAGCCTCGCGGAGAGGTAGGTTGCGCCCCGAATTCCAAGCAAAATTGGGCTGGCTAGTTGGGAATCTATATTCGCGCGTTGGTACCGAAGACTGGAGTTTTCCGGCAGATAGAAAGTTGGTTCAGGACGGGATTATCGCCGACGCATCTGAATGCGTCCCGGCGACTTGGCTTTCTAGCGACGCCATTAATCGTGCAAGAAAAATGGGGCTCAGCAATGCTGAGCAGGTGAGTCGCGCGATTAATGAACTGGAACCAGCGCCACTGGATAAGCGTTTGTTGATTGAGCTAGGGAATATTCTGAGCCTTCCTGAATTTGGGATTCCTGCAGAATCGCAGGCTCGCTTACTGAAACGGTTGCCGAGTATAGCGTCATTTGCCGAGTTGCTGCGAGAGTGTCGGAAGAAAGGATCTGGTTGAATCAACAGGATCGCATGGCTGACGCGGCCTCGCTTAAGAAGCGGCGTCATCAAGATCGCTTCGTAGATCACATTGAGTCCTTTGCGCCAACTCGGATTCCAGTGAGTAGTGAGAAGAGGCTCGTGATTGGCGTAAGCACAGTCGAGAACTCCTTGAGGAACGATAGGTCACCAGCAGCGAGATCGGAGATCGATTTGCCTCGGTGCCAAAGATCCGACACAGCCATTACTACTATCAAGAGCACGACAGTTAAACAGATAACGACGACGAAGGCAATGTCTCCTCGATCGGTGCCCGCCCGCAGCTTGATTTCGCGATCGTTGTCCATCCGTTTCTTCTCCAGCACAAAGATCTGCGCTGGGGATAATCGCGAATAGCGGGAACGCGGCGCGAAGTAGAATCCTACAATCGCGCTTGTTGGGATTGAGAACACCGGAATCATGGACTTGAGTTCGGACGCACGGGTAAGTGCAATCCACGTGACGACGGTCGTTGAGATTATTATCAAGCCACACGCTAGACCAAATCGCTGCCGACGTAATTGCGGAGAATTCTCGTAATGATCGGCAGGTTGTTCGGGATTCTCTGACGGATTTACTTCACTCATCGCGTGTCGCCCCAGAAGATGTCTCGCACGTGTTCCATCGCGCCGCAATGTAACCTAGGGCGGTGAGGTACGTAAGTTGTTCGATGCAATGGACGTTGATGGCCTAGCCGATTAGGTGACACCGAGGGCCTTTCATCGGCGGTCGCGCCGATGGGCCGGGGTTGCCGGGTGCACCCCCACCGGGGTACCCGTACGGCCCCCTAACATGGGCCGAATCCGGCCCGAACCGCAGGCCGAAACCGGGCGACGGACCGGCCCGAGTCGGGCGTCAGGCGGACGCTGGGATTATGCGGGGATCGAGGGGCGGAACGCCGGGCGAGCGCTCCCAGGCCCGTGAAGGGCGCGTAGGAAAACGATTGCCCCGGACCGGCGGGGCGAACCCAAGCCAAGAAGTAGAACACTAACCCCCACTGAAAGGCCGATCGATTCCCGGCCCGGGATGCGGCGAACGTTCGGGGCGGTCAGTCGGCGGAGGTCTTCGAGTCGCCTATCAACACGCCAATCCGCTCGCGGACGTCGGCCGACAGCGCAGGCCACGCGATGATAACCCGGTCCAGATCGGCGTGCCGCAGGATCAAATCTGTAAGCTCGTCTGCAAGACGTGTCACGTCAATGTCGTTAACATTGGTGCATTCAGCAGTTACGGAATCAGAATCACGGTTTCCTAAACCGTAGGTCGCAGGTTCGAATCCTGCCGGGCGCGTTTTCTTCGTATTGCGGGCGATCGCGGGCGCTCCTCGGGCCGGATGACGAACAAAACTCACCAGTGAGGCGACAATGTCCGATTCGAAGCTGGAATCTGCGCGCATCCTCAGCGCATTGCTCGGCCACGCCGTGGGCGACGCCCTGGGCGTACCGGTCGAGTTCGCGCTGCGCGCGGAGCGCCTGCGGGATCCCGTCACGGAGATGCGCGGCTTCGGGACGCATCATCAGCCGCCCGGAACCTGGTCGGACGACACATCGCTTACCCTCTGCACCGCCGAAGCGCTGTGCGACGGATTCGACCTTGCGCGGATCGGCGCCCTTTTCTCAAAGTGGTACTTCGACAACCATTGGACACCACACGGCAAGGTGTTCGATGTCGGTATCACGACCCGCGACGCCATTGTGAACCTGAAGAACGGCGTCCAGCCGACACTGGCCGGTCCAAATGACACCTACAACAACGGCAACGGTTCGTTGATGCGAATTCTGCCCATCGCGATCTACTTCGCCCACGATTCGGCGGAACGGCGGCGCGAGTGCGCGATGATGGCCAGTTGTCTGACGCATGGCCACATTCGATCGCAGCTCGCCTGCGCGTTCTACAGCGAAGTCGCGGCAAGGCTCCTGCGCGACGAGGATTACGCCGAGGCCCTGTCCGCTACACAGCGAATGTTCCGCGCGATCATTGATGAGCGCCACCTGGAAGAAGCGATCAGCTTTCATCCCATTCTGGACGCCGATCTGCCGGACCACGATCCGGGTGAAATCTCGGGCAGCGGGTATGTCCTTCATTGCCTGCGCGCCAGCCTCTGGTGTGTCGCCCGATCGCAGTCCTACGAAGAAGCCACGCTGATGGCCGTCAATCTCGGCGACGACACGGACACGACGGCGGCCGTCACGGGAGGTCTCGCCGCCCTGAAGTTCGGCGCCGATTCGGTCCCGCAGCGCTGGATCGACGCGCTGGCGCGCCGGGATGACGTCGTGGGGCTCTATGCGCGTTTTGCCGATGAAGTCGTTCGCCTGGCGCGCCCTTAGCGACAATTCGAGAAATTCAGCCGCTTGATTCAACGGACGTGTCGCCGGATGTTCCGGTTTGCTCGTTCGGCGCGACCTTTGTTTCGCCCTCTCAGGGCTAGGCTCCGTCTGAGAACCCATCAGGCCAGCGTTCTCAAGTAGCGTTGGATGAA
>DAOPJV010000069.1:0-36674 GCA_035399845.1 Phycisphaerae bacterium | reverse complement strand
TTAGCCATGCCGATCTGACGGGCGCAGTCGTATTCCCATCGGGAATCGGGGCGCTCGTTGTTCATTTTCTGCGTTGGGAGATTGCCGACGGATCAGTGTCGGCTGCTGACTTCGCCCGGCAGTGAGATTGCGAATTCGCGAATCATCTGGACGAGGTCTTCCTGGTTGATCGGGGCGCAGACGAGATAGGTCGTCGTTCCGCTGTTCCAGGCGACGACGCTCTGGCTCTGGCAGTTCCCCGCCGGCGTGTAGGCAAAGGGATCACGGAAGGTCTTGCCTTCGAGCAGGGCGTCGGCGGCGATCCAGTGCGGCACACTGAAGAACGAGAGCCGCGTGCCGTAAGCGTGATTCACGTACATGAAGTGCGCCGTGGCGCCGTGAATGTCGCGACTCGGGGAGCAGACGGCGGCGGATTCGAATTCGTAACCGAAGCCGCTGAGATCCGGCGCCGCGATGGCCACCTGCTCGCCGAGGCGTTCGCTGAGTTCCCGCACGGCGGTCTCGCGATCGCCGGACAAGCCGGAGAGCTGGTGGATCTGCTCGTTGCAGCGCTCGACGCACTTGTTGTGCTGGACGACGACGCTGCGCATCTTTAGGTCCGCATACTCCGAGTCGTAGGCGGCGCTGGCGACCGCCCGGCCGTCGCGGAGCGAGGCGCCGGGACCGACGAGGCCGGCGAACCAGAGGCCCGTGAAGACAATCACGACGCACGCCGCCAAGGCGGTCATGCGCAGGACGCGGCGACCGCCGAAAACCGAGAGGGCGCCGGCGGCCTTCTTCTTTGATTTCGCGGGGGGTTCGATGGCGGCGCGGATTCGGGCCTCAAGCCCGGCGGGGATCCGGCTTCGCATGGCGGAAGCGACGAAGAGCGCCTTGAGCGTCTGCTGCTGATCGACGATGCGACTGCAGTTCTCGCACATCTTGAGATGGTCGAGCAGGTCGCAGTTCGACTTGATGTCGATCTGGCCGTCGGCGAAAGCGAACAGGTATTTTCTAAACTGATGGCAGTTCATCGTTCCGTATCTGACTCACGTTCGAGGCGGCGATCCGCCGCAAAATCACTCAGCAGTTCCGCCAGTTTTCGTCGAGCCCGGTAGAGCCGGCTCATGACGGTGCCGATGGCGCAGCCCATGACGTCGGCAATTTCCTGGTAACTCAGGTCCCCCAGCGCCCAGAGTACGATGACCTCCCGGTACTCGGGCGACAACGAGAGTAGCGCTCTGCGCAACTCCTCGTCAAAATGATCCCAATCCACGCCATCCGCAATGTCCGGCCAGTCGGCGGCCGGCTGCAGGTCGGCGGCGATATCGTCGAGGCTCAGGTCGTCGAAGAGCGTCGGGGCTCGCGCCGCCCGTTCCCTTCGCGTGTAGAAGACGTTGTGCAGGATCTTGATCAGCCACGGCTTGGCCCCGTAGTCCCGCAACTCGAACTTCGAAAACGACCGATGCGCTCGAAGGAACGTCTCCTGGACCAGATCTTCCGCCTCGGCGTTGCGGCCACAGAGCTTCAACGCCATGCGATAGACGATGTCGAGGTGACAAAGCACCTCCTGTTCGAATCTTCGATTCGACTTGTCGGACATCGCTACCCCAGGGGTCGGCTGGTTGTGCGGCCCGCGGCAATCGCCTCTGAACCTAAAACCAGCAGCCAATTACGCATATTCCCACTTCTTGCCCCCATTAGCGCATGTGTGTGCGTGCAAAGTCAAGGGGCATGACAACCGGGCGGCAAATCGCGCTTTGATCCGGCGGCGAGCGGCGACTAGCATGGCCCCGATTTCACCCGGAAATCGGCTTTCCGCCGTCTGGATCGGGGTTTATGAGCGTTGTGCAGCAATGAGTGATCAATACGTCGAAGATCGAAGGAAAAAGGCCGCGGAGTTGAGCGAACTCGGAATCGACCCCTATGGGCGCCGGTTTCCGGACGTCGTGGCCAATGCGGAGCTACGTAGTTTTGCGGAGTCCGCCGGGATCGACGCCGGTCAGGTCGACGAGTCGTCGCCGCGCCGCGCCGCGGGGCGGATTGTCCTGCGACGGGTCATGGGGTCGCTCGCGTTTCTGACGCTTCGGGACTCGACCGGCGATATGCAGGTGGGGCTTCAGAAGAAGCAGGTCCCGGCTGACGCCTGGAAGCTCGTAAAGCTTCTGGACCTGGGGGATATCTGCGGTTTCGACGGCTACATGGGCAGGACGAAGACCGGCGAAATCACGCTGTGGGCGACGTCGATCACGTTCCTGACGAAGGGTCTGCGGCCGCCTCCCGAAAAGTGGCACGGTCTGACGGACATGGACGCCCGCTATCGCCAGCGCTACGTCGATCTGTTCAGCAACAGCGATGTCATGCGGACGTTCAAGTCGCGAAGCCTCATCATCGATGCGATTCGCACGCTGATGCGCAGTCGCGGCTTCCTGGAAGTCGAGACGCCGATGCTTCAGCCGATCTACGGCGGCGCCGCGGCGCGTCCCTTCACGACGCATCACAACACGCTGGACATGGATCTCTTCCTGCGGATCTCGCCCGAGCTGTATCTCAAGCGTCTGCTCGTCGGCGGCATGGAGCGCGTGTTCGAAATCAATCGCAACTTCCGGAACGAGGGCATCAGCACGCAGCACAATCCCGAGTTCACGATGATGGAGTGCTACCAGTCCTACGGCGACCTGTCGGACATGATGGACATCGTCGAGGCGATGTTCTCCGCCGGCATCGAGGCGACGGGCGGCGGATTCGTGCGGAAGTTCCGCGAGTTCGAAATCGACTTCACGCCGCCCTGGCCGCGCCGGACCTATACGGACCTGCTGAAGGAATACGCCGGCGTCGATCTGAAGGACGCGGCCGCCGTGCGCGCGAAGGCGGCGGAATTCGGCATCGTCAATCCGAACGCCGACGACGCCGTGATCGCGAACAAACTGCTTGAAGAGACGGTAGAAGACAAGTTGATCCAGCCGACGTTCGTCACGGAATATCCGGCCGAGCTCTGCCCGCTCACGCGCCGCAAGCCCGACGATCCGTCGCTCGCGCTTCGCTTCGAGGCCTACGTGGCGGGCATGGAGATCGGCAACGCGTACACGGAACTGAACGATCCGGCGATCCAGCGGGAGACATTCAGCGCCCAGGTGGCCGGCGAAGGCGAAGAGACGATGCGCGTCATGGACGAGGATTTCCTGACGGCCCTGGAATACGGCATGCCTCCGGCCGGCGGACTCGGCGTCGGCATCGATCGGCTCGTCATGCTGCTGACGAATTCGACGAGCATTCGTGATGTGATCCTGTTCCCGCTTCAGCGCCCGCAGGCGAGCGAGTAGGGCGGGCCGGACCGTCGCGCTTCGGCGATTGAGGAATAGCCTTGAAATCTCTGATCTTCACGCTGCTGGCGCCGATCACTGTTCCCCTTTATGTGCTGTTTCTGGCGTTGGCCAATCTCTTCGGCGGCGCCTATTACATTGTTGTCGAAGCGTCGCTGGCCAAGATCCTGCGACGGCCCGTCAGCCTTTCGCACAAGCAGCTCTGGATTTACTCGATTCCCGTCATCTGCGCCGCGCCGATCGCGCTGGCGGCGCATCTGCTCATCGCCGCCGCAAAGGCGTTCATCGCGTTCCTGCGATTCGTCGGCCGCTGGCAGGCGGATGTGCAGGGTAAATGGACCGCCGTGATCCCGGGGCTGGCGTGGACGCTGGTCGCCTTCTGGGTCACGCTGACCTGTCTGAACGCGGCCGTCGGCGTCAGGCTCATCGGTCAGGGCATTCCGCAGGAGAACATCGATCGCCTCGTCGAGTTCAGCACGCGCAGCCGGACCCTCGGCGTGATGCCGCCTCCGATGCAGGCGCGCCGACGACAGCTCATCCAGGCCTTCGAGAACTATGACGCCCGGGCGACGGAGGAAGAGAAGGCGTCGTTCGAATACCTGATCTGGAAGCGCGAGACGGAAGCGCTACAGGATGACGACTCCTTCACGCTCTTTCTGATCGATCGTCGCGCGACGGAGCTGTCGGGCATGCCGGCGCTGCTGCCCATGCAGCAGCTGTCCGATGTCCCATGGTTCTACTTTCCGAAGGAATTCTCCAACGATGGTCTCGATCGCAGCGTGCTGCTGCTCGGTCCGTTGTTCTTCGCCTGGCTGCTGCTGTATCGCTGGCCGGGGATGTTCGCTGTTCTGCCTCACAAGTCGATGCGCATCAGCGTGTTCGTCGTCCGGCTGGCTGTCGTGGCGTGGGCGATTCACTGGCTCGTGACGTGGGATCCGATGACACCGAACGCCACGTTCCTCTTCTTCGCGCCCAACGCGGCGGACGGCGTGTTTCCCGAGTGGTTCCGGCTGATATCGCCGCTGCTCTGGTTTCACGCGAGTCCCGAGGGCTGGGCCCGACCTGAGTGGATCCTGCTGAACACGGGGCTTCTGTTCGCCATGTTCGCTGTCGCGACCTTCATCTGGTGGCTCGGCTGGCGATTGAGCGCCTATCTCGCGCCGCCGCGCTACTATGTCGCCTTCCTCGCGTCGCGCCTGTTGCAGCGCAAGCGCATCGCCTTCTTCAGCGTCGGCGCCGTGACGCTCTGTGTCGCCATGATGATCATCGTCAAGAGCGTCATGGGCGGCTTTGTCGACAGCATTCGCGAAAAGGCCAACGGTCTGCTCGGCCATCTCGTTGTCGCCGGTTCGATGCAGGGCTTTCCCTATTACGAGGAGTTTCTGAAGGACCTTCACGAACTGAAGGACCCGCGCACCAATGAACGGATCGTGGAGGCCGCCACGCCGATCATTCACACGTACGGTGTCGTGCAGTTTCCACATTCGAATGAGACGCTGGCTGTCGCCATTCGCGGCATTCGTCTCGACGAATACATGAAGGTCAATGACTTCGGCCGGGGGCTGTTCTACAACACGCGCTTCGGCGATGTCAGTCTCGCGACGCCGCGCGGGCGGCCCGTGTACGGTCTGGGACCGGAGGGTCGTGTCGCGCTGCCCGGCGACATGGACGAGTACTTCTACAAGACGTATCTGCCTTCCCTGCCCGAGGCCGAGCGCGCGGACATCGAGAAACGCTATGCGCGACCCATCGGGGACACGAAGTACCCGGGACCCGGCTCGTTCCTCAGTTCGGATCGGAACGACTTTGCGCCGGAGTTCGCGGGCAAGGCGTTCCCCGGCATTATTCTCGGCAGCGACCTGACACTTCAGCGCCTGCCGTCGGGCGACTACAATCGCGACGCCGGCTACGCCCTCGGCGAAGAGGCTTACGTCACGATGCTCGCGCTGACGCGCGGCGGCGACACGATGGACGAACCGCCGCCGAAGGTGCTCTTCCGTTATGTCGACGACTCGCGCACCGGCATCCACGAGGTAGACAGCAAGAACGTCTATATCGACTTCGATATCGCCCAGAAGCTGCTCCAGATGGGCCCGGCGGAGCGGACCGACGGCACGACGGCGAGTCCGCGCTGCTTCCAGATTCTGATCCGGCTGCGCGACAGGTATGTGGCGAGCGACGCGGAACTCGCGCGGGCGCAGCGGATGGTGGACGACGCCTGGCAGTCACTCCGGCAGCGGGTCGAGTCGGACGAGATCGAGTATCGCCTGATGCGGCACGTCGACACGCAGACCTACGAACAGATGCAGGCGTCGTTCATCTCGGCGATCAAGAAGGAAGAAGTCCTCGTGATGATCATGTTCGGCGTGATCAGCCTCGTGGCGATCTTCCTGATCCTGTGCATCTTCTACATGATCGTGCAGGAAAAGACGCGCGACATGGGCATCATCAAGAGCGTCGGTGGCAGCACGGAGGGCATCGCCGCCGTCTTCCTCGTCTATGCCGCCGCGATTGGTCTCGTGGGCTGTCTCCTGGGCTCGGTCCTGGGAACGACATTTGTGACGTACATCAACGATGTGCAGGACTTCCTCGCGCGGATCAGTCCGGAGCTGCGCATCTGGAACCCCGAGACCTACAGCTTCGACCAGATCCCGAACAAGTGGAAGGCGATGGAAGTCTTCTGGATCTGCGTCCTGGCCATCGTTGCGTCCGTCCTCGGCGCGACGATTCCCGCGATCAAGGCGGGGCGCACGTGGCCCGTGGAGTCGCTGCGCTACGAGTAGGCTGAGGGAGCAGGGGATTCAGGGGTAGGGTGGGCCATGCTCACCCGTTGCGCGAGCGAATCGCTGACCAGCGATACGGGCCAATGCAACTGGATTGCTAACGAGTTCTCTTGCGCTTCAGCACTGGGTGGCAGGCGCCCAGTGGCGCGCGAGCCGGCGTCCGGTGGTACGCTCACACATGAAGGCGCCCCATGGCCCCCGCCGTTATTCACTCGACGGCGAAACAGAACCGTGAACACAGTCCCGGATGCGCTCGAGCAGTGTTGTTCGGCGGATGGGCTTCGACACGAACTCGTCGCAGCCGGCCTCGAGGCACTTCTGCCGGTCGCCCACCATCGCGTTGGCGGTCAGGGCGATGATCGGATGTGTGTACCCGGCGTCGCGGAGCATTCGCGTGGCGTCGTAGCCGCTCAGCGCCGGCATCTGCATGTCCATCAGGATGACATCGAAGGCGCGGCGCTCGGTCATCGCCTGGATGGCGGCGTCGACGGCCTGTTTTCCGTCGGCGACCACCTGAACTTTCGCGCCGGCCTGTTGCAGGAATCGTGCGATGAGACGCTGATTGTCGATCCCATCCTCCGCAAGAAGGACATTGCAGTCGCGGATTGTCAGATTGTCGGCGTTTTCCTGGCGAACCGAACGCGCCGTCGCCTCCCTGAGCATCGCGTCGGCGTTTCGAAACGCGATTCCATCGAGAGGGCCGGTTTCAACAGCGGCGCGGAAGTGCGTTCCGGATTCCGGTTCGGTTCGAATGACGTTGATGTAGCCGCCCAGCATCTCCGCGAAGCGCTTGCTGATGGTCAGACCGAGGCCGGTTCCGCCGAATCGTCGCGTGGTGGAGCTGTCCGCCTGTGTGAACGGGCGGAAGAGCTTCGACACCTGCTTTTCCGTCATGCCGATGCCGGTATCGACCACATCAAACTGGAGCGCCGTGGCGCGCCGGTCCCTGTTCAGCTGGACGGTGACCTCGACGCCGCCTTCCGATGTGAACTTGATGGCGTTGCCGAAGAGGTTGATCAGGATCTGGGAAAGCCGGGTGGAGTCGGTCTGTATCGACTCGGGGAACTCGCCGACATAATCGACCTGAAATCGAATCCCGGCGTGCTCCGCCTTGACGCGCATCAGTTGTTCCACGTCGGAGATGATCTGAATCGGATTGCATGGCGCGATGTCGATGGTCATTCGCCCCGCTTCGATCTTCGAGAGATCGAGAATGTCGTTGACGATGACGATGAGCTGCTCGCTGTTTCGCCTGATCGTGTCGAGGTACTCGCGACGGCGCTGCTGGGGAATGTCGAGATCACCATCCGTCGCCAGCAGTTCGGTGAAGCCGAGGATGGCCGTCATGGGCGTGCGAATCTCGTGGCTCATGTTGGCCAGGAAGTCGGACTTGGCGCGGTTCGCCTCCTCGGCTGAGGTCCGCGCCGACTCCAGTTCCAGCTGGGATTCTTCGAGCTGACGCGTCCGCGCCTTCACGAGCCGTTCGACTTCGTGCAGCCGCAACTGCGCCTGGTGGGCCAGGTTCCACTTCTCGCACAGCGCCGAGGCCAGTTGACGGACCTCAACGTTGTCGAAGGGCTTCTTGAGGATCAGCAACCTGTCGTTCAGGCCCAGCTTTTCGATCATCTGATCCCACGAGTAGTCTGAATAGGCCGTGCAGATGATGATCTGCAGACTGGGGTCGACGGGCCAGAGTCGCGCGACAGTCTCGATGCCATCCCATCCCGGCGGCATTCGGACATCGACAAAGGCCAGCGCATAGGGGCGGCCTTTCGTCAGCGAAGCCTCCACGAGGGACAGCGCTTCACGGCCCTGATAGGCGGAATCCAGCTCGAATCCCTCAACCACTGTCGGCGCCGGCGCGGTTCCGAACAGTTCCGCCTCGTCGGCGTCGAGCTGCGACGGCGACTCCGACGGGCGGAGGATCTTCCGGAAATCGTCGTGGATCTGACGATTGTCATCGACAATCAGGATGCGCCGGTTTTTCGGGGGCATGGAACTGTTCATCGTGACGCCTCAGTTATGGCGAGTGGAATCTCAATTGTGAATGTGGCCCCGCGTCCCGCGCCTTCACTCGTGGCCGAAAGCGACGCCCCCATCTCCCTGGCGGCGAGGGCGGCGCTGTGAAGACCAAAGCCGTGGCCGTTGGGCTTGGTCGTGAATCCATGTGAGAAAATGCGATCCAGGTTCTCGGGAGCGATGCCGACGCCCGTATCGATGACATCGATACGCGCCAGCGACGGATCCGGTCGGGAGATACGCAGTTCGATGCGTTTCTCCGCGTTGTCGTTGTCGATGAGGGCGTGCTTGGCGTTGCGAATCAGATTGATCAGTATCTGGAGGAGCTTCTGCTTGTCGATGGGGATTTCCGGCAGTTCCACATAGTCCCGAGCCAGCGTGACACCGTGGCGTTCGAAGGACGTCGCGCTCATCGTGACGGCGTCGTCGACCACTTCGCTGAGCCGCGTCGACTGTACGAGCCCGGCGGTCCCGGCGTGGGACTGCTGTGTTGACACGATATCCTTGATGTGCTCGATATTCCGCGTGAGGGACTGCAGCTCCTCGACCATTGCGTTCTGTTCGTCGGCAAGATGATCGGCGAGTTTGCCGAGGTAGCCGGGCAGCTTCCTGCCTTTTTCGTCGTCTGTCATGAATCGGCCGAGATCGTGTTCGTGTTCCCGAATGAGGTCGACAGTCTTTGCAAGACTCGACACTTTGGAGTTGCGGGCCTTGTCGCTGACGAGGGTCGCGGAGACATTGACGCTGTTGAGGACGTTGCCGACGTTGTGAAGCACGCCCGTGGCGATTTCGGCCATACCCGCCTGGCGGGACGCGACCATGAGTCGTTCCTGGGTTGCCGCCAGTTCACTGCGCGCCATTTCCGCGCGCTCCTTGGACTGTTCGAGATCGCGCATCATCGTCAGCGCCGCTTCTTTCTGCCGTTCCACCTCCTCCTTTTCGAACTTGAGCTGCCGTGTGCGTTCGCTGACGCGCTGCTCCAGACGCGAATTCAGTTCCGCGAGTTCCGCCTCGCGCTTTCGAAGGTCGGCTGTTCTTTCTGACAGCAGCTGTTCGACCTGAGCCGGGCTGCGAAACGCCAGCACGCGGGGAACGATCGTGATCAGTGAGACCACTGTCACCCACGAGATGATGGCGGTGGACAGCTTCAGCAATCCGCTGACGCGGTACGCCGGCCACCAGAAGATGACGGCCTCCATCAGGTGCGTGAATCCGCAGGCGACAATGAATGCGACGAAGAGCCAGAGGACCGCGGGAAAGGGCACGTCGCGCCGCCGCCGAAGAAAGATCACCAACAGGATGGGAATCGCGATGTAGGCGCCCCAGATCAGGGCGTCGGAGAGAACGTGCATCCAACCGAGGAAGCCAGTCCACGTTCCGCAGTACCATCGCGGTGGAAAGTCGGAGGTGTCGAAGATGTGCGTGAGAAAATAGCCGGGCTCGGCGCGGGTCGTGGCCGCCCCGGTCGCGCACTGCGCGCAGCCTGCGTCGCTGGCGCTCGGCGCGCCGCTGACGACGGGCGCGACGAGCAGAATACCCAGACTCGCGGCCGCAACAATGAACCGAACGAGTGAGCGGTCGCGTCGACGCGCCACACGCATTCGCGTGAGCGCGCGTTGGTCGTTCAGGTTGCGCATGACGTGTTCCGCCCCAGTGTTCACCGTCGCCGCGCGCGCCAATGACGTGGCGCGTGATGAGAAAACGACGACGCTCCGATCGCGGCTGATCCGCGACGGGTGTCCATCCAGTATCGGCGCGCGAAGGGGAGGACATCTCAACGCGTTGTATTCGGCGGAATATTGGACTTCAGGCGTTCTGGCCCGGGAACCGGGACGGCGCCAATGATAGCGCGCACAGGCGTACGAAGACGTGACTGTGTTGGCGCAATGATGTAGGCCGGTTTCGGTTATCCGGTAGGGATTCGGCGGTTCGACACGAATCGGACCGACGCCATGTCGCCGACGGGACTGGCGATTCGGACGTTGAGTTCTCCCGCGGGTCGGCTGCCTGAACGGCGGTGAGGCGCGCGTCGGCGCCATCCCTATGGCGCCGCGTCTGCGTCCGATGTCGCGATCGCCTGGCGGCGCCGGCGAACGGCCTCGTCATGTCGATTCGTCTGTTCGTAGAACGCCACCAGTCGATCGAGCGCGTCCTGCAGACATGTCGCGCCATCGCCAGGGGGGATCTCGTCTTTCTGTGCAAGCAGGGCCTCGTAGCTTCCCTTCAGGTAGGCTTCCGCCGAGTCGTTGCGGAGCAGGGCCGCGAGCGCCATGCCCAGTTCGCTGCGCGCCCGATTTGTCAGCCAATGGGCGGGCGCGATGCCCTCCCGCAGCTCGACGCATTCGCGCCAGGCTTCCAGCGCGTCATCGAATTGTCTCAGGTCAAACATCAGCCAGCCGAGTTGCTCCAGCGTCTGAGCGACGAGATCGGGCCGGCCGCCGCCCATGCCGCGGCGGACCGCCAGTAACTCCCGGCACAGTGGCGCCGCCTCGGCGGGACGGTTCAGCGCCCGAAGCGCGTCCGCGAGGTTGGACGTCGCCTTCATTCGGATTTCATTTTCCGGCGCCAGTCGTTCTGCGCTGTCGCAGGCCTCGCGAAACAGCGCCGCCGCCTTCTCGAATTCCTTCAGCCGAAAGAGGACCATGCCCAGGTTGTTGGTCGCCATGACACTCGTCGGATGTTCGCGGCCATTGGTGCGCCGGCTCGACTCGAGCGTGGCCCTCGCGATGGGTTCGGCCTCTCGCAGTCGATTCTGTTTGAAGAGGGCGCTCATCAGGTTGTTGCGCACGCTGACAACGGCGGGCGCATCGGGGCCATCGACCCGTTCGCGAATCGCAAGGAGTTCGCGGAATTCATCGACCGCCTCGCCGAGTTTCCCTTCGTACAGATGGAGCAGGCCCAGTTCGTTCCGGCGATTCAGTGTCTGAGAGTCCTCTGCGCCGCGCGTGTGTCCCAGCGCGTCGAGCGTCTTCGTCAGCAGGGCCTCGGCTTCCTCGAACTCCAGCTTGTTCGACAGCAGTCGACTCAGCTGCGCCATCGTCCAGAGCGTGTCCTCGTGCTCCGGGCCGAGCGTTTTCGTCATCGATTCGAGGTTGGCGCGCAGGAGCGCCTCGGCGATTTCAGTCTTCCCCATGTCACGATACGCAGTCGCGAGGCGCGTGCGCGCCGTCAGCGTGTCGCGATGCGTTTCGCCCAGGTGTTTGCGCCGAAGATCGACGACCCGCTCGAATTGACCCGCGGCGTCGGCGTACATGCCGAGATTCATGTAGATGAGACCGACGCCATGTCGCAAACGCGCTTCGATGACCGGATCGTCTGTGTAGTCGCTTTCCAGCAGCTCGATTGCGCGGCCCGCCTGGCTCCGGCTGAGAACGAGCCGCCCGATGTTGACGCCCGTGATCCGCCTGAGCGCCTCGTCGACGATCGCGTATTGGGACTCGACGGTGTCGTCACTCAGATTCGCCTGCTCCAGCGCTTTTCGATACTCGCTTCGGACGTCGGCCAGCAGCTCGACGCCGAAGGCGCGGGCCGATTGTCCGCTGAGCAGCTTCGCCTGGAACTCGGCGACGCGTTCCGCCTCGATCCGGGCGGTCTCCGCGGCGTCGCGCTGGGACCGGGCTTCGCGCAGACTGCTCAGGGTTCCGATCAGTCCGGCGGCCAGGGCGACGAAGGCGACGGCGAGCCCCGCCACGAGGCCCTTGTTGCGCCGCGCGAACCGGCTGACCTGGTACAGCGAACTGGCGGGGCGCGCCTCGATGGGTTCGTCGCGCAGGTGGCGTCGAATGTCGGCGGCGAGTTCGCCCGCCGAGGCGTATCGACGATCGGGATCCTTCTCCATCGACCTGGCGATGATCGTTTCAATGTCGCCACGGAGCGATCGATCGATCGCGCCGGCGCGCGGCGGCGACGTTTCCCGCACGATGCGGGCCGCCTCCGCCAGCGGTTTGCCGGACAGGTCGTAGGGCCGGCGGCGCGTCAGCAGTTCGAACAGGATGACGCCGATCGCATAGACGTCGCATCGCGTGTCGATTCTGTCGGTGTCGCCCGCGACCTGTTCCGGGCTCATGTAGCCGAGCGTGCCGACGATCTGGCCGGCGTGCGTCTGCAATGTCGGCGCCTGCATGTCGGCGTCGAGCAGGCGCGCGATCCCGAAGTCGAGAATCTTGGGGCGACCGATGGTGTCGATCATGGCGCTGGCGTTCGATCCGCCGCCCGCGCCCGGCGCCGTCCCCGACTCGTGTCGGACGACGATGATATTGGCGGGCTTGAGGTCGCGATGGATCACGCCTTTCTGATGGGCGTGCTGGACCGCGTCGCAGACACGGGCGATCAGCTCAAGACGTTCGCGCGTCGAGAGGTCCGCGGAGGACTCGACGATGGACGCGCCGTCGAGGAGTTCCATCGCGAAGAACGGCAGATGCGAGTCGCCGATCGGCGCGGAGCCGGCCTCGTGCACGTGGGCAATGCCGGGATGCTGCAATTGTCCGAGGACGTGCGCCTCCTGCTGAAACCGGCGAATCAGGGAGGGGGACTGCAGCCCCTGACGAACGACTTTCAGCGCCACGCGTCGTCGCGGGTTCCGTTGTTCCGCCTCATAGACAACGCCCATGCCGCCACGACCAATCTCGCGCAGGATCCTGTAGGCGCCGATTGTCTCCGGCGTTTCGATCGTCTCGATGTCCGCAATCCACGACCTGGCGGGCGGATCACTGTCGATGGCGCCGCCGAGAAAGTCCGCGGGCACGCTGGTCTGATTTGCGACAAGATCGCGAAGCGCGCGAAGCAGCGTTGTGTCGTTGGCGCATTCGCGCCGGAGAAAGGCGTCGCGATCGTCCGGCGGCGTTCGCATTGCCTGTTCGATCAACGCGTCGATTCGAGCTTCGCGATCGTCGGGCATGCCTCACTCCCGCTCCGCGACTGTCAGACGCTGATGCAGCCACGAACGCGCGAACTGCCAGTCCTGTCTCACCGTTCGCTCGCTGATGTCCAGTGACAGGGCGATTTCGTCCTGATTCATGCCGCCGAAGAATCGCAGCATGACGACGCGATGCTTGCGTGGGAATTCCGCTTCGAGGCGCTGCAGTGACTCGGCGAGCGCGAGCATGTCTTCCGCCGGCGCGGCCAGGGCGTCCGCCAGATTGGGGGCGTCGATCCGCTGACGATCGCCACCTCGCTTGAGAGCGGCCTTGCGGCGCGCGTTTTCGACGAGGATGTCGTGCATGGCCCGGGCGGCCGCGAAGAAGAAGTGACCTCGGCCGTTCCAGCCGGGGTCCGTGGCGCCGACGATCCGCATATAGGCCTCGTGGACGAGGGCCGTTGGCTGGAGCGTCTGACCGGGGGGCGTGCGACGCAGTCGGGCCTCGGCGAGGACCCGCAATTCCTCGTAAACGAGCGGCAGCAGCTCCTGCGACGCGCCGGCGTCGCCATCGCTGACCTGCTGAATCAGGCTCGTTATCTGGGTCTGCCGGTCCATCGCCGAGATTTTCCCAGATTCCATTGCCGGTTTCCAGCCCGTCTTTCGGCCTGAAGAGGAACGTGGGACTTTTGTCAGCCCGCCCATCCGTCGGAATTCGGCCGAACCGGCCGTCAATTGGGAGCTGGAACATGTTGAGTCGTCCTGGGGCGATCCGAATTGCCTTCCTCGCCATGATCGTTGTCCTCGGCCTGAGACCGATGTCCGCGGAGGCGGACTCGGTGAGATTTCTCTATGAACGCGTCGTCGATTCGAATACGCCGCTCCCGCAGGGCGGCGGAACATTCCGTTTCTTCAGTGAGCCGGCCGTGGACGCCCAGGGAAACGTGACGTTTCAGGCGCGAGACTCGAACTTTGCCGACGGCATTTACGCCAGTCGAGGCGGGGTGATGGAGGTCGTGGCTGAAGAATCGGACCTCTTTCCGGGGTTGTCGACGTCGTATGTGCTCCTGTCCAGCACACCTTCCGTCGAAAATGGGATCGTGCTTTATCAGGGCCGTTCCGTCGGCTCGTTATCCGACGCCCGCGATTCGCTGGAGCGTCGGGATGGCGCCAGCAAACGGGTGATCGCCATTTCGCACGTGACGCAGGTTCCCGGCGAACCGACGGGTGTGTTGTTCGGCGGAATCGGCGGCACATCCGTCGAACTTCAGCACGGCGCGACCGTCTTTTCGGGCAGTTGGGGCGATCCGCCCACCTATGGCATTTTCAGAGATGACAATGGAACGCTGTCGGCGTTGGTCCGGCAGGGCGACATGGCGCCCAATGGCGAGCCGTTCACGCTGGGAATGGGAAACCCGGCGGTCGATGCGAATGGCGACGGGATTGCGTTTCTGGCGCACACGGATTCCGGCGGCTTCGGCGTGTTCGTGGTCGAGAACGGCGTGATTTCGTTAATCGCGGATGAGACGACGCTGATTCCCGGGACGAACGTGACGTTCACAAGCGTCAACCGACCCTCGATGGACAACGGCTGGGTCGTCTTCAGCGGGACGGGTCTGCAGGATGCGGGCCTCTATTACTTCGATGGCGCGGAACTTCGCACGGTTTCGGATCCGACAACGCCCCTGCCGGACGGAGGCGGATACGCCGGAACCGTTGACTACGCCGTCAGCGACGGGGCCGTCTATTTCGACGCTGTCGGACCAGGAGGACAACGCCTGGTCATGTGGCGCGACGGTGAACTCCACAAGGTTCTGGGCGGATTCGGCTCGTACCTGGATGGCGTACAGATGGTCAGCAATGACTTCCGCCTTCATGGCGTGAGCGGCGACTATCTCGCCGTGTCGGTCATTCTCTTTGACGGATCCAGGGCGATCTATCGCATCAAACAGACGCCGTTTTGCGCGCCGTTGGCGGAGGGCGCAATCGAGACGCCGGGCGAGGCCACGCGGGCGGCGG
Source organism: Phycisphaerae bacterium (assembly GCA_035399845.1). Classification (GTDB taxonomy): domain Bacteria; phylum Planctomycetota; class Phycisphaerae; order UBA1845; family UTPLA1; genus ECT2AJA-110-A. The sequence continues at coordinate 21,696 of DAOPJV010000069.1, read as the reverse complement.
TCGATGACTCCGGACTGCTGTACATCGCGAACGGTTCCGCGGGGCTTCTCATCCTGGACGTGGCGGACGCCTCCGCTCCGATCAGCGTCGGCGCCTTTACAGAGACGATTGACGCGTTTGACGTCGTCGTTCGCGATTCGATCGCTTACGTGACAGATCAGGTTGGCGCGTTGTTCATCCTCGATGTCAGCGCGCCCCAGACGCCGTCTCTGCTCAGCGCCGTGTTGACCGGCGACAGCGCGTATGAGGTCACGGTTCAGGATGGACACGCCTTTGTGGCCTGCGGGGAAGGTGGTCTGCGGATCGTTGATGTGAGCGATCCGAGTTCGCCGCTCCCTCCCGTCAGCCTCCCGCTTCCAGGGATCGCGGTGGGTGTCGAAGTGGTTGATGACGTTGCATACGTGGCCTGCATCGAAAGCGGACTGCAGATCGTTGACGTGAGCGACGCGGCGTCGCCTGTGCTGCGGGGCGCGTATGACACACCGGGCTTTGCCGTGGGCGTGGCGGTCTCGAACGGCGTGGCGTGTGTTGCCGATGGCGAGTCGGGCGTACAGCTGATCGACGTGAGTGATCCGGCGTCGCCCACACTGCTTTCCAACTACCCCGTGTTCGACGCGACGATCTGTGTGCGCGTTGTGGGTAACGTTGCGCTCGTGACGGACGGTAACGCCGGGGCGCACGTCGTGGATATCAGTGATCCCACGGAACCGCTGACGGACAGTGTATTTCAGTCAGTGGGATTCACAGGCGGTATTGCGCTCAATGGAACGGCGGCGTATCTGCTTGAGGACGACGCCGGCGTCGAGATCGTGAACTTCCCCTGTCTGTACGGTTGTCCGGCTGACCTGAATGACGACGGTCTGATCAACAGCGCTGATATCCAGTCATTCCTGGAATGCTACCTTGGCGCCGGAAACCGCTGCGGTCGCGCCGAGCTGGATGGCGCCCCGGGAGTTGGCGACGCGGATATCGCTCGCTTCGTCGAATTCCTGCTTGCGGGCGAGACGTGCCCGTAGCAGCGGACGCCGGCGCAGCAACTCCTGAACTGACTCATCGAATGTCTGATCGCTCTTCGGCATGAGCGCAAACCCGGCCACGACGGCCGTGGACCGACCGAAGGCGTGATTCCGACCTCGCTACCCTGTAACCCCATGGAGATGGAGATGACAACTCTCAGACGCACACTCCCTGCGATTGCGCTCGTCGTCATGATGGCGACGGCGACAACGCGGGCCCAGGCGCCGCTCAGCAGCGCCTGGACCTATCAGGGAAGACTCAGTGTATCGGGCGAACCGCTCAACGGCGCCGCGGACTTCGAATTCACACTCTGGGACGCCGATGTCGCGGGCGCCGCGTACGGTTCGACGATCGCAATCGACAACGTTCAGATTGTGGATGGATTATTCACTGTGGATTTGGATTTTGGCGTTCTCGCATTCAACGGCGATGCGCGCTGGATCGAGATCGCCGTTCGAAGCCCTCACGATCCCGCCGATGCGCAGCCGTTCACGACGCTCGCGCCGCGCCAGCCGATGACACCGGCGCCGATGGCGTTGGCGCTTCGCGGCTTTCAGACGACAGAAGCCGGCGCCGGCGCCGTGTTTCCGGGATCGTGGAACGTCGTGGGTGGTCACGCGGTCAATTATGTCGAAACAGACGTCAGCGGCGCGACAATCTGTGGTGGCGGCGCCGTCGACAACCCGAACGAGGTGTATGGCGCGTTCGGCGTCATTGGCGGCGGCTACGGCAATTTTGTCGCGGATCTTCTGAGCACGGTTGCGGGCGGCGCGAACAACGTTGCCGGAGAGCGTTTTGCGACAGTGTGTGGCGGATCTCTGAATTCCGCCAATGGCCGTGGGTCGTTTGTCGGCGGTGGCGGCAAGTTTGATCCTTCCACCAACTCCAATGTCGCCGGTGGGCGGCTGTCAGTCGTGACGGGTGGCAGCGGCAATGTTGCAGTAGAACCCTTCTCGACGATCGGGGGCGGCGCCAACAACCTCGCCAGCAACAGCTTCGCTACGGTGAGCGGCGGCGCGTCGAATACGGCCAGCGGCATCGGCGCGTTCATTGGTGGAGGTGGAGAGTTTGATCCCGCGAGCAGTCCCAATGTCGCCAGCGGACGACTTTCGGTCGTGGCCGGCGGCAGTGGAAATATGGCGAGCGGCGATTATTCGGTCAGCCCCGGCGGTCAGGAGAATATCGCCGCGGGCGATTTCTCGTTTGCCGCGGGACGAAAGGCCAGCGCCCGGCACGATGGGGCGTTCGTGTGGGCCGACAGCCAGCTTGCCGAGTTTGCATCGACCGCCGGCGATCAGTTCCTGATTCGCGCCTCCGGCGGCGTGGGAATCAACAGGAACGACCCGGCGACGGCGCTGGATGTCAACGGAACCGTGACGGCGACAGCCTTCGTTGGGGATGGTTCCGGCCTGACGGGCGTCAGCGCGGGCGACGCGTCCTACGGGTCGAGCGCCGGTTCGCCGAATGACGCCGTGTATGTTGATGACGCGGGCGCCGTCGGGATCGGGGTCACATCACCGAGCCAGGCGCTGCACGTCGCCGGCAATGTCCGGACCGACGGTTACATCGGCGTCGGGGCCGATCCGATCTTCCCACTGCATATTGAAACGGAAGGCGTCCCGGTCAACGCGTATCCGGGCGCCAATGAAAACGAAAAGGCGTACCTTCAGCTCGTTCTCAATCTCGCGAACGTGACGGGCGGGGGAATGGCGATCGGCGGCGGCGGCGGATTCTTCGATCTGAGTGACGGTTATATCACGTACCTTCCGCTCAACTCGGGGCAGGGGATTCGCGTTCAGGGCACTGTAAAGGTCGTCAACAACGCATGGCCCGATTACGTCTTCGAGGAGGGCTATCGCCTCAGGCCGCTGAAGGATGTCGAGGACTTCATTCAGGCGCACGGACATCTGCCGGATGTGCCTTCGGCCGCGGAGATCCATTCGGATGGCGTGGATGTCAGTGAGATGAACGCCGTCCTGCTGCGCAAGATTGAAGAGATGACGCTGCACATGATCGAGATGCGGAAGGAAATTGACAGACTGAAGGCCGGACAGCGCGAAGGCTGAGCAAACGCCTTCGGGCGGCTGGAGAAACTACGATGAAAGTCAGAATCCTATTCAGTCTGGCGGCGCTGGGCGTCGCGTCCACGGCGTTCGGCCAGACAGGAAATACAACATACGGAACAAGCGCCGGCGCGGCGATCACCACGGGAACGGACAACACGTTCGTTGGCGAAGAGGCGGGGCTGTCCCTTTCGAGCGGGAGCCGGAGTGTGTTCATCGGCAGGAGCGCCGGTCGGCTGTTCGACGACGACAGCGACATCGTCAGTATTGGCTGGATGGCGGGATCGGGCGGCGACGCGGGCTCTCAGTGTGTGTTCGTCGGATCGGAGGCCGGCGCGCTGAACCTGGCCTACGACAACGTGTTCGTCGGCTATCGCGCCGGCATGAGTAACACGTCCGGCATTGACAACACATTCCTTGGGGAAGAGGCCGGAAAATCCAACACGACGGGTGGACACAATACCTTCGTTGGTGAGGACGCCGGTTACAACAATACCACTGGCGACGACAACACGGGCGTCGGCGACAGCGCGCTGCGGAGCTGCACAATCGGCTTCGGCAATACGGCCGTTGGCAACGAGGCCGGCTATGACATCAATACGGGCGTACACAATACGGCCTTCGGCAATGTGGCCGGTATCGATATCGGCGCCGGGAATTTCAATACCTTCCTGGGCGCGCGCTCGGGAGAGAACACGGAACACGCCGACTACAACACGTTTGTCGGTGCGCTCTCCGGCTCGCAGAACAACCGCACGAACAACACGGGTAACGCCAATCGCAACACCTATCTCGGCGCCGGCGCCGGCTTCAGCAATCGAGACGGCTCGAACAACGTCGTCCTTGGAGCCCTGGCGGATTTCGGGTACTGGAGCAGCACGGACCAGCAGCTCTTTGACGGGTTTTCCGATTCCTGGAATGGTACCGTCGAGGGCGCCTCATACCACACGAACATCAGTCGAACAGTCATCGTCGGCGCCAGCGCCTATGTCGAATCGGATGACGGAATCAGCGTCGGCTACGGGGCCGCGGTACGGGCGCCGAGATCCGTCTCGATCGGCGCAAACGCGCGGGCGACGCATACCGACGCTATCTCGATCGGATACGGCGCGACGAGTCACGCCGACGCGACGGTCGTCATCGGCAATGACACAACGGCCGCCTGGCATCCCGGCGCCGACGGCGTGACAGCGCTGGGGGACGCGGCCTATCGATTCAGCAATGTCTCGACACAGTCGTGTGATGTGGTCGCGGGGGCGTCGCAGGACGCATCGATTGAACTGTGGGCCGACAACGGCGCCGCCGATGACGACAAGTGGCAAATCGGGGCGGCCGATGGCGGCGATTTCTCGATTTCGTCCGGGGCGACGGGCGCCTACGTTCCGAGATTCACTGTCCAGAGTGATGGCGACGTGATCGTTCCGGGCGAAATCAGCATCAACTCCGACATCCGCCTGAAACGCGACATTCAGTCGATTCCGAACGCGCTGGATCTTGTCCGCAGGATTGACGGCAGGACCTACCTGTGGCGCGAGGGCGTCGGACGGGACGATCGGCGTCACTACGGTTTGATTGCGCAACAGGTCGAAGGCGTCATCCCCGAGCTGGTTCGCGAATCGGAGGCGGGCGTCAAGTCTGTGAACTACCAGGCGATGGTCCCGGTGCTTGTCGAGGCGATGAAGGACCTGCAGCGCGACAAGGACGCGGAGATCGCGCGCCTGCGAGACGCCAACGCCGAGCTGGCGACTCGCCTGGCCAGAATTGAGCGTCTGATCGAACGTCTCGACTCCACGCGGGGCGACGACAGGTAGATTGCGGAGCGGTCTATTCAATCGCGACGGGGTCGCAGAATTTCCGCGATCTCGGATAAGCGCGAGTCAACCCGGAGGAAGATGAACGATGAACGCAAATCGGACTGGACCTATCCGGACGATCGCCCTGACGCTCACTCTATCGACGCCGCTGGTCGCCGGAACGTATGACGTGTCGTGGCGGACGAACGACGCGGGCGGCGGCTACAGCGCCGGCGGCGCGTTTGAGGTGGAAGGGACTGTCGGGCAGCACGATACGGGCTACTCGGCAGGGGGCGTCTTTGAAATGGAAGGCGGTTTCTGGGCGGGCGCAGCGACGACGGCGTGCGCCTGTCCGGGCGACGTGAATCATGACGGAACGCTCGACGGCGCGGACATCCAGCAGTTCGTCTCATGCCTGCTGGGTGATGGCGCGTGCGGATGCGCCGATGTGGACGGTATGAACAGCGTCGGACTCGCCGACGTGGGTTCGTTCATTGCGGCGCTGACAAGTGGTCAGGCGTGTCCCTGAATTCGTTCTTTCACACCGCGACTGAACCCGCGGGTCGCGCGCTTCTGATCGGCTGTTGACGCGATCGCGTGGATGGTGGTCGGGGGCTTCCCACGGGCTTCCCGATCAGAGGGCGCCGTCACACCTTCTGCGGCGTCATCTCCGTGCGATCCAGGCATATGGAGCGCGTCCGAGGCGTTCAGTTCGCAGGGCTCGCGATCGATTCGTCGATCGCGAGCCCGTGTTGTTTTCTCAGTGTTGATCCGTTGCAGAGCGGGGCCCGCTAGGGCTTTGGCGAGAGCGACAGCTTCTCCAGGCGATGGCGCAGCGTGCCGCGGCGCATGCCCAGGATTCTCGCCGCCTCAGAGACATTGCCGTGGCAGTGTTCGAGCGCCTGGCGGATGAGCATTTCCTCGACGCGCAGGAGCGTGCAGTCCTCCATGCCGAAGGGGAAGCGAAACGCCTCCAGGCTGACGGGGCCGGTTCCCAGATCGCTTTGAGAGAGATTCAGTTCCGCCGGGTCAATTGTGTCGCGATCCGTGATGAGCATCGCTCGCTGGAGGACGTTGTCGAGTTCACGCACGTTGCCGGGCCACGGGTAGCGGCGCATGGCGTCCTTCGCGGCGCGCGAGAGCTTCGGCGTCGGTCGATGCAGTCGCAGGGCCCGCTGTTCGAGAAAGTGATTGGCCAGCAGGAACAGGTCGTCGCCTCGCTCGCGCAGTGGCGGCAGCTCGATGGCCAGCGCCTGGAAGCGAAAGAGCAGGTCCTTGCGGAAGCGTCCTTCCGTGACCAGTCGCGTCAGGTTGCAGTTTGTCGCAGCGACTGTGCGGGCGCGGACCTGTCGCTCGCGCGTACCGCCCAGGCGCCGAAAGGCTCGCTTCTCCAGGACAAGCAGGAGCTTCGCCTGCAGTTCGATCGGCATGTCGCCGATCTCGTCGAGAAAGACCGTGCCGGCGCCGGCGACTTCGAACAGACCTTTCTTGCTCGTCTTGGCGTCGGTAAACGCGCCCTTCTCGTAACCGAAGAGTTCCGCCTCGGCGAGCGGTCCCGGCAGGGCCGTGCAGTTGATCTGCACGAAGGGTTCGTCGGTATTCGGACCGAAGTCGTGAATGTGATGGGCGAGCAGGTCCTTGCCCGTGCCCGTTTCGCCCGTGACGAGGACCGTGGGGAGGTTGCCGCTCTCGTCCGGCGGTTGAGTCGCGATCTTCTGTGCGAGTTCCAGGGCGCGCTCCATGCTCTGATGCTGCGCGACGATGCGACGTTCGGCGCCCTGGCGTCGGCGCTCGCGCTCGAAGACGTCGAGTCGATCCCGGAGTCGATTGTGTTGCAGGACGCGATCGAGCACGACCTGAAGTTCCGTGATGGAGACGGGTTTCTGCAGGTAGTCACTGGCGCCGACCTTCATCGCCTCCACGGCGTTCTCGACGGAGCCGTAGGCCGTCATGACGACGATCGGAAAGTCGCGGCCGGCCTGGCGAAGCTGGGCGATCAGCTCGAGACCGCTCATGTCGGGGAGGCGGATATCAACGAGCGCGATGTCGGGCTCGCTCTCCTCGAGCGCTTCCATCGCCGAAGCGCCGTTGTCGACGGCCCGGCACTCGTAGCCGGCGCGGCCGAGCTGCAGGGCGAGGTTCGCGAGCAGTGTGCGCTCATCATCGACGATCAGAATCCGCGTCATGTCAGGCGTCCTCTTGTGGTTCTGTCGGCATGATAAATCGAAACAGCGCGCCGCCGCCGGGATTGTCGGCGCATTCGAGCTCGCCATCATGAAGTTCGGCGATCTTCCGCGCCAGCGCCAGGCCGAGTCCGTGTCCGTGGCGCTTGGTGCTGAAGGTCGGTTCAAAGACGTGGGCCCGCACGTCCTGCGGAACGCCGGGTCCCGTATCCGCGACGATGAGTTCCCATCGCCCGCCGCGCTCGCTCTGTTTGACCGAGATTGTAACACGGCCCTTGTGTCCGACGGCTTCAATGGCGTTGCCGACGACGGCCGTCAGGGCCTGCTCGAACTGTCGCGCGTCGAGCGGGACCCGGGCCGGCGCGCCATTCTGTTCAGCAACGAGTGTGATGGCTTCCTGATCGGCCATCGGACGAAAGACGGACACGACGGCGTCGATGAGTTCGTAGACGTCCGTCGGTTCCGTCGCGATGTCGAGGGGACCGCCGCAGGCGTGTTCAATCTGCCGCAGCCATCGCAGGAAGCGTTCGATCGCCCGGATGATGTTCCGCTGCTGTTCGATGACGGGTGAATCCGGGGCGGCGTGCTGGCACGTGATTTCGGCGGAGCTCTGTATGCCTGCGAGCGGATTGCGGATGTTGTGCGTGATGTAGGAGACGAGTTCGCCCATGGCGGCGAGGCGCTCGCGCTGAACCATGCGTTTTTCCATGACACCCAGGTCGGCGGCCATCTCGTTGAAGGCCGTGGCGAGCTGGCCCAGTTCGTCGGCGGAATTGACTTTCGCGGGATGGTCGCGATTGCCGCGGCCGAGCTCGTCGGCGGCGAGTTTCAGATCCTGGATGGGAAGCAGGACCCAGCGCCTGAGGAGCCAGATGCCGGCGACGCCGAGCAGGGCGCCGATCGTCATCGTGGCGGTCAGGACAATGGCCGTCGTCCATTGCGCCTCCGTGGTTCGTTCGACGGCGAGACGGACGGAGGCCCAGGTCTTCGATTCCAGGGAACCGAGAAACTGGTCGAATTCGTGATGGACGGCGACGGCGGCGTTCGTGGCCGGCGCGCTGTCGGGATGGGCGATCGCGTCGCGGACAGCGATCTGTCGACGCTGGTCCAGGGATTCGAGGCGCTGGCGATCCTCGCCCGCCAGTGCGGCCCCGAGATTGGCGACCAGGCGCGCGATCTCATCCCTGGCGCGGTTCATGTCCGCCTGCGCGGCGGGGGACGCGTCGGGCGCCATGAGGCGCGCCTTCTCATTGAGCACGGCGCTGCGAAGGCGGCCGACTTCCTCGACGGTCACGCGAGACACGTTGAACGACTGCGACGCGGCGCCGAAGTACGCCGTCATGTAATAAAGCGAAAAGAGAATCGTGCCCGCGAGCGTGGCTTCGAAGGCGATGAGCAGCAGGGCGCATTTGGTTCGAATGCTCATGATTGCGGGAACCACAGGGGCCGGACGGCGCGGCGCCGCGATGCGCTCGCCGCCGCGGCGATCCATCGTACGCCGTCGTTCGTGCGTGGCGCTGAATTACGGCACATTGTCCCATCGCCAGGAGGATTCCGAGAGTGGCGCTTTCGAGGATGCGACGTGGCCGCCGATGAACGCGACGTTCAGACTGGCGCCATGCCGAAACGCGGGGTACCAGTAGCCGCCGCCCGAGTAGATGTCATCCAGCGTGGAGACGGGGGGCGCCGTGTAGGTCGACTCGTGTGAGGCGGCGACGGCGGCGGCGCCGTCGACATCAATGACGAGCGGCGTGTTGGGATAAGAGAGCACGCGCGACGAAAGCTGTCGAATGCCGGGCGAGAGACCGTCGCGCCAGAGCCGTCGATTGAATGCGATGCTGACGTTCTGGGGGGGCCACAACGCATCCTGAAAGGCCGTCAGGCCGGGGCGTCGGGCGAGATCGTCGGGGCCCGCCGGGCACATCATGGAGATTCGACTGTCGTAGGGGACCAGGGGATAGGGCCCCGCGTCCCAGAATTCGTCGATGCGATACAGGCTGTCCTGGAAATCATCGATGTAGAAGCGATCGGGGCCGAGCAGTTCGCTCTCGCCGCGATTCCGCGCCGAGAAATCGTCGGCGAAGATGCGGAACTCGAACGCGATGCTCTGCATCTGGCTGATGCATCGCAGGTTCAGGCCGGCGCGGCGGCTGGCGCTGAGGGCCGATGACAACAGCGCCAGCAGAATCGCAATCACGGCGATCACGACGAGAACTTCCAGCAGCGTGAAGGCGCAATGCGACAGTGTCACCGCTCGGCGTCGTTGTCGTCGTCGAATTGGCCTGCCCAGGCGCCGCCGCACAATCAGTTCTCCATCAATCGCAGAATAAACACCTGAATATCCTCGCCGTTGACACGATTGTCGCCGTTCATGTCGCACTTGCGCAAAAGCGATCGCAGCTTTCGTTCACCGCAGGTGAGCGTATCCGGATCGACGGCGCCACCGGCGGCCGCGCACTCCAGGGGCGTCAGGTCGACGCAGCCCTCCGTGAGACAGCACGCCATGGTAATTGACTCGAATGTTCCGCAGCTGTTGTCGCATTGCGAATCGGGACCCAGGAAGGCGCCACCGGCCAGGTCGCAGTCACCTTTCAGGCCGACGAAGCAGACGGACTGGGCGCTGAAGCCCGAGACGCAGCAGGCGCCGATGGCAAAGTCGCCCGCGCCGAGCAGGGCGTCGATGTACGGCTGAATATCCCGGCCGTCCACGACGGAATTTCCATCGACATCGGCGGCGCTGACGACAGTCGGGTCGGTGTTTCGTCCGAGCAGGACGTCCACGAAGGTCGTTGGCGCGACCATGACGGGAACGTTCGGGCCAATGCAGCTGAGCAGCGGCGCCGAGCAGTCCATCCCGACGCCTGCGAAGACGCCGCCCTGCATATCGCAGTCGGTATTTGACATCACGATGCATCGCTCGGTGGCGAGGCCCGAGATTTCAACGCAGCAGGCGCCGAGCGTCTGGTTCGTGGCGATACATCCCGCGCTGACACAATCGACGCCGCCGGGCTGCGGCGTTCCGCCGGAGATCAGGCATTCAAAGATACTCGACGACTGGCAGCCGCCGTTCGGCAGACAGCAGGCGCGCTGCGGTTCCGCGCCGCACTGTGCGTTGACGCAGCTGAGGTTTTCGCCGAGCCAGGCGCCGCCCAGCTGGAAGCACTGCGTGGCGGTATTCTCAAGGCACAGGATCGCGCCCGCCGAGGTCACGCAGCAGGCGCCGATGGCGCTTGGCGCGGGGCAGTCGGCGCCGGCGCAGCTCTCCGCGTCAATCAACGGGATGCCGCCCTGATTGACACACGTGACGGGGTCGAGCATGACGCACGTCTCGAACGGCAGGCAGCACGGCGCATCCGCCGGTATGGCGCAGGGCACGCCGGGATCACTGCAGAGCGAGCCGGCGCCCTGGAAGGCGCCGCCGGCCGACTGGCATTCCGTCGCCGTCAGCTCGACGCATCGCGCCGCCGGACTGTTCATGCAGCAGGCGCCGACGTTGCCGGAGTTGTCGCAGTTCACGCCGATGTCGGCGCAGGTGGTGTTGACGCCGTGAAAGGCGCCATCGAACTGCAGGCACTCGGAGGCCGTCGCCTCAAAACAGAAGGCCGTCGGCTGCGCGAACGACTGCACGCAGCAGGCCCCGCTCGGAAAGACGCAGCCGTTGCTCGAGCATGTCGTGTTCACGCCCTGGAACAGACCGTCCTGTGACTGACAGTCGGCGAGCGTGGCGTCGAAGCAGAGATCGGGGCCGAAGATGGCGTCGATGCAGCAGGCGCCGAACGGCGAGGCGTTCTCGCAGGGATCACCGGCGGTGGTCGGGTCGAGGATCGCATCCGCAAACGCCGCCAGATCGGCGAGGTCGACGACCCGATCGCCGTTCATGTCGCCACACAGCTGGATGGCCGATCGATCGCGATCGTCGACGACGCCGTCGTAGTTAAGATCAAAGACACTGAAGTTCCCCGCGAAATCGGAGAGCGTGACTTTGCCGTTGATGGCGTTGTCGGTATCGATCGGAAACAGCGTGTCGAAGGCGCTGATGAAGGCGTCGAAGGCGGCAAGGTCCTCTGACGTGACAACGCCGTCGGCCGTGAAGTCACCAAAGGCGGCGCCGGGCCAGGCGTCCGTCCAGACGATGAACGCGCCGAAGAGGTCCTGGGCCGGATAGGACATGCCGACGTGGCAGGTGACGCGCCAGAGTGAACTGTTGAGGCAGGCCGCGGCGCTCTGATTCTCCCAGGCTGCAATGAGGGGGAACGCCGGGTGGTTCCGCAGGGCCGGGCTGAGCGACTGAAGGCTTGTTGTCAGGTCGAGCAGTCCTTCGAGAATCGAGTTCTGGTTCAGGCTGCTGCTGTCGGGCGCCTGCGGGGCGTTTCCGGTAAACGCCGCGGCGGCCGCGTTCGTCAGCGGATACACCAGCGAGAGGATCGTGACATCGGGCGTTGAACTGTGCCGGAATTCGATATCGACAACGGGCTCGTAGGCGCCGTTGCCGTTGGCGCCGCTGAAGATCTCGTAGCCGTGGGCGCGATGAAGCAGTTTGCCGCGAATGATCCAGGTTTCATCCGCTTCGAAGCGTCTGTCGCCGTCTCCCTCGACTTCGATGCTCGTGTCGATCAGGTCGCCGAAGAGAGCGATGTGGAATTCCTCGCCGGCGCGTTCGACCAGCGGCGTCTGTGGAAGAAACTCGATGAAGTCGACGCCGAGCGGCGCGACGCGATCAGCGAGATCGGGATTGGCGGGGAGCCCGCCGAAACGCGCGACATTGGCCGGATACATGTTCTCCGGCGTTTCGAAGTCGCCGCCGGTCGCAACGTTGTCGTCGACATCGATTTCGATGAAGCCGGACACGGGATGCGGACCGAACTCAAAGGGCGCGTGCGTCGGTGTCGACAGACCCACACGGCCGGGGGGATTGAGCAGACCTCTGAACGCGAGTTCGAGTCGAAAGAAGCCGCCGGCGGGATTCCAGCAGCCATCGAAGAAGGTCGCGCCGTTGGCTGCGGGCGCCCAGTTTCCCACGCGCATGGCGATCAGTTCCGGCGCGCGATGTCCGCCGAGGGCGAGCGCCGCGTCGGCGCCCATGTCGGTCCGTCGAATCATCCGGTCATGGGCGCCATCGAACCGGGGGGCCGGCGCGGCGTTGCCGCATCCGGCCGATGGCGCGCCGAACGGCCACTGTTGCGCAGGAGCGCGCACAGCGCCGACGAGCGCAATCGCGACGGCAAGCGTTACGATCGCACGAGAGCGGGCTGGCGATGGCGCTCGATTCGAAGGCATGGATAGCAGTAAGTTCAGACGACTGGCGACAGGCCGATTGTACGCTCCGGGGGCGGGCTGTCGCAAACACTGTGACCACGATTCCGACGGATCCCGGCGCGACAATTCGCCGCCTGACTCATCGACCGGCGCGATGGCGGTCGTCCGACGCAACGTCAATGTGGCGACATTTTTCGCCACATTGGCGACGGGCGGCCATCGTTCGTCAGAGCGCCTCGAATCCCGGGAAACGAGGTGGCGCGAGTAACCTTCGCGCAATGGCAAACTTACCCGGCGCCGGCCGGCTGGCGGCGCGAGTGGCACGCGCGTTGCATTACAGGACGATCGTTCGGATCGGCGCCTTCGCGCGACGGTCGGATCCACGGCGGTTCACGCCGTTTGGATCCCGCAGAAAAAAATGATCCTCAGCTGTCGTTGGCCTCGGACAGTTCTTTTCGACGTTGTGTTCGGATACCCCCGCTTGTCGGGCCAACGACAGTTTCTTTGTCATGCTTCGCGCTGCGAGCGCGAAAGGAAGCGGAAGGTACAGGCCCATCGCCTAAAAGGAGCGCCCAAGCCATGTCAAGTTCCCCCCCTCGACGACTCTGCTATGCAATCGTGTGTTGTGTCTGTCTGTGTACCGGCGTGCGCACCCAGGTTCGCGCCGGTGACTTCGACGGAAATACCGTGATCGAGAACAGCGATCGCGCCGTGTTTCAGCGGATTCTGCTCGGCCAGGAGACGGATCCCGCCTATGTCGCGCTTGCCGACATCAATCATGACGGCGTCGTGGATGGTCGCGACATCGGTCCGTTCTCGCTGATGATGCAGCTGGGAGGACCGGATGCGGCGGGAGCGCCTGGCGCCCAGCGCGGCGCGTGCTGCATCTCGACGCCCGGCGCGTTTGCGATCTGCGTCGTGATTCCCGAGCACGCCTGCGACAACGCGGGCGGTACCTTCATGGGCGCCGGCACGCGATGCACGGATCCCAACATCGGCTGCCCGATCACGCCGCCTCCGCCCGTCGCCTGCTGCCTGCCGAATGGCGACTGCATCGATGCGCCGCCGATTCAGTGCGTGCAGATGATGGGTGTGCCGCAGGGGCCATTCACGACCTGCGCCGACAACGCCTGCATGTCGCCGCCGCCGGTCGGCGCGTGCTGCGTGTCGCTTCCCGGGCTCCCGGCAAACGCCTGTGTCGTCGTAACCGCCGAACGCTGCGAGGCCGATGGCGGCGACTACCAGGGCGATGGAACGACGTGCAACGACGCCAACGTTCCCTGCTCGCCTCCGCCACCGCCGACGGGCGCCTGCTGCTTCTCTGACAATACCTGCCAGGATCTGCCGTTCATGGAATGTGTGGCCAACGGAGGCCAGCCGCGAGCCCCGATGACGACGTGCGCCGATGAGGACATCTGCACGCCGCCGACAGTGGGCGCCTGCTGCACGAATCCGCCGTTCGGCCCCGCGTTCTGCTTCGAGACCACGGCGACGCGCTGCGCCGAACTGAATGGCGCCTATCAGGGAGACAACACGAACTGCCAGACGACGGGCTGCAACAGCGTGTTGCGCGGCGCCTGCTGCGTTGCAACGCCGGGACCGCAGGGTGGCGGTCTGATCATCTGTGTTCTCACGACGGAGGCGGACTGCGAGCAGCACGGCGGAACCTATCAGGGCGACGGAACGACGTGCCAGGACTCCGGCATCGCCTGCCCGCCGCCGGCCACTGGCGCCTGCTGCGTGATATCGCCGAATACGCCCGTGATCTGCATCGAGACGACAGAGGCCGAATGCGGCGTCGAAGGCGGAAATTATCAGGGCGATGGGACCATTTGTGATGGCAATACGATCTGCCCGGCGCCGATACGCGGCGCCTGCTGCGTCAGCGGTCCGGTCATCGGCGGCGGCGGATGCGTCGTGACGTCGGCGGCGCTCTGCGAACAGCTCGGCGGGGCCTATCAGGGCGACAATACCAACTGCATGACGCCGGGCATCTGCGAGAACGAGATCCTGGGTCGATGCTGCTTCCAGGGAATCGTTCCCTTCCCCGTGTTGTGTGAAGTGACGACGCGGGTTGCGTGCATGCAGTACGCCGCGCCGGTCTCCTGGACGGCGGGCGAAACGTGCGATGGCGATCCCTGCAATGAAGGGCATGACGTCGGCGCATGCTGCCTCAGCTCGGCGGGTGGCGTGAAGGGATGTGTCGTCGTGTCGGCGTCGGAATGTGAGACGCTGGGCGGCGAGTATCAGGGCGACGGCGTACCGTGTGCGTTCGGCGGATGCCGACCTCCGACGATTGGCGCCTGTTGTCTTGCGAATGGCCCGGCGGTTCCGCCTTCCGCCTGTATTGAAACCACGCTCCAGCAGTGCGAGAACGCGGGTGGCGTTTACCAGGGTGATGGAACCCAGTGCACGAATACGACCTGTCCGACGCCGATCGTCGGCGCCTGTTGTCTGCCGGCAAGCTCCGCGGGTGGCCGCACGTGCGTGGAAGTGCGGGAAGCGCGCTGCGAGGAACTGGGCGGCGACTATCAGGGTGACAACTCCGGCTGCGATCAGGCGAATATACCCTGTCCGCCGGCGCCGACAGGCGCCTGCTGCGCCGCCATCTTCGGCGGTGTCGGGAACTGCTTCGAGGCGACGGAGATGCAGTGTGAGCAGCACGGCGGAAGCTACCAGGGCGATGGGACGACGTGCGACAACACGATCTGCGTGGAACCGACGCTTGGGGCCTGCTGCGTTCGGCTGGCGATTCCTGAATCATGCATCGAAACGTCCGCGGCGTTCTGTGAATCCGCGGGCGGCGACTACCAGGGCGACAACACGCGATGCGTTGATGTTGAGTGTACACCCGGGCCTGTCGGGGCGTGCTGCGCGGATATCTTCCTGAACCCGCTCGGCTGTCTCGAGCTGCCGCAGGCGCGCTGCGAAGAGCTGGGCGGAACCTATCAGGGCGACAACGTTCCCTGTGCGCCGGGACTCTGTTCGGCGCCGGAACTTGGCGCGTGCTGCCTCCTCCAGCCGTTCGGGGCTTACCTTTGCGTGGACACGACGGCCGCCATGTGTGTGGAACAGGGCGGCGTCTTCGCGGGGGCGGGGACATCCTGTTCGAATTCGACAGTCGTTTGTGAGACGCCGACGGGCGCCTGCTGCACGCCGCACGCCGGCATGGCCGACTGCATCGATATCACGGCGCTGGAGTGCGCGCAGCTCAGCGGTCGCTTCAAAGGTGTCGGCGTCTCGTGTGACGATCCGACGACGGACTGCCGAGTCGCGTGCTGCCTGCCGGACGGAACCTGCGAGATGCTGGATCTGAATGTGTGCGCCAACGCGGGCGGACTGCCGGATCTCGCCGCGGCGGACTGCTCGGAGGCAATCTGCATCATCGTGGAGCGAGGCGCGTGCTGTGCCAACGTCTTCGGGGCGCCATTGGGTTGTGTCGATACGACGCCTGAGCAATGCGCGCAGTTGAATGGCCAGTTCCAGGGCGCGGGGACGACCTGCGCGACGCCCGGCATCTGCGGTGGCGGCGAACTGGGGCGATGCTGCTTCCAGGGCATCGTTGCCGAGCCTGTCCTTTGCCAGGTGATGACGGAAGTTCAGTGCATGCAACTGGCGGCGCCGGTCTCCTGGACGGCGGGCGCGACGTGCGATGGCGATCCGTGCAACGAACCGGAACGACGCGGCGCCTGCTGTCTGCCGCCGTCGCCGATCTCGCCGCCGGGCAACTGCGCGGAGCTGACGCCCGAACAGTGTGACGCGCAGGGCGGCTTCTATCAGGGCGATGGCACATCGTGCAACAACGTGGTTTGCGAAACGCCGACGCGTGGAGCCTGCTGTGTGCCGGCGCCGACGCCGGGCGGCGATAACGCCTGCGTGGAGACAACGGCGGCGCAGTGCGCGTTCTACGGCGGAGATTACCAGGGGGATAACACCCGCTGCGTGGACGTGAACTGCCCGCCGCCCGTGGCCGAAGGCGCCTGTTGCGCGGAAGGGCTGAACAACCCGTTCGCCTGCGCTGTCGTGAGTGAGGAGGAATGCGAAGCCGCCGGCGGAACCTATCAGGGCGACGGAACGCTCTGCACGCCGACCTTGTGCCCGGGCGCCGACTGGGGCGCGTGCTGCCTCTTCCCGCCGTTCGGCCCCTACCTTTGCGTGGAGGCCACGGCAGGGGACTGCGAGGCGCAGGGCGGCGTCTTCGCCGGTGTCGGGACGACCTGCGGCGATCCGAGCCTCGACTGCGAGGCGCCGACAGGGGCGTGCTGCGCATCAGCCATCGGGTTCTTTGAGTGCGCCGATCTGACGTGGCATGAATGCGTGAACATCGCCGGACGATACCTTGGCGATGGCACCTCGTGTTCGGATGCGACGACGGACTGCAGCGTCGTGTGCTGCCTGCCGGATGGTACCTGCGATGAAATCGCCTTCGACACGTGTCTCAACCTGGGCGGTACGCCGGATCTTGCGGCGGAAAGCTGTTCGCAGGCCCTCTGCGTCATCAATGACACGGGGGCGTGTTGCGTGACGCCACCTTTCGGACCTTATCTCTGTTTCGTCGGGACGGCGGACGCCTGTGAGGCGGCCGGCGGGACCTATGGCGGTGATGGCACGACGTGCCAGAACGCGAACTGCCCGTCACCGGCGATGGGCGCATGCTGCGTCGTTGGGGCGCTGGGGCAGTCGATGTGCATCGACGCAACACCGGCGCAGTGCTCCATGGCGCACGGTCTCTACCAGGGCGATGGAACGGCGTGTGACGATGACGACGTGCCGTGCAATACGCCGACGATGGGCGCGTGCTGCCTGGAAATTTCGATCGGTCGCACCTGCATCGATACGAGCGCAGAGATGTGCGAATCGATTGGTGGAGACTATCTCGGTGACAACACGTCCTGCACGAACACGATCTGCCCGACGCCCGTGACGGGCGGCTGCTGCATTCAGCCGACGGGTGGACCGCTGTTCTGCGTCGATACCACGGGCGCCGACTGCGAGGAGCGCGGCGGGACCTACGGTGGCGACGGGACGAGCTGCAGCGACGTGAACTTCCAGTGTTCGAACGACGCCGTTGGCGCCTGCTGTCTTGCGAACGCCCCCGGCTTCGTCACCTGCATCGAGCTTGATGCGGCGCGCTGCAATGAACTCGGTGGCGCGTTCCAGGGCGCCGGGACCAGTTGCGCCGGTTCGACGATCTGCGGCGGATAGGCCCGCGGCGTCGAACGAAATCGATCACAACTTCTCCGTATGTCTCATCCGCCTCTCGGACGCTCAGCACGGCTCGCCGGCGTTCGGGGGGCGGTTTTCTTTTTACGCGGGCTGCGGACAGCGCTTCGCTGATTGACGCAAATGCGGGCCCTCGACGGGCGCCCGATTCAGACCCGCCGCGACCTCATGGCGGGATTTGGCGCACGTACGCTGGAGGATTCGCCTCGCTGAGGACAGCGAGGCGCCGTTTGGCGCTCCAGCGAGACGTGGCGTGTCGCGACAGGGCGGCGGCCCATCGAGTGATGACGCCGGGCGACAACGAGTGGAACACCGATTGCGATGTCAATCGTTGGGCAGAATGACGGCCTTGCCCGTTCGCCAGTGAGCCACTTCTTCCAGGGCGGTATTGACTTCGCTGAGCTTGAAGCGATGCGTGATGAGTTCGTGGAAGGGGAAGCGATCGGACCTGGCCTGCAGGAAGGAAATCGCCTTGGCCCAGTGCGTCGGCTCGCTGCCATAGGAGCCGGCGACTTCCAGTTCCTTTTTCGTGATGAGGTGCGGGTTGAGCATTGTTGGTCCGGCGTCGCAGTACTGGCCGAGGACGAGGTAGCGACCACCGTCGCGGGCGAGTTCCCAGCCTTCGCTCACAGCCGACGGATGGCCGACGCATTCAACAACCATGTCGGCGCCGAGACCGTTCGTGTGTTCGAGGACGATCTTTCGGCGGTCGGCCGGGTCCTTCACTTTTTCGATATCGATGACAACATCGGCGCCGAATCGTCTGCAGCGGTCGAGGCGATCGGCGGGACCGCCAATGACGATCAGGGGTCGCGCGCCGGCGTCGGAGGCGATGGCGGCGGCGGCGAGGCCCACGGGACCCGCGCCCTGCAC
This sequence comes from Phycisphaerae bacterium, assembly GCA_035399845.1. Classification (GTDB taxonomy): domain Bacteria; phylum Planctomycetota; class Phycisphaerae; order UBA1845; family UTPLA1; genus ECT2AJA-110-A. Next base: position 3,288 of record DAOPJV010000069.1, on the reverse strand, counting down.
GACGACGCTCTCGGCCCAGCGCAGGGGCATCTTTTCGTAACCATGCACGCACGTGACGAGCGCACAGCCGGCGCCGATGAGCGATTCCGGGTTGAGATCGTCCGGCAGCTTGAAGATCGAGGTTCCGGCGCGAAGGTGATGCACCTGCGCGTATCCGCCGAGGAAGTGCGGGGCGCTGTCGCACGGCGTGTTGACGCCGTACGCCTTGCGATTCGCGCAGCGGCTGGGCAGGCGATGGAGCCGGCAGTACTTGCATTCGCCGCACGGCATACCGACGGTCCATGAAACGACATCGCCGACATGGAGGTCGTTGCCGAGCCAGTCCTTCACGGCGCCGCCCGTCGCTTCGACGACACCCGCCGTTTCGTGCCCCATGATCAGCGGCAATGGAACCTTGAGTTCGCCGCGATGGAGATGGACATCCGTCCCGCAGACGCCGGCAAGCGTGACACGGACGAGAACGTCGCCCGGCGCGAGGTCCGAGGGGACGGGGTAGTCGCGCAATTCGACGGGCTGTTTGAAGGCGGACATGACGGCGGCTCGGGCGGTTTGCGTGCTCATAGCGGGAATCTTGTGGAGGAATCGGGCGACAGGCAAGCGGACGCGCCCGTACCGAGCCGCCGCAGTGACGTGGCGATTCGTACGCAATGGTTGGCGTAAAGGGCGGACTGACCGGGCCATGACGGGCCCGGCTTGGCATGGGCGTGCGCCGTCGCGGTTCGCCTGGGGCGACGCTGGCCCGGCTCCCCTGCGGTCGCGGTTCGGACGCGCGGCGCTTCTTTCTGTGAGGCGCCGTCGTTATCATCAGTCGGTCTCGCCCACGGGCGGGTCATCGGGTTGCGAGCCATATCTGCGAAATCGGGAGACGTTCGATGAAGGCGATTCGACTGGCCGTCTTTGCGATGGTGATCCTGTGCGGTTCGACTCACGCATATTCGTCGGAGTTCACGCTCGTGAACTCAGGGCTGATCGTGGGCGTGAACGGGCTGTTCCCGGACATCGTCGGCCACGGTTTCAGCGGTGTGTCTCTGCCCTTCTCAGATACGCATCGCATAACGCGTGGATTCTCCATCGCCGAGGCGGCCTACGCGTTTGACCAGACGCGATTTCTCACGGAGTTCATGCTGGTCGGAGCGCAGGGACCAACAGCGGCGCGCGTGTCGATCGCGGAAGATCGGCTCTATATCCGGCCCGACAAGGATCTGCGCGTGAAATTCGACGCGCGATTCGACTTCGATCTTCCGGCCGCGGGCATGGCGGCCGCGATGTCCTTCGGTGTCTACGATCCCAACAACGTGGCGCCGGACGTGTACAGCGTTCAGCGCACGCACTATGCCGTGCAGGGAATGGGCGCCGGCGTGTTCGACGTGTCGGGGGAGTTCACGATTCCGGCGACACAGACGTGGTATATGCTCTCGACCTTCGAGATGCGTGTCGATCCGACGGCGCTGACTCAGCTCGGAACGGGGTCGGGTTATATGAACATCCAGTTCATTCCCGAACCGTCAGGGCTTATGTGGCTCGGCGCCGGCGCACTGCTCCTGGCGCGACGGCAGCGGACCGCGCGCTGATTATCAGGAGAACGGCCCCGGTCGGCGCGAGTCGGCGTCGCACAATCCGCCTGTCGCACGCAAACCGGGGCCGGAAGCAGTCCATGATCAGATATCCGGCGACTTGGGGGCGATGTTCCTCAGCTCCGCGATCACTCCCGCCGTGTCGGTTCTTCCGAGCAGGTAGATGCTGTCGTTGTCGACGCTGATTCCCTGCCATGCGACGCCACTATCGGGAACCGCATACATATCGATCAGATCGAGCGTTGTTCGGTTCAGTCGCACGATCGCGAAGCGCACGTTGAACGCGATCGCCCAGATGGCGGTCCCGTCGTCGTGGAGCGCCTTGATGCGCAGCTTTGTGGGGATCGCGTCGATCAGTGTGGGCGTCGGCGACTCGGGATCGACGCGGAGAAACTCCAGGCCGGGATGTTCCCGGGATGGACCGTAGAGGATCAGCTGGGCGCCATCGGGGGCGACGCCGATCGCGTCAATCTGAATCTCGGCGTTGAGATCATCATTCGTCTTCACCTCAAGAAGATCTCGCGAGCCGTCGAACACTGTGAAGAAGGCGCTGTTATTCCCGCCGCACTGGCAGGTGGTCCAGAAGCCCGCGACTTCGCCGTCCTTGATGAAGCGTGTTACATGCATGGGAATTGCGGCGCCGGGCAGGCCTGTTGCGCGATCGACTTTCTGCGCGGCGCCGCTGTCGGCGAGCGTGTAGAGCAGCGTGTCGTCGTCGACGACCAGATCGCCGCCGGTCGCCGGCGTCGGGAGATCCTCGAACGTGGCGATCACCGGGAGTTCGGCGCAGCGCGACGACTCCGGAATGTCCGAAACGCGCGACAGGCGGCAGGCCTCGCTGGCGTCGTTCACCATGATGAGCGTGGCGCCTGTGAGGACGACGCTCGTGAACGTCAGCGCGTGGGGCATTCCCGACGGCGCGAAGTCGAGGACCATCGCGTCATCCGTCTCAACGATGTCAAACGCGAGACACTCATGGAGTTGTGACTGCGGATCGCGGATGAACGCGACGCCGGTACCGTCGGCGTTGATCCGCAGGGCCGTGGATTCGGCGTCCGTGCGCGCCAGCGGCGGCCTGAAAAACTCGCCGTCGATCTTCACCCAGGCGCCGACGAGGCTCGGCTCGGGTGTTGGATCGGGCTCGGGCGCTGGATCGGGATCGGGCTCCGGTTCGGGCGCAGGTTCCGGCGTGGGAGTTGGTTCAGGCGCTGGAACAGGTTCCGGCGCCGGGTTTTCGTTGGCCGGATCGTCGGGCGCCGGAACTTCCGGCGCGGGTGTTTCCGGCACGGGCGCCGGGTTGGCGGCCGGAACGCAGGCGGCAATTGGCGAGCAGAGAATCAGCGCCGTCAGCGCAATCGTGGCGAGTCTGTGTCGCATCGTCATTCCTCCTTCGCCGCGGACGATCCTGGGGTCGTTGGTGCGGCAGGGGATGTATGCGACAAAGCGGGCGCGGGATTCACGCATTATTTTTCATGGATATCCATCCGAGCCGCCGCAGTGATGCGGCGGTCGACATGCAATGGATAACGTGGATGGTGAGATGACCGGGCCCTGACTGGCCCGGCTCGGCAGGGCGCGCCGGCTCGTTCATGACGCTCGCTTCCGAGCCGCCGCAGTGATGCGGCGGTCGACATGCAATGGTCAACGTGGATGGTGAGATGACCGGGCCATGACGGGCGTGTTGCCCAATTCCGCGAATCTTCAGTATAGAATG
>DAOPJV010000068.1:0-37006 GCA_035399845.1 Phycisphaerae bacterium | reverse complement strand
CGCGCAGGCGACGGCAATCGCCAGCGCGCATCGGCCGAATGTCAGATTCCCGAATTTCGGGATCCAACAACAGCCATCGGGATCTCTCTTTCCTCTCAGCATTGCCTTCTCCTTTCAAGAAGTTACGTGATGTTGGCAGGAGCGACGAAATGGCGGAACCGCCACGCACCTGCGCCCTTTGCATCGAAAAATGGCCACTCGATCGAGTGGGGAAAAGCAGGCGTTATGAATGCAGGATTTCCGCAGCGTGAGACGACGCGCGTCAAAGCTGGTTGACGAACCGCGGAAATGCGAACCCCCCTTGATGTCGATCCCCCGAAACCAAGTCGCAGGATGAGCCGCAGTGGCGTCGTCGAGGGACGCGGCGCGTTTGCGGCGGGAACCTCAGCTGAGGTTCAGTCGAGCCCGTGGGTTTGGCGCCCATCGGGCTCGCGGCTCGCCGGTATCAGGGCCGTACCGGCAGGAGTTCGAACTTCACGCCGAACTTGTAGTGAAGTCCGACGATGTTGTTCGGCAGCAGGTTGGGCTGCGTCAGGAGAACACTGCCGCCAAGACCGAAATTCGGCTTGACCTTCTCGACGTGACCGTCCGCGAAGCCCATGTTGCAGGAACCCTGCACGAACGATGTGATCGCGGAGGAGCCGGGCGCCTTACCCAGTCGCGAGGTGAACGGGTAATGGCGGGAGACCATGATGTCGCCCTCATCCAGGCCCGGCATGTTGCCGACGCCGCGGAAGGCGCCAAAGTTTCCTTCGGGATTCGAATTCCAGATGCCGTCCGGATGCTCTTCCACGAAGATCGGCACGTTCGAGGCGGAGATGTTTTCAGAGACGAAGTGATCGGCGCCCGGAATGCGCTCAGGCGAACGCAGACCCAGCGTCGAGAACATCGTGTAGCTGAACTTGCCGTTGCCGACAGGTGTCTGCTGATTCGATCGATACACGCCCGTGAGATCGGACGGGCAGAGAATCATGTCTGCGTTCTGGTAATAGGTCCAGATCAGACCGTGCATCGGCGCGGCGGCGAACCCCATCGGGCTGCCGGACGTCGGAATCTCCTTGATGCCGGGATTGAAGCCACCGCCGAAGTTACCTATGCCGAGCCAGTCAAGGCCGTACGACGAGTTGTCGAGCCCGCCCGCCGAGTAGTTGTCCAGGCAGGGGCTGTACACGCCGTTGTCCGTGGCGTAGGAGTACAACGCTGTCGAAAGCTCGCGCATGTGCGTGCCACACAGCAGCGCCTGGCCATTCGCACGGGCGGCGCTCAGTGAGGGCAGCAGCACACTGATGAGAATCGCGATAATCGCAATGACGACCAGGAGCTCAAGAAGGGTAAATGCGAACTTTCGCTTAATCATGCGGCGCCTCCGAGTACGGGACGATCATCCCTGGGTCCGTCTTTATTATGTGTCGGTCGCCCCTTGCTGATTGATGCATTTTATACGATGGGTGAAACGCACAGAAGCGTGAGAATCAAGCCATTGACTGGACAATTGTAACTCTGTGCCCCAGCGAGGCGCAGAATCGTTCATCCGCCGACTTCCTCAGGTTGAAACTCGTCCGGGCCCGAACTTATTCGCGCGAATGCGACGCATAAAACTTATGCGGTCGTCGTCACTCTGTTGTCGGCGTGATCACGTCTTCTGGGGGATCGTGTTCCGATAGGCGCTGGGGGATTGGCGCGTCACACGCTTGAAAACACGGCAGAAATAGCCCACATCAGAGAATCCGCATCGAACGGCGACTTCACTGACCGTGAACGGATAGCGGCGGAGCAGGAGCTTCGCGCGATCGATTCGAACCGCCGTCAGGTAGTCGGTAAAACGTGTATTCCCCTCTGATTTGAAGATGCGCGAGACGTGGTTCGGCGTGATCCGAAACCGGGCAGCCACCGAGTCGCGCGTCACGGGTTCATGGTAATTATGTTGCAGAAAGACGCACAGATTCTGATAGAGGCGGCGGGACTTGCTGGTCGTGTCCGTGCCCGTCCTGCGCAGTTCGTGGGCGATGCAGTAAATCAGGCCGTTGGTCAGATGCGACACCGCGGGAGAGCCCTGATCGCTTCTCACGATCTCGAGGATCGCGTCCAGTGTCTTATGGGCCGGTCCGCCGAATGAACGCGGAACGGCCAGTTTTTCCGCATTGACGGGGCTATCGGAACCGCGCTTCGCAACGACACGACTGGCGCCCACATGCTGCTTGCCGAACGTCAGGTGAATCGCCTCCATCGGCGGTCGCCACGTCGGCTTGGTCCAGCAGTCAGGCGGAGAGAAAATGGCTTCTCCCGGTCGCGCCCGAATCTTGGCGATTTCGTCGTCTCGCTCGATTTCAACCTCGTACTGCCCGCGGATCGGGATCGCGAGGATCGGGAAATGGACGACAAAGGCCAGCTCCGGCGGCTCCAGCGTGTCGCCCGCGATGTGGACGGCGCGAATCGGATGCTTGCGGACCAGACCTGTAAACAGCTCAGCGAGTTGTAGGGGAGAGAGGCTCATTTCGTTATGTGTCGATCATATCCTGAAATCGCGGTCGCCGTCGATAGTCTTTGTTTCCGCCTAAGGTTCGGCGTCCGCCCCAGTTGGCGATGGCGCCGGGATCACGCCATATCGGGCGATCAGGCGTCCGAAACCCGACTCCTGTGCGAGGTACCGAAGACGCAGCCTGCCGGATCGGGCGCCGAGCTCCGGCGACCTGCCGGCTGTGCGATCCACGATCATCAGGGCCGTCCGCACATCGTCGATGGACAGGAAATCCCGTCCGCCGCCCGCCGCGGCCCGTCGCGCAAACCAGCCGACGACGGCCAGTGACAGGAGCAGGGCGTTCAGGCCCGCCAGGACAGGCCAACCGTAGTATTGTCGACCAAACCCGCCCCGATTCGTGATTCGCCCCGTCAGGTATCGCGTCAGCAGGTCGTCGGCCTCTGGCGCCTCCGCCGGCGCCAGCGGGCGAATCGCTGCAATTTCCTCGAATGTCGCCTCGATGGCATCACAGGCGAAGGGTGGCGCTGGACCGGTCCCGGCCAGCATCGTTCGGGCCATCCCAAGCTGCCTGAATCGGAAGCGAATTGACCCCAGAAAGCCCTGTCTCGCCTCTTCGAACCGGACGTAGGACCCGTGGGCGAACGCCGCCTGCCGCAGCAGTTTCAGCTGGCGAGGCGTCGGGTCGCGGACGGGCTCGCTGAACTCGTCGAGCGTCGCGGGCATATCGTCCATCAGCATGCTGACGAGGTCGGCCAGACGCGCCCCGTCGAACCGGCTCAGGTTCACTTCGTTCAACGTCGTCACAATGTCCAGCAGGCCACGGACGCGTTCATTGAAAGGGCGTTGCGTGTCAGCGATCCACCTGTCGAGCCGGCCGACAATTCGATCCAGCGTCGCCGCGTCGATCTTCAGATTCTCCGAAAAGGCAATCGTCCCGGCGTCGGACGAGAACATGGACGGCGCCGCGCCGACAATCTCATGGGTCAGATCCTGCAGTTCCCGACGATAGGCCTGAAGGGGTTTGCCGTCGGATTTCGTAACGCTCGGGCAGTCGAACCGAAGGGCGGAACGGATCGCGTCGCCCTCGCGCTCCAGCGTGAACGGGTAGATCCGGCACGCAAACGGCTTCGCGTCCATGCCCAGCTCGGCGTGGATTCGGCACTTTCCGTCCGCCTGCAGAAAGACGCACGCGCCGTCCGTCGTGTGATTGAGCACAACGCCTCGGCCCAGCCGCACGTAGGGATCGACACCCAGCTTCGATTGCCATTGCTGCTGGTCAATGCGCTCACGATCCGCCTTTGTGAGATGCACGATCAGCTCACGACAGCACTTCGTGCAGCTGTGACAGCTCCATTGCTGTGAACGGATGTCGGGAATCAGTACGGGTAGCTTCATCGACAATCGCCAGGGCTGTTTGGAACGACCAAGCCTACAGGGGAATCGTGTTCGTCACCTAGCGCGGCTCGTACGGAACAAGACGCGCCAGTCGATAAGGCGTCGGCGTCAGAAGCGGCGGATCGACGGGGCCATACGGCGTCAGGATCGGCCGGCGCGGACGATACGCGTGAAGGTAGAACGCGATCCGCGCGTCGGGACCTTCAAGATCCTCATAGTGATTAGCGGCGCGCTCATCCCCTGTCGCGTTGAGAAAGACCTCTCCGTACGCGACTTCGTCATCAGGTCCGAGCGTGTCGCCGGCGGCGGACTGGCCAAAGTCGCCCATGTACATGTGCCGCTCGCGATCCACGACGATGAGTTCCACCAGGACAACGGACGCAAGACTGGCGTTCGTCATCGCAAGCGCGCGTTCGCGCCGCTCGGGGTCGAGATCCAGCGCGATCAGACCGTGCTGAGCCGTCACGGCCTGATCGTGCAGTTCTTCCGAGACGTCGAGCGGATGGACGCCGATGATCTTGACGCTGGGCATGCGGGCTCGGTTTCGCGTTATCGCAGGTTGCCCAGATCGGGTCGGATCAGGAGCTTCTGCAGCAGCAGGTAGTTCACGCCGCGGTATTCCGTGATGTCGCCGCTGACGACGAATACGACCGATTTTCGGCCGCCTTCGGAGATCTGTTCCATATCTTCCAGCAGCCGATTGGGGAGCAGCCGGAGCGGCACTTCGATCGGTCCTTCACCGCGACTCTCGAACGTGAACGTGAGGTAATCACCGTCACGCGTCAGCCGACCCGCCCGATCCACGATGCGTGAGCCGTCCGGGAGCAGCTTGCGATCCACAGGGCGAAGGGCGTTGTCGGGGATGGCACCTTCGGCAATGGCCGTTCGCTCGACGCGTTTGACGCCCGGCCGGGCGGGGGGGATGACAGGCGCTGTTCGCTGCCGATCGCGAAGTCGCTCGAGGACGTCGGCGCCGGACTGCAGGCGCCTGGGACCGGGGCCATCGCCGGGCGACTGGCGTGGGGCTGTCGAGGCCGCCTTCGAGTCGTCGGCCGACTTGCCGGCGTTCGCGTCTTCGCCCTTCGCCGATTGATTGGCGGAAATCGGCGTCTGGGTCGTCGTCGTGGATTTCTCCGGGGGGTTGACCTGTCCCTGATTCGTCGAACCGCTGACTTCCCGCATCTGACCCGCGCCGGACTTCGACGCGTCCTGACCCGGGGCGCCCGTCGTGATCAGTAGCATCGCGGCGATGATCGATAGTGACTGCATGATGGTGCTCCTGTTCGAATGTGCCGCCGGCTTCCGTCGGCGTCCTCGCCAGGTGATGCGAGGCGGATCGTCCATGATCGGGCGCCCCTGCAAGGCGCCTAGCGTTCGCTGATTTTCGCGGAAACGACCTGTTCCAGCAACTTGCCGGTTTCCGTCGTCGGCGCCTGGCATGCGTAGTTCCGGCAGACATAGGCCGTCGCCTTCCCATCGGCTGACGTCTTGTCCTTCAGCAATGGGATACGCCGGGCGAGGGCGTCGGCGCCGGCGTCATCCTCAACCAGCAGCGCCATGACCCTGTTCGGCACATACGACTGCCAGATTGCGTCGAGCATGGCGTCGGCTTCCCCTCGGCTCGCCTTCGTGCACACGATTGCGATCTCGGCGGGCCGCCCATGCAGGAAATCGGCCGCCGCCAGGAGTCGCTCCGAGCTGAATGGCATGGCCCGCGCCTTCTCGCCGAAACAATGCAGCAGCCGTTCCGCTTCCTCGCGGAGCGTCGGCCGATCGAGCAGGATCGCCAGCCGCAGGAGGTTCATCGCCTGCACGGAATTGCCGCTGGGGACGGCGTTGTCGCTGGCGCTCTTCATTCTGACGAGGACCGTCTCGGCGTCGTCCGCCGTGAAGCAGAACCCGCCGGCGTCGTCGCGATAGTGAGCCATCAGCGTCTCGTTCAGACGATCGGCTGTCTCGAGCCACTCGGCGTCGAAGGTCGTCTCATGGAGATTCAGGCAAGCCTCGATCATGAAGGCGTAGTCGTCGAGATAGCCGGGCGTGTGAGCGCGACCTTCCCGACAGGTCCGCAGCAAACGACCCTTCTCGTCCGTCATTGCCCCGAGCACGAACTTGGCCGCCCGCACGGCGGATTGCGTGTATTGCGGGGCGTTCAGAACGCGGCCGGCCTTTGCCATGCTGGCGATCATCAGACCGTTCCAGCCGGCCAGCACCTTGTCGTCGCGGAAGGGGGGCGTGCGTTCCGCCCGATGGGCCAGCAGCCTCTGACGCGCCGACTCGATGCGGGCCCTGAACGCCTCTTCCGTCATCCCGTGCTTCGCGGCGGCGATGTGAGGCTCGTTCGGCCGGTTCAGGATGTTGTGCCCCTCCCAGTTGCCGCCCTCGGAGATGTCGAAGTAGTCGCAGAAGATGGCCGCATCATCGCCGAGCACGCGCTCGACTTCCGCCTTGCTCCAGACGTAGAACCTGCCTTCTTCGCCCTCGCTGTCGGCGTCGCGCGCCGAGTAGTAGCCGCCCTCCGGGCTCTGCAGATCGGCGATGACGTAATCCAGAATGCCGCGCGCCGTTTCCGCGTAAAGCGACTTCTTCGTGAGCCGCCAGGCGTCGAGGTAGATCTCAGAGACGAGCGCCTGGTCGTAGAGCATTTTTTCGAAGTGGGGGACAAGCCACTGGATGTCCGTCGAGTATCGGGCGATACCGCCGCCGAGTTGGTCGTAGATACCGCCATAGGCCATGTTTTCCAGCGTGGTCTCGACACGTTCGAGCAGCAGGTTGTCCGGCTTGCCATCGGCGACGGAGTGATCGTAGACGCGCAGCATCAGGTTCATTGCCATGGAGGGCGGGAACTTGTTCGTGCCCCCGCTGCTGACGCCGCCTCGCGCCGGATCGAACTGTCGCGCGATGAGCTCGGCCGCCTGCGACACCTGCTCCGCCGAGATGGCCGACGCCGCGCCCTGCCGACTGGTGATCTGTCGGACCGCGTCCGTGAGGCTGTCCGCCTGCTCGATGACCTGATCGTGTTTCGTCTTCCAGGCGTCATCCAGGAACAGGAGGACATCCCTGAAACCGGGACGACCGTAACGTGACTCGGGCGGGAAATAGGTGCCGGCGTAAAAGGGCCTGAGATCGGGCGTGAGCCAGACGCTCATCGGCCAGCCGCCGCTGCGTGTGAGGGCCTGCGTCGCGCTCATGTAAATGTCATCGAGATCGGGGCGCTCTTCGCGATCGACCTTGATGCAGACGAAACGCTCGTTCATGACGGCGGCGATCCCCTCGTTTTCGAAGCACTCGCGCTCCATCACGTGGCACCAGTGGCAGGCGGAGTAACCGATGGAAAGGAAGATGGGCTTATTCTCCGCCTTGGCGCGTTCGAGCGCCTCCGGACCCCATTCATACCAGTCCACGGGATTGTGCGCGTGCTGAAGCAGGTAGGGGCTCGTCGCCTTGATCAGTCGATTCGTGTGGGCGGGCGCAGTCGTCGCAGAATTTGTCGAAGTCATGAGGGCTTTCTTCTCGGAGGTTGATGGGGCCGGCGGACTCAATGCGCAGATCATCAGCGCCAGCGAGCATCCCGCCGCGTCGATCCATCGGCGTCGAGTTGCAGGCGTCGAACGCCGGAGGGCGCGCGGAAAATCCGGAACGTGTGACGGCATTGGTGGAGTATAGGGATCCGTGCGGACGCGGGCGAACGCTCGCCCTGACGGTCCGTCAGATGATCCTCGGGGCGTCTGACGGTCGATCGCCGCCGCACTGCCAGCAGATCTCAAACGAGCCCGGATTTTCTTCCCCGCAGGCGGCGCAGGTCCAGTCAATGGCAAAGTCCTGCGGCGGTTCGTCGACGCCGCCGTCGCGCAGGCTTCGCACCGCAATCACGGCGTCGAAGTACTGGCTTCGCGGCACGCCCACAAGCGAACGGCTCTGCGAGATGGAATGAAGGCCGTACAGGTCCATTGTCAGGCCACCCAGCTCAATGCAGGGGACCTTCGCCCGCCGCAGCGCATCCCTGATGTCCGGCGTCAGCAGGGCGGCTTCACCATCAACGATCAGCATCGGAAAGTCGCCCTTGGGCACAAACGCCTCGTAGTCGAAGGTGGCGCCGCACTCCGGACAGACGCGCTTCGTCAGCCCCGCGAGAGGATAACCACACGACATGCATCGCAGGCCGAGATCGGGCGTCGGAATCTGATCGGGATCGAATGGCACGTCCCCATCTTAATCAACGCGGTCAATTGTCCACAACCGAGACCCGCCGGCCGTAGACAAGGTTGGCCCGGCCGTCTGGTTTGTGTGAAGTGACCAGACGACCGGGCCAGAGGGTGGAGTGGGGTATTGTTGATCGAGTGGCGATTGCCGCCGTCTCGACGAGTTTCTCAGTTGCTTCTCCTCGACGGGTTCCACGTTCGCCGTCGATTCGCGCCGAGATTCCGGAACTTTCTCGTTCCGTCATCGTCGGCTTCGTATTACTCCAGTGTCATTGTCGCCGTCGGGCTGAGCAGCAGGACACCGTCTCGCTGCAGCATCTCGGCCTGTCGCAGGAAGTCCGCCGTCACGCGGGCCTTCTGCGGATCGATGACACGAATGGCGTCGACAGCGCCGGCGAGGCTCGGAAGCGATCGCAGGCTCGTCGAGAGGAACTTCTCGGGCTTGTCCTGGCCGCCCAGAACTTCAGCCAGAATGTCGAAAGGTGACTTCGGCCGCGGATAGACGCGAATCTCGTAGTCGCTGATTTCGGCTTCGTCGGCGGCGTGACGAATGGCGTCCGTGAAGCCGCCGAGCTTGTCGACGAGACCGATCTTGATCGCCTCGGCGCCCGTATAGACGCGTCCGCCCGCGAGCTTCTCGATGTCGTCCGTCAGCTTGCCCTTTCGGCCCATGACGACGCGATTCTTGAAGTCGCCATAGACGCGATCCATCATCTTCTTGATGACTTCGCGCTCTTCGCCTTCCCACTTGTGGCTCGTGCTCATCAGGTCGGCGAGCTTGCCGCGCTGATACGAGTGCGTCGTGACGCCGGCCCAGTCCCAGAGGCCCTTCGTGATGAACTTGCCGCCGACGACACCGATCGAACCTGTGATCGTCGTCGGTTCGGCGTAGATCATGTCGGCCGACGTGGAGACGTAGTAGCCACCGCTGGCGGCGACGTTGCCCATCGACACGATGAAGGGGCGTCCGCTGTCTTTAAAGCGCTTCGTGGCCTCAGCGATGATGTCGCTGGCGAGGGCCGAACCGCCGGGGGAGTCGACGCGTAGGACGAGGGCCTTGACCGACGAATCGGCCGCGGCTTCGGCGATGGCGCGTCGGATCGTGTCGGAGCCGGCGTTCTCGTTGCCACCGAACATGCCCTGCTGCGTGGGACCACTCGTGATGGGGCCCTCGACATACACGACGGCGACGGCCGTCTTCGTCGATTCGGCGGGCGGCTTCAACATGTCGCCGAAGACCTTGAACATGGCGAAGGGGTTGTTGAAGTCGATATCCAGTTCGTCCTTCTTGCCGGCGTACTTCGCCGTGACCTTCACATCGTCGCCGTAGCGTTCCTTGACGGCCGCGACGAAGTCCTCGCGGTACATCGTCTTGTCAACCAGCTTCTCCTCGACGGCCTCCTCGGCGCTGAACAGCGCGCGATCCACGAGGCCCCGCACCTGGTCATCCGTCAGACCGCGGCTGTCGGCGATGCGTTCAACCATCTGGCTGAAGATCGAATCGTAGAGGCGTTCCGTCTGCGCTTCGGCTTCGGGGCTGGGGCCCGTGCGATAGAAGGGCTCGCCGGCCGACTTGAAGTCGCCGCAGTGGAGGATGTCGGCTTCGACGCCGATCTTGTCGAACAGGCCCTTGAAGTACATGGCCTCGGCGTAGAGACCGTGAATGACGACTTCGCCCGACGGAACGAGCATCAGCCGCGAGGCTTCCGAGCCGAGCATCATCGTGCCGTTGTTCAGGCCTTCGGCGAGGACCCAGACATCCTTGTCGGCCGCCTTGAGGGCCTGGATCTGGCCGCGGAGTTCCTCGATCTGGGCGAGGCCCAGGGCGGCGTTATCGATGTCGAAGACGACGGCCTTCAGGTTCGGATCCTGCCGCGCTTCCTTCAGACGCTCGAGCAGGGAGAACATGTTCATCGGCGCTTCTTCGCCCATCAGAACGGCGAGCGGGTTTTCCATCGGCTGCTCGGCCAGGGGGCCTTTCAGCTTGAAAACAGCGACGACATCTTCGGCCCGGGCGCTGGCGCCGGCGAAGAGGACGGCGACGGCCACGAGGCACATCGTGAGCGATTTGGGGCGCTGCGATACGCGAATTGTGTTGGGTTGATTCACTTGCGGACACTCCTTGTTCGATGAATGGGGACCCCGGACTTCCCTCGGTATCGCAAGCAGCATACAGAAACGCATTGCGACGCCGGTTGTTAATATTTCGCCGGAGATCGTGTTCGACGTGAATTCCCGTCGAAATCCAATCCCCAGTGGGAAAACGGCCCCACGGGGTGGCTATCACGCGGATCGACGCCAAACAACGGTGATAATGCGGGGCCGTTTTTCAACCGGCCCGACATGGGTGAAAATCGGGATTTCGAGCGCGTTGCTGACAATCCGTCGGGCGCGACAGCTGAAACAGCGCCGACTACTCGGCGCTCTCCGGACGGGGCTGCCGCTCCTTGGCGGGCGGCTGGGGCTTCGGGGGCAACTGGGCGCTGCCGAAACCCTTGATCGACGGCATGTCCTCCGGCTTTTCGGCCGGATGGACGGCAAAGACCTCGACACGGACGATGTCCTCGAATGGGATCGTCACGACGAAACAGCCGACTTTGTAGGCCTCGTCGGCGGGCATGCACTCGAAGGTCATCGTCGTCGTCGTCGGCTGCTCGATGATCTCCTTGATTTCATAGGAGAATCCGTCGCGGAGATACACGATCGTCCGGACTTCGAGTTCGTCGAAGAACTTCTTGAATTTCTTGTCTTTTTCGGCTTTTTCCGGAGACAGCGAGGAAAAGTGGCTCAACGCACAGCGGCGTCGCGCCTCGTCGGTGCGCTCGCGGTAGGGAGAATCGAACCACCAGTCGAAATTAAAGGGCATGGCATACGTCCCGGAAGCTGGATACAAGTTGCGTGACTTAAACGCCGTTGCCGCAGGACTCTACGAACGCCCACCGCGGCTGTCAATTGACGCCTCGGCGGGAAGGATGTCGAATTCGCGGCGCGAGGTTTGACGCAGGACATCCCCATGAGCCCGAGCCAACTGAATACGCAATTCCACGCGGCGGCCGTCGGCGCCGGGTTCGACCTCTGCGGTGTCTGCCGCGCCGGTCCGATCCCGAGGGAGTCCTATCTCCGGGCCTGGCTTGCCGCCGGGCGGGCCGGATCGATGGCGTATCTCCATCGCCATCTCGATTCCCGGATCGACGTGACGCGCTGGGCGCCCTGGGCGCGGAGCGTCGTCGTTGTGGGGCTGAACTATCGCCAGCCGGCGCCCGAGCCGCCGCCGGACGACGATCGGCGACGGGGCAAAGTCGCCATGTACGCCTGGGGGGAGGACTACCACGTCGTGATGCGCGAGAAGCTTGAACGAGTCGCCGAGGCGATTGGAGTCGCTCGGGGCGGGGCGTTTCAATATCGCGTGTGTGTGGACACCGCGGCGATCGTTGAGCGGGAACTGGCGATGGCGGCCGGGATTGGCTGGATCGGCAGGAACACGATGGCGATTCACCCCCGACTCGGCTCGTACTTCTTTCTCGGTGTGATGCTGACGGATCTCGACATCGCGCCGGACGAGCCCGCGGTGGACCACTGTGGTTCATGCACGCGCTGCCTGGACGCCTGCCCGACAGACGCGTTCCCTGCGCCCTACGAAATGGATGCGAGTCGCTGCATTTCCTACCTGACGATCGAACATCGTGACGCGTTCGATCCGACGCTGGCCGACAAACTTGGCGACTGGCTCTACGGCTGCGACGACTGTCAGCAGGTCTGCCCCTTCAATCACTGGGATCGGCGGACCACGGAGTCGCGCTTCGCGCCGGACAACGTCGACGCGGTTTTTCCCGTCCTCTCCGAGATTCTGGCGGCGGACGACGCCACGCTGCGCAAGGCCCACAAGCGTCGCGCCACGAGCCGCGCCAGACCCGACATGTGGCGACGCAATGCGCGCGCCATCACTGACAGCGGCGACAGCGACCCATAGCGGCGCATGAACGAAGTCGCGTCTCAGTCCACGTCGACCACACGCCTGCGGGCGATCTTCGCTACGATCGGCCTGCACACGCGTTCCCAGTCTTCCCGCCGCATTTCAATCGCGTCGCGATGCGTGCCCGCCTGCATGACGATCTCGTCGTCGCAGTGCAGTCGTTCGTCCATGATCGTGCGAAGTCCGAAGATCGCGCCGATCGGCGGCTCCGCCCCGATCTCACAGTCGGGGAAGAGCCGGCGCATTTCGTTCTCCGTCGCCAGTCGCACGGTCTGCGCCTCAAGGACATCCGCGACCTTCGACAGGTCGAGCTGATCGCACGCCGTCAGGACGCACATGGCGAACCCGGCGGGCGTCCTGACGATCACCGGCTTGGCCACGTTGTAGCCCGAGACGTGGACCGCGGCGGCCAGCTCGGGCGATGTAAAGCAGGATCGATGCCGCGATCGACGGAAGGGCACATTCTGTTCGCGCAGGGCCGATTCCAGGGTCATCGCACTCACGCTCCTCTCTTCCAGGCGCATGACGCGCCGGCAGCGTCGCGTCGTTGCGTACAGGGTTTCGCCGGTTTCTGAGGTGTTGCGGCTGACGAGAGTGGTCGCGATACGACGCGTCCCTCAAGTCGATCCGCCAGGTCGCGAGACGCGAATGGAGTCGAAAAGATGATAGTGATGTCCGCAATAAGAGTCTCGCGCCGTTTCCGGGCTTTCGGGAGGAAGGGCGGATGTGGGGCGCTCCGGTTTTGTGGATGTTTGGGTATTCAAATCGGGCGACGCCCCGTCGTCGATTGGGGAATCGCTGGGCGGTAACGCCCATCGTCCGATTCGAAGGGGGCGCGCCGGGGCCGGAGACTGGATTCAGGGGATTTGGTACGCCGCTTGCGGATCCGTTCACGCGGGAGACATGTGGGACGCGGAACGTGGCGGGGACGTTCCGTCGAAGCGGGAGAAAACGATGACTCAATTGCACCTTTCTGCGTTGACAGGCGTGTTGTGTGTCTGGTTCGCCGTTGGCTGTGGCTGCGAACAGTACCCGGCCATCGTGTTTTCGACGGATCGGGACGGCAATGTCGAAGTGTATGTGATGAACGCGGACGGCTCGGGCCAGACCAACATCTCCAACAACGACGCGGACGACGGCTGGCCGTCGGCCAGCGCCGACGGGACGAAAGTCGTCTTCGGCACGAACCGGAATGGAAACAACGAGATCTATGTGATGGACATCGACGGATCGAATCAGACACGGCTGACGACGCGCGCCGCGTTCGAATCGGATTTCGAACCGTGCTTCACGCCGGACGGAAGCAGGATCGTCTTCGTCAGTGATCGCGACGGTCTGACAAACGCAGAGATCTACGTCATGGACGCCGATGGCTCGAACCAGGTGAATCTGACCAACAACGCCGCCTATGACTTCCAGCCGCGCGTCAGTCCCGATGGGACGAAGATCGTCTTTTCATCCGATCGCGACGGTAACTACGAGATCTACATCATGGATATTGACGGCGCCAACCAGACGCGTCTGACCAACTCGGCGGGCTCGGACATGACGCCGACTTTCAGCGTGGACGGTTCACAGATCGCCTTCTCGTCCGGTCGAGAGACACCTTTGACGACAGAGATCTTCGTCATGAACGCGGACGGCTCGAATCCGACCCGGATTACCAACAACAACGCCTTTGATCATGATCCCGTGTATCGATCCGATGGGCGGATCGCCTATGTGTCGGACGTCTTCGGGGCGTTCGATGCGGAGGTCTACCTCATGGACGCCGATGGCGCCAATCCGCTGAATCTGAGCAACAACGCGGCCGACGAATCGTCGCCGACGTTTGCGGGGCCCGTCCTGGTTCCCGGCGCGCTGCCATAGGCGCTACCCACCAGCGCCGGCCCCATCCTTCGCGCGGACGGAGGGTGGGGCCATTTCATTTGCCTCCGCCGAGCGTCGCGTGCGGACATGGCGGTCAGGGCTATACTGCCCGTCATGAAATCGTCGATGCGAGCCCAACTGCGATGAAGCCCGAACTGAAGCCCGGCGTCGAGCGCGACGTCTCGTTTGTCGTCACGGAGGCGATGTGCCCGGCGTTCGACGATGTCGTTGTTCATCGCGTCTGCGCGACGTGGACGCTCGTGCATTACATGGAGCTGGCCGGGCGGCGCGTTTTGGTTGACTACCTCGAACCCGATGAAGAGGGGGTTGGCAGCCGCGTCGTGTGTGATCATCTCGGGCCCGCGCCGATCGGCAGTGAGGTCGTCGTTCGCGCCGTCGCGACGCGCGTGACCGATCGCATCCTGGACTGCGACGTTGAGTGCCGCGTCGGCGATCGCGTCGTGGCGACGGGCATGACGGGCCAGCGCGTCTTTCCGCGCGCGGTCCTCAGGCGCATTCTCGGCGAAGCGTAGATTCGATCAGGAAAGCGATTGCGCGGATGCGACACGGCGTTTTCCGGGGCGGTGGAGTCGATACCGCGGGGCCGCGTTTCCCGTCGCTCCTGTGGGTCACTGGCACGTAAAGCCGTCGATGAGTTGTTGGGCGAAACCCGCGATGTCGGCGAGATTCGTGAGATCGTCCCCATTTGCGTCGGCGCACTCACAACCCGGGCCGGCGTCGCCAAGCAGGCAATTCATGAACGCCTGAACATCGCGACCGTCCAGGACGCCGTCGCTCGAAACGTCTCCCGGGCACACGCAATCCGTCGATTCCGACAGAGCCAGCCTGAATACGCCGCGAGAATTGTCCGTGAACACGATCAGGCAGGCGATCTGACCATTGTCGTTGAGTCCCCTGCGACGTCCGTCACCGCCGCCAGAGCCATGGATCAGGTTGACCAGGCCGACGGTCCGAAGGTCCTCGACGTTGGGATCGTTGTCGACATCGATCTGCATTCCGCTCGTGATGACGCACTGCAGGACGCCATCAGGGCGTGTCAACCAAATACCATGGCGGGATGGCGTGCCGTCTCGGGGATTGACGTAGCCCTGAAACGCAATTTGATCGGCCGCGTTCATGCAGACAGTGGCCCTCAATCCCGTCTCGCTCGGGTGGGAGGCGTCGTTCGCGATCGAAGTGAATACAGCGTTTGGGAATCCCGGGGCCGGACCGCCATTGCGCGCCACGACGGCGAGCGGACCGTAGGCGTTCGTCAGCAGAACCGTCGGTGGCAGGCCCAGATCGCCTCCAACAGTTTGCGCAAAGAACGCAACGTGATCGTTGTCGTTGATCGCGGGGGCTGAGTTCGACACAGAGACAAGCGATTGAAACACCTCGCCAGGGCGGGCGCCGTCGAACGAGTCACCCGTAACAACGACCTTCGTGATTCCGTTCGCGGAGGCCGTGCAGACGCCCCATGGGTAATACGATCCGACTTCAGGAACGCTGAGCTGTGCCAGGAATGCGACATGATTGCTCGTGTTGATGGAAACGGCGTACAGCTTGTCAACCAATGTCGTCGGTGTCGCCGCGGGAACGATATCGCCGGTGCGCGCAAACGGCGTCAGTTGCCCCGTCGCAATGCCGAACGTCCCGAATTGCGGATCCGGATTCGCTGAGCCGATGCTGACGACACAGAAGCCGGCGGAATTCTGAGTCAGTGTGTCCGTCTGGCTGAAGTAGACACTGTCGGCCGTGAGACCGGCGATCTCGTCCTGCCTTCGGATTATTGTCTCGATCGGGCCCGACGCGAGTCTGAAGTAACCGCTGTCATTGGATTCGTCGATCTGCGGCCCGGCCAGGTTTGCGTGGAACACGACAGAACCGGCGTTGTTGATCGTGGGGCAAGGCCAGAGAAACGGCCCCGGACCGAACGCCGCGATCGTCGCCGCGGGGGCGCCTGGGACGTTGTCGCCGGCCAGGGCGAGGGGAACGATATCTTCACCGGTATCGAGCAAGAGCGCGCTTCCCGTGAAGTTCATCGAGGGCCAGACAACATCCGCCGCGAACACAACCTTGCCGTCATCGCTGATGGCGGGGCTCAGGTAGTAGCCTGAGTAGTAGTTGGGGTTTCCGAACGCCGCATCGGGGCCGAGGCTCGGAATTGGGCTGTTGTCCTGGTATGCGATATGCAGCGCGTCGGGGCTGCCCACAACGAGCGTGAGATCGTCAGAAGTGGTTCGTCCCGGCGTTCTCGTGGCGCAGACAAATGCGACATCACCCGCGTTGTTGATCGTCGGTGTTTCGATCCATGTGTAATAGGCGCCGGGCGGCGATTGGGGCGGGCGTTC
Organism: Phycisphaerae bacterium; assembly: GCA_035399845.1. Taxonomy (GTDB): domain Bacteria; phylum Planctomycetota; class Phycisphaerae; order UBA1845; family UTPLA1; genus ECT2AJA-110-A. The sequence goes on along the minus strand of DAOPJV010000068.1, from coordinate 20,737 downwards.
GCCTGTGAGGGCGATTTTCTCCACGACAAGTGTCGGTTCCGCGATGGCGCCGCCACCAACGCAACACAGGATGAAACCAAAAGTCAATGTGGATCTTGCGGTGGATGATCGCATGAGATGGCCCTTCTCTCGCCGGATTTCGCCGTTGAGGGGATCGACGGAGAAATCGGCCAAAACCTAAGGTGTGCAGTTCCGTAACCCGAGATCGAACGCCGTGGAGTCGTCCGGTCAGTCACAGATCGTAGCGACCGAGATCGGTGGATTCAATCAAATTCGCAGTCGAAGGCGAACGCGTCAGCCGACGAGTCGATTCATGGCGACGGCGCCTTGGCGGCCCCGCGACCACAGCGGGCGTGTCGTGCGACGCGTCAATCGTCGTCGTGATCGTCGTCGTCCCGATCGTCGTCATCGTCATCGTCGCGGTCCTTCCGATCGCGATCGCTCTTGTGATGTCGATCGCCGCCACCGATGGTGATGTTCTTCGGCGCCTTCAGTGAGACGCAGGAGGTGGCGGTCGACAGAGACGCGATGCACAGGACGAACAGCAGGAACAGTCGCTTCGACATTCTTTGGCTCCGGAGGACGCTGAATGGGCGACACGCTGGAATCGGATCGCCGTCGCGTGATGAGTCTATCGGGGCGATCGCGTGAAGCGAAACAGCGAATCAAAAAAAAGCGCCGGCGATAATCGCCGGCGCTTGTTCATCGTATGTTTCGAACGCTGGATCGACCGTCAGATGCCGCGGCTTGTCTTTCGATTGCGGCGGGGCGTCATCTTCTCCAGATTCTCGGAGTACTTGAGCGACTGTTCCGTCGTCAGCAGGTTGCGAATCCGCGTCCTGTAGCGCTCGGCGAGGGCTTTCTCCGCGGTCCGATCCTTGTCGCGGTTCTTCTTGTCGAGCTGTCGCGCCTTCTTGAGGTCGTTTCGGGCGTCCTTGGTCATCTGGCGGACGCGCTCCTTCTGTGAGCGATCCAGCTTGAGACGCATCGCCGCGCGAAGCACGGTGCGCAGGTCCGCCGGAATGTCCTTCATGATCTCGTCGACCTGCTTGTTGTCGCGGTATTCCGCCAAGGCGAGCTTCTGATCATCGTTCAGCATCTCGTCCAGCTGGCCGTAGAACGCCTCATCCGCGGCGGCGAGTTTCTCCTGCTCGGCGGCGAGTTCGGCAGTCAGACGCTCGACGGCGGCATCGTCGCCATCGCGCTCGGCCGTGGCGATCTGCGTTTCGAGCTGCGTGATCTTCGTGGTGATTTCGGCGGTCTGCGCCTTGTGCGCCTTCTGAAGCGCCGCGTAGCTCGCCGCCTGCTCGTCGTTCAGCTCCAGGGATTCCTGAAGGTCGTCTCCGCCTTCGGCGGCGCGCTTCTGCGTTCGGGCGTTTCCTCCGTCCGTCGGCTCGGCGCCGTTCTCGGGCCGCATGCCGTCCTCGGCGGCGGCCGGGTTCTCACCTTCCTGGGCGGGCGGACGTCGATCGCGATTGCCGCGGCGTCGGCCGCGCTCATCGCGGAGCTCCTGCGCGAGCGAGCGCTGCTCATCCGTCAGGACCGGATCGAGTTCATCCCAGACGCGGTTCATGAACTGCCGCGGACCGCCGCTTTCGCGCATCTCCGTGACCATTTCCTCACGAAGCTGGTCGCCGAGCGCCTCGTCGCCGTCATCGTAGGCCTGACGGACGGCGTCCCATCGATTGCGGAACTCCCGCATCTGCTCCATCTGGGTCGCCTTGATGTCGTTGAGGACTTCGCGCTGCTCGTCGTCCAGGCCGAGGTCCTCGGCGATGCGATCGTAGCGCTGCTCGAAGCGCTGCTGCATTTCCTGCTCGCGCTCGTTTCGCATTGTCTCGCGAAGTGTCGTGAACTGGGTCCGCTGATCCTCAGTCAGGATCTCGTCGATCGAATCGACAGTCTCCTCCATGAAGCCGCGGCGTCGCCCCATGTTCTGTTCGAAGTCGCTGCGCATCTCTTCACGCAGCTGATCGGCCTTGGCCTGATCGCCGGACTGCTCGGCCTCCCGGACGGCCTCCCATCGCTGGCGGAAGGACTCCATGCGCTCACGCTGGGCGGCGCGGATTTCCTCGAGCTGCGCCTGCTGGTCTTCGTCGAGCGCGAGCTCCTTCGTGATGCGATCGTAGAAGGCGTTCATGTCCGGACCGCGACCACGGAACCCGCGGCCGCCCGGACCGCCGCCACGTCGTCCGCCGCCCTCTGCGTCGCCGCCCTGTCCGCCGGGGCGATCCCCGCGGAATCCGCGACGGCCCTCACGCTGGGACTGGCCGTCACGCGGGTCATCCTGTGCCAACAACCTTTCCGCCCGGCCAAGCGTGGCGGCAAGAATCAACGCCATGAAAATCGTCTGTGTGCGAAGCATGATGTGGCGCCTTTCGACTGAAAACGATGCCTAATAATGCGATACGCGCGGTCAAAGCGCGGAAATAGGTATTAACGCATAACGAAACGTCGGGGGTAATTATTGCCCATTCCGCGATTTCCGGGACGCGATTTATCGATCAATTTACCGCAACTCCCTGTGAGATTCGACACGGGCGGCCCCAAATGGTTGATCGTCGCCACCCTCCGCCGCCAGCGGCAGCGTCATCTCGACCTCCAGCCCCCCGTCATCGGCGTTTCGGGCCCGGATGGCGCCTCCGTGGCGCTGAATCGCCCGATGGGTGATCGCCAGCCCGATACCGGTTCCGCCGGATTCGCGACCCCGAGCGTCGTCCACCCGGAAGAAGGGGCGAAAAATGTCACTGAGCGCGTTCTCGGCCACGCCGGGGCCATGGTCCCTGACGCAGATCGTCGCCTGGGCGTCCACACTGACGCGGACCTCCACGGACGTCCCGTCGGCAGTGTAGCGCACGGCGTTGCGGACGACATTCTCGATCGCGCGGCGCAGGACGGATTGCGTGCCTTCGACGACACACGACTGGCATTCGACGAGGCGGACCGAGCGTTCTCGGCGTGTCGCCTCGAAATGGGCGTCCTCCACGACGCTGCGAACGACATCGGCCAGGTCGACGGGCCCGGGCGTTTCCCGTTCGGCGTCGTTGTCGATCCTGGCGAGGGTCAGCAGTTCCGCGATCAGGTCGTTGAGCCGCTCGGCCTCCAGTTCAACGCGATCGATGGCGGTTGTCGCCCGGGGATCATTGAGGCGCTCGCGCACGAGTTCGATGGCGATCTGCTGGCGCGCCAGCGGTGAACGCAGTTCGTGAGAGATATCCCGGAGCAGTCGCTGCTGAGAGGACAGCAGCGTTGCGATCCGCTCGGCCATGGCGTCGAAGTCGCGCGCCAATTGCCCGATTTCGTCGCGTCGATGACCGAGCGTGTGTGACACACGCTGGTCGAGGTCGCCGGCCGCGAAGCCTCTGATGGCGGTTCGCAGCTTTTCCATGGGACGCGCCATCTGTCGCGCGAGCAGGTAGCACACGCAACCAATGCAGACGAGGGCGGGGACGGTCCGAACCAGGAGGATCATGCCGGCAATCGGACGAATCGCCTCGTGCAGCTCTCCGCCCGGGGGGCGGGGAATCAGCCACAATGTCAGTCCGATGCCGATCGAGAGCGCGAGAAACATCGCGCCGAGCACTGACAGAAAGAAGCGCAGGAAGATGCGTCGCATCGCGGATCAGCCCTCCTGCGCCGTCGAGACAGGCGAATCCACGGCGTAGAGGTAGCCGACGCTGCGCACGGCCTTGATGCGCATTGTGCCATCCTGTCGCGGACCGAGTTTCCTGCGCAGGTGACTGATGTGCATGTCGATGCTGCGATCGAAGGGATCGCCGTCCCGATCGAGGACCCTGCGGAACAGCTCTCCGCGTTCGACGACGGCGCCGGCGTTGCGCAGCAGGAGCGTCAGGAGATCGAACTCGGACGAGGTCAGGGAGAGCGGCTCGCCGGCGAGCTGCGCCTCGCGAGACGCGACGTTGACTGTCACGTCTTCGACCTCGATGCGCGCGTTCGACGGCGCCGCCATCAAGCGGGCGGGATCGTGAACGCGCCGCAGAATCGCGCGGACGCGCGCCGCAAGCTCTCGTGGATTGCAGGGTTTCGCGAGGTAATCGTCCGCGCCGAGTTCGAGACCGATGATGCGATCGACGTCATCGCCGCGCGCCGTCAGCATGAGAATCGGCGTGTTGACGCGACCGCGGAGCCGCCGGAGCGCTTCGAAACCGTCGATCCCCGGGAGCATCACATCGAGGATGATCAGGTCGTGTCGGCCTTCGAGGGCAATGGCGGCGCCGCGCTCGCCGTCGTGCGCCGCATCGACGTGGAAGCCCTGGCCCGCCAGGTATTCGCGAACGAGTTCGCAGAGTTCGACGTCATCGTCAACGATCAGCAGGTTTGCATCGGTCATTCGGAGTCGTCACCTATTTCGAGGAAATCTCGCAATAGTGTAGCCGCTCGCGGCGTTGATCTCGTTAGCGCCGAAGCCCCGGCGGCTGTAAGGAATCGTAACGCGATCCGCCATGCGTTCGACATACCTTTACGAAAACTCAGTTGAATTCGCAGACGTCGGACGGGTATGAATTGACTGGCGATTGCCCTGAGTTTCGCCGCAAACGCCGACACCTGGCCTCGCAAAGAAAGGAATCGAGATCATGAAACGACCCACCCACAGGATTGGATTACTCATGGCCGGTGTACTGGCCGCCGGCACGGCGATGCAGGGATGCGGAACCGGTCTGACGTTGGATTCGACGCTGGCGGATGTGCTTAACGTCCTGACTTCGGGCGATCTGGCGTCGGCGTTCGACGCCTTTCTCGAGGCGGCCGGGTCCGGTCGCGGCGGGCTGACTGACGATCAGATCGCGAGCATCGAGGAACTGCAGGCCCAGTTGGACGCCGGTACCCTCGACGCGAACTCGTTTTCAGAGGCGATCGGGGCAATTGTCGGCAATCGCGCGCCGGGAATGGCCTTCGGCGGCTTCGAATATGGCGGCGGTCCCTTCGGCATGCGCGGGCCGGGGCGCCTGGAGAATCTGCTGGACCTGACGGACGATCAGCAGGCGCAGGCTGAAGAAATCTTCACGACACTTCACGACACGATCCATGACCTGCGCGCCCAGGCGCAGGAAGACATCCGCGCGGAGCTGACAGAAGAGCAGCTGGCGACGCTCGACGGCCTGCGACCTGGCGCGGCGAGCGATGAAAGCGGCGCGCGCATCCACGGTCACGGCCCTCACGGTGGCGGCTCGTTCTCGTCCAGCTTCGCGGAGCTGCTGGATCTGACGGACGATCAGGTCGCGGCGATCGACGCGATTCGAGAAGCGCTGCGCGCCGACATTCAGGCGGCCCACGAGACGGCGCGCGAGGCGTTCCTTGCCATCCTGACCGACGAGCAGCTGGCGACACTGGACGCGTTTGAGGCCGCGCATGGTCACGATGACAGCGCAGACGACGAAACAGACACGGACGATGTGAAGGCGTGACGCCTTCTCGACAGACTCCTTAGAGGCTTCCCGTTGTTCCTGCGGGAGTTTCTGACGCATCGAGCGCCCCGTCGTTTCTCCAGAACGACGGGGCGTTCGCGCTGCGTCGCACTGTCGTAGCGACGCGGAGGCCGTCGACACGTCGGCGTCTTCCGGATCGCGACATGGCGCCTATTCTTCGGCGTCCGCCGGTCGGCTGGTTGGCGAGCCGGCGGCGTTCGGCGACGGAAGAATCACCCGCGGCGGTGTGACGCGAATGATGCCGGGGAAACTCCCGTCGTAGATCGGAATGTTGTTCCAGATCAGGTGGATCGGCGCGCCAGGCGCCAGTGGCGGCTCGGACGAGGCAAGGTACCACTCAACAACGCCGATGGACTGCATCGAGACTTTCCCGTCCACGATCTCCGCGCTGACGATCGGCGGCGATTCGGCCCTGGGATCGGCGCGAAGGCGAAGCCACCAGACGTGGGCGGCGCCCTGCGACATGCGGTATTCGATCCTGGCTGGCGGCGCTGCTCGCTTGTGTTCGAGCATCCAGTCGTAGAGTCGGCTGTCGGCATAGACACGATCCCAGATGTAGTGATCGCCGTCGGCAAACTCCGTGTATTTCGGGTCGGCGCCGAGTGTCCGCAGCGACTGAATGGGATCGCGGGATCCCGACACGGGTACATTGGCGTCGTTGGCGCCGTGAAACGCCCAGATGGGGACATGCTTCGCGTTGGCGATGAAATTCACGTCGCCAACGCCGCAAACGGGCGCCGCGGCGGCGAAGACATCGGGGCGCTTCGAAATGAAGTCCCACGTGGCGAATCCGCCCATCGACAGGCCCGTGATGTAGATGCGATCCAGGTCAACGCGATAGTTCGTCGCCGTCGCGTCGAGCATCTGCCAGACCGCCTGCTCATTTTCACCCGTGAACCACCTCGCGTGGGCCTGCGGCATGACCGTGATGAACGGGAAGCTGTCGGCCCGGCGTTCAATCTCCCGAGGCAGACCGATCGTCGTCTGCCGGACGCCGTCTGTGCCGCACTCACCGCTGCCGTGGAGGAAGAGGAGCAGCGGCCACTTTTTCTCGCCGTCCGACTCATACGCCTTCGGGACGAAGATGGCGTACTTGTATTCCGTTGCCGAGTCGGCGGGACCAACTTCGGCGACTCTGGGCTCAAAACAGCCGGCCAGGCGTAGTGGCGGCGACGTCGACTGTGCCAGCGCCGTCGGTCCGTGGGCGAAGATAGCGGCCGACCACAGCGCGACCGAAAAAAACGCGGAGCGAGGCGGGCATTCCCAACGCGGGCGTGGGATTCGTGTCCGGACAGTGTGACAAACGATCATGTTGCGGTGACGGGATCGGAACAATAACTTCCCCTCGGCAATGTGGTTACAGCGGCGGCGTCATTTGCGCAATCGCTTGTGATCGTGTACGGAAATCGGTACACTGAATCGCAAAGTATCGTAGCATACCTTCCTCAGGGCGCCCCCGCCCGATGTCAGGCAGGAGTTCAACTTCAATGGCGTTTTCAATCAAAAATCCGAAACGGACGATTTGCTGGGCCGTGCTGATCACAGCGTTTGTTTCGTTCGCGGCGTCTGATTCGGCGATGGCGCAGCAGCCCGGCGGTGGTCGACGTCGAGGACCGACGGGTGGTGGCCGACAGCCCAAGGACCCGCCGCGGCCGCGCGATCCGGAGCGAACGGAGCGAGCCCCGGCGCCCGGTACGCAGACCGGCTACATCCTCAAGTACAAGACCGCGGACGAAGAGGACAAGAAGGAGTCGCCGGACCTGATCGGTGTCCTCAAGATCAAGCCCTATGGCAAGAAGACGGCTGTTCTGTCGCTGCTTGTGCGACGATCGGATGACCTGAAGGTCATGCTGGGTGAGCACCAGTTCGAGAACGACGAGATTGAAAAGTACTTCCGCAAGCGTCTCGATGTCAGCGTCGAATGGGATTTCCTCGACCCGGATTCGAAGCGCGATGACAAGTTCAAGAAGAAGGTCCTGCGAACGCTGACGTTCAAGACGACCGAAGTCAAAGGCGAGATCGAAGAGGTGCTCGAGGGCGGTCGGATCATTGTCGATGGCATTCCGATCAATGATTCGCAGTGGCCGGACTACGTGCCGGATGAGAATCAACCAACGGACATGGACAAGAAGAAGGTGCGCCACAAGAAGCTGAAGCTGATGGCGATCGACGACGTCAGCAAGCTCTTCACTGAGGAGACGGAAGACGCCGAGTTCTCCGACTTCAAGCAGGGCGACAAGGTCCAGGTGACGATTGTCTACGCCGGCGTCAAGCCGGGGTACCTCGTGAAGATGCGTCCGCCCGGAGTCACAGAGCAGCTGGGCAAGGGCGACGACGACAATAAGGGGCGTGGCCAGGAACCTCCGCGACCCGTCCGCCCGGGCGGTGGCCGTCCTGCGACGGGTGGCTGATCCGCGCGTCGGATCGATGATCGAGTGATTCAGCGGCGATGGCGTTCGACGCCATCGCCGCTTTTCTTTTTGCCGGGGCGCTTCGCCGATAGAGATTACTGAGGCGCGGGATCGACGTCGGGTATCGGGGTCGGCTCACGCCCGAATGGATGGATCGTCGGCGGCGCAGCAAATCCAATTCTTTTCACAGTCTGGACTTGCACTATCGGACGATTACCGCAAACATGCACGCGTTGGGCTAGGTTTCGGGTTGGCGATCATGCGACTTGCGCGGTCAGATAGCATGGACGCCGACCGGCGTTTCACGGAGGCGAATCGGCTCTTGCGTACTGCGACGGGGGCCAAAGTGGCAACAGGGCTTTTTGCCGTCGCGATGACGCTTGCGTCGACGCGGTCGGTGCATGCTCAGTTGGGGCTGGATTCACCGTCAAACCGGACGGCGGGCATCGGCAGCGCGTTCCTCGAACGCCAGCGATCGCTCGAACGCGAAAACCAGCGCAACCTTCAGGAAGCGCTCCCACTCGCGCAGAAGTTCCGCATCGACTACGGTGGCTGGTACAACCACTATTTCTTTCTCTTCGACGATGGGTTCAACAGCAGCCGGACGCTCCGGCAGCATGAACTTCGCGCATGGGCGTCGATGAGCGCCGATCAGGGGGTTCACCAGGCGTACATCCGCGGTCGCATGCGTTTCATTGACTGGAACTCGGGCGACAACTTCCAGCCGACTGAAGACAACCAGCAGGGCCCGGAGCTGGAGCGCTGGTGGTACATGTTCGACTTCGCCCAGGCGCTTCGCGTCTATGAGGGCAAGGACGTCCCGTGGGAGCTGAAGTTCAAAGTAGGGCGTGATCTCGTCTACGCGGGCACGGGTTTTGCGATTGATATTCCGCTCGATCACGCCATGGTGCAGACGGAGTTCTTTGACTTTGAGACAACCTATACCGTCGGGCAGACGCCTTACTGGACGGATAACGTTGATCGAAGCCTGCCCGTCGCCGACCACAGCGAGCGGATTTTCCACATCCTCGAAACGAAGTACAAGGGCTGGGATTCACACGAGCCCTTTGTCTATGTGGCGTGGCAGGACGACCAGACGACGGAAAGCCCGCGCGATCTGCTGCAGAACTATGAGTACGATTCGCGTTACATCGGCTTTGGTTCGACGGGTGAGCTCGTCGAGAATCTGCGATACGCGACGGAGTGGGTGATCGAGCGAGGAACGAGCTACGGCGATCGCCGCTTTCTGCACACCAACGACATCAAGTCCTGGGGCTTCGATCATCGACTCGACTATTTCTTCCGTCACAAGATGAAGCCGGTTCTGACGGCGGAGTGGATGTTCGCCAGCGGCGACTCGGGCCGACTCGGCAGCCCGACGAACGCCTCCGGCGGCGACTCGGTTGACTACATCGACAACAGCTTCGTGGGCTTTGGTTTCCGCGACACGGGCATCGCCTTCAGCCCAAGACTGAGCAATATTCACATCTGGCGGCTGGGCGGCGTCTTCAAGCCATTCCCCGAGGTGGATGCGGTTCGCGATCTGGAACTGGGGACCGACTGGTACCTCTACTGGAAGCACCATCGCGTCGGCGCCATGAGCGATCCACTGGCCGACACCGGAAGTGGATACCTCGGGTGGGAAATGGACTACTTCGCCAACTGGCGTATTTACAACGATTTGTCGTGGACAGTTCGGTTCGGGACATTCTTCCCCGGCGCCGGCTTCACGGACGAGACGACCCGGACGTTTCTGCTCACGGGCGTGACGTGGTCGTTTTAGGGGCGATTCGTTCCACCGTCCCACCTGGTGCTGGGTATAATTCCCCAAAACGGAGGAATCTGACGTGCCGCTGAGGGTTTGGCAACTGATTCTGTTGGCGCCGCTCGTGTTTTCGGTCGCTTGCGCGGGCCCCAGACCGACGACGCCGCGTGTGGATTCCAGCACGCTGACTGACACGGGATTCCAATTTTACCTGAACGAGGTGGACCTCGTGACGGTTGACGAGGCGTATCGCGCCATGCTCATCCTGGCGGATGGGGAAGATACGTCCCAGAACTTCAGCGAACGGGAACAGAAGCTGTTTGAGCGAGGAATTGCCCGTTCGGCATGGGAATTGCAACCTGATCACGTGGTCGACGCTGGCTCCGTGGCGTACATGGTATGCCAGGTGTGTGACCTGAAGGGCGGCCTGAACGATCGTCTGATCGGCTGGTCGGGCCTGGGAGACAGGCGGTACGCCCTGCGGGAACTGATTTACCGACAGATGATCGATGAGTCGGTGGACTACCAGTACATGACAGGCTCAGCGATGTTCGCCCTGTTTCGCAAGGCGGACGATCTGCGGGCGAAGAAGGGGCTCTATGAGTCGAAGGGCGTGGATCTGACGGACGAGGGCGATCGCGATGCGGCGGGTCACTTGATCGTGCCGGACGCGGTTCCCGGCGGACCGTCCAATACGCCGACTGACGAGTAGCGCTGTTTCGTGTCCCTCCCGAGGATGTGAAGGGGGGACGTCGCTCGCAACAGCAGAATGCAAAGGAGGGTCGCAATGATGGCCCAGAGTGTTCGAATCAGCGTGTTCATGACTTTGGCGATGATGTTCGCCCTGAGTGGGGCGCACGTCCGCGGTGACGTCGAGAAGATGCAGCCGATGACGACGGTTCCGTCGTCTCAGGGCGTACAGATTGCGCAGGCGACGATATCGCGAAACAGCGTCGCCCAGGATACGCCGACGGGCTCAGTGAACGATCGCGCCAACCTGGCGTCGAACGGGACAGCGAGCGCGCAGGCCACTTCGCAGCCGACGTCCACCGCCGGCGGAGAACCCATGTACTACGTCGTGCAGGACGTGGACGGCAAGCCGATGTACTCCAGCGTGTCGACGGATGCGACAAGCGCCGGCGACTCCAACTGGAAGGTCATCAAGGTGGGTGATCGACTGGGCTCGGGCGTCAAGATCCTGGTTCCGGTTCGCGCCGCGCTGAAGCTCGTACTCGAGCCGTCTACGCCGCCGATGGTCATGGCGTTTGAGCCCGGCACACAGGTCGCCATCGAAGACCTGGCCCTGCGGAACGGCGTCGCCGTGTCGAGATTGGCGCTGGGTGTCGGCGCGGTGAAGGCGGGTGTCGCGGAATCGGGCGAGATTCGCAGCGACATGACGATCTCGACGCCGGCCGGAACCCTGAGCAAGCGGGGGACCGACATTTACACGGTCGAATATCAGAATGGCCGCTTCCGCATGTCGCTGTCGGACCAGGGGCGGGGCCTGATCCAGGCGATCCAGCTGAAGTTCGGCTCGCAGGGCCAACTGCTCGGGACGCGCTCGAGATTCGTGACGCGCGGCCAGTTCGTGACGCAGGAGATGTTCAAGGCGATCGATCACGTGCGATTTGACAGGAACATCAACGTCAACGACCTCATCGGCTTGACGAATAACGAGGCGCTCACGATTCTGAACAACCGCGGATTCGGCTTCGTTCTGCCGATCGGTGAGAACACTGTGAACATTCTCGGCTCGCCGAACATGCAGACGCCGGACGGTGGCACGGGCCTGATGAACGGTGTGACGACAGTCGGCATCGGTCGCGCGACACCGCGACGGGAAGGCGACTTCGGCGTCGGCCAGACGCTGCTGCCGATTCGTTCGCCGCTCGGCAGTGACAATACCGGGCGCCGCATTGTGAAGACGCGAAAGACCGACTGTGCGCATGGCGAAAGCGGTCAGTGCCGTGGCGCCAGGCGTATGATGAAGCGACGGATGTAACGGCTCGCTCGAAAGACAAGTGAATCAGGACGGCGGTGTTGTGAAACGCCGCCGTCTTCTTTTTTGCGCCTGGCGCCGCGAAGGCGCCGAAGATCCGAACCGGCGCGGCGGCCCCGGTGTCGCTACTTCGCCGCGTTGACGAGCGCTTCGATCGTTTCCTGGAGCAGGGCGTCGCCGCCGAATTCCATGCCCAGCGCTTTGAGCTTTGACGTGTCGATCTGGTTCTTCGGACCGTTGTTGTCGCCGCTGATTTCGGCGGACGAGCCCGATAGCTGTTTCGCGATGTCGGCGACACGCTTCTCGGCGATGTACATGTCGTAGCAGTTGTAGGCCTGACCGCGGATGGCGTCGCCATCGGCGTTCAGGAGTACTTCGACGGCCCTGGCGACATCGGCCGCATGCACCTCCTTGCCGCCGCGATCGCCTGTGAACGATTCGCCGCGGACCACGCGCGACACGAGCTCGAACCATCGGCTTGTGTGGGCCGGCCGCGCGACGCCGTAGATGCCCGTTGGTCGCAGCGCGCAGATCGGCCAGTTTTCTCCGTAGCCGAAGCTGTGCACGAACTTCTCAATCGCCGCCTTGTGGGCGCCGTAGTGGGCCGTGGGCCAGAGGGGATGCGTTTCGTCCAGCGCGCGGTCAGGGAGGATCACTTCGTGAACGGCGCAGGTGGAGATGAAGACAAAGCGCGGAACGCCGACGCGTTTTGCCGTCTCGATCAGGCGCAGGGTACCGAGCAGGTTGACGCGCACAAACTCGTCAAACGCCTTCTGCCCCGATGCGCGAAAGCCGAGATGGTTCGGCCGATAGAGCGCCGAGTGCACGACGGCGTCGGCGCCTGCGCAGAGCGACTCGAACGTCGACTCGTCCTCCAGCGCGCCGGGGGTCCATTCCATCGCCTCCGGACGCTCGAAGCCGCCGACATCCGATTCGGTTCGGCGCCAGCATCGAAGCGCGTGATGGTTCGACAGTCGATTGGCGATATACCTGCCCAGAAAGCCGGTTGCGCCCGTGATCGCGATTTTCATACGCCGCTCGTTTCCTGATGGAGGGTTTGCGTCATCGATGGGAATCGTAGTCGGCAAGGTGGACGATTGCCGCCGACGCGCGCGACTACGATTCGACGATGAGGATCTCGATGTCGAGCTGGCCGAGGAGGGGGACGATGCTCCAGACTTCGCCCATCAGATTGTCTTCGCCCAGTGGAATCAGGGAGATGGCGATGTGCGTTGGATCGCATTCCGACTGGCGCATCGCCGCGTCGATATCAACCCATTTGCCGTGGATATACACCTGCGTCCACATGTGGAAGCCGTACTCCATCGGTCCATTCGCCGCGCGACGGAAGGAACCGGGGACGCCGACGAGACCGCCGACGCCGCGCGCCGGCAGACCCGCGGCCCGCGCGACGGCCGCAAGCAGGACACCGTGTTCCGTGCAGTCACCGGCCCGCGTTTCGACAACTTCCGTCGCCGTGGCGAAACCGACGTCGAGCCCCTTGTTCGTGATGTACTTCGTGATCGACTTTCGCAGCTTGTCGGCCTTTGTCGTCGGCGCGTCGTCGGACTTGCAGGCGCGGATCGCCAGCCGCCTGATCTGTCGATTGTCGCTGTCGCAGACCGAGCTCGCCTTGAGGTAGCCGGCGACTGTCTCGGGCGGGGCGTCCGCCTTCGCCGGCGTTGTTCGCATGGCGTCCCAGTCCGTGCGTCGCACGGTGACATAGGCGCTTCGATCGTCGATCCGTTCGAACGTCTGCATGTCCGTATCGGGCATGTCGGGCAGCCTGCCCCTGGCGCCCGGCTTGACTGAGAGTTTGTATTTGACGCGCTTCACGTCGCGAGGAAGGTCGCGATTCGACGTGATCATGGTTTCGAGGAACATCTCGGGCGGGGCGCCGCGCTTGAGCGCTTCCTCCTTCGTCGTCCGGTACATCGTCATCTTCATGATGCCGGCGTCGACGTTGGTGATGATCGGAGTGTACTCGTCGTCGACCCACGCGTCGGAGTCGATTGTCATCCCGCCGGACGGCAGCTTCATCGACGAGGTCAGTCGATGCAGCGTCTGCGGTTTGCCGAGCACATCCACGCGCTCCGTGCCGTGGACACGGATGTGCATCTCGATGGGACCGTCCGTCTTGATGGAGGGATCATACGTCTTGACGTCGTACTCGACGCCAGCGGCCAGTCCATGACGTTTGCTCGCGAGCATCTGCCCCCAGGAGAACCGGCATTCGGAATCGAACGGGTATTCACTTCTGAAGCCGGCGCCCGGCTGTTGTGTCGTCGTCAGGATGATCTTGTCGCCTTGTATTTCACCTTCGATCGTCTGCGGCATGGCGCCGAGTGTCTGCACGGCGCGAAACGCCAGGGGGCGGCCGTCGAGCGATTCGCGATAGGCGCGTTCCATGCGCATCTTCACGGTGGCCTCGCCGCGCCGGATGGAAATCTGGGTGTCGGACTCGGAATGCACTTCATCGCCGACGCGTCGCATCATCTCATGGACGTATCCGCACTGCTGGCCGCGAATCGTCACGACAAACCATGCGTCCTCGCTGGCGGGTGGTTCCGGCGCCGCGCCGGTCTCCGGCGCCGCGACGGCGGGGCGAACGAGCGCCAGCATCAGCGCGGCGGCGCAAAGGGGAAAGCGTGACAGGCGTCGTCGATTCGTCGAGTGGTGAGACATCGTTCGTGGAGACTCCTTTGGCGGCTCGGTTCGAGCGATCCATTGAAGGTTAAACGCAATCGACGCGGGCGGCACACGCCTTTCTGTCCGTGTCGGCGGGATCGGGCGCCAGGCGCGCGGCAATTTCAGATTGACCCTTCCCCTCAGGCGGATAGGATTCGCGGCATGGCAAGGATGCGCCCCATGAATACACGACATCGTCCATTTTCTCCGCTTACGCCTTATCGGCTCCGACTGACACTGGCGATTGCCGCGGCGGCGGCGGCGCTGTCGGGCTGCCAGCAGCCCGTTCGGCCGACGGATCCGACGATGGCCGACCTGCCGCCGGATACGACGCCGGCCGACCTGTGGGATCGAGCGCTGACGGTCCTGAACGAACACGGATTCACGCCGGACTCGCAGGATCGCGCCAACGGGCGAATCACGACGGCGCCGACGACGAGCAAGCAGTGGCATGAGCCCTGGCGGAAGGATGTCGAAGACAGATACGACGTGATGATGGCGTCGCTTCACACGATTCGTCGGGACGCCACTGTCCAGTTCATTCACGACGGCGCCCGCTGGCGCGCCGACGTTGTCGTGCGGATCTACCAGCTCAGCGAGCCGGAACCGCAGATCACGACGGCGTCCTCGGCCCTCCACGGGTTCACCGGCGCCCTGCCGGACAGCCAGGGGCGGCGATCCGACGGTCAGCGGCGATGGCGGAACATGGGCCGTGACGGCGCCATGGAATCCGTGATTTTGGGTGAAATTCTCCGCTAGCTCCGCAATTCCCCTGCGTTCCGGGCCCTCTCCTCGCCGGCGAAGGATACAATATTCCCACCTCCGGCCGGTCCTTCAAGTTGATCATCGTGTCGCTTGCTCCTACGCTATTCGTGTCATGAGCACACGCGACAAGATCACGCTGGCGACGCTTCGATCGATGAAACTCGATCGGAAGCCCATTTCCATGTTGACCGCCTACGACTACCCGACGGCGCAGATCGAGGAAGCCGCCGGCGTCGAGTGCATTCTGGTGGGAGATTCCGCCGCACAGGTGATCCTCGGGCACAATTCAACGCTGCCGATTACCGTGGATTTCCTGGTGACGCTGGCGGGCGCCGTCCGTCGCGGGGCGCCAATGGCCTATCTCGTCGGTGACATGCCGTACATGTCCTATCACGTGAATCACGAAGAGGCGATTCGAAACGCCGGCCGATTCATGGCCGAGGCGGGCTGCGACTGCGTCAAAGTGGAGGGGGATGGTCGACTCGCCCCGACGATCGAAAAGATGACTGCGGCGACGATTCCCGTGATGGCCCATCTGGGACTCCGTCCACAGGCCGTGCACCAGATTGGCGGCTATCGTGCGCAGGGTCGCGACGCCGACGCGGCGGAACGCCTTGTTGAGGATGCGAAAAAGCTGGAGGCGGCCGGGGCGTGCGCCCTGCTGCTGGAGGCGGTCGCCCCGGAACCCGCCCGGCGGATTGCGGAATCGACGGACTTACCGGTCATTGGCTGCGGCGCCGGACCCTACTGTGACGGCCACGTGCTGGTGCTGCACGACATGGCGGGGCTGGCGGATGGACCACCGGCCCGCTTTGTGAAGCAGTATGGCGACATTCGCAGCGCGATTCGGGCCGCCGTGGACGGCTATATTGAAGACGTTCGCAGTCGCAAATACCCATCGGAAGAGCATTTCTACAAGATGCGTGCGGGGCAGGCGGCGATACTGGCGGACCGGGCGGCGGGCATTTAGCCGCCGGCGGACAGCGAATTTCCTTGCAGTCCGTTGTATCTTTGCGGTAACGTTGGACTTATGTGGGTGAAGTGGGTGGCCACTCTGTCGCGTCTGCGACGAACGGACCACCAGATGTAGTTGAATGCGATGGGGCGAGCGCACGAGAACGTAACAATTCTCGGGCGAAGTCGCCGTATTCTGTTATGGGCGAATGGCGCGCGCCGGCGGCCTGGTCGGGATGGTACCCTGACGATACTGCGGCGACTCGGGCGAAAAGCCGCGCTGTTCGTTGTATGAAAGATGTGACGTCGAATGGGGCCGGCGGTTTGGGTCACTGGCGTTTCTGTGGTGTGGAAACGCGCTCGTCGGTTTGATACCGCAAGTGATTCGGTCACGACGTCAAGGGTAGATTTTGGTGGACGTGAGATGTGGGGACTTCTATCGCGTGGCGGACGATCGTCCGGACCGCGGAGTTTCGATCGGTAGAACCCAGGGAGGAAAATCCATGAAAGCAATCCGAAGAGGATTCACGTTGATCGAGCTGTTGGTGGTTATCGCGATCATCGCCGTGCTCATTTCGATTTTGTTGCCGGCGCTGTCGCTTGCGCGGGAAGAGGGCAAGAAGACGCTCTGCATGAGCAACATGCGGCAGATCGGTGTCGCCAAGGACATGTACCTTGAGTCCAACAACAACATTCCCTGGACATACGCGCATCGGACCAATACCAACGGCACGATCGAGTTTTATCCCGGCACGTCGACGTACAGCAGCTACACCTGGGGTGGCGGCCAGCCGGAAGAGTGGACACGCACGCATCCTGCGTCATCGAGCAGCGCGGACTGGTACCTCGTTCCCTCTGAATCCAAGGGCCTGAACAAGTTCCTCGAACCCGAAGTGTCGGGACGAAAGGGCGTCAAGGTCGCGCAGTGTCCGGGTGACAAGTGGGGCGTCTCCGGTGTGGTCGGCTCGTCAACGCCGCCGGAGCCCTGGTCGAGCAACTCCGCCTTTCAGATCTACGGCACGAGCTACAGCATCAACTGGATTTTCCTCGACAACATGTCGGCGCGTGGTCTGGCGAGCTTCGGTGTGGAGAACCTGTTCCGGTTCGGCCAGCAGATCGTGAACCAGAAGATCGGCGGCGCCGCGTCTGACTTCGTGCTCATGTACGAGAACACAGCCGACGTCCTCTGGCCGCGAATCGACCCGGGCATCAGCACGCCGCCGACGGACTGGCGCAGCATCGGATGGCACAAGAAGTTCTCCGTGCACTCCATGCTGTACATGGACAGCCACGCGACGAACAGCTACGTCGATACACGATACTTGAAGCGACCGGGTTGGCGGTTGACGATCGACTAACTCCGGCAAGACGAATAGATGCATAATTCAAAAGTGAAGATCGGTATCGCCGTCGGCCTGCTCGTCGTGGCGGCGGGGATAGTCTGGTACTCGAATTCCGGGGAGAAACTCCCCGATGATGTCAAGCGAACCACGTTCTGGTACTGCGATAAGTGTGACGCCGGCTTCGAGCTGCCGGATCCTCCGCCGGAGGGCGCACTGGTCGAATCGCCTGTGGCCCAGCCGAATGACGACAAACCCAGCGCCATGCGTCGGGTTCGAAAGACAGTAACGCTGGCCAGGTGCCCGACCTGCGGGGAACAGCAGGCGCACGCCGGACTGAAGTGTGGTGGTTGTGGCGCCGCCTTCCGGAGGTTCAACGAAAACGGTGACATCCTGATCTGCCCGAAGTGCAAGTGGGATCCGACCACGAACGAGAAAGCGGCGGGTGATCGGGAGTTCATTCTGGACGAGTAGAAGGTTTCTGCTCCGGGGAATGGCGGCGAATGTCGCCCATTCCCCGGTTTGATATACCTTCCCCCCCTGGTATCCGGGAGTCGCACCTGGGCGAGCAAGTGCGATTTGCCGGATACCCCTTTTTTTACCCCCCTACGCGTTATTCGATTGGCGGATAGAATTCCCGCATGGAACTTCAGAAGATACGTAATTTCTCGATCATCGCGCACATCGACCACGGCAAGAGCACGCTGGCCGATCGCCTGCTGCTCAGCTGCGGCGCCATCACGCAGCGGGAATTCCGCAACCAGATCCTCGATGACATGGATCTGGAGCGCGAGATGGGGATTACCATCAAGGCGAATCGCTGCACGCTGGACTATGACTACAAGCCCGCCGCTGAATCGCCCAAACCCGCTGAGCCGGGCCGCTACCTGCTGAATCTCATCGATACGCCGGGGCATGTCGATTTTCACTACGAGGTCAGCCGCGCGCTGGCCGCCTGTGAAGGTGTGCTGCTGCTGGTGGACGCGGCCCAGGGCATCGAGGCCCAGACGCTGGCCAACGCCTACAAGGCGGTCGAAGCGGGGCTCGAAATCGTTGTCGTCATCAACAAGATCGATCTGCCGGCGGCCCGACCGGAAGACATCGCCATCGAGCTGGAGCAGGTCCTCGGCCTGCCGGCCCACGAGGCGATCTTCGCTTCCGCCAAGACCGGCGTGGGGGTGGATCAGATTCTCGCGGCGATCGTCGAGTGTATTCCGGCGCCGGTTGGAAAGCCGGCTGCGCCGCTGAAGGCGCTCATTTACGACGCGAAGGTTGATATCCATCGCGGGATCGCGTGCCATCTGCGAATCGTGGACGGCGAGCTGAAGCGAAGCGATCGCGTCCGTCTGATGGCGGCGGGACGCACCTACGTGGCGAACGACATCGGTGTCTTTCGGCCGCGCGTCACGAGTCTGCCGACGCTGAAGCCCGGACAGGTGGGCTACATGTTTGCCGGCATCAAGACGATTCACGATGTCAACATCGGTGACACGATCACGCTCGACGCCCATCCCTGCGAGGCGGCCCTGCCCGGCTATCAGCCGCCGCAGCAGATGGTCTTCTGCGACTTCTATCCGGGACCGGGAACGACGAGTCCGGAGCTTCGCGAGTCGATGGAGCAGCTTTATCTGAACGACTCGAGCTTCAACTTCGCGCCTGTCTCCAGTACAGCGCTGGGCACGGGATTCCGTTGCGGATTTCTCGGCCTGCTTCACATGAAGATCATCCAGGAGCGGCTGGAACGTGAGAGTGACATCGACGTTGTTCAGACGGCGCCGACTGTCGGTTTCGAAGTCGTCATGAAGGGCGGCGAGGTGCGGATGATCGAATCGCCCGCCGAACTGCCGGACATGGACAAGGTCGAGGCGATTCGCGAGCCCTACGTCAAGAGCGAGATCATCGTGCCGAGTCGGTTCATCGGCGCCGTCATGCAGCTCAGCGAGGAACGCCGCGGTACCTACAAGCGGACGGACTACCTGTCGCCCGAGCGCGTCGTGCTCATCTACGAATTCCCGATGGCGGAAGTGATCTACGACTACTTCGATCGGCTCAAGAGCGTTACGAGCGGTTACGCGACGATGGACTACGAGATGATCGGATTCCGCGAGGACGATCTCGTCAAGCTGAACATTCTCGTCAACAGTCAGCCCGTCGATGCGCTGGGCGTGATCGTGCATCGAAGTCGCGCCGAGTATCGCGGACGCCGGCTGATTCAGCGACTGCGCAAGGAAATCGATCGCCACCTGTTCGACGTCCCGATCCAGGCGGCGATCGGCAGTCGTGTCGTCGCGCGCGAGACGATCAAGGCGCTGCGCAAGGACGTCACGGCGAAGTGCTACGGCGGCGACGTGTCGCGAAAGCGCAAGCTGCTCGAAAAGCAGAAGGAAGGCAAGAAGCGCATGAAGCAGGTGGGGAACGTGACGATTCCTCAATCGGCGTTCATGGCGGTGCTGGATTCGAGCGACGAGTAGGGGCGTCGAGAGAGAGGCTGCGATGACCACACCAGAACTCGGAAGGCTGAATCAAGTGGAACCGAGAACCGTGTGGCCGAGCGAAGCGTCGGATTTCACTCCATGGCTGTCTCTGCCGGACAACCTGATGCTGCTTGGCGAGGCGCTTGGCATTGATCTGGAGATAGAGTCGTCTGAGCAGAGCGTCGGGCCTTTCAGGGCCGATCTTGTCTGCCGAGAGTCCATTTCGGATCGCCGGATTCTCATAGAGAATCAGATTGAGCGCACGGATCATACTCACCTCGGGCAGTTGATGACCTACGCCGCCGGTCTGGACGCCGTCACGATCGTGTGGATCGCGCGTCGATTTACCGAAGAACATCGGGCGGCCCTGGATTGGTTGAATGATATTACGGATGAGGGATTTTCCTTCTTTGGCGTCGAAATCGAACTGTGGCGGATAGGAAACTCGGCAGTTGCGCCACACTTCAAGGTGATTTCCAAACCGAATGAATGGAGCCGATCTGTCAAACGAGACGCGAAGAAAGCGGAACTTGAGGAATTGAGTGAAACGCGTCGACTTTATCATGACTATTGGACGGCATTCAGTGAGTATCTTGGTCGCGTTCCGAGTCAAATCAAACTCAACAAGCCGCCGACCGGGATGTGGACCGTTCACTCCATCGGCCACGGAAATCGGTTTCAGTTGTCGATTCGAATCGGCCTGAGAAAAAGGGAGGCGGAAGTCCTCTTCGTGATTCGTGAACCGGCGCGGCTCGCAAAATACCGGTGGTTCTTGGAACGGAAGGATGACATCGAGAGAGAACTCGGGACCGGGCTGGAATGGCGAGAATTGCCGAACGGCAAGGAAAGCCATGTTCGAAGGGTCTTTTCCGATATGGACCCCTCTGCCCGGGC
>DAOPJV010000067.1:0-41398 GCA_035399845.1 Phycisphaerae bacterium | reverse complement strand
GCGGAGACCGCATAGCGGTCGGAGCGCAACCCGTGGTTAGCGTTTTTTCCTCGGGATTAGCCCTGAAGGGGCGACACAATTCCCGGACAGTCTCCCCCGTCAAGGGGAGCATGTGGGCGCGTGTAGGGACTTCAATCGCCTCATCGGATTTGTGGCGTCGTCGCGACTTCTCATGCCTGCCTTTGGGGCGGGCATGCCACCCTGCCGGGGGGCGTTTTTGCGATTGCGCGTTATCGCAACATGATGTTCGCGGACGCGCCGCGTCCGCGTGTACGTGAAGTCGCGTCCCTATCCACTTCGCGATGGAGCGTCCGAATTCGCGGGCGGTCCATCCGCTGAAATTGCATCGTCGGCGCTGTCGCGCGGATTTAATGGACCGCACGCAGGCCGCCTTCCGAGAACGATCATCTCTCTCCGCGTTCTCGGCCGAATCGCGTTGCGGACGCAACCCTGATTGCGCGCGGCGGTATCGCTTTTTGCAAACCCTGGAATGTACCTTACCGATACGTCATTGCGAGCGACGGGCGATCGGCGTCGTAGCCATTGTCATCGTTCGACAAGGGAGAGCGCCCGAAACGGGGCTCGACGAGGTCATTCCGGGATGTGGTGTCGCGGGGCGGACTGAGTCGGGGCAAAGGGGAGAGAGATCAGATGACCAAGCGCAACCGAACAAGTGTTGGCCTTTTCGCCCTGGCGTTTCTTGTGGCGCCAGGTGTCGTTGGATGTCAGACGGACCTGACCGAGCTCCTGCGGGAACTCCAGAACTTCGACCTGAGCATCCTCAGCAATGTGAATCAGCTCCAGACGGTCGATCCGCGGAATCCCGGCGTGAATCTTCCGGGTGGCAAGAACCCGATGATCACGGACGGCGTCGATCAGATCACGGATCCCGGCGATCAGATTGATCCGAACACCTTTGAGGACTCCTTCCTCCTGGGTGTCGAGAATACGTCGGGATACGACATGTACATCGAATACAACGTCGACGACGTGATGCAGGCCGTCTATGTGTTCGACGGCGAGACGCTGCTTCTCGAGTATCCGTGCGCGTCGAGTGTCGAGTTCACGCTGGAAGAAGACTACGACCCGATGGACTTCACACTCGTCAACACGAATGACTGGACGGGCACGATCTTCAGCAGCCCCGACGACTTCGAGTGCGGCGCCGCGATGATCGTCACGCTGGACGGCGACAGCGTCAGCGCCGAGCCCGATGTGATCGACCTCAATACGGGCTTCGGTCCGACGGATCCGGATGATCCCGATGACATGGATGATCTGGACGACATGGACGACCTCGACGATATGGACATGTTCCCCTGATCGTCGCGAATCAACAGACGACTGATCAATGAAACGAGAGCGGCCGCTTCGGATCGGAAGCGGCCGCTCTTTTTATTGCTGAGATCTGAATCGAGGCGTTCGTCGGATTACGCCGTCTTTCGCTTGCGGCGGATGAGGAGCGACAGACCGCCGAGGAGCGTCAGGCCCGCCGTCGCCGGCTCAGGGATGAACTGGATCGACGTGTCGAAGGAGAGCGAGCTGAGCACCTTGCGTCGCTCGGCGAAGAAGAGGTCGAAGTCGTAGGTCTGGCCGGCCGTCAGGCCCAGCGTGTCCAGATCGAGCGAGCCGTTCTGCGGCGGATGAATACCGCCGAGGTCGATCACCTTCTGGTTGTCGATGAAGATGATCAGGTCGTCGTCGGCCGTCACGTTGAACGTCATGCCCGCCTGGTAGGTGAACGCCGTGTGCAGTTCGAGTGTGAAGTAGTAGTTGTGAGCGCTGTTCTCATTGCCGAACAGTTCGCCGTCGATCGGGAAGAAGCTCGGAGCGCTGAACGTGTACACGCCGCCCGGATTGGCCATGCCGTTCGAGAGAGTCAGGTCACGCGTCGTCGTCATGTTGACGCCGGGCGTGTCGTTGTACCACTGATTGTAATTGGCCGCGCCGCTTGTCGTGGCCGTACCGGCGCCGCCGATATAGACGGGCTTCTTGTCGCCACCGAGCGTCGAGTCAACGTAGTCGTGGTCGTCGGCGAGATCGAGCTGGAAGTCCGGATGCGATTCCCGGAAATCGCGAATCGTCGCGTTCAGCGTGATTTCGTGGGCGAACGCGCTGGTGGCCGCCGGGGCGGCGATGAGCATGACGGCGAAGGCGAGAGCGTAACGTTTCATGTTTGCGACTCCTTGATCGGGTGCGCGGATTGTGATGACGATGGTCGCCGGGACGCCACACGCCCGACGCGTTACTCGTGGAGATCAACGTGCAATTGGCGCGCCGCCGCCCGTCCGGCTCGACGCATTCCCGCCGATGGCTGATAATTCGGAGTCGTGTGGGGCGTCGATGGGCGATGTCGGGTTTGCGGACCTGTCGTCGGGCGGCGCCGGGAATCCGCGAACTGTGTTGCGCCGCGTCAACGAGGTTGCGAGGATGCAACAGCGACGCGCGAGCGCGTCAGCGCCGGGATCATTGATGAGTAAGGCGAGACTCTTTCTGTGTGCGATGGCGGCGGTCTTCGCCTGGATGGGCGCCATCGGACTGATGTGTGACGGCGCCGCGCCGGCCGGTCTGGCGCCGCCGACGTACGCCGGCCCCGACGCGTTTCGGGACGTGAGCGCAACATTCGGAGAGGCGGGCCGTATCCGGGGATGGGGCGGCGTGGCCCTGTTCGACTATGACAATGATGAGGATGTCGACATTCTCCTGCTGAATGGCGCGGGCGTCGCCAATCGGCTTTTTCAGAATGACGGCGCCGCCGGTTTTACGGACGTGGCCGAAGCGGCCGGCGTTCAGATGATTGACGACGAGTGCGCCGCCGCGGGCGTCGGCGACTTCAACAACGACGGTCGGCTCGACCTGTTGATCGGACGTCAGCGGATCGGCGGGCCGGACAATGATGACGTGGGGCCTGTGCTTCTGCTGAACCAGGGACCCGACGGAAACGGCGTCGTGACATTTCATCGGGCGTCGCCGGCCGAGACCGGATTTGATTCTTCGGCGCCGGCGATGTCCTTCGGTGTCGGCGATCTGGACAATGACGGTTACCTGGACATCGTCGTCGGTCGCTATGACATCGAGGCCGCCGGATCCCTGCTCGTGCCGATTTACGATTCGCAGCCGAATGAACTCTGGCGCTGCGTCGGCGTGACGGGCGATTCGCCGCAGTTCGAACGCGTTGACTCCGCCGGCGTCGAGGGGACGGCGCAGCATGGCTGGTCCGCCGACACACAGACGCGGACGTTCATCCCGGGAACATTCGCGTTGTATATCAGCGACGTCGACGGCGACGGTCTGTCCGACGTGCTTGACTGCCATGACATTCCCGGCGGCATTGACTATTTCCACAACGATGGCGGCATGACGTTCTCGCGACGACAGGCGGATGTCCTGAACAGACACGGCGGATGGATGGGAATTTCGGGGGGCGACTATGACAATGATGGCGACATCGACTATTTCGTGACCAACGTCGGCGCCGATTTTCCGACGGCGTTTCTGCCGGGGACCGTGGGCAATGCGCACAACGCCCCCGAGGGCGCCTACTTTCACAAGCTGCTGAGGAATGACGGCGGAACGCTGACAGATGTGACTGCCGAGACGGTTGTGAAGGATTCCGGCCAGCTCGCGCCCTGGAATGCGAAAGGCGGGACGAATCTCGCCCGCTATGAGTTTGGATTCGGCGCCACGTGGTTCGACGCCGACAATCGCGGCCGTCTCGATCTCTATTGGTCGGGCGATCTGATGTCGATCCTGACGCCGACGCTCTATCTCAACGCCCACGGTGTCGGACGCTTTCTGCAGAATGCGGGGGATGGTTCCTTTGTCGAGCGGACCGGCGAACGCGGGTTGTTCAATATTCCGTCGGGGCGAGAGATTTCATTTGGTCGGCAGGAAGCGGCGCGCAGCGTGGCGGCCGTCGATCTGAACGGCGATGGCTATCGCGATGTCGTCGTGTCGAGCGGGTCGATCTTCGGCGGGCCCGCCCCGCAGCTGCGCGCGTTGCTGAATCCCGCGACGGGCGGGGGCCACTGGCTGAATGTCCGGTTGAAAGGCGCCACGAGCAACCGATTCGGAATCGGCGCCCGCGTGCGCGTCGGTCGCGCAGGGGACATGCAGACACGTGAAATTGTGACGACAGACAGCGCGTTTCTCGGCGTGGAGCCGATGGCGCATTTCGGTCTGGGCGATTCGGGCGACGATGTGACAGTCGTCGTGAAATGGCCATCCGGAAAGACGACGACGCTCGATGACATCAAGGTCGATCAGACACTGACGATCGAAGAGGAGTAGCGGCGAACGTGACGACTCGGCCGACGCCATCTGAGTCAAAGCGCGAAGTGTCGACGCGCGACGGATACGATCTCTGGTCGGGGACCTACGACGCGTACGACAATCCCCTGGTGAAGCTGGAATCCCCAGTCGTCGCGGCGACGCTCGGTGACGTGTCGGGCCTGCGCATCCTTGATGTCGGCTGTGGCACCGGACGGCACGCCAAGCGTCTCGCCGAGGTCGGGGCCTGGGTCACGGGGATCGATTTTTCCGCCGGCATGCTGGCCCGCGCGAGAACGAAGGCGTCGGATCGCGTCCGATTTGTCGTGGGCGATCTGCATCATCGACTGCCGTTTCAGGAGGGTGAATTCGATCGCGTCATCTGCTGCCTCGTCTTCGACCACATTCGCGATGTTGCGGAGGTTCTCTCGGAGATGCGTCGCGTCTGCCGGCGAGACGGCGTGATTCTTGTGACCACGCTGCATCCGACGATGCTCCTTGCGGGTGTGCAGGCGCGGTTTACCGATGCGCAGACGGGGGAGAAAGTCTGGCTCGAAAGCGTCCATCATCAGGTGTCGGATTATGTGAACGCGTCCGTGAGCGCCGGGCTTCGGCTGCGATCGATGTCCGAGCATTTCGTCGATGAGGCCCTGACGGCGATTTCTCCCAATGCCGAGAAGTACCTCGGCTGGCCGCTGTTGATGGTGATGACGTTCGAACGCGTGTGATGCGGCGCTAACGGAGTCCTACTTCGCTGACTTCAGCGTGGCGATCGCCGCGTTGCAGCGATCCACTTCCCCCTGGAGCGCGTCGATGATCGGCGCTTCCTGCTCCGAGAGCTTGCCGGCGTCTTTCAGCTGAATGAGGATCGCGCGAAATCGCGTGAAGTCGGGGACCGATTTCACGTACATCTCGATCCGTCGATCCGCCGGCTGGGACTCGTCATCCGCGACGCCGATGAACAGATCGCCGCGCAGTCCGAGCAGGTTGGCGATATCCCTCAGGACGGCGGTGTTCGCCGGATCGTGCGCCGCGACTTCGTCGAACGCCTCCAGTGAGGCGGTGGCGGACGCGATGGCGCCGTCGATATCCCCCAGGCCGAGCTTTGCCATCGCAACGTAATGATGACTGCGGCCGACGTTGCGGATGGCGTCGTAGTTGGATGTGTCCGCGTCCACCAGCGCCCGGGCGATGTCGAGGCCCTGCTCGAACTGGCGGATCGCCTCGTCGTTGCGTTCGAAGGCGAGCAATGTTCGGGCCACGTTGTTGTGTGCGACCATCAGGTCATTCTTGGCGAGGGCGTTCTTCGGATCCAGCTCGTGGAGTCGTTTGGCGAGAGTCAGATTCTCCTCGTATTGGGTCAGGGCGCTCTGCAGGTCGTTCGCCTTAAGGAACGATTCGGCCTTGAAGTCATAGGCGATCGCAAGATCGCGCAGGATCGTCACATTGTCGGAGGTGTCGGCGTTCAGACTGTGCAGAAGTTCGATGGATCGTTCCGTTTTCGCGATCCAGCCTTCGGACGGCTGATTGGTGTTGATGGCCGCCCGCACCTGCTTCAGGAGCACGACGACCAGATCGCGTCGATGCGTCGGGTTGTCCGGGTCGCGTTCGACGAGCGATTCGTTGATCGCCATCGCCCGATCGAAGGCCGCGTTGGCCTCGTCGTAACGCCACGCCGTGGCGAGCGTCGTTCCGATGCAGGATTCGACTTTCTGCAGGTCCTGCTGGTATTGCGGGTTGTCCGGGTCGGACGCCAGCAGTCGCTCGATGTCGCTGCGGGATGAGTGATAGGCCGCGAGGGCGTCATCAATTTCGCCCTGGGTTGCGAGCATGTTGCCGATACGCATCCGTGCGTCGGCCAGCGCCCGTAGTGGCGCGGGATCGACCGGGGCGGCGCCCGACCAGTGCAGTGCGAGCTGTGCGGCCCGCTCGTAGCTGGCGAGGGCGCCCTGCGTGTCGCCGAGATTGGCGAATCCGAGTCCGCCCTGAACATCGCCGACCTTCAGATACCCCGCGACCAGACCGCGAAGCAGCTCCGTATCGTCCTGCGCGTCGACGGCGATCTTATCCAGGTACATCAATGCGCGAGAGACGACGAACTCCCGCGCCTCAGTCGAGCCCGGCAGGTCGCGGATCGCGTCGTGAAAGTCGAACAGAAACGACTCGGCGATTTCCCGGATCTGGTTGAATCGTTCCACGGCCCGCGACTCCGCCTCGATGGCGCGATCACGCTGGATCGTCGCGTCTCGAGACTTGGCGTCGAGCTCGATTTTCTGTTCCCGCTCGCGCGCATAGCCGATCGTGATCGCCGCGCCCCACGCCGTCAGCAGCGCAAAGAAAGCGATGACGGCGATGACGCCGGCGCGATGCCGCCGCATGGTCTTGCGCAGGACATACCAGGTGCTGTCGCGCCGCGCGACGATGGCGTCGCCGGCAAGGTAATGGCGTACATCCCGGGCGAGATCGAGCGCCGTCTGATAGCGACGCGTTTTCTCCTTCGCCAGGGCCTTGAACACGATCGTGTCGAGATCCTCGTCCACGGGACACGAACGGCGACGACGGGTTCGCGACGCGTCGACAGGCGTGAAAATGCCGCTGTCCGGGGACCAGATCCGGCTGGGCTTCTGCGGCGTCGCCTCGACGATATTCCGCAGCGCCTCGGCGATGCTCCCATCGACGGCGTAGGGGTATCGACCCGTCAGCATCTCGAACAGGACGACGCCCAGCGAATAGACGTCGGTTCGAATGTCGATGTCGTCCGGCGCCCCGCGGGCCTGCTCGGGCGACATGTATGGGAGTGTGCCGAGGATCTGGCCGGTCATCGACACCAGCTGCTCCGTTGAGCCGGCGGAGCGGGCGAGGCCGAAGTCCAGCACCTTGGGGGCGCCGTCGTTCTCAATCAGGATGTTCGACGGTTTCAGGTCCCGATGGATGACACCGCGCTGATGCGCGTAATGCACGGCGTCGCAGATCCGGCAGAACAGTTCGAGGGCCTGTGTCGGCGCCGGCCGTGTCTCGGCGAGCCATGTGTCGAGCGGGCGGCCCTGAACGAGGTCCATGACGCAGAAGAGGCGATCGTCCCGGGTGCGGCCGGAGTCAAAGACGGCGACGATGCCGGGATGCTTAAGGCCCGCGACGAGTTCAATTTCCCGCTCGAAGCGTCGCTGAGTTTCGGCTGTCGCGAATCTCCCGGCCAGCAGGACCTTGATGGCGACACGACGATTTGTTGAGCGCTGGATCGCCTCGTAGACGACGCCCTGGCCGCCGCGATGGATCTCGGACTGGATGTCATAGCCCGGGATCTGATCGGCGACGCTCGCGTCGTCCGTCATCGGTCGGCGACGTCTGACGGCGTTGGCGTCGAGGTCGGGTTCGGTATCGTCGTCGAGGTCGAGACCCGAAAGATCGAGTCGCTTCAGGTGAGCCACGAGTTCGACGTAGCGATCGTCACTCGCCGGCTCGAGCCGCGCACAGGAGGGACAGTTGTCCACGTGCCGCCAGAGGCGCGTCTCCTCCGCGGGGGGCAGCTCGCCTGCAAACAGCTGATCGAGCCGCGCTTGAGAGGGACACTCGGTCATGCTACGGGCTCGCTTCGCCGGTCAGCGTGGCCATTTTCTCGGCGAGCTTCTTTGTGAGGCGATATTTGCTCTTGTGAACCTGGTTCGGGTTGAGGTTGTACTCGGCGCAGATCTCCTCGACGGGGCGTTCGCGAATGACATAGTCGACGAAGGCGTTGAACGTCTTCTCCTCGACTTCGCGTCGAACGAGCTTGAGGGCGTGCCGGAGGTGTTGGTCCAGCCAGATCTTCTCGAACAGTGATTCGGGATCGTCGTCCGAGTCGGCGGGAATGGCGGCGAATTCGCCGGTTCGCGCGACGCGTTCCCGGCGTTTTCGAAGGAGGTTGCGGATTCGATTGTTGACCAGAGTCTTGAGCCAGCCCTTGAATCGACCCTTGGCGGGATCGTATTCGAAGCGATCGATGTGTTCGTGGATCGCCGTCATGCAATGCTGAACGACATCCTCGGCCTCCGTCGCGTCGGCGCCGTAGGCGAGGGCGAATTTGCGCAGCATGGGTCGATAGATGGCGTCGAACTCCCGCCAGGCGCTCGCATCCTGGCGGTCCTTGATGCGCAGCAGCAATGAGACCCGCGTCGTGTCCATCCTGATGGGGAACTCCCGTGAGAGGAGTCATTATACCACGGGGATGTGGTCGTCGGTGTGTGATCGGCATCTCAGAGGCTCTGCGCGGGGTTTCTCTGTCATTCGTACCCGCCAGTCGTCGTGATCTGCCCCGATAACAGGGAAATATCGAGAGATCGACGATGATTTCGGCGTCGGCCGCCGGCGTCCAAAACGGGGCGGCTCGCTTGGGCGTCAAAAGTTCGTTTGTCTCGCGTCGGGTTCGATATAATGGGCGGCGTCTCCCAGGGTAAGAGTCCGTGATATCTGAGCTTACGCGTACAACAACGATCCTGCTGGAAGGTCTGCACGATCCGGGCAACGCCGAGGCGTGGGGGCAGCTCCATCGGCGCTGCTTCCCGATGCTGGTGGCCTATGCGCGGCGAAAGGGGCTGCAGGCCGCCGACGCCGAAGACGCGGCGCAGGAGGCGCTCGCGGATTTTGCCAACGCCTATCGCCGAGGTCAGTACGAGCGCGATCGCGGCCGCTTGCGCCAGTGGCTGTATGGGTTCGCGGCGCGCCGGATCGAGAAGATACGTGAGGGCGGGCGCAAGGCGGGTCAGCCGATCAACAGCGCCGGAAGAACGGAGTTCTTCGATCAGATTGTGGCGCCCGATCAGCTGGATGAGATCTGGGAGGAAGAGTGGGAGCGACACGTTCTGAATCTCTGCCAGGATCAGATCCGGCGAGAATTCGACCCGGGCCACGTCCAGGCGTTTGAGGCCTTTGCGATCGAGGGACGACCCGCGGCGGAGGTCGCGGCGTCATGCGGGATGACGGCCAACGCCGTCTATATCTGCAAGACGCGGATTCTGACACGGCTTCGGGAGCTTCAGTCGGAACTGGCGGAGATCTGGTAGGGCGGCGATCGAACTCATGGAAGCGTGTCTGACCCCCGAACAACTGGACGAACTCGCGAAGGGATCGCTGCCCGAGGACAGCGCAACGGAGCTTCGCAATCACATCAGCGACTGTTCGTCGTGCAGATCCGATTTCGAAATCTGTCTCCGGAATGAAGCCGCGCTCGGACGCATGAAAGCGCTCGGACTGTCGACCTTGTCGTCAGTCGGATCGACGCCGATGACGTCCGACGCGATTCCCGGCTACGAGATTCAGGGTGAATTGCGGCGGGGCGGACAGGGGGTCGTCTATCGCGCCCTGCAGACGTCGACACGGCGTGAAGTCGCCGTGAAGGTCATGCGCGAAGGCGCGTTCGCCAGCGCGGCGGACAAAGTCAGATTCGATCGCGAAGTGGAGACGCTCGCCAGGCTCCGGCATCCGAATATCGTCTCGATTCATGACAGCGGCCGGACGTCGGCGCATTTCTACTTCGTCATGAACTTCATCGATGGCGTCGCATTGGACGCCTGGTGGTCTGATTCGGCGGAAGGCGGCCCCGGCGGTCGCCCGTCAATTCGTTCGATACTTGAGATGTTCGCAACGCTGGCCGACGCGGTGAATGCGGCGCACCTGCGCGGCATCATGCATCGCGACCTGAAGCCGAGCAACGTGCTGGTCGATCGCGATGGATCGCCGCATGTGCTCGATTTCGGGCTGGCCCGCTCGACGGATCTCGACTCGGGCGGCATGACGATGACGGGCCAGTTCGTCGGATCGCTGCCGTGGGCGTCGCCGGAACAGGCGCAGGGGCTCTCCGGCACG
Source organism: Phycisphaerae bacterium (assembly GCA_035399845.1). Taxonomy (GTDB): domain Bacteria; phylum Planctomycetota; class Phycisphaerae; order UBA1845; family UTPLA1; genus ECT2AJA-110-A. Next base: position 31,288 of record DAOPJV010000067.1, on the reverse strand, counting down.
ATCGACATCCGAACGGACGTCTATTCGATCGGCGTCATGCTGTACCAGGCCCTTTGCGGTCAGTTTCCCTACAGCGTCGTCGGCGGCGTCCGCGACGTCTTCGATCGAATCGTCAACGAGGAACCGAAGCGGCCCGGGGCCATCGCGGGCAAACGTGTCGATGACGAGCTCGACACGATCGCCCTGAAGTGTCTCGCCAAGGAGCCCGAGCGTCGTTACCAGTCGGCGGGCGAGCTCGGGCGCGATCTGCGGCGCTACCTCGCAGGCGAACCCATTGAGGCCAAACGGCATTCGGCGGCGTACCTGCTGAGAAAGCAGCTTCGCCGGCATCGTGTGCCCGTGGCGATGGCCGCGATGCTGATGCTCGCCGTGACAATCGGTTTCATCGTCTCACTTGGACTGTGGTGGCGATCGGAACGATTGCGCGTCGACGTCGAACGGGAACGCGGAACAGCCATCGAAGCGCGGGACGCCGAGGCGAAACACCGCGTGGCGGCGCAGGCGGCGCGCGACGAAGCCGTTGTCTCTGCGGAGCGATCCGACGCGATCGTGGATTTTCTGCGACGCATGCTCGAAGCGGTCGATCCCAATGTCGCCCAGGGGGACAAGGACGTCAGCGTTCGCCAGATCGTCGACGCCGCGGCGAAGGACCTCGATGACGGGGCGTTGTCCGACAAGCCGATCGTCGAGGCCGCTGTTCGAAACACGATCGGCATGACCTACCAGGGGCTTGGCCTGCTGGATGAGGCGGAGAAGCACCTCGCGCGCACCCTGGAACTTCAGCGGAGCCAGGAGGACGGCGATCCGGAGGATCTGATCGTCGCCGTCAACGGTCTTGCGACACTCCTGCAGGAGAAGGGGGCGCTGGCCGAAGCCGAAGCGCTGTTCCGTGAATCGCTGGCGCTCTCGGAGGCGCATTACGGACCGCACGATATCGGGCTCGTCAAGTCGCGGAACAATCTTGCGGTTCTGCTGACGATGCGCGGCCAACTGGACGAGGCGAAGGAGATCATCGACGGCATTGTTGAGAACCTCGACGCGATTGCGGAAGAGGACGCGTTTGCCGCCACGGCCGTCACGGGGAGCGTTGCCATGCTCCGCGCCAGGATGGGCGACATGGAAGGCGCCGCGGAGTTGCAGCGGCTCGTGATGGAGTCCATGCGAAGGTCGCTGGGGAACGAGCATCCATCAACGACCCAGGCGATCAACAACCTCGGCTACATTCTGATGAACCTGGGGAAGCTGGACGAGGCCGAGTCACTCTTCCGCGAGGCCATCGAGCTCGATCAGCGGATCGTCGATGCGAATCATCCGCAGATCGCGACGGATCTGAACAACCTGGCGCTCGTCCTCGGAGCGACCGGACGACTCGAAGAGTCCATCGAGACGCATCTTCGCGCGCTGGAGATCCGGCGGAAGTCGCTGCCGAAGTACCATCCCGAGACGATCATGAGCCTCCTCAATCTGGGGGACACGCTGATCGACATGCGGCGCTACGGGGACGCCGAACCTTACCTGCAGGAGGTGATGGAGGCGCCGAATGACAGCCTGCCTCCCGGCCCCGGCGTGTCCATGCAGATCCGGCTTCGTTACATGGCGGCGCTGTTCGCCAATGACAAGTTCGAGGAATCGGGGGCCATTCTGAGACAGCTTCAATCCGAGATTGAATCGACGCCGGGAATTCCCGAGAGCTTTCGCCATCAGGTCGAATTGTTCGCCAGAGAATACGAGGAGACCGTGACGGCGTCGGCCGATCCGGCGGAATGAACGCGTCCCGGATTCCGCGGCTACAGGGCCTCGGCGATGCGGGTCGCGACGATCTGATTGCCCGCGGCGCTCAGATGATTGCAGTTGAAGTAATTCGTCAGGTCGCCGCGGAGCGTTTCGTCGAGGGCCGCCACGTCGATCAGCGTTACGTCTTCGCTTGCGGCGACGCTGCGAATCATGTCGTTGAGTCGCGACTGGTAGTCGTTCGCGACTCGGGCCTGTCCCGGGAAGATCACATCGAGCGGCGTCGCGCTGCAGTCAAATATCTCCTCAGGCACGAAGTAATACGTGACGAGACAGACGCCCAGGCCGGCGCTCTTCGCCGCGCCGATCGCGGTCCGCAGATTCGCGGCCGTCTCATCGAGCTGTTGCTGCAGCGCCGTCGAGAACAGGTAAAGCGCATCGTCAGGTGAGATCGCGATCAGCGGATCGTGCGCCTGGATGAAGTCGATGATGTCATTCCCGCCCTCCCAGAGAATGATCTTCTCCGCATTCGGAAACCAGGCGCCGTCCAGCAGCGACTGCAGCCGTACCACACCTTCGCTCGTCGTCTCGCCCCCCATGCCCTCGTTGGCAAACGTGTTCGCCGGCTGTGCGAGCAGATCGGGCAGATACTCGACGTATTGCCTGTCGGACGGTCCCGCGGTGGTGGAGTCACCAAACGCGATCACGCGCACATTGGGATCGGGCAGCCGAAATCCGGCGCCTCCGCAGTCCGCGCCCGCGAGAAACGGGACGATGGCGGTGGCGGCGAAACACTCGATGACAGTACGCATCCTGAAAGTTCTTCGTCGCACCTTGATCCTCCAGGCGTCCGTCCGACCGCGTGACGCTCGTGCAGTATCGTAGGGAGCATTGCGCAGTTCGTCATCCGGCGCGGGCAATGGCGCCCACTTCGTGCGCCGATTGGTGCGATCCCATTTGTCTGCGCCAGTCGTGCGACCGATAGCGGCGGCCGTGCGCGTGCTCCCCGAGGGATGCGGTGGGAGTGACCGCTCCCAATTCGCGCGACGCCTGACGTCACGGCACGACGCGTGTCAGAGATAACGTGTACGCCTCGCCTGGAGCCCGTTCGCGATCCGACCGATCGCGCCGAAATCATGGCAGCCGAACCCCTCGAGAATCCCGTCACGCGGCTTCGCCTGGAGCGCGCCGCGTTCGCCGAAAGCGATTATGTTCTGCGCCGCTGGAATTTTGCCGCGTCGTCACATGGTTTCGTATGGGTCCGGCCGGAGTCTGAGACGTTCAGCGTCGAATCGCTCGCGGGCTTCATTGCGCTGTTCGTGCGCTGTTGCGACGCCGATTTCCCGACGGGTGTGCTCTTCGATTTCAGCAAGGCGCGGCTCGTTGGCGAGGACTGGACGTCCGCGTTCTCGCTCGTCCAGGATTTTGCCGGGCGAATCGGCGCAAGGTATCGCGTCATTCGCGCGGGCAATCGGCGAGCGAAGGCGGCGCTGGTCTATCGGGAGTCGAAGCGCAGAGAACTGCGTGAAGCGCGGCGGCGGGCCAGACGGACGGGCGAGGCGTGCACGGACCGTTAGTCGCTCTGTCCGCTGATGTCGACCATCGACTGCATCTCGGGCTGCACCTGGCGCAGCAGCTCCCGGATGGCGTCGTGCATTTCGTCGGAGGCGAGAACGCGCAGGGAGGCGCCGTCACGGCGGACGGTCATCTTCGATCGGGCGTGGTCCAGCGCGTCGGCGAGCGCCCTCGCCTGTTCCACGTTCAGCCAGTACGTGGCCATCCGCCGGCTGGTTGCGTCGTGCTCTCGGGCTTTGAGCCTCCTGACGAAGCGATCGAGGGCGTCAAGCTGTTCACGCGAGCCCCGGGCGTAGAGGCGATCCTCGTCGACGCGCGTTACGAGAATCGGCACATGCTGCGGGCTGAGCAGGCGATAGAGGGCGTCGATGATGTCGTCGTCAGCTCGGAGGGTCTTTTCCGTCGTTCGCGTGTCATCGCGATACGGCGTCGAATTGCGAGGATACTCAGGCGCCTGTGGCGTGCGATCGTACCTGTCCTCATGCGGGTGATGATCGTGAGTGACCTCGAGCCGCTCATTCATGGAGTGCGACGTCCTGCGACGGGCCGTGCCCGCCAGAACGACGAACCATCCGACGCCGACGATCAGGATCACGACCAGCGTCGCGAGCGCCCTATTGGCGCCGGATTTCTTTTTCGGCGAATTCGGGGGCGAGACCGGGAAGGCCGGGGGCGGCGTGGGCGCCGGCAACACGGGCGGCGGCGCATCCACCGCGACGGCGTTGGGCGCTTCGATGGGAGCGCCACATCGGGCGCAATAGAGCGCCCATTCGGAATTCTCGTGATCGCAATGTCGGCAGATCTGCTCCATGTCGCCGCACCTCGCATCGCCCGCTGGCGTCGGGTCAGACACGTCGCCGCCATCCATGTTGGCGGCGGTCCATCGTTAGTGTAGCCGAAATTCCGTCAGAATATTCCTGAGGCGCCGAATCGTGACTCGCGCCCCGCCAAGGTGCGCGGCGGAAGGGCGCCCGCTAGAAGTCGTTGTCTCGATCGTCGAAGGGCGGCGAGCCGTCGTGTTCCGGCGCCGGCGGTTCCGGCTGAACGACAACCGTGTTCGCCATGATGTCGCCGAGCCGCTGGCGATTCACAGTGAACATCGGAAGCAGCACGAACGAGACAAGCACGCCCGTCGGGCCCAGGGCGACGATCAGCATGCGAATGACATTTCGAATGACGATCTGCTTTGCGGTCGGCGCCGTCCCGTCGGCGCTGAGGACGCGGCAGTTGAGGATGCGCTTTCCGAGCGTGGTGTGGCCGAGGCTCTCCAGCAGCAGGCACCAGGCGCCGTACATGGCGACGAACACGATCCAGATCCTGAACTGCCGGTCGACGACATCCGGATTCTGCGCGATCGTCATGTCCCCGGCGCCGGCCTCACGGAGAAGCGGACCGAGGAAATCCCAGTTCAGCAGCAGCGTCAGAATGGCCGCGGGGCTGATATCAATCAGTGTCGCCATCGATCGTCGCCAGAGGGTCGCCAGGACGTAGCCCTGCGGGACGGCGGCCGGCGCCTGCACCTGGTCGCGCCGCGTGAGGATCATGAGCATGAACAGCGTCAGCAGAACGACAAACTGGATCGAGTCTCGCCAGTTCTGTCGCGAGGAATCCAGCGCCGGGACGGCGGTCGAGAGCTTCGACAATCGGATTGTCGGCGCCCGCGAGAGATCGCCCCAGCCGAATTGGATCTCGTCGCCGTTCCTGATGGTGGCGACGGCGAGGCGATCTCCGGCGATTGTCGCGACCACGCGCCCCGTCGACAGGAGCAGCGGCGTCTCGCCGACGCCGGCGGGCTTGGAAACGAACCACGTGTCCATCGACCTGCAGGCGATCTGCAGATGGTTGTGTTTCCCGTCGCCCGCGGGCGTCGTCATGATCACGACGGGCCCTGTCACACTCGGCCCCGCCCAGAATTCGTCGATCTCGACGCCGTCCACGGCGATCGCGGGCGGGCTCCATGCGTTGTCGGCAAACTCGGAACAGGAAATACGGTTCTCTCCGGCGTCGCGCCACATCAGGCAGACGCGCTGATTTCGAACGGCGAGGCGATACGTGTCGTGGCGTGAAGCGAAGTCCGGCACATCGAGCCGCGCCCAGAACCCGCGCTCGAGACGAAGCAGGACCAGGCGTTCCGGCGCCGCGGCGGGCATGGTCGTCGGCGCGGGCTGCGACGTCGCCGGCTGCGTCGATGGGGCGTCATCGGCGGTCGGCTGAGTTTCAGACTTCGGCGGATAGAGTGTGTCGGCGTCAACGAGGAACCAGGACACATCCGTGGCCGCGTCTCCTCCGAACGCCAGTGGAGGCGCGGCGGATTGTGTCACGTAGAGGGCGTCGGTCGCCGGCACAGAGAGCGCGTCATAACGCCAGAGTGAAAGATCACCGTAAAGCACGCGAAGCGTCGACGGGTCCGCGGCGGCGGACAGCGGTTCGCCGGAAACAGGTCTGAGGTTGATCCGCTGTTTAGGGATGGCCGCCGCATCCGCGATCGAGGTCCAGAAGCGGACTTCGGGCAGGTTGTCGCCTTCCGCCTTCGAGGCGCCCACGAGCCACACGCGATCATCGGATCCCGACAGGAGCAGCTGATCGGGGCGCCAGGCCGCGTTGGCGCTAAGCGGCGCCGCGACGATGACGAGCAGGGTGGCGCACAGATGGCGTTTCGGGCGGTTGAGTTGGGTTTTGGACTTGTCGGACGATGTCTTTACCACGGCGCCTCCGGCGATTGCGCCGATTCACCCTCTTCAGCATCGACGCCCGCGTCCGCATCGGGCGTCGCGGAATCGTCACTCGTCGGCCATTGATTGGGATCGACCGTGCCGTAGAACGGCGTCCCGTCGCTGTACCAGCCCGTGGGTTCGAGCGCGGGGGTATCCACGCGCACGGGTCGATCACATCCGGCGTCCACCTGGAGCATGTGGGCATAGACGTCGGGTGGCAGGGGAGGCGACGCGGTCGGTCGATCGAACGCGTTCGCCTTGAGCTTGGTCTCGTCGAAGTCCTTGAAGCTCCCGATCTCGAGGCTGAGCTTGTTCTTTTCGAGGGGCCAGATCACGCTGACGCGATGCGCCAGCAGCGGTCCGCCCTCCCACGCTTCGCGATAGTCTTCCAGGGACGCTGTCATCGCCTTCCGGCCGTACTCGTCGTAGAAGATCACGACGTCGACCAGGAACGGCTCCACGCGCATCACGCGATATTCCTGTGCCAGCTTGAAGCCGCCGGAGTCGAGGCGACGCATATAGGTCAGGGCGTCTGTCGTCGTGAGTGACTTGCGCGCCGGACCAATGAGATTGCTGTCGGCGCCGGGCAGACCGATGCCCATGGCGGCGACGAGTTCGCTGGGGTTGACGAAGACATCCTCGGAACAGGGCTTGCCGACGTTCTCGTGGCGGCCCCACCACATCTGGGCGAGTTCGGGTTCGACCCAGGCCCAGTATTCTCGTTCATTCGAGCCGACCTGCATCACGGTACCGCCGAGCCCGGGGCGAAGGTTGATCAGCAGGTTCCGGGGCCGCTGAAAGAGCAGCGTGCCCTCGAGGTTGTACGAGTGTTCGTCGCCCTGCTTGTCCGTGATATGGGCGACGACGCCGACGTTGGAGGACCAGAGCGCTCGGTTGAGTTTTGACTGGTTGCGCTGGATGGTCCCGACGATCTCGTCGTCCGTTCGATCGCGGACCGGCCTGGGCTTGTCGATCGGCGGACGAGGGGGCTGCGGACATCCCGTTGACGCGCACGCCGCCAGCAGCAACGCGAAGAGTGGGAGTTTTCCGATCCCTGGATTCATGCGCCCGCCTTTTCTTCGACCTCGCTCGTGTTCGCATCCACCGAGTCGGTATCTGACGCATCGGCGCCATCCGTCGTGGCCTCGCTGTCCGTGTCGGCGGATTCGCTGTCGTCTTCGTCCGTGCGCGCCGCGAAGTCGGCGTGCAGGACATCGCCGAGCTGCGCCGTGACGTCGCCGATCTCTTCTTCCGTCAGGCCGGGATTGAAGACCTCGTGCCGTTTTCGATCGCCGATCTGACGCATGATCCAGCGCTCGCCGTCGCCCTCGCGATGGCTGTTTTCATAGCGGAGAACGCGTTTTCGCAGCAGGATCAGGGAGAGGACGAAGCGGAATCGCTGCTTGGACGGTTCCGTCGTTCCCTCCAGCCGGTTGAAGAAGGTCAGCAGGACGCTGTCGTCCACGAACATCTTCTTCGGCGCTTCCTTCCGCGGCATGCGCGTCTTGAAGTGGCAGACGGCGTCTTCCGGGGCGCCGGGCCAGGCGTCCAGCGAGTAGTCGCGGCGCTCGAAGCCCGTCTCCGTTTCCAGGATCACGCTGAAGAAATACTCGTCCTCGGAGAATTCGCGCCCAGTGGCGTAGCAGGCGCCGGCGGTTCGCGATACGTCGTAGTCGCTCATCCCTGATTCCAATGGCGGCGCGGGCCGCGTGCGATCGTGGCTAACATGGCAAATGTACGCCCGGGGCGTTCCATTCGTTCACCGGCGTAGCCTACCCCAGATGAAGCGACAGGGCCAGAATCAGCGGGGGCGACGCGGCCGCCATGATGCGCCGGATCCTGCAAAAAAAAGCCCGCCGCAAAACTGCGGCGGGCTCAGGAATCATGGATGGGCCGAAGGCGCGATCTAGGAACGCGCGAACTTCGACGGGTCGAGACCACCGAGGCCCTGATCCCAGTCGATCGTCAGGCCGCCGCGGCGCTTCTTGTTGCGACGCTTTTCGGCGGCGATGCGCTCCTGCTCGATCTTCGCCAGTTCCTCCGGCGTGGGCTCGGGCGGGGGTTCCTTCAGCGAGAGACCGATGCGGTTGTTTTCCGTGTCGATCTTGACGACGCGGGCCTCGACCTCGGCGCCGACCTTGACGACATCCTCGACGCGATTGACGCGGCGATCGGCCAGCTCCGAAATGTGAATCAGGCCATCGACGCCGTCTTCGAGGTTGACGAAGGCGCCGAAGTCCGTCGTGCGGACGACCTTGCCCCTGACCTTCGAATCGACAGGGTACTTCGCGGCGGCCGCCGACCACGGATCGTCCGACAGGGCCTTGAGGCTGATCGAGATCCGCTGCTTGTCGGGCTCGCAACTGAGCACCTTCGCCTCGATGACGTCGCCTTCGTTGACGACTTCCTTCGGGGAGCGAACGCGCTTGGTCCAGCTCATCTCGCTGATGGGAAGCAGGGCGTCGAGCCCCGGCTCCAGCTCGACAAACGCGCCGAAGTTGGCCAGGCGAACCACGCGGCCGCTGATCTTTGTCCCTTCGGGGTATTTCTCGCCGGCCTTCTCCCAAGGATGCGCCTTGAGCTGCTTCAGGCTGAGGGAGACTTTGCCCTTCTCCTTGTTGATCTTCGTGACCTTGACTTCGACTTCGTCGCCGACAGTCACGACCTCCTCGGGCTTGTTGATGCGGCCCCAGCTCATGTCGCTGATGTGGAGCAGGCCGTCGACACCGCCGATGTCGATGAAGGCGCCGAAGTCCATCAGCGTCTTGACGCGGCCCTTGCGGACTTCGCCGACCTGAAGTTCCTCGAAGGCCTTCTCCTTGCGCGACTTCTCTTCGCGCTCGAGGATTCTGCGGCGCGACAGGACGATGTTCTGTTCATCGAGATCGAACTTCGTGACCTCGGCGCGAATCGTCTTGCCGATCAGGTCGCTGATGTCCTTGCGGAAACCGAGCTCGACCTGGCTGGCGGGAATGAAGGCCCGCAGGCCCTCGATCGTGACTTCCAGGCCGCCGCGGTTCATGCCCGTGACGGGGCCCTCGAGTTCCATGCCGACTTCGATGGTGCGCAGGATCTTCTGCTGCTTGGCCTTGCGATGGGAGACGTTGATGAGACCGCCGGACTTGTCCTCGCCGACAACGAGAACTTCGATCGTGTCGCCGACGGCGTAGTTCGTGTCTTCGCGGAATTCGCTCTTCGGCAGGACGCCCAGCATCTTGGCGCCGAAATCGACGAGGACATCCTCGCTGCCGATGTTCGCGATGCGCGCTTCGATGAGTTCGCCGGTGTTGGCGCCCTCGCTCGACGGCTGCTGTGCCGCGGGAACCGAGGCCGCCTCCTGGTCGACGCCGCTCATCGCCTCCTCGACGGCGCGATCGAGATCGGCGTCCGCGTCGTTGACGGACGCCGCGAGCTCGGCGGGCGTCGGCGCCTTGGGTGGCGGGGTCCGGGCGGGCGTCATCGGTCCGTGCGCCTGGGTCGGCAACGTGGCCGCAGGCTCGGAGGATGACGACGCGTCGGGCGCGTTCGTTTCCGAAGGGGGCGCGGCGCTCTCCACAGGCGCCGTCGTTTCGTTCGGGTTCTCCATCGGGTTGGAGTTAGATTCCATCGCCAGGTCTCACTTGATTCCGATTCACCAACGGACGCAACCCGTATCAAAGGCGGCGTCCTCGCGATGCCGACGTCGCGGTTCACGCGCCGCGCCGCAGGCAACCATGGGGATAAGTCATGCTGATTGCGTTAGCCGGGGCAATGATCGGAAACCTGTTGAGCGAACAGGCTGAACCCCGGAATATCATTCGTGCACTCTTGCGATTGTGAAGCGTTTTCTTCCGACGGCGATCCGTCGAACAAGTGGTTTCACGTTACCGCAAACGGGGGGCAATGTCGAGTCCGGGCGGAGACGGTGAACAATAAAGTTCCGTCTGGAAATCCGTTGGAATTGCAAAGGTTATCCACGTCGTCACGCTCGGCGACAGGTGTGACGCGTGCGTGTGGCTCGGCCGGCGCACGCACTGCGGAATCAACGGAGAAAGAAGAACGCCCGATCCCGGGGATCCGGAATCGGGCGTGGTTAAGCAATCGTTATCGGCCGAAGCGACAACACAAGGTGTGTCTGCGATCGGGGCTGTCCGGGATCGCCGGATCAGAAGTCCTCGGGGATCTGGAGCTTTCCATCCTTGTCCAGGAAGCCCTCGAGCTTGCGCGCCCGAACCGGATGCTGGAGCTTTCGGATCGCCTTGGCTTCGACCTGTCGGACACGCTCGCGCGTGACCTTGAAGATCTTGCCGACCTCCTCGAGCGTGTAGGTGTAGCCGTCGCCGATACCGTAGCGAAGCTTGATGATCTCGCGCTCGCGATAGGTCAGGCTCTTGAGCACCTGCTCGATGCGATCCTTGAGCATCTCGTTGCTCGCCGTCGAGACGGGGCTTTCGGCCGAGCCGTCCTCGATGAAGTCGCCGAAGTACGAGTCTTCGCCTTCGCCGACGGGGCGATCGAGCGAGATCGGATGGCGGCTGATCTTCATCACGCGGCGGACTTCGCCCAGCGGCATCTTCGCGCGCTTGGCGATTTCCTCCATCGTGGCCTCGCGACCCAGTTCCTGAAGCAGCTCGCGCGAGATGTTGCGCAGGCGGCTCATCGTCTCGATCATGTGGACCGGGATGCGGATCGTCCGGGCGTGGTCCGCGATGGCTCGCGTGATCGCCTGTCGGATCCACCACGTGGCGTAGGTGCTGAACTTGTAGCCGCGCTTGTACTCGTACTTGTCGACCGCGCGCATCAGGCCCGTGTTGCCCTCCTGGATGATATCGAGGAAGGGCAGGCCGCGATTGCGGTACTTCTTGGCGATCGACACGACCAGTCGGAGGTTACCGCCGGACAGCTTGCGCTTGGCGTCCTCGTACTCGGCATAGACCTTGCGAATGCGTCGGGCGCGATCCCGCAGCATCTCCGGCGTCTCGAGGACGAGATCCTGGAGACCCGCGAGTTCGTCGCGCATGGCCTCGACCTCGTCGATCGGCATGGAGGCGACGCGTCGCTCGCTGCCAAGAAGCTTCTGCAGTTCCGACATCTTGTCGGAGAGGGCGTAGAGCTTCCGCATCAGCGGCGTCACTTTGCTGGTGCGCAGGGCCAGTTCCTCGAAGAGGCGAACGGCCTTGCGGCGTCGCGAGTTGATGCGACGCCAGGTTTCGCGATGCTGCGCCTTGTCCTCGACGTTCTCCAGGGAGAGCCAGTCCTCCTGGTTCAGGTCCATCAGCTTTCGGGCCGTGGCCAGGTTGTAGGGCAGGCGCGTCAGGACTGTCTGCTTGGCCTGATTCTCGCCGCTGGAAATCTTCATCGTGCGATCGAAGGGCAGCGTGCCGTCGTTGACGCCCTGAAGCAGGTCGGCGGCGGCGGAGAGGCTGCAGTCACTCTCAAGCACCATTCGGCGGAAGGCCGTGCGCGTGAGTTCGATCTTCTTGGCGAGGGCGATTTCCTCGGAGCGCGTGAGCAGCGGGATCTCGCCCATCTGGGTGAGATACATGCGCACGGGGTCATCGATTCGCCGGCTGGGCGACTCGATCGGATAATCATCCTCCGGGGCGTCCGCCACGATCGGGCTGAGGTTCTTCTTCTTGGCGCTCTGGTCCTCGCCGAACGAGAGCTTCTGCGCCTCGGCCTCGTCGATCATGTCGATGCCGAGGTCCTCGACGCGATGCAGGATCGCTTCCAGGCGATCCGGCAGGACGGCCTCATCGGGCAGGGCTTCATTCAGCTCCTCCCACGTGAGATAGCCGCGGGCCTTGCCCTTCTCGATCAGTTCGCTGACGCTCAGTTCGACCGGATCGTGCGGTTCCTCGATACGACCGCCGGCCACTGAGTTCACCGATTGTTTGCTGACTACTTGCGACATTCGTTGCGACTCCAACGGGTCTCGATGTCGATTGCATCCGGGAAGGGTCTCGAGAGGGGCGTCCGGGGCCGGTTCGTTGGCTGGTTTGCGATTGGAACGCAACTCGGCCCGCGCGCGACCTGTCTCGCGCAGCGTTCGACGGCGCCTGTCTCGATTGGCTGTGCCCTAAGATGCGATTCGACTGACTCCTCTGCCTGTCTGCCTTTTCCAGATTCTGTACTGTCCGCTATTCCACCGGCCGGGTGGTCCCACCCGGCGTTACTGCGCGTCGGTCGGCGCCCTGTCTGGTAGGGGCCGCCAGATGCCTTCGCGCGAAAATGTGCTTTCGTTCACGCGCCATGCTCAGAACGTCTTCCAGTTGAATACCCTCAACGTTCTGCTGCGCCGCGTTATTCGCCTCATTCAGTTCCTGCGGATCCGCGTCCTGTGCGCCGCTCTTCATTGCGGAAAACGAATCGCTGATCCAGTGCCGTGCATCCACTTCGCGAAGCCGATTGCGGGCGCCGTGAATCGTCGCCTCGAAATTGCCTCGCTCCTCGCCGAGCATCAGCAGGTCCGTGATCCTTCGGGCCGTCTCCGTATCGTCGAACTCGGCGATCAGTCGATTCAGATCGTAGCCTCGCTCGGATCGGCTCATCTCGACAAATGTCTCCGCCACGCGTCGATCCAGTGAATCCCGGATCCTGGCCGGATCAAACACCTCCTCGACCTCCGCGAACCACGCCGGTTCACTCAGGAGGACCGAGAGAATTTCGCGCATCGTCGCCTGCTCCGCATTCCGAAGCGGCGCCAGCGCGCTGGCCGCCGTGGGAACCGTCGCCGACTCGCCGGATCGCTGGCGCCGCGCGATCATGCGCAACTGCCGCTCCACCTGATCCGTTGGCAGGCTCAGCAACTTCCCGACCTGATTGAGAATGAACCCCCTCTGGATGGGATCTACCGACTGCTCGCCCACCGCGGCAGCCACGACGCCGAGGAACTCCTCCACTGCGCGCCGTCGATCCCCATCACTGGCGGCGCCCTGACAACGCCGCGTCACTTGATTCCATTTGAATTCTAGCGCGGCGACGGACGAGGTCAAAACCTCCTCGAACACGGTGGCGCCGTGATTTACGATCACGTCGGCAGGGTCCAGTCCTTCTGGGACCTGGGCGATCCGAACGTCGAGTTTCTGAGACATTGTGACGCCGATCGCCCGGTCGGCGGCCCGCAGGCCGGCCTCGTCCGAATCGAAGACGAGCACCAGGGCGTCCACGTACTGCATCAGCAGGCGACCGTGATCGGCCGTCATGGCCGTTCCCAGGGTGGCGATAACATCGCTGAATCCGGCCTGGTGGCACAGGATGCAGTCAATGTAGCCCTCCGTGATGATCGCCCGTCGCGAGGTCCGCCAGGACTCCCGGGATTCCCGGATGCCGTATACGGAGCGTCCCTTGTCAAACAGCGCCGTCTGCGGCGAGTTCAGGTACTTCGCCGGATCGTCGTCCAGGGCGCGGCCGCCGAACCCGATGATCCGGCCGAGCGCGTCCGAGATCGGGAAAATCAGGCGGTTTCGGAACGTGTCGTATTCGCCGCGCTCCGTGCGCTTGATCAGACCCGCGGCGTCGAGCAGGGCGTCGGAAATTCCCGCCTTGCGCGCCGCCGGCAGCAGGTTGTTCCAGCCCGCCGGGGCAAAACCGAGTTGGAACCGCTTCGAGATCTCCGTCGTGATTCCGCGGCCGTCGACGTATTTCTGACACGCGTCGCCGGCCGAGGATTCGAACTGAGAGCGAAACCAGCGGGCGGCCCACTGATTGACGCGTTCCAGCTCGCCCTTCGTCGGGGCGGCGCTGTCGATGTTTCGCGCCTCACGCCTTTCGGCGTCGAGGCTGATTCCGGCGCGACGAGCGAGAATTTCCCGGGCTTCGAGGAAATTCACACCATCCCGCAGCTGAATGAACTTGAAGACATCGCCGCCGGCGCCACAGCCAAAACACTTGAATATCTGTTTATCCGCCAACACATTAAAGGAAGGCGTCTTTTCGCGATGGAACGGGCAGAGGCCCTTCAGGTTTTTTCCGGCGGGGCGCAGGGCGACAAAGGACCCGACGACATCGACAATGTCGCTGGCCTCGCGAATTTTTTCGGTGAGGAAGGCGGAATCCCGTCCTGCCACGAAGGGACCTTTCCCGTCGATCAGACACCCAGGCGGATCGACAAAATGTGGCTAAACTCATGCCACAAAGGTTTTTACTGTTGCTCTGCGACCCCGGCCCCGGCGAGTGAGGGCGATAAAGGATCAAGTTAATATAACACCAACAAGGGGGGGCGGCAAATTATCGGCGGGTTTTTTCTTCGACGGAGAGGCTGATGCAACTGTATAGGACGTCAATAGTTAACGCTGCAATTCCAATGCCAAACGGAGTGGCGGATACTGCGCTTTCCGAGGGGTCGTCTCTGCGGAATCACGGCGCCCTCCTGACGCCCCAGAGGAGGGATCTCGGGCCGCGACATCTGAGACCGAATCGCTCGCGGCGCCCCCTGTTCCTGAACCTGATCGGGGGGCTGATCCTGGTCAGCGGCGCCGCCGTCGTCGGCTGTGGGACGTCGGGAGAGGGACGCGGCGCGGGCCCGGCGGAGACCGACGCGATCGAGTTCGCCCGGTTGCCGGAATGGGACGATGGTCTCGCCGAGCTCTGCTACTACGACGCGATCGACACCATCTACAGTGAGCCCAGGTCCTACACCCGCGTGATGCTGATGAATCGGGAGTGGCTGAACCCGGGCCAGATGGTGAAGACCGAGAGGACGAAGGACGCGTCGAGCCTGCCGGTCTTCAAGATGAACCTCATCGAGGAGATCCCGACGCAGAACTACAACTACCGGTACATGGTCACCACCTTTCTGGGCCGGCCGGATCTGCGCCTGGAGAAGCTGGCGGCGTCCAGCCAGGAGTGGTGCGGCGTGACATTCAAGCGGCTGGCGCGGCGTACTGACGGCCTGGCGCTGGACACGTTCAGCTATTTCGAGGGGGAGGCGGATCGACACTGGACGCTTCCTGCCGACGACGCCGTCTATCCCGTCGAGGCCGTATTCGCCCTCGCGCGGCAGGTCGCATCGACGGGAAAGGCGATGCGGCTGCAACTCCTGCCGACGATGCGATCGACCCACACCTGTGAACCGGCGCTGACGGCGTGCGCGTTGTCCCGGGAGGCGTCCCGGCGGTGTGTGTGCGCCCCATTTGGCGATGTTCAGACCCATCGGATCACGCTGGCGGAGGCGTCGGGGACGTGGATCGCCAGCTACGATGTGGAGGCGGCGGCGCCCTATCGGATCATCCGGTATGAGGATCGCGACAACCTGCGGCTGACGCTGCGATTCGCCGAGCGTCGCGCGTACTGGGATCGAAACCAGCCGAGTCGTTTTTACCCGCAAGGAAAGGCGCCATGACGACGACAAACACGACGATCGAAGGGGGCGTGGAGGTGGCCGACGACAAGCGGCAGCGCCGCCGACGAATGCTGGTGATCGCGATCGTCCTGATGGTCGCGGCCCTCGTGCAATGGCATCGCGATATCGGTCTGGCGGTACTGGGACGCTGGCATCACTGGCGGACTGGGGCCGAGGGCGTCGATGTCGGAATGGCGCGGGCGCGGGTTGATGCCGGGGCGATTCTGTTGGACGTCCGCGAACCGGGCGAGTTTGAGGTGAGCCATCTGAAGGGCGCGATCAACATTCCGATCGACGTCCTGCTGAAGGGCGGGCTTCAGGTCGACGGGACGGGGAGTCCGGAGGTGGTCCTGTATTGCACGATCGGACGACGAAGCGGCATCGTTGCGAAGCGCCTTAGTGATGACGGGCTCGACGCTTACAACCTGGTCGGCGGGATTCTCGGCGTTGCGGACGCGGCGCCGGACTGGATCGAGTCTGCGGGAGATCGTCCGCGTCTGCACATCTGGAGCAGCGACTACGCCTGGCTGGCGCCCCCGGATTTCGCAACCGTGGTTTTTTCGGAATCGGGTGGGTGACGTCCGACAGCGCCGCGCAATGGGTTATGGGAGCCGGGATTAGAGAAGATGGGACCCTGGCGGCCAAACCCTTGCAATGTCACGCCGAGCGGCGTAAAAATGGGCGTAAATGAGGGGAAACGCCTGACGGCTATCAGCGGTCCACCCGCCCGTAATACCCCACCAGCTTGCGTCGAGAGGGGTCGCTTCGTCAGGTGTCAGACACAGAAAACGCCTACCGTTTCGCGTTTTTGCGAGGTATGATTGAGATTTTGAGGGATTTCGCCGACGGCTCGCTCGTGCGCGGAGTCATCGTTTAGTGAAGGAGAATCCCATGTTGCGTCTGCGATTAATGTGTGCCGCCGTTGCGCTGACCCTGGTGGTCGGAACCGCTTCGGTACGGGCGGACTCTTCCGCCAAGCTGACTGAGGCGATCCGGCTGCATGAGAGCAGCGACTACGAGGCCGCTCGTAAACTTCTGAATGAGTTGTCCAAGGCGGACGACCTGACGGAAGAGCAGCGCGGTACGCTCGATCGTTACCTGCTGCTAGTCGATCAGGCGATCGGCATGCAGAAGAAAGCCGACGGCGATCTGGCCGCCGGTGAAAGCGCGCTTCGTTCGAACGATCGCTTTGAAGCGCGCAAGCGCTTCACGAACGTGACGACGAATCCGTATGCGACGTCGGCACAGCGCACCAAGGCGCAGGACGCGCTTCGCAAGCTCGACGAGCAGTCGCGCGGCGCCGTCAACGTGCGGCCCAACACGCCCAGCTCAGGGATGACGCCCGCGAGCTCCGGCGCGACGCGGACCAGCGGCTCTCAGCCGATGACGCGCGGCGGCACGCCGATCACAGCGCGAACGCCGATCGCCACTGGCGGTCCGACGGTTCACACGGCGCCGGGCACGACCGGCCCGATGCGCGTCTCCGCCGCATCGCCCGCCACGGGCGCGTCGGGTGGCTCGCGCCTCGTCGATCAGCTCGCTCGCGAGAACGAGCTGCTCTGGCAGAAGGCCGAAGCGCAGTATCGTGAAAACGAAAAGGAAATCCGAATCGCCGTGCTCGAAGGAAACTTCGAGGACGCGTATCGCCTGCTGGATGTCGCCCGCCAGACGATCGAGGCGAATCGCCGATACGCTTCGCCGGCGTCGCGGTACGACGACCTGCGACGGCAGGTGCAGGACCTGGAGCGCTTCATCGACGACGAACAGCGCGCTTACAGCGAGAACGAGATCCGCGTGAAGCGGGACGAGATCGAACAGCGCGAGTCGGAGCGGATCGAGCTGATCAAGGAGACGAAGAGCCGCCAGATCGACGAACTGATGGCTCGCGCCGCGGAGCTCCGCAAGGAGAGCCGACTGGACGAGTCGATCCAGGTGCTCGATCAGGTGCTGGTCATTCAGCCGGACAACGAGCAGGCGCGCTGGATGCGTGACACGCTCGAGGACCTGGCCCAGAGCATTCGAGACCGCCTCGCGGTGTCGGAGCGCCACAAGGAAACGCGTGACCTGCTCATCGAGAACGACATCGCGGGTGTTCCGTATCACAAGGACATGACCTATCCGAAGAACTGGCCGGAAATCGCCGCGCGACGCCAGAGCACGGAAGAGCTTCGCGAATCCGAAGAGACGCGCAAGACGCGCGGCAAGCTCAAGACGCGCGCTCCGGAAATCAAGTTCGACGCTTTGGAATTTGAAGAGGTCGTCGGCAAGCTTCGCGCCCTGACGGGCCTGAACATCGTGCCGAACTGGGCCGCCATGGAAGCGGTCGCCGTCGAGAAGGATGCGGAAGTGTCGCTCGACCTGGCGGACGTCACGTACCAGAAGGCGCTCGAACTGATCCTCGATGAAGTGGGTGGCGGTGAAGTCGAACTCGGCTACGAGATCGACGAAGGCATCGTCCGCATCTCGACGAAAGAGGACCTGAGCCGACGCACGCTCGTCCACGTTTACAACGTGCAGGACCTGATCATCTCCGTCCCGACGTTCCGCGGACCTGAGATCAACATCGCCAACGCGGGCCAGAACTCGCAGAACCAGCAGGGCGGCATCGCCGGTGGCCGATTCATCGGTCAGGGCGGCGGCTTTGGTGGTGGCGGCGGTGGCGGCGGCGGCGGCGGTGGCGGCGGCGGCAACGGCAACCTGTTCGAGGAAGGCGGCGAAGAGGATGAAGAGCAGAATCCTGAAGACGCCCTCCAGCCGATCATCGACCTGATCCAGCAGACGATCGATCCCGAGAGCTGGCGCGAAGCCGGCGGCAACGTCGGTTCCATCGCCACGCTGAATCAGCAGCTCGTCGTGACGCAGACGTCATCGAACCATCAGCAGCTCCGCGACCTGCTTCGACAGCTTCGACAGGCCCGCGCTCTGCAGATTGCCGTGGAAGCCCGCTACATCACGATCTCTCGAAACTGGCTCGAGCAGATTGGTGTCGACCTCGACATCATTCTGAACAACGGTAACGCCGGCTTCGACCAGACGACGATTCTGAACCCGGCGACGAACAACCCGGTCCTCGTGCCGCGGCAGTTCGTTCGCAACGGCTTCACGCCGGGCGCCCCGAGCGGTGTCGGCATCAACCTGCCGACACAGCCCTTCGGTCAGCCCTACGGCCAGCCGGGTCTCGTGCCGAGCGGCAACATCACGAACAGCTACACACCGATTCCGATCGTCAACAACACGCTGAGCCTCGCGGCTCCGTCGGATACGAACATCGACGGCTCGCTCGGCTCGCTGATCAACGACCAGCCGGCCTTCCAGATCTTCGGCAGCTTCCTCGACAACGTGCAGGTCGACTTCCTGATTCGCGCGTCGCAGGTCGATCGCCGAGCCAGCGAACTGGACGCTCCGCGACTGGTGCTCTTCAACGGACAGCGAGCCTTCTTCGCGTCCGCCATCGAGCAGGACTACATCGCCGCCCTGACGCCGGTCATCGGCGACAACGCCGGCGCCTTCCAGCCGAACGTTCTGACGGCCCTGACGGGACGCGTCCTCGACGTCCAGGCGACGGTCTCCGCCGATCGCAAGTACGTCACGATGACAGTCCGAACGGCCACGCAGGTCACGGGTGAATTCCGAACCGTCTTCTTCGGCGGTTCCACGACGGTCGGTTCCGGTTTCGTCGAACTCGCGACGCGAACGACGCAGCAGGTCAAGACGACAGTCTCCGTTCCTGACGGCGGCACGCTCCTGATCGGCGGTCTCAAGCAGTCGGGTGAGCGCGACGTGGACGCGGGTGTTCCGATCCTGTCCCGCATCCCGGTCCTCAAGCGAGCGTTCTCCAACACGTCGAACGTGAAGGACGACGCGATCCTCCTGATCCTGATCAAGCCGACGATCATCATTCAGGAAGAGGCCGAGGCGGACGCGTTCCCGACGCTCAGCTCGCTCGAACGCGACGAGTTCTAACCGGCGACGCATTCGTTCGAATTGAAACGATGACTCTGACCGGCCGGTTTCCTTCGGGAACCGGCCGGTTTTTTCATGCGAACTGGCCGATAGAACAAGGTGAGCGAATCGACTGCGAACCCGGCGACGACCCGCCTGACGACGCGACAAGCCGTCGCGGCGTGGGCGGCCGTGGCGCTGGCGGGCGCTCTCGTCTGCACGCTCGCATGGTTCCGGATCGGGAATCTCGATCTCGGATATCACATCGCCTATGGCCGGCATTTCCTGGCGACAGGCCAGATCGTCGGCGCCGAGGCGGATCCGTTTCTCTACGCCGAATCGCGCCGGCCCTTCGTCAACGCCAACTGGGGGAGCCAGGTTCTGTTCGCGCTCGTCGAGCGGGCGGGCGGGGCGACGGGGCTGTTCGCGCTTCGCTGCGGCCTGATCGCCGCCATCTTCGCCGCCATCGGTCACATCGCGTTTCGCCAGACGGGGGAGCCGATCGCCGTGGCTGTCGCGTGGCTGCTGGCCGCGATGGCGGGCTACGAACGCTTCAGCCTGCGGCCCGAACTGGTCAGCTACGCGATTCTCTGCATCCAGCTTGTCGTTCTCGTAGGCGGCGTTCGGAGCGCGTGGCGCGTTGCCGCGCTCGTGGCGCTGCAACTGCTGCTCGTCAACGCTCACAGCTACTTTCTGCTCGGCGTCGCGCTGACGCTCTGCTGGAGCGCGGAGGGGCTGGCGCGTTGGGGACTTCGACGCTGGGCGTCGTCACTTTATGACACGCCCGAGTCGGCGGGCGCCCTGCGATGGACCCTGATCGCGCTAGGTCTGCAGGTCTGCGCGTGTTTCTGCCATCCTTGGCATGTCCAGGCGGCGATGTTCCCGTTTCGCACGGTCGGGTATCTGGCGTCGTCGAACGCAATGGGCGGTAGTGGCGCCGTCGATGGCGCCGGCAGCTGGTCGAACATCTCCGAATTCCAGTCGCCCTTCAGTTTCTTCGATGAGTCGATCAATCGCTACACGATCCACGCCTTCGTGGTTGTTCTGGTCGTCGCCGCCGTTGGCGCGATCGCCGCGGTACGTCGCGGCCGATGGGCGTTCGTTCTGGCGATCGGAGGGTTCTTTCTCGTCGCGACGCAGATGCGTCGGAACATTGCGCCATTCGCGTTCATTGCATCGCCGCTGGCGGTCGTGGCGATCCGCCAGGTGTTCTCACGAGATGGCGTGACGAAGGGCGCGCCGAAGCGATCGACAGCGCCGTTGAGGATGGCGCTGACAATCGCCGTGATGATCGTCTCTGCGGCGGGCGCCTTCCTCGTGGGGACGGGGCGCTGGTATTACGCCGAGCGGCGAATCACGCGACAGCGGGGAACGGGATACAGCGACATCACGTTTCCGCAAAAGGCCGTCGAGTGGCTGACGGCGCAGGCGGCGCTGGAACCGCGGCTCTATGTCGATTACTTCGCGTCGAGCAACGCATTATTGTGGCTGCCCGCCGATCGGACGATTTTCGTCGACACGAATACGTTCGCCTACAGCGACACGACGTTGAGCGAGGCGTTCGACCTGGGGCGGGATCTGATTCCGCACGACGTGTTTTTCGATCGGGAGAAGATCAATGTCGCCTTGTTGCGCGCGGGGCCCGATACCCGGCGCCTGATCGCCAATCTCACCCAGGACGACTTCAACTGGGCGCTCGTCTACTTCGACGAGAACGTCGTCATCTTCATCCGCCGTCAGATCTGGGCGCACACGGATGTAGTGATGGCGAATCCGGTGTCAGAGAGCCGGCTCGACGCCGACGCGTGGATCGCGACGGCGACGGGAACAGCGCGCGAGCGGGCGCTTCAGATTGGGACGATGGTGAACGTGCCCTATTCGCTTCGCTGGTGGGCGAAGGCCGCCGAACTGTGCGAGGCCGCCGTCACGCTGGCGCCGGATTATCACGAAGCGTGGCTGCAGCTGGGGACATGCCAGGGCAACCTGGGGAACGCCGCCGCGAAGGACAACGACCTGCGCGGCGCCCGCGACCACTGGCGCGCGGCGCTGGGCTCCTTTGACAGGGTGTTGGCGCTCGACCCGTCGAACGAGACGGCCAGGGCGCTGACGCAACGCACGCGGGAAGTTCTGTCGGCGATCGGCGGATAGGGGCGGGCGCATTCAGCGTGAGTCGTTCCAGCCGATCAACGCGGCGTCCGTCATTCCGCCATGAATCTCGCCACGAATTCCGCTTCCGTCAGGATCTCCACGCCGAGTTGCTTCGCCTTGTCGAGTTTGCTTCCCGCCTTTTCGCCGGCGACGAGAAATCCCGTCTTTTTGCTGACACTGCCGGACACCTTTCCGCCGAGTTGTTTGATGAGCCCTTCGATTTCCTTGCGATCGTATTGTTCCAGCGTACCCGTCACGACAAGTGTCTTGCCCGCGAGGGGCCCCGCCCCGGGGGCGATGGCGGATTCGGGCTGTGTCATGTTCACGCCACAGTCACGAAGATCCCGCCAGAGTGCTCCGCCGGCCTGGCTCGCGAAGAATGCGTGGAGTGACCTGGCCATCTCGGGACCAACGCCGTCGACTTCCTGGAGTTCTTCCTCCGTGGCGGCGGCGACAGCGTCCATCGTTCTGAAGTGATTTGCAATCAGTTCGGCGCTCGAACCACCGACATGGCGGATGTTCAGGGCGGCCAGGACCCGGGACAGGGGTTGCGCTTTGCTCTTCTCGACACCTTCGAGCAGTTTGTCGGTCCGTTTCGCTTTGAATTTCACGACGCTTGTCTTGATCTCGTCGCCGCTTTTTCGCTGCTGCTCGATCTCGATGTTCTCGATGTCCTCGCGGCGGGCGTGGAGGCGGTAGAGATCGGCGACGCTGTGGACGAGCGTCTGATCGACGAGTTTCTCGACGATGACGTCACCAAGTCCCTCGATGTCCATCTGATCGCGGCCGCAGAAGTACTTGAGCCGCTCCTTGATCTGTGCGTCGCACGCCGGGTTGATGCAGCGGATATAGACGCCCCCTTCGTCCTTTTCGACATCGCCGCCGCAGACGGGGCAGGCTGTTGGCGGTTCGATCCGGCGGCCGCGCGGATCGCCCTTCTTCGTGATGCGAACGACCTGCGGAATGATCTCGCCGGCCTTTTCGACGAGGACGCTGTCATTCTCATGCAGGCCATCGAAATCGGCGCCCAGGCGCTCGACCTGATCGAAGTTGTGCAGACTGGCGTGACGGACAGTCGTTCCGGACAGCGGAACCGGATCCATGACGGCGCGGGGTGTGATCGTTCCGAGTTTGCCGACCTGGTAATCGACGCTGCGAAGGATCGTCTCGGCCTGTTCGGCGGCGTACTTGTAGGCGATGGCCCAGCGCGGGTAGCGGCTGGTGGTCCCGAGGCGATCGCGCTGGCGCGTGGCGTTGACCTTGATGACCAGACCGTCGGTCTCGTATTCGAGCGCGTGGCGTTTCTCATCCCACTCGGCGACGAAAGTGATGACGTCGTCGATGTGGGCGCAGATGCGCTGGTGTTGTGTCGTCGGCACGCCCCATTCGGAAAGGGCGGCGAAAAAGTCAGCGGCGGTCTCAGACGACGCGCCCTCGATCTGTCCGGCGCCATGCGCGATGAAGGCGAGGCCACGATCGGCAATGGACGCCGTGTCCAGCGATTTCAGCGTGCCCGTGGTCGCGTTGCGCGGATTGGCGAAGGGCTCCTGGCCGGCGTCGATCCGCCTGGCGTTGAATCGATCGAAGGCCTCACGTGGCCAGTAGGCCTCGCCGCGGACTTCCAGCACGCTCGGCCAGCCGGCGCCGCGGAGCTTCAGCGGGATTGAGCGTATCGTTCGCAGGTTCGCCGTGATGTCGTCACCCGTTTTACCGTCACCTCGTGTGGCGCCGAGGACGAGTTTGCCGTCGACGTACCGCAGCGTGGCGGAGACGCCGTCGATTTTGGGGTCGACGATGTACTCGTATGGCTCATCGCCGAGGGCTTTGGCGATGCGGGCGTCGAATTCGCGTAGTTCATCAGGCGTGTACGTGTTGTCGATGGAGAGCATCGGGACCGCGTGCTCGACGTGAGCGAACCCCTCGATCGGTTTTTCACCGACCCGCTGCGTTGGGCTGTCGGCCGTGACCAGGTCAGGATGTTCGGCTTCGAGATCCTTCAGCCGCCTGAAGAGTGTGTCGTATTGCTGATCGCTGACGCGTGGATCGGCTTTCGTGTAATAGAGGTAATCGTGTTCCTCGATCTCTCGACGCAGCCATTCGATTTCCTGTCTGACATCGCTCATGGCCCCTAGTGTACGTGGGAATTGCAGGCGCAACATGGGGGCGAGCCGCGAGTGTGTCATGTTTCGATCATCGCGGCATGGCGGGGTGTGTCGCGATTGACGCCGGAAGGGCGCCGGTGAGAATAGGATCTTCGCTCCGGAGTCCATCAGGCGGCTTCACATCGAAATGTCGCAAACGGCGCATGACATGAAGGATACGGCGGTCCGGGATCATCCCGAACGCTCGCTCGGCCAGAAGGTGGGGCTCCTGCTGGGGCCCGTCGTCCTCCTGGCGATCGTGTTTATGCCGATTCCTCAGACGTTTCTGGAGATGGCGTCGCAGCGCGCCGGCCGGCCGATCGACCACGCGGACACGATCGAACTGGCGCGCGGCGCCCAGATGACACTTGCGATCCTGGCGCACATGGTGATCTGGTGGCTGACGGAGGCGACACCGTTGGCCGTGACGGCGCTGTTGCCCGGCCTGCTGCTGCCATTGCTGCATGTGACGGGATGGGAGAAGGGGCGGCTGTTTCCCTATGACAATCGCGCGGCGTTCGAGCCGTACGCCAGCCCGATCATCTATCTGTTTCTCGCCGGCTTTCTGCTGGCGGGGGCCATGCGAAAAACGGGACTCGATCGGCGCATCACGCTCTCGGTGCTGAGTCAGCGATCCGTCATGCGAACCCCGGGGCGCGTCCTGCTCGTGATGATGGGCGTGTCGGCGTTTCTTTCGATGTGGATTTCGAACACGGCGACGACGGCGATGATGCTGCCGATCGCGCTGATGGTGCTGCGTGAACTCCGGCAGGCGCCGGGGAAGTCGAGATTCGGCGCCGCGATGATGCTGGGGATCGCCTGGGCGTCGTCCATCGGCGGCCTGGCGACGCTGATCGGCTCGCCGCCGAACGGCATCGTTGTGGGGATTCTGCGCGATCGCGGCATCGCGGAGATCGATTTCGTCGCGTGGATGCGCATCGGTCTGCCAATCTCCATCGTGGGGCTCTTCGCGGCGTGGGCGATGCTCATGCTGCGATTTCGATCGAAGACACACATCGACGCAACGGTTCTGGAATCGGTCCGCGCGGCGCGACGCTCGCTCGGCGAGGTGCGGCTCGACGAGAAGATGACGATGGGCGTCTTTGTTCTCGTCGCGTTGCTCTGGCTGACACAGCCCTTCTGGCCGTCGATGCTGCCGGCGGGAGTCGCTGATCGGATTGCCCGCTTTGACATTCCCGAGATCGGTCTGTTCGGCGTGATGCTGCTATTTGTGGTTCCGATCGATCGTCGCGACTGGCGGAGTGTGCTGTCGTGGCGTGACGCGAAGTACGTCGACTGGGGTACGCTGGTGCTGTTCGGCGGCGGTATCGCGTTGTCAAATGCGATGTTCAAGACGGGATTGACGGAGTGGGCCGCCGAGCATTTCGTCGGCGCGATGGGGCGGCCGTCGCCCTGGTTGTGCCTGACGATGCTCGTCCTGCTTGTCGACTTTCTGACGGAGATCACAAGCAACACGGCTGTCACGAGCATGATGACGCCCGTCCTGATCGGAATCGCGCCGCGTGTCGGCCTCGATCCGACGTTGCTGTGCATCGCCTGCGGGTTGGCGTCGTCGCTGGCGTTCATGCTGCCTGTGGCGACACCTCCGAATGCGCTGGTCTACGCCTCGGGCTATTTCCGCGTGAGCGACATGGCCCGGGCGGGGTTCGCCATGAACCTCATCGGCTGCGCGATTCTCGTGATCGGCATTCTTGCGCTGTGGTCGGTTTTCGGCGTGGCCGGAGGCTAGCGCCGTCAGTGGCGCCGCATCTCTTCATCGATGTATCGCAGGAAGGATGACGCCAGCGCGTCACTGATCGCGGGTCGCGCATAGGTGACTGACAGGTTGAGCGTGTCGCCGAAGCGGCTGAAGACGGGATTCCACGCCGGTGGCGTTGGCAGGGGGCCCGCCCCCCAGAGATTGAGGACCCGAGCGCCGCAGATGGCGTCGATCGGCGCCTTGATGGGACCGTAGTAGGAGAAGCCGGAAGACAGGGCTTCGAGTCCAAGCGGCAGGCGCATGAGCATCTGGTAGAAGCCGGCGCGGGAGAAGTTGGCGGCCCAGCTGACGGCCCACTGCTTCTGCGACATGTTGGCGCCGGCGTAGTCCGCCAGTTGTTGCGTGATGTCTTCGGCCATGGCCCTGCGATCGCCGATCAGGGATTTGCGACCGATGAGCGTCGGCGACACGAGGTAGTTGCCCTGCATGGGTCGCGTCGCGGCGGCGCCACGCTGCGCGGCGCTGATGCTGTGGGGCATCGTGATGAGATAGGCGTCGCTTTCAACGTTGCGGTCCGTAAAGACGCGATGCAGGGCGTGAATGACGCAGACGGCGAGATAGCGCGCGTAGAGGGCGGGGCCGGGCGGAACGCAGTCTTTCGCGGCGGACTGAATCTGCGCGAGGTCGTCGCCCGACCAGGACCTGTGCAGGCACTGCTGGTCCTGGTAGGCGGGGCGCGTGGCGCCGAAGAGCGTGTGGATCTTCAGTCGCTTGTCGGTCGGCATACCGCGGAGCCCCGCGATTGCGAGGTTCGCACGCCGAAAGAAGCCGGCGGGTCGCAGCGGGTCGACGAGCTGAACATCCGCGTGGAGGCCTTCGATCGGCCGGGGGGCGTCCTGTGTCACGCCGCGCGCCGCGAGTTCGGCGAGAAAGAGCATGGCGCCTTCGGCGTCCATCAGCAGGTGCGGCCAGCGAATACAGACGCGTGTCTTACTACAGGGCAGCGTGTACTGTTCGACGCGCATCTGCGGACCGGCGCTCAGATTCCAGGCGGGACCACAGCGCGCCTGCCAGAGGGCCTCGGCGCGATCGAGTCCCTCGGGGATCGTCGAGAAGTCGTCATGGCTGACGGCCGCGTCGGCCATGTCAGAAGCCGCCTGTTGGAGGTTCGTCGGAAGACGCCAGAAGGGCCGGCCGGAGAGGAGCGAGAAGCGAACGCCGCCCATCAGGACGGGATGCGCGAAGAAGACGGCGCGGACGGCGGTTCGAAGTTGTTCCGGGGCGATGTGACCATCGAGGTCCATCGTCATGAAGGCGATATTGGGCCCCTCGCCCTGGCGTCGCATCATTCGATCATGTGAATAGAAGAAGTAGTCGTTGGGATTGAACTGAATGCGACGCGACTGTGCCATGATCATCCGTATCTGGGTAGGAATCCCGGGATTCGTCGCGAAACAGGGACCGCCATCGCGACGCTCCGTCAGTATCCGCGGCGCGGCGTGGTTGGGCAAGCCGGGATTGCCGCAGGGCGATTCGGCAGATACATTAGCGCGGGTGTGCGGGAATCTTCAGGCCCTTCGGGAGAATGCGACTTGATCTCAATCTTGCTCTGGGGACTGGTCGGCATGTACGCGCTGGTGGTCGCCGCCTGGCTGGCGGCGTCGGCGTGGGTGCGGGGCTTCCGGGCGGATGAGACGATGCGGCTGTCGCCGGACCCGGCCCTTCATTTCGGCGCCGATGCGCCGTCACTCTGTGTATATGTCGCTGCGCACAATGAAGCGTTGCGCATCGAGGCGTGTCTGCATCGCCTGCTCGATCAGAATTACTCGAATTTACGCGTTGTCGTCGTCAACGATCGCAGCGAGGACGAGACGTCCGCCGTCGTGCGATCCGTGATGGCCGGCGATGATCGCGTTCAGCTTGTCGAAGTTGAGGAGCTGCCCGAGGGCTGGATCGGAAAGACCCACGCGCTCGCCGTGGCGACGCGCGACGCGGCCGCGGATTACCTCCTGTTCGTGGACTGCGATTGTCGGCTCGTGCCCGGCGCAATTGCCGCCATCATGAAGAAGGCGATCGACCAGCGACTCGATTTCGTGTCGCTCTGGCCGATGCTGGATCTGGCGAGCCCGTCGGAGCGTCTGATCACGCCCGCCGTGAGCTGGCTGCTTGGCTTCTATACGCTGCTCGGCTCGAAGTCAGCGAGCGATGGATCGCAGGTCGTTCTCGGCAACGGACAGTTCATGCTCTTTTCAGCGGACGCCTACGATCGCATCGGCGGTCACGCGGCGGTGAAGGCGGAACTCGCCGAAGACTCCATCATGGCGCGGAATGTCGAGCAGATGGGGCTGCGGCGCTGGGTCGGCTGGGGCAAGGGTATCTACCTGAGCACGCGCGACAACTCGTTCGCCACGACGGCGAACGCCACGACGCGCGTCGTCATCGGCAGCCTGCTTAAACCCTGGCGCGTGCTTTGCAGCGTGCATATCGTGATGGGCGGCACAGCGTCGCCCCTGTACCTGGGCCTGCCGGCGCTCGTGGGGATGTTCGTCTGGCCCCAGTTGTTGCAGGCGCCGTTGATCGTCGCGGCCGCGTGCATCCACCTGGTCGCGATGCGATTCTGCATTCGCCGACTCTTCAGAATGACCTTCCTGAAGTGCCCGTCCATCTTCACCTTCGCGCTGGGCGGTCTCGTCGCGGCCATGGTGATTCAGAAGGCGTACTGGGTCATCATCGGTCGAGGGACGGTTCGATGGGGGAAGACGAACTATCGTGTTCGCGGGTCACAGATCGTGGCGGCGATCCCGCCGGCGGCGTGAGATTCTCTCTCGGCGCCCCAGTGGTTACTGCAGCAGGTTGCTCGGTTCCGTCTTCAGTTGTTCCAGGTTCACATCGTCATGGATCGTCATCGTCAGCGCGATGACCTCCCCTCGATCGTTCAGCTCGTCGACGCGGAAGGTCATGTCATTCAGCTCAAATGTGTCACCGACGCGCGGCCGATAGGCGCCGCCGAGCGTGACACGGTGTGACGCCGTATCGAAGAGGCCTGGCGCCGACCCTCGGATGAGGAATGATCTCTCGCCTGTCCGATGGATCGTCGCCTCGGCGCCACGCAGCGTCAGGAAGATGGCGTGAACGTCGTGTCGCCGCGTGACGACGGCGAGTCGATCGCCCGCGCAGATCAGATCGAAGGGCGTCTTCGCCTCAAGCATGAGCAGCGTGTCGCCATCCTCCAGTGGTTGTTTGAGTTGTGATACGGCTTCTCGCAGGCGTCCGCGGGCGTCCAGTTCGAATTGCTGCATCATGCAGAGTGTGCCGATTCCGCAGCAGACACTGACGATACCGTTCGTCGCGAGGAACCACTGGCGCGTCCAGATGGATGGGGCTCGCGTGCGCGTCGTCGTGGCGTTTTCCGGCATGAGCAGCCCGGTGAGGATCCAGGCCCATCCGACAGTCGCAATCGACAGGGCGCGCGACTCGGGGACTGTCAGCAGCGCCGGCGCGACGAAGGCGAGCATCCAGAGGGAGAAAAAGAGAACGCCGGAGCGGCCTTCTGTCGACTGACGTCGCACGAGATGGGCGATGGCCAGCCAGCTGACGACGCCGGCGATGACGGCGATTGGCATGAAGAACTGCGGCGCGTGCGGCAGAATGGCGATCGGCAGGCCAATCACCCAGACAGTGGGATAGAGCGCCAGCCGGCGCAGCCGTGCAATCATCCACTCCGTATCGATTGGTCCCAGGCCGCCGTGGCTTGTTTGTGCGTACCAGATGAGGTAGGTGGCGGCCAGGATCGCAACGACGGCCGCATAGACCGCCTGGGCGCGGGACGTTGATCGTTCGGCGCGTCGACACGAGAGGACCGCGTGCAGAACGATGACACCGGCAAAGGCGACGGCGGGTTCTTTCGACATCAGGGCGATGACGAATCCGACGACACCCGTGACGAGCGAGGCGACAGACAACCGCCTGCCGAGGTGGAAGTAGGCGGCGCCCGCCAGCGCCAGACCGATGAGCATGAACAAGTCACTTCGATTGGAGACGAACGCGGCGGGCTGCGCGAGGCACTGCGACGCGCCGACGAAGAATGTTGCAAGACCGGCTCTCAGCGCATCGGCGCCGGCGCTCGTGAACATTCGATGCAGCAGCAACAGCGCGATGGCGAAGAGCGCGAGGCTCTCGATGCGTGGGCCGATGGGGTTGCGGTCGAAGCAACGGACGTCCAGCCAGAAGGACCATTCCGGAAGGGGGCGTTGAAAGTCGATGCGTTTTGTATCGGGCGCCCACCAGGGATAGGTCCCCCGACTGCGCATGTTCCGCCAGTCTTCGTCCGTCGGCGCGAAGCGGAACAGGTCGAGCCGATCGCGTTTCCCTTCAATGTAACGCTCCGTCTTTCGCAGGAGGTTGAGATCGTCAAAAACGAAGGGACCGGGGATCGTCCAGAGATACAGGAGGAGGGGACCGCCAAGCCAGAATGCGCGGCGATGGCCGGCTTTGTCGAGGAACTGGAAGGCGGTGAATCGGTTGAACACGCGGGGAATTATGGACCGGCGATATCGCAGGGCAAGCGGGTGGGCCTTTTCGGCGGGTGGAGCGACAGACGATAGGCGTTCGCGCTATCCGGCGGGCTTTTGAAACATGATGGACATATCGGATTTGTAGCTCAGCCAGTAGCCGCAGACAGCGTAGAACCACCACGTCGGCGCCAGCAGCGCCGCCTTCAGGTCGAATGGCTGGAAGAAGACGTCGAAGCTGCCGTCTTTCATGGATTGGTAGGTCTTCGCCGCCCGCGTATTCATGCCGAACCAGGGGCGATCGTGATAGGAGCGATCGTAGAAGGCGGTCGGCGTCCAGCGTCGATTGCGACCGAGGGCTTCGAGGGTTGCGCGTGGATAGACGTGGAGATGGTAGGGGGCGTGCAGTTCATTCGGAAACGTCTTCGGGCGCGTCGGATCGACGACATCGGCGTTGGGCGTACCGACGAGAATGTGCCCGCCCGGGGCGAGCAGGCTGTCCATCTTCTGAAGCAGGGCGTCGGGGTCCTCAACGTGTTCGATGACATCCTGCAGGAGGATGTAGTCAAAGGGGCCCTGCTCCAGCACGCCTGCGTCGCCTGTCTTCGCGGGATCGCCATAGGGGTCGTAACCAAAGACGTTTTCGAAGCCGCGTTCGCGCAGGGCCATGCAGAAGAGACCGTTGGCGCAGCCGTAGTCGAGAAACCTGTGCGAACGATTCATGCCGTGTCGCAGGAAGCGTCGGGCGAGATTGCGATAGAAGATGCGCCAGATGAGATCGAGCTTTGCCTCGGTAAAGGGATAGCGGCTGTAGTAGTAGTCCAGGTCGACGACATCCATGCAGTGGATCGTCTTACAGCCTGAGCAGCGCCACAGGCGGAACGAGCGCCCCGCGAACGCGCGGACGTGGCAGGGGACCTGGGCGATCGCATCCTGCGACCTGTCGAAAACATGATCGCAGACGTTGCATCGATCGCGGATCCGATCGGTCCGGACGGCGGCGGGATCGGTCTCGACGGGGAGGGTTTTCGGGCTGGTTGTGTCGTGCGTCATGTCGCTGCGTGCCGCCATCGTTGGGGCGCTGGTCGGTTCGGGTTGATGTCGGGCGCCGGCGCTCGGCGCAGATCTTCAGCGCGGCTCGCCGCCGAGGGCCGGTTGTCGATCGACGGCGCCCCGCGTCGGGGCCCGGGTTCGCCGTGCGTATCGCGGCGTCGCGCCCGGGCCATTGGCCGGTCGAGGCGCTGCGGGCTCGCTCCATGCGACAACCCCGTGTCGGCCGCCCCTGTCGCCGCGACTAGAGCCGAGGCGGCGGCAAAAATCAACCGCAGGGCGGGCGAAAGGCGGGGGCGATCGCTCGGATTGACAATCCGGGGGGTTTGGCTTGGAATAGGTTGTTCAGCACTCTTCCCGGGGCGTAGCTCAGTCTGGTCCAGAGCGTCTGCATGGGGTGCAGAAGGTCGCTAGTTCGAATCTAGTCGCCCCGA
>DAOPJV010000066.1:0-42215 GCA_035399845.1 Phycisphaerae bacterium | reverse complement strand
AAACGGGTCGATCCTCCGCGCCGGCGACTTCCAGCGCATGACGGCGGGGTCGGGTGTCGAGCACAGTGAGTTCAATCCGTCGCCAACGGAGCCGGCGCACTTCTACCAGATCTGGATTCGGCCGAGTGAAATCGGTCTGGTTCCGGGATATGAGGAACGGCGTCGCTCCGAGATCGCAGACGAGACGGGCCTGCGGCTCGTCGCATCGCCCGATGGCCATGACGGCGCCCTGACGATCCATCAGGACGCGTCCATTTTCCTGGGCGGCGTCGCGGCGGGCGAGACCGTTTCGCACGTGATTGCAGAAGGGCGTCACGCCTGGATCCAGATCCTGCGAGGCGAGATGCGTCTGGGAGACGTTTCATTGCGGGCGGGGGACGGAGTCGCCTGCAGTGAGGAGGCCGGCGTATCGCTGCGAGGCGAGACCGATGCGGAAGTCATGCTGTTCGATTTGGCCTGAGTCGCGCCGTCGGCCATAATGACGTTGCGTGTCACGTCGGCGCGTGGTCTTCCGACACAGTGTTACCGGCCGTCTTCATGAACCTGCATATTCCCGGCTACGAGATCATCCGCGAAGCGCGCCGAGGCGGGCAGGGCGTGATCTTCCAGGCGATTCAGAGATCCACGAATCGCAAGGTCGCCATCAAGGTGCTGCTCGATGGCGCCCTGTCGGACGAGAAGGCGCTCGAGCGGTTTCAGCGGGAGATCGAAATCGTTGCGGGCCTGCGCCATCCCTACATCGTGGCGGCCTTCGACTGCGGTGAGACGGAGGATCGACATCCGTTCTTCGTCATGGACTTTGTCTATGGCCAGCGGCTGAACGATTACATCCGAACGAAGCGGCTGGACACGACGGCGATCCTCGGGCTGTTTGCCGAAATCTGCGAAGGCGTGAACTACGCCCATCAGCGCGGTGTGATCCATCGGGATCTCAAGCCCGCCAATATCATTATCGATGCTGAGGGCAGACCGCGCGTCCTGGACTTCGGCCTCGCGCGGCGGGTCGACGCCAGGGGCGCCTCGATCACAACAATGGCGGGCGACGTCATCGGAACGTTGGCGTACATGTCGCCGGAGCAGGCGCGCGGACCGGTGGGCGACGTCGATGTCAGGACGGACGTGTATTCGCTGGGCGTCATGCTATACGAGATGCTCACGGGCCGGCTCCCGTACGCAGTTGATGGGGAATTGACAGTCGCCCTGCGGAATATCGAAGACGCGACGCCCGCGTCGTTGACGCCGCGCGACGACAACGGGGATTCGGGCGTCCGCCTCGGGCGCGATCTGGAGACGATCGTTCGCAAAGCGCTGTCAAAGGCGCCGGAGCGGCGATACCAGAACGCGGGCGAGCTCGGCGCCGACCTGCGCGCATTCCTCGCAGGCGAACCCATCGAGGCGCGGCGCGACAGCCGGATGTACGTGGCGCGAACGCTGCTGCGGCGACATCGCGTGTGGGCCTCGGTTGTCACAACGTTTGTTGTTCTGCTGGTCGCCTGGGGTGTGACGCTCAGCGTTCTCTACGCGCGCGAGCAGGAGACATCTCGCCGGATTCAGGAGGCGACAACGCAGGCGATTGCGCAACGCGATCGCGCGCAGGCCGCGGAGAAAACGGTTTCCGAGCGGACGGCGATGGTGCGGGAAATGGCGTCCGATCTCGTCTTCGAGGCGCACGATCGCGTCGTGAGTCTTGCGGGGGCGACGACCGCGAGAAAACTGGCGCTGGAGTCGGCGCTGAAATACCTCAATCAGCTGCAGCGCGAGGCGGCGGACGATCCGTCGCTCGGGCGAGAACTGGCGGAGGGGCTCGTCCGTCTCGGCAAGGTGCAGGGCGGCCTGGGAATGCCGAACGTGGGGGACTCTGACGCCGCCATGCGAAGCTTCTCGAAGGCGCTGGCGCTGTGCGATGAGGGACTCGCGGCGGACCCGACGGACGCGCGATGGAGACGATTGTCGGCCGAGACTCACTCGCAGATGGGTGGCCTGCTCTATTCGCAGAACAGGAATGATGAGGCGCTCACGAATTATGATAAGGCGCGCGTCTTCATCCAGGGACTGCTTGCTGAGTATCCGGCTGACGAGGACCTCGTGGCGTCTCAGGCGCACACGTTGCAGCGAATCGGCAATGTCTACGCGACGCGCTGGGAGATGGCGCCTGCGCGCGAGAAGTTCGAAGCCGCCCTTCGGCTGTTCGAGAAGCTGCTGGAGAACGCCCCGGACAATCCGACCTATCAGCGCGACGCGGCCATGGTCCGGCTCCGAATCGTGCGTGTGATCCTCGGGGCGGAGAAGGAGCAGGGCGACGCATTGCCTTACGCTGAGCGGGCGGTTGCGGCGCTTCAGGCGCTCGTGGATGCGCATCCGGACAACGCCGACGATGCGCGGGACCTGTCCATCGCGCTGGACCATCGGGCGGATGTGCTGATGAGGATTCATCGCCTGGATGAGGCGATCGCGTCGATCCAGGCAAGTCGGACCCTCTGCGAGCGACTTGCGACGCTGGATCCGGGGAACCTCCAGGCGCGTCATGACCTGATGATCGGCTGCAATGATCTCGGCCGCGCGCTGCTCCTGGCGGATCGAACGGATGTGGCGATGCGGGCGTATTCGGATGGTCTGGCGCATGCGGAAGCGCTCGTGGCGCTGGACGAAAAAAATGCGACCTATCGGCGGGCCGTCGGTCACTGTCACAGCAACATTGCAAAGACGCATGCGGCGACGAACGACATGGACAAGGCCCTGGCGTCCATGACGCTGGCAATCCAGGTGTTTGAGGGGCTGGCGGCGGAAGACGAGGAGAATGCGAGCGTTCTGCGCGATCTGGCCATCGCACACGATGATCGCGGTGAGTACCGCCTGGCCATTGCAAACGACGGGGCGCGGGATCGGGACGATCGACGTCGCGCGATAGACGCGGCGATCCAGGATTTCGAGGCGTACCAGGCGTCGCTCACCTGGCTTCGGGATCACGGGCGGCTTGCGGATTTCGAACTGAAGTACATCGATCGGGCCGATGACAAAATTCGAGATGGCGGGCGGCTGCGCCGTGAACTGGCCGACGGCGAACCCTGACAGGAAGTACAAGTCTCCACGATCGCAGGGGAGGCGGTGAGGAATGTCGCTCCCGAATCAGTCCCAGTCGTCGTCAGAATCTTCGAGTTTCGCTGCGGTACGATCGTTTTGCAGCGTATCCGACATCTCATCGTCATCGTCGTCGTCCATGGAACCCAGGATCTCCTCGTCATCGGGATCGGGATTCACGAAGTCGTCGAGCCAGTCGCCGGATTCGGGATCCAGTCGAACAGGGGCGTCGAATCGTCGGATCTCCCTGTCGTCGCGGAAGACGCGCACGAGCCCCGTCCTCTGATCGAGCAGATACATATGGTCGTTCGACGTCGTCATCTGAAATCGCGGGTATGGCGAGTCTCGCCAATCACGACCTACCCAGAATGCGGCGACGACTGCGAGGCATGTGACGATCCACATACGTGGCATTCGCGAGTGACCTGACTCCGGGCGCATTGTGTTCTCCTTTTCGATGGGTGGATCGCTGTAGCCGCATTCGGTGCACATTCTTCCCTGAGTCCCGCGCAGGTCATAGGCGCAGGCGGGGCATTTTCCGGCGCGAACGCGCAGCGTGGCGCGACCGATCGAAAGAAAAAAGGGAAGGGACAACGCGACAACGCCCCAGAGGAGCGGCAGGCGCCAGGACCTCACACCGAGGCAGGATCCTGGTTCTTTCTCAGGCCAGAATGCGGCGGCGCCCGGGAAATAGAGGCTCGTATTCACTTCCAACAGAAACCAGTGATCGGCAACGTCGGGCGCCGTCAGGAATGGGCGTTGCTCGCCGCGATACTCTAAGATTCCGAAGACGCAGAAGTAGTTGAAGTCCGCCGCATGGTCGACCATGACGACGCCGTGGCTAAAGAGGAATCGCCAGGGACTGTTCGGGGCGATATCGAGATCGACCACGAACGTGGCAAGGTACGCAAGCCACGTCAGCGCCGCAAGCCATGTGACGACGGATCGCTCGCGCCGGACGCATCGCAGTGACTTGCGAATGGATGGAGCAAACATACGCCACTCTCAGTCGTCGTTTTGCGGGCGTCGGCCTGAGACAACGGCGGCGGGCGCCGTGGATTCCTTCTGCGATTGTAGGCGTAGCGATCGCGCAAGGTAAACCCGTGACGTGCAGAATCTCTCAATGGCGGCCGCGTTTGCGCGATGGGCGATCTGAGTGCGATCGAGTCTAGGCGAAGCCGCCATTGGCTCGAAGAACCTGTCCGTTGATCCAGGCGCCGTCGGGGCCCGCCAGGAATGAGACGACACCTGAGATGTCGTCCGGCTGTCCGAGACGTTCGAGTGGAGGGACCTTGCTGAGTCGCTCGATTGTCTCCGGCGTTTTGCCCTTCATGAATAGCTCCGTCGCGACAGGACCGGGCGCAATGGCGTTGACGGTAATGTTGCGTCCGCGCAGTTCGTTGGCAAGGACACGAACCAGGCCTTCCACACCGAGCTTGGATGCGATGTAAGCCCCATAGCCGGGGAAGGACACGGCGACGACGCTGCTCGAAAAGGCCATGATGCGACCGCCGTCCTGAATGTGTTTCGCCGCCTGCTGAAGGACCAGGAATGTGCCGCGGAGATTCGTGGCGATCATCCGATCAAACGTGTCGATGTCCATGGCCGCCAGGGGCGTCAGCGTCAGGACGGCGGCGGCGTTGACAACGACGTCAATGCGCCCGAATGCGTTGATGGCGCCGTGGAACAGCGTCTCGACGCTTTGGGCGTTGGAGATGTCCGCCTGCGAGGCGACGGCGTTTCCGTTGGCGGCCCTGATCTCATCAACGATGGCAGTCGCCTTTTCCGGATTGCCCGCGTAATGGACGACGACGTTAAAGCCATCCTGCGCGAGTCGCAGCGCAGCGGCGCGGCCGATACCGCCCGAGGCGCCGATGACGAGCGCCGTCTTCCGGGGATTCAAGGACATTCGAAGGCTCCTTGGTCACGAGTGGCTCAGCGCGCCGGCGCGCGGTCAGTGCAGTTGACGACGACGATTAAGCGAGTTCCGGCGCGGGGGTCGTCGTTCGTCGAAGGATCGATGTCAGTTCGAACGTGACGCTCAATACCGCTGGGACGAGTACCAGCGTGAAAACCGTCGAGACCGCGAGTCCGCCGACAACGACGGCGCCGAGGCCGCGATAGAGCTCGCTGCCGGAACCGGGCAGCAGCACGAGCGGCAGCATGCCGCCGACGCTGGTGAGCGTGCTCATCAGAATCGGGCGGACGCGGCTCTGCACGGCCTGCGCAATGGCTTCCTTCTGCGACGGTTGCTCCGAAGGCGGCACGCTCTCATCGTTCAGGAGGTTGAGCGTCTGGTGAACAATCAGAATCGCATTGTTGACGACGACGCCCGCAAGGATGACGAAACCGAGGATCGTCAGCACGTCCATGTTCTGCACGGGCATGTAACGATCGGCGAGCGACCAGTGATGCACGAGAGACAGACCGATGAATCCGCCCAGCGTCGCCAGCGGGACCGAAACCAGGATGACGAGCGGGTAGGTCCAGCTCTGAAACAGCACGACCATCAGGAGATAGACGACGAACAGCGCCAGGAAGAGCGAGCTCGTCAGGGCGCCGGCGATGGAACCGTCACCCAGCAGCGCCGTCCGGATCGCCGCGAGATTGCCGGCCGTCCCTGCCTGGTTGACGGCAACAGACGACGGGATCGCGCCCGCGCGCCGCAGGTCGGACACGATTTCCGTGACGCGATTGACGGCGGTCTCCAGCGGGAGTTCGGCCGGGGGCGTAAACTGGAGCGTCACGGCGCGCTGTCGGGCGACGTGTTTCACGCGGGCGGGTTCACGGATGTACGAGACGTCCGCCAGCGATTCGAGATCGACGGTGCTTCCATCCGGCGTCGCCAATGGCGCGTTCAGCATCGCCTCGATGGGATGCGGTTCCAGCGCCGCGGGCGAGATGATTTTGAGGTCCTTCAGCTCACTGCCAAGCTGGAACTGACGGGGAAGAATCAGGCCGTCACCGTTGGCGGCCACGGCGTAGCCGACGTCCCGTCGAGCCATGCCGAGATCCCGCAGACGCTCGTCGTTGGGCGTAATGCGAAGCTCCGGTGTCGGCAGCATGAAGTTGGCGGGTTCTGGGCGAACCGTCCGCGCGCCGAACTCGTTGAACAGGGCGAACATCAGGGCGGAGGCCGCGGGATTGACGTCTTCCAGGTCGTGGCCGCTGACGTCAATCTTGATGGCGGAGCCGGACTGACCGCCGTTGCGGAAGAGCGGGAACTGGAATGTCAGTCCGATGACATCCGGCGCCGCGTGTCCGCCGACGGCCTTGTCGAACAGGCTGACGACATCGACGATGCGCTTCGCGTCCTTCGCGATGCCGGCGTGGAAAACGGAGCCATCGCGGCCGACGAGGAAGTAGTGCTCGAGCGCCGGCGGCATGATCGTCTGTCCGTCGGGGAGCGTGATCGGTTCTCGGCGATCGTCACGCGCGGGGATCTTCTTCGGATTGGCGGATTCGGCCTGGAATTTCTGGTCCGTGACCTCCCATGACGGCCTGACCGTCTCTTCCAGGCGATCACCGATCTTCGCAAGCTGATCGACGTTATAGCCCGGCGGCGGAATCAGGGCGCCGAAGACGATATTCCGATTGCCTCGCGGGAGGTAATCCATCGGCGGCATGAGTGCGACGATGCCGACGACTGTGACGACGGCGAAGATCGCGATCGTTGTGAGTCGGAGCGTCCAGCTGCTGTTCAGCCGACGGATGAAATGACCGATGATCGTCGGCAGGTCGGTCACGCGACGGAGGAACCGGCGGAATCGCGCGAAACCCGTCGCCGGTTCCGTCGCGTTGTTGGAGGCGTTCGACGGCTTCGGCTTCTGCAGCAACAGGGCCGCGGCGGAAGGGATCACAGTGATCGAGACGATCATGCTCAGTCCGACGGCCGCCATGATGGCCAGCGCGATGTCTCGGAAAAGCTGGCCGGCGGTTTCCTGAATGAGAAGGATCGGGAAAAAGACGACGATGGTCGTCGCGGTCGAGGCGACGACGGCGCCGGCAACTTCGCGCGTGGCGTCCAGCGTCGCCGTACGGACGGACTTGCCCATCTCCAGGTGCCGGAAGATGTTCTCGATGACGACGATGGCGTTGTCAACGACCATACCCGTTGCGAACGCAATGCCCGCCAGCGAAATGATGTTCAGCGATCGTCCCAGACCGACCATGACGGCGAGTGACGTGATGACCGAGATCGGAATCGCGATCGCGATGATGCCGATCGTGCGGATGGATCGCAGGAACAGCAGCAGCGTGATGATGGCGAGCGCGCCACCGACGTAGATGTTGCTCTTGACGAGCTCGATGGCGTCGTTGACGTAACTCGAGGCGTCGTAGGTCTGCACCATCTCGAACGTGCCGTTCACACCGAGTCGCCTGGCTTCCTGTTCGAGCAGACCACCGGGGGCGTTCAGCGCGGCGACTTCGCCCTTGATGGCGGCCATTGTCTCCAGCAGGTTGGCGCCGTGGGAGAGCTGGTAGTTCATGAACGGCATCAGAACGCCGCGAGCGCGAACCCACTGCGTGAGCTCCTTGTACGTGGGCACGATCTCGGCGACGTCGCGGAGATAGACGGGGCCCGCCGCATCGCGGCGAATGACCATGTCGGCGACATGTTCCGGATCGTGGAAGCGGCCCACGGCGCGAACGCGAATGTCGTTCTTCCCGTCGGGAAGCAGACCGCCGGAGTAGTTCTCGTTCGTCACCTGAATCGCCTGCACGAGTTCGGCGTAAGTGATGCCGCGCTGCGCGAGGGCGGTCGGATCGACACGGATCTGCACTTCGGCCTCGCGGGCGCCGGCGATGCCGACCTGCGACACGCCCGGGATGCGTTCGAAGCGAGGCTTGAGGCGGCGATTCATGAAGTCGTAGAGCGTTGTGGCGTCGAACTTCGGATCCGTCGAGCTCAGTCCGATCCACGCGATGTAGTCGACGGATTCCGGATCAACGTCCTCGATGACGGGCTCATCCACGCCCGTCGGATAGCCCGGCACCTCGCTGAGCTTCTGATCCACTTCGGCGACGGCCTTCTGTATGTCTGTCCCCGTCGCGAATTCCAGGCGGATGCTTCCCTGCCCGGCCTGGCTGACGCTCGTCATGGAGACGAGCCCCGTCAGTTCGCTGAGCCGCTCTTCCTGCTGCTCGACAACGTCGGACTCGATCTCGGCGGGGGAGGCGTTCTCCCAGTGCGTCGTCACGGAGACGACGACGGAATCGACCGTCGGCGTCATCTGGATCGGCACATGCGAACCGGCGAGGAACCCGGACAGGACGGCGAGGATAACGCCAACAGTCACGGTAATCGGTTGTTTGACGGCGATCTCGATCAGGCTGTTCATAGCGGACGCCTCACGAATCAGGTTTGTTGATGTTTGTTACCTGGAAGCGGCAAGCGCGAGTGGTGTTCCGGGGGCGATGCGTTCATTGCCTTCGACGATGACATTGTCGCCGGGCGCGAGCGCGTCGGACGCGATGGCGACTCGATCCCGCCAGTCGAACAGGACCTTGACCGGCGTCATCGCCGCTGTTGCGCCGCCATTCGCGTTCGCGACGGAGCGATAGACGTAGGCGTCGTGACCGTTGCGAACCACGGCGCTCTTGGGAACAGTCAGGTGCTCGGCCTCGTCGCTGGTCGGGATCCAGGCCACGACGGACATGCCCGGCGCCATCTGATCGTCGGGATCGTCCAGCGTGAGGATCAGGTGGAAGCTTCGCGCCTGCGGATCGACGTCGGGAATCATGCGGACCCTGGTCGACGGGACTGTCTCATCAAGGCTGACAATGTCGGCGTAGATGCGCTCGGCGTTGCGCGTGACGGCGCTGGCGAAGCGCTCGGGCACTTCCAGGCGGGCCTCGATGGCGCCGGTCGACACGAGCGTGACCACGGCGTCGCCGGGATTGATCCACTCGCCGGGGTCAACATGTCGCTCCACGACCCGCGCATGGAAGGGGGCCCGGATCGTCATGTCTTCTAGCCGGATCCTGAGAAGATCGACCTGTCGCTGTCCTTCATTGATTGCGCGGCGCGCGGCTTCGACACGGGCGCTGGCCGCGTCAAAGCTCGACTTCGCCTGCATCGACTCGCGGCTGCTCGCGGCGTTGGTCTGCTGCAGCTTCTTCAGGCGGTTCATTTCAAACTCGGCGAAGTCGAGTTCGCTCTGGCGTTCCGCGAGATCGCTGTCCGCGCGAAGGACGCGGGCCTCGGCCTCGGCGAGCTGCGCTTCGAGTCGTCGCGCGTCGAGTCGGGCGATGATGTCGCCCTTTGCGACGGTCATTCCCTCGTCCGTGAGAATCTCAACCAGCTGGCCCGCCTCCTGCGATGCGACGGAGGAACGGGAGACGGCCTGGAGACTGCCAGTGACGCGGCGGTGCTGCTGGACCTTCTCCTTCGTGACCTGACCCGTGAGGACCGGCGTGGGCCCCTGTTGCGCCGATGCGAATCGGGCGGGGAAGGCCAGGAGGACGAGGAGGGCCGAAGTCGTGACTTGACGTTTCGTCAAAGTGTTCATTGCGGATATTCCCATGTAGAATTAGACCGGTCGTCTAGTTTCCTACCAAAAAAAAGAGGTCAAAGTCTGGGTAACGTTCGGGCGACACGCGCCATGAATTGATCGAGGGCTTCCGTGTTCTGGTCGATCTGCATGCGAAGCGTGCAGCCCTCCCACGCGTTGACGAGAAAGTCGGCAAGTTCCTCGGGATCCTGGGCGTCGCTGATTTCGCCGGCGGCCTTCGCTTCCGTCAGGACGCGGGCGATCAGGGCGGCCCAGTTGTCGTAGGCGTATTTGATGGCGAGCCGCATGGGTTCACTCAGCTGCGCGACTTCCAGGGCGAGCTTGGCGATGACGCATTCGCGCATCGGCCCCTGTTCGACATAGTAGTTGCGCATCTCTTCAAACATGTTGAGGACGCGCTGCAGCGGCCTGACCTTGCGATCGCTGAGATGTTCACGAATGAACTCGGCGTGGCTTTCCGCCGATTCCTCGATGACGGCGACACCGAGATCCTCTTTCGACTTGAAGTAGTGATAGAAGGAGCCCTTCGGAACATCGGCCGTGTCCAGGATCTCTTTCAGACCACAACCATTGAAGCTCTTGGCGCTCATGGCGGAGGCGCCAGCCTCAATGATGCGGTCCTTCGTGTTGGCCGTGGTCTGCTGACTCATACTTACAGTATTAGACCGGTCGTCTAGTTTGTCAAGGGAAATGAGACAAATCGTCACGCAACTCACATTTTCTTGACGGGCGCCGATCCATATCTCCTTTATTCTGCATAGGTTAGCGAGGCTCCGGCGACGCTGGCGACTTTGCGGACGTTTCGTTGAGAGGCGTAGCGCCGTCGGTTTTGCCGGGGACGCCGAACTCAACCAGGCTCGGTCGAACAGCCGGCGGAATATACGAATCCAGGACAATCTCCGGTTCAGGACCGTTGTTCGTCGGACGCAGTCTGACGCTGCCGACTCGCATTTCGCCGAGGAAAACGCCGACATGTTGATCGCTGAGTCGTCTGAGTTCGTAGTCGGGTCCACCTACATGGGAGAGCGCCGCCATGCGCACCCTGGGCGCCGGCCACGCGTTGCACCAGACGCCTACCTGCGAGCGATGAATTCCCGATCCCCATGAGGTGACGAAGATCAGTTCCGGTTCGCCATCGGCGTCGAGATCGGCGACGCAGGTGTCCTGAAGGCCCAATCCACCCATTGATTCGCCGAGCCTGGCGACCTCATTGCCGCAAATGACGTAGCCCTGCATTCCACGTACGACGACCTGTGCGTTCAGCCGGCGCCAGATGTCCTCGAGCGGGAAACTGACGTTGACGATCTCGGTCTGCTCATCAACATACGGCGCCCTTTCGCCCCGAGCTGAATACCAATCGAGGATCCTCGCCTTCGCCTGTTCGTCCGAGAGAATGGTGTTGGGCCTCGGAAGCTCATTGCGGAGCAGGTCGCGCAGACGCCCGGCCGCCTTCCAGTTTGAAAATGACGCCAACTCGATGGCGTCCGGCGACTGAGCGCCCAGCCGCAGGACAATCAGCGGGAGGTCCAGCGATACGACACCGACCTGTTCATTGGCGTGCTTGCTGCAGAAGTCACTGAGCTGGTTCCGAGCGCCGGCGTGTACGCGTACGCAAACGCGAAAGGCCCCATCCGGACTCGCCGAGACCAGCGCGTCGATACCGCCATCGGCGTCAAGATTCACGTGGTCAGACGCCGAGCCAAACCATATGGCGCCGTCGCCATCCTGAAGAGGCGTCGCGTGATCGATGTCGCGGACATCGCTCAGGGCGACAACGCTCATCGAACCATAGGGCCAGATCTCGGCCATGACGCCGGACGTTTTCACGTCTATTGTCATAGACGGCTGGCTGGTCGGCTGGGACGCATTCGGCCCGGGATTGAGACCCAATCGACTCAGTGTCTCGTCGATGGCGTTTGGCAGAATCACAACATCAACGAGATTTCCATCCTCGAAGAATCCGCACAATCGGCCTGCGTTGTCCGAAAGCCACCTTGAGACGCCTGAAAGTTCTTCGCGGCGAACAAAGGTCTCCACGCGGTCGTCCATCGGCCGCGCGCCGAAATGGCGAATGGACCTGCACTGAGTTGAATCGAGCCCAGGTTCGTTCGCTCGATACCAGGCCGCGCCGCGAAACACACCGGCGCGCGTGGGGTGTTCGTCGTCGCGCTCTGCGCGGACGCTGTAGAGTGAGAAGGCGACAGGCGGCGCGATTGTCTCCGGGGATCGCTTTTCCCGTCGCGACGCCTCGACCTCGGCGTCGGAGCGGCCGCGTTGAAGCTGTCGCAGCGCCTCGCCGAAGCGAGCCGTGTCGCCACCCGCGCGAATCAGGGCGCATGCGGCTTCGGCGTCGTCCATCGTTGGGAAGGCGCCGACACAGAGTGAGCGTGAAAGGCGCGAATTGATCTTCACCTCGGACTGACACGCGCCCCCGATGAACACGCCGACATGTCGCCCCAGATTCGCGGCGGACCACGCGCCGACGTCCTGAACGCGCTTGTTTCGGAGCATGAGTCGAATCATGTACCCGGAGTCGTCCGCATTTCTGAGAATGCTGGCTCGCTGGAATTCAACATCCCCGAGATCGACGCTCGGCGTCTCGCCGCGGTACCATGTATCGCCGGAAGGGGCGATGACTTTGATGTTGTGTGTCGCGTCGGCGGAATCACGCAGCAGATACAGCTCCAGCGCACGCCGATCGACCAGGGGCGCGTTGGCAGTATCATCGTCGCCGACGGCCATCGACGCCGCTGCAATCGTCCCACACAGAAAGAGCGCAACAAGTCTCATGGTTACTCTCCTCAACGGCGTGATTGCCGACCCGGACCCGGTCATGATATGAATTGTATCCCCGGCGGCGCGCTTCCGCCAAAACCACCCGTCTGGGCCGCCGCATCGGGACGAACCGCTCAGCGACTCACAACGACGGATGTTGACTGAATCACGCCCGGCGCGTTCAAATAATCTTGGCTTCATCTGCAATGGCGGATTGCCGGAGGAGGGATCACAGGACGATGGAAGTACCGCGGCCGGAGCAGCGGCTGCCGGGAGTCGTCGACCCCGGCAGCGGTCTCGTTGTCATCGATCTTCCGTGCCGACGATGTGGCTACAACCTCAGGACGCTTGCCGAGGCGGGGCGCTGCCCCGAGTGTGGTTCACCCGTCGGACTTTCCACACGGGGGAACTTCCTCCAGTTCGCCGA
This sequence comes from Phycisphaerae bacterium, assembly GCA_035399845.1. Classification (GTDB taxonomy): domain Bacteria; phylum Planctomycetota; class Phycisphaerae; order UBA1845; family UTPLA1; genus ECT2AJA-110-A. The sequence goes on along the minus strand of DAOPJV010000066.1, from coordinate 29,420 downwards.
TCCGGATTGGGTCGCGCGCGTCGCCAGGGGGCTGCGCATCGTCTACGTCATGATCATCATCGGCGTGGTCACGGGACTGGCGGTCGGTTGTCTGAGCGCCGTCACACCAGTATTGCCCGTCCTTGTTTCACTTGGGTTGGTTATTGGCGAAGTGTACGGCGTCTGGTTGATGACTGCGCCGGATCCCAGCGGTATCGGCGAGGAAAAGAACGTCTCGGCCAGAAAAGTTGTCCGCGTATCGACGCTCGTCGAAGTTGGCGCGTCGGCGATCCAGACGGCTGTGTCGGCGCTTGCCCTCGGATTCGGCGGCAATCTCGTTCTAGTCGTGCAGTCATTCAGAATTATCTCCCGGATTGCTCAGATCGTTGCGATGTTTGCGCGTTTCAGTTATTTCGCGATCATCGCCGAGCGAATTCCCGATCCGCACCTTGTCAATCGCGCCTTCATGCTGCGAAAGGGCATTCTGTTCAGTTTTTTGATCGGACTTGTCGGCTTCGTGTTCGCCGTCAGCGCCCCCGGGATTTCGAGTGTCAACAGGGGCCCCTTCGTCCTCATCGCCGCCATCATCGGCTTGCCGGCCGCCGCCGCCCTGGTCGTGTTCGGAATCTGGACGGTTGTCTATATCTTTCGAATGCAGCAGTCCGTCACCCACGAAAGTGAAGCCGCGGCGGCCAACTGGGCGTGGGAACAGCGACATCGCCCGGCGGCGGCGGGGGCGCCGCCCGTAACTGCGCCAACATCCGTCCATCCGACGGATCGTGCGCCTCGACCCTGACAACGCAGGGCGCTCATCGATTCGTCACGGAACTGTGCAGGATGGCGACGCATGTCTGGCGAAACACAGATTCGGGCTCATGTGTCGAAGCGGTGATTTGCCTGGGCTCGGCGTCAGCGCGGGGCTACAATTCGATCGGAATGTGTCGCTGAACGTCGGGTCGGATCAGTCTCGGACATTCGACGCGCGCCGCCGGCCATGAAGACCGGCGCCAGTGTCTTCGATACATCCGCCGATGGATGACGAGATTGCGTACGCTTCCGGAAAACCCACGATTGAGGATCAGCGGCGATCGATCGCAGCCTGTCGTGGACGCGACGACTGGCCTGGTCGTCCCGGATATTCCCTGCCGCCGTTGTGCGTATAACCTCCGAAGCCGACCGGAGTCGGGGCAGTGCCCGGAGTGCGGATCCCCAATCGGACTTTCGACGCGCGGAAACTACCTGCAGTTTGCGGACGCCGATTGGGTCCGTGACGTCGCGAGGGGAGTCCAGATCGTCCTTGTAGCGAACGTGGCGAACGTGGTGAACGTGTGGATTCTGCTGTCGTGTGTGCTCATCGGGCGCGCTGTGCAGGGGGCGGATATTCTCTACGGCCTGTTCGCGCTTGGCGCGCAACTCCAGGGTGTCTGGATGATGACAAAGCCCGACCCGAGTGGAATTGGTGAAGATACCGACGTGACGGCGAGGCGGGTTCTGAGGACGTCGACACTCATCCTCGTGGTGTTGACGGCGCTGCGCTTCATCATGGGGGCGGCGTCCGCCTATATTGGCAGGAGCTTCACGTGGCTCTTCGACGTCGTGGAATTGGGGATGCTCATCACCGGCGTCGTTGCGTACGTTGCACAGTTCTCATTCTTCGCCATTTTCGCCGTGAGAATGCCGAACGAATTCCTGGTCCGCCATGCGGAGAACTTTCAGCGACGGTTCGTCTTATTCGTGACGTTGTTGTTGATTGGAGTGGCGCTCGATTCGGTGTTCCAGGGCTACACAGTCATCCACAACGTCGTGATGATTCTGAAGGTGGTCCCCCTGATCTATATAGTGGGTCACGTCGTGTTGGCGATCAAATACATCAACCAAATGCAAAAGGCCCTTGTCATCGAAAGTGAAGCGGCGGCCTTCAACTGGACCGCATCTGTTCGGAAAGGAATTGCCGATGCGCGTCAATCCGCCACAGGTCCCTGACGCCAGACGCTACAACCTCGGATCAACAGGCTCGCTTTCCATGGCCAGGACGCCGAAGACGCATTCGTGAACGCGGCGCAGCGGCTCCCTCCGCACAAAGCGCTCCAGTGATTCGACGCCGAGCGCGAACTCCGCCATGGCCAGACCGCGCTTGCGCCCAAGGCCTCGGCGACGCAGGCGTTCCAGCTGATCGGGCGATGTGTATTCGGGACCGTAGATAATGCGGAGGTACTCGCGGCCGCGGCACTTCACGGCGGGCTGTACGAGTCCTCGCTTGCCGCGCACGATGAACTCCAGCGGTTTGACGACCATCCCTTCGCCGCCGGCCCCGGTGCGCTCGATCCACCAGTCGACGGCGGTGCGTTCGCTGTCAGTGTCCGAGAGATCGACTTCCAGGAAGGGCGTACGCATGAGCGAGCCGGCGCTGTTTTCGGTCGCGTCACAGATGGCGCCGAGTGTTTCCATGTGCCACACGTGGTCGCGATCGATGTGGACTTTGCCCTCCGTCGCGAGCAGGTGAAAGGGGGCCAGCTTCAGATCGTTCACGCCGTCGACGGGCCAGCAGTAGTTGCGATAGGCCGAGGCGAACGCGGCGCATTGTGCGGCTTTCACACCATAGCGATCGATGAGCTGGGCGACGTCGACGCCTCGATCACGCGTGGCGGCGAGCGCCGTCCGCGTGGCGGCCAGCGCCGCCTGCGACGCGGCGCCGACGGCGGCATACTGCTGCCTGATGAGCGATTGCGCTTTGGCGGACCACGGCATCAGCTCGGCGTCGAGGCACGCCCAATCGGTTTTGAAGTTGTCCCAGAAGCCTGTCGCCGTCATGGCGTCGCGAACGCGATCGAGCAGCGCGATTTCGACATCGCGATTGTCGAAGAATCGGCGACCCGTGCGTGTGACGATGATGCCCGATTCGTCGGCGCAGACGCCGAACCGACGTCGCGCGGTCTCCGCGTCGCGGCAGACAATCACGACGGCGCGCGAGCCCATGTGCTTCTCCTGGCACACGACGCGACCGACGCCGTTGTTGCGGTAATAGGCGAACGCCTCCGTCGGGTGCTCAAGATAATCCGGGAGTGTCGATGTCTCGCATGGCGACATTGTTGGCGGGAGATAGATCAGCCACTTCGGGTCGACCGCGAATCGGCTCATGACTTCCAGCGCCGCCGCCGCATGCTCCGCGCGAACTGTCACGTTTTGGCTCAGCCGTGTGGAGATGATCCGCTTGCCCGTGACATCCGCGATGTCCAGGACATCATCGTGCAGCTGTTGCGCCGATCGCGATGGCGCCTTACGCTCATCCGCAAGGAAGGGCCGCGCCGGCTCGCAATAGGTGTGCGCCGCCGGCACGCTGACGATCTCACGCTCGGGATATCGCAGCGCTGTCAGCCTGCCGCCAAAAACGCAGCCGGTGTCGACATTGATCGTATTGTTCAGCCAGTCCGCCTCGGGAACGGGCGTGTGACCATAAACGACGGTCGCGCCGCCTCGATATTCCGCCGCCCAGTTGTGGCGCACGGGGAGCCCGAATTCGTCGGTCTCCCCCGTCGTTTCGCCGTAAAGCGCGAATTCACGGACGCGTCCCGAGCCGCGGCCCTGCATCGATTCCTTCATGCCGGCGTGGGCGACAACGAGTTTGCCGGCATCGAGGACGTAGTGGCTGACCAGCGAGTCGATGAACTCGGCGGCGGCGCGGCTGACACCGGGCTCGCGCTCCTCGGCGGCTTTGAACTGCTCGAGGGACTCGGCGAGACCGTGTTTGACGGCGACGTTCTTCCCGAAGATCGCCCGCATGAACTTGACATCGTGATTTCCCGGGACGCAGAGGGCCGATCCCGCCCGGACACTGTCCATAACGAGCCGGACAACCTGCGGAACCTTCGGTCCGCGATCGACCAGGTCGCCGACGAAGATCAGCCTGCGATTCTCCGCGTGCCGCCAGGCCGAGTCATCGCCATTGTTGGCGTAGCCGAGTTCCGTCAGCAGCGCCGCGAGCTCGTCATAGCAGCCGTGGACATCACCAATGATGTCGAACGGGCCATGCTCATGTTTCCTGTTGTTCCACAGCGGCTGGCGTTCGATCGAGGCGGCGTCCACGTCCTCCGGCGTCTTCAGGGTAAACGCATGGCGGAAGCCTTCGCGCTGGAGTCCTCGAAGACCGCGGCGCATGGCGGCGCGTTGACCTCGAATGACGTGGCGACCAAAGCTGCGATCGGGGCGGGACTCGTTGCGCTGCTGGCAGATCGACTCATCGAGATGGAACACGATCGCCACGGGCAGGCAGTGGTACTCGCGCGCCAGGGCGACGAGGGGTTTGCGATCCTCCGGGCGAACGTTCGTCGCGTCGATGACCGTGAGCCGGCCCTTCGCGAGGCGCTTCGCGGCAATGAAGTGGAGAATCTCAAACGCCTCCGCCGAGACGCTCTGGTCGTTATCGTCGTCAGAGACAAGGCCTCGGCAGGTATCGCTGTTGAGAATCTCCGTTGGCAGGAAGTGCCTGCGCGCAAAGGAGGACTTTCCGGCGCCGGAAGGACCGATGAGGACGACGAGGGCGAGTTCGGGGATAGTGATGTTCATTTTGTTCGTCTAGCGTTTACGCGATGGCGCGTGGGGCAGTCGTTCGCAGGTCAGGATGTAGCTCGTGTAGCGGTCGTCGCCGCCCCATGCGTCGGTCTCACTTATCTCGCAGCGCTGAATCTTGGATTCGTCGGGGACGAGGTACGTCTGACCGAATGGGCGATTCACTTCAATCAGCGGCGCCGTCTCGCAGGTGATTCCGTGGATTCGCCAGCGATAGATTAGCGCCGGGATTCCGGGCCGCGCATGAAGGTACTCACAATAGAAAAATGGATCGACCGCCAGTTCGTAGGCGCCGCTGATCTGCGATCCAACGACAAGCCCGCGAGGCGCTTTCTGTTCCCGGTAAGCGAGGACGTTGTCGAGCTCCACGACCCAGACTTGGTCGTCGATGAACCGCACAACGCCGGGACCGGAGCAGACATCCTGGGGCGGGGCGGCCGGCGCGTCGTCGGCAGCGGTGATTCCAAATCCCGCATAGGACCAGAATTCCAGCGCGAACGCGACGTCGGACCCCACAACGAAGTCGGGGTAGTTCCCGTCCTGAATGATCCAGGGGCAGAGTCGGATTTTCATTGTGGTTCGACCAGTCATCTTGACGCATTGCTTTCTTGACGCCGGGCTTTCAGACTCCCAGTGCGGTAGGCCTGCGTTCGGCGCACGATGGGTTCGGAATCGCGGCGCTTGCGTTCGAGCGATTAGCCTCGTCGCCTCCACGAGCAATCCCAGACGCCGAAAGATGCCAGAACGTCGTCAAACAGCGATTTCGCGTCGTCGTCTTGAATCGCCGAGCGAACGGACATCAGCAACGTTCCGCAGAACCGCATCGTCGTCGAATTCCACGTCGTCGTGCAGGGGCTCCTGAACTCCAGTGTCTGCTCCGTTCCTACCCAACACGCGTCCAATCCGCAGCCATCGATTCTTCCGATACCCTCGTAGAGTGCCCACTTGGAAGCGAATTCCGATGCGGAGTGAGCCGCATTCAGGGCTTCATGCGCCTTGCAGGCGCCGCACTCGCTCCAGGACGCAAGTGGCAGGAGGCGCTTTGCCAACCAATGGTGAACTTGTGTCGGATCAATTCCCGCCATGTGGTGAGCCCACAAGTTGACGCGAGCGCTTCGCGCATCGAAGCGCCAGACGCCCTGAATCCGATTCAACGTTACCACCAGTTCCGGGGCGAAGGAGGGCGTACATACGATGCGCACTGCGATATCGCCACCCGGTTGAAGCGCGGGCGAGAATCCGGGTGGCGTCAATGCACGGCAGATCGCGTCTGGCGCGTAGTCGTCCAGGCCACTGGGCGCGAATTGGAACTCATGCAGTCGATTCACTCGAAACCTCAAACAATCCCATCTGCGTTGGCGCGCCCACCGCAGCGTCCTCAGGCCCGATCGCCAGAAACCGCGCTTCGTATCCAAATCGCTCCGCCACTTCCTTCGCCCACGCCTGAAACTCCGATCGCGTCCACTCGAAGCGATGGTCGTGATGGCGCATCGATCCGGCGGGAAGCGTCTCCCACTTCACGTTGTACTCCGCATTCGGCGTCGTCACGACAACCATCGACGGTCGCGCGAACTCGAACAGGACGCGCTCGAATGCCGCCAGTCGCGGCGGATCGAGGTGCTCGATGACTTCGATGACCGTGGCGGCGTCGAAGCCCTTCAGGCGATCGTCGCGATAGGTCAGGCTGCCGTGCATGAGTTCGATGCGCGAGCGCTGCGTCGGCGACATTCGCTCAAGCCGCAGTCTGTCCGCCGCCTTCTGCAGCGCGGCGTGGGAGACATCCAGACCGACGATGCGTTCGAGCGATTTGTTCTTCATCATGGCGCGGACGAGTCGGCCCTCGGCGCAGCCTAGATCGATGACACTCGTGACGCGGGCGCTGTCGAGCACGGACAGGACGGCGCCGTGGCGCTGTTCATTCAGACTGATGGGCCGCTCGATCGCCTCTTCCGCCTGTTCATCCGCTTCGGCGACGGCGTCGACGTCGGGACTCTCCTCCATCGTCAGTTGGTCGATTGCCCGCCGGGCGAGTCCCTTCTGCCATTTGAGATAGCGCCGTGAGATCTCCTCCTTCTCCGGGTGATTCGCAAGCCAGCCTTCGCCAAAACGGAGGAGTTTCTCGACTTCGTCGTCGCCGACCCAATAGTGCTTATCGTTATCGAGCACGGGGAGAAGCACGTACAGATGCGCGAGCAACTCCCTCAGCGGGCGCGTCGCGCGGAGCGTGAGCGTGAAGTAAGGGCTGTCGCCCCAGTCGGGAAATCGCTCATCAAGGGGATGGCGCACGATCTCCACGTCGTATGCCAGCGGCTCGAAGAGGCGACGCAGGGTTGCTTCGCCACCGCGGCAGGGGACGACGGCGACACGCGCCTCCAGCGCCAGGGGGCGATCCACGGCTTCGGGTTTGTCCTTGCAGCGTCCCCCCATGGCCGTGCTGAACGTCTGTGCGATCGCGACGCTGAGGAAGCTGGAGGCGACATAGGGGCGATCGTTGACGTACTGATCGAGGACGCCGCGATCGCCGCGCGGACCGCGCCGATTGCGAACCATGCCGACAGGATCGATGTCCAGCAGCAGCGCGGCGGTCGTTCGCTCGTCGGACGCGTCGGGATAGAACACGTGCGCGCAGCCGAACGCGAGCTCAAACGTCTGGCGTTTGGCGGGATGCTTGTGCAGCAGATAGCCCAGGTCCGTCGCCGGGGGCGTCGTTGTCGAAATCGTCAGCAGCATGTCCTACTTTCCGTTGGCCCGAAAAGAGATTCAGGCGACGGATTCTCCGCGAGTTTGGCGGAATTGTAAATGGGAGCGCCCGGAATCGAAGGAAGATCCTGATGGAACCATCGTAGGATGCGTCGCTCGCGGATGAAGACCGCCGCCCTTGCGTCAATCGCCGAGGGACTCCTTCTCCAATTGGCAATGTGCAAGCAGGGCCGGGGCAAATGGCTGGCCGCATTCAGGGCAGCGGGCGTCCTCCTGTCCTCGCAGGTCGTATCCGCAGCGAATACAGATCGGGACGCCTGAGGCGATGAGCTGGCGGCGGAGGTTTCGCTGAATCGATCGACGCCGCCATCGAAGCAGGGCGTATCCGCAGCTGAACGGAAACAGGACTATGAGAAACAGACGCAGGTAGGGCGCCACGTCCGGACTCAGCCCCGTGCGGGGTTCAATGAAATTCGCATACAGAAAAATGACGACGATCATCACGGCGGGGGCGCCAACGCCCTCCAGCAGGCGATGGCGACTTCCCTTGGCGACGCGAAGCGCTTTCTCGGCGCTCTCGCGATCGCGAAAGCGCCGCAGTTCCGGCAATTGCTGAGTTTGCACGTTCCACCAGGACACGATGGCATCATACAAACCAAAGAAGCGATATACGAGGGGGCGATGCGAACGCGCCACATACATACGCCGGATGGATCTGGCGATAGGGGATGTCGGCGCATGCGCGTAACATCTGCGACGTGGCGTGGCCGGACGAGCGGTTGCGGCGCGATCGGCTTCACTCGTTTGCAGGCGATTTTTCGTTGCGCTGTGTCGCCCGTTTCGACTCCTGCGTCGGATATCCCATGCGGGGCGGGCGACTGGTGGGATCCTTGAGCCGAACCGACGGATGCGTCACAATTCGAGTCGAACGCCGTGGCGCCGGAGCTTCACGATATGTCCGATTCAAAGGTCGATACCAACGACATCCTTCATCGCAGGGCGCCGGGGCGAATCGCAAGGCGCCTTTGGGCGGGGCGACTGCTGGCCGTCATTGCCGCCGGCGGCTTCTGCGTCGCCCTGATCTCTCCAATATCGCGACTCATTCTCATCGATGTGCCCGTGATAATCGCCTTCATGGCTGCGGCCGTATGCGTTGACGACGCGCGAAGCGTGCACACGAAGGCGGAAGGCGTCGAGGCGACCGATTTTTCGCGAAAGCTGATCGGACGGTGGCTGAATCGCGCGGCTTACCTGGGCATTTTCTCGACTATTGCATTGACATATTACTCAATCCAAGTCACACGCGACTCGGCGGGCTCCCATGATGGTTCTCTCGCGCTCAGCGAGCTCAAGGGAGGCCTGGAGTTTGCGCACGAAAAATCCGGCGAGTTTCCTCAGAACATGGAAGACATCCCGGACGCGTACGATCGTGACAGGATCTACAGGGCGGAGCTGCAAAGCCGGATTCGAGACATGAGGCCGCGTGACGCAATGCGCGAGCTGGATCTGGCAAATCCTCTCCCGAGCGCCTACCTATGGAACCCAAGGCGGGGTGATCCGCAGCACTTCGCAACCCTGTGTGTGTATTTCCCTGTCACGGCGCTCTCACGGCCACCGGGACTATCCCTGTACTCCGAGTATCCGTGGCCGGAATACGTACGCGCCCATAATGACATCATCGTCGCATTTACGAAGGAAGCCACGCTGCCGCCGGAACGCAGCTTGTTTGAAGGCCGCAGGCGTTACGTGCTGATGGGCAATTATCACACCATCACTGCAAACGACGACGAACTGGCGCGGATGCTGGAGCGGGACCGGGAGGTCCGCATGGACCTCGGCTGGCCGGTTTTTGAGTGGGATCCGATCCGTCAGGAGGCTGCTCGAGTACGCAACGTGCTGGACCTCCCATCGAAGCGCGTCGCTGATCATTGAGTCCGGATCGATGTGGACGGGATGCCACGATGTCAACCATCCGTCGGTGTATCGAGTAACAGATGGAATGGCTCATCACCATCCGCTGGATCGTCGGCATCCTCGCCCTCCTCTTCGCGGCGGCGTGCGCCCTGACGAACTACGCAATCATCTACCAGTGGTACCGACACAGGCGCCGGGCCTCAATGATCTGGGCCGCCGGCTCCATCGCCGGGGTGATCGGCTGCCTGCTCACGCCCATTGACGGCCTGCGCGTGTGGTGGTGGATCCCTCTCATCGTCGATCCCGGTAGCGTCGGATTCCTGATGATCGGATATGTCGTTCATGTCCTGCGAGGACGTCGCGGTCCGCCTGAAGCGCCGGGGGAAATCGCGGGGCACGACGAATCGAATCGATAGGCGTCGCTCGCCGATCGTCGGGTGGTCGCGCGAACGCGTCTCGCCATGCGGCCCGGAAATCCGCAACTCGCCCGCCTACACTGACCCTGCGACAATGAGGATCCTCATCCCGGCGATCGCTGGCGGACAGCGGCGTGGGGCGAGGATGACGGAGCGAACGCCCATGGACACGTTTGACGCCATCTATCAACGCCGATCAGTCAAGCAGTACGATCCGAACCACGTTATGCCGGAAGCGGACCTGCGAAAGATCCTCGAAGCCGCGATGCAGGCGCCGACGAGTTTCAACATCCAGCATTGGCGCTTTGTCGTCGTGAAGGACAAGGCGCTGCGCGCCGAGATTCGCGCCGCCGGAAACGACCAGGCGCAGATCACGGACGCGTCGATCCTCATTGTGATGACAGCCGACGTCCTGGCGTGGAAAAAGGACCCGGCGCGCTACTGGCGCGACGCGCCGGCGGATGTCGCGAAACTGCTGGTCGATTGGATGGGCCCCTTCCACGAGGGACGCGAGTGGCTGCAGCGCGATGAGGCGATGCGCTCGATCGGTATGGCGATGCAGACCATCATGCTGGCGGCCAAGGCGGTGGGATACGACTCCTGCCCGATGATCGGCTTCGACCTGGACAAAGTCGGCGAGTTGATCCGACTTCCGAAGGATCATGTGATTGGCCCCATGATTGCGATCGGCAAGGCGACGAAACCGGCGTGGCCGAAACCGGGGCAGCTGCAATTTGAAGAGGTCGTGATTCAGGATCGATTCACCAGCGCCTGACGCCGTTCGGTGCGATCGCGGCGACACAGGTCAGACGCATTGGAACAACAGGGCCCCGCGACCTGCGCCATTCCCGTGCAGGCCGCGGGGCTCCGCAGTTGTCCGCGGCGAACAGATGACGCCGGCCGGCGTTATCGCCCCCTGAAAAGAAATCTCTTGCGCCGGGTGGTCCGTCTCGTGTCCTGATGGCGCACTGCTCCGTGAGCGGGACGGCGAACGCGGTTGTTCGCCCCGGATCTCGACGGTTGTCGATCACAGCGTTCCGTATGGAAACGTCGATCGGACCGCGCGTATCCGGGAGTCATGAGTGCGTCCCGCGAATCCTCCAACAGGATGGGGCGCTTATCATGAATTCTCGGTTGACGCTTGCAGTTCTCGTACTTGTCCAATGGTCCGCCACAGGTTTGTTCGCCGGTCTCATCGGCGATGAAGTGCATGGGCGGTTCCGCCTGGCCTCTCAGGCGAACCGCCTGACAACGGACACCGCCATCGTGACGGACCCGGGTGAGGAATTCCGGGGCGTCGCGTGGCAGTTCGTCAACGGGTGTGATGTCGATGTCTTTGTTGACCTCTCGGAGAATCAGCTCCGCCTTGGGTTTGACGCCTCGGACACGCTGGATGTCACGAGCATCAATTCGAACTTCAACCTGTTGCTGACGGATCTGGATGTCGGCGCCGGAATGGGGATTACCGATGTCAGCTACGTCGGCTTCGAAGGCGTCAATCAGTTTACGGGCGGCGGTCCGGCGTCGTGGCCGATCACGATTGGCGCCGATTCGATTTCGATCGAGCACATCTCCGGCTGGTTCCTGCATCCCGGCCAGCAGGCGATCGCCGTGTACGACATTTCATTCGGCGCCGTGCCCGAGCCGGCCACACTGGCCCTGGCCGGAATGGGTGGCCTGGCCATGATTCGACGGCGCCGATAGCGCGCGACGGGTGAAACAGACGTCTGGATTCGAATGGCGCGAGCTGGGGTCTGATGGGCCCGGCGCCGCGCCATTCGCTTGTCCCGGATCCCGGATTCAAGTCGGTCTGCGATCAGGATTCGTTGGCGTTGGCGTTCGAGAAAGCTATGATGATCCCCGGGACCATTCGAGGGCCGGGCCTATGTGGGACATCATCGTCGGCGCATTTCTGTGGGCCGTTGTCGTCGCCATATACGCGACGCGCATCTTTCTTTGGCGACAAACCGGACGCTGGAAGGGCCCGAGCGGCCATCCCTGGAGCGGACTGACTTTCACAGTTGCCGGAACAACGCTTCTCTGGCGGGGCGTCAGAGGACCAGGAATCACGGATCGCACATGGCTGGACTATGTCGTGATGACGACCGCCGTGTGCTGGTGCGTCAGCCTGCTCATCGAACGGCGCCGGACCCGCGAGGTGGATTCGTCGCCAGGTCATTAGCGCCTGAACATCGCGCCGCCACACGGGTTCTAGTCGATCAGAAGGAATTCCTTCATGTGGCGATCGTACATCTCCTGCGCCTTCGGGTCGTACATGGGCAGGCGGAGTTCGTTGATGACTTTCGTGCCCTGGCCGACCCACTGCGTCCAGCACATCTGGCAGACGCTATCGGCGATGAGCTGACCCAGATCGCCTTTGAACGGCGTCTTCTCCAGCTGCGGTCCATTCCCGCCGCAGCGGCGACAGACGAACGAGCCATCGCCCTGGACGCCAACGGATTCGGGCGCTTTCTTTTCCGTCGTCTCCGGGAGCGCCTGGCCGAGCTCCTCCAGCAGAGCGGCCATCGCCCTGGCCGGCGCCACGTCACCCTTTCGATGGGCGAGTTGGTAACCGTTCTTCAGCGTGTCGATCGCAAGGTCCGTGTGTCCTGTCTTGATCTGGGCGCGAGCGAGCATTTCGTGCGCCTTGGAGTGTTGCGGATTCACGGCGAGGACGCGCTGGAAGCAGGGTCCCGCCTCGTCGGCGCGATCGGCCTCCAGCAGGGCGGCGCCCAGACTGAAGTTCGCCAGTTCGTCGTGCGGATCGGCCTCGACGGCCTGCTGGAATTTCTCGATCTTGCTCGCGTCAGCCATGATGGCGTTGTCCTTTCAACTCCACTGCGTCAAACGGTTCACTCTCGTGTGTTGCTCGGGGATTCTATGCGTTGTCTCGGCGATCGGCCATGCGGCTGAGAAAGGACGCGGGAACGTCAGTGTTCGACGCGCGTTGTGAGTTCACGCCGGTGTCCACGCGGGGGCGTATTACTCGAATTTCGGCGTGATCGTGATCTGGACGTAGAAGAAGTCACTGTCGTCGACCGAGGCGCCGCCGGCGTGAGACGTAAACGCGCCCGGCATGAAGTGTGAGAATCCAAGGTCCAGACCCACCTCGCCGCTGAGCGCATACTGGGCGCGGAGATCGATCTCGTGACCGACCCAGTCGCCGCTCTGGCCGAGCGGGTCGCTGATCCTGGCCGAGACAAAGGCGTCGCGATCCGACGCCAGCCAGAAGTTGCGATAGAAGGCGTTGAGTTTGAGTTTCTTCGACGGCTTTGCGGACAGATGCAGCGCCGCCTGAATCAGGTTCGAAAGAATGACGTTGTCGCTGTGGCCGTAGAAATTGTGGGCGGCGCCGAAGAGCCGATCAAATCGCTCGTTGACGCCGTCGTTCGGATTCTCATCCCCCGACGCATAATCAAACATGAACGCGGCGCGCGGCGTCCACTCGGTATCAAACGTGTATCCGAGCTCGGCGTGTGTTGCGAAGGCCCTATGTTTGCCGCGCGTTACGTTTCCGAACTGATACGCGACGTTGAAGTCGTAGTCGAAGCCGCTGTCGCCGATGAGGCCGAAGCCGTGAAGTCCCAGCGTGTGAATCTCGCGATCGATCGCGCTGTAAGCCTTGCGGTCCTCGTCCAGAACGAAGTAGTAGGGCTCGAGCGTGACCCATGGCGACCAGCCGCGCCATGCGCCGGTCAACCCGTAGAACCATCGTTCATCATCCCCATGGTCGAAACTGCGGATGAATCGTTCCACGGGCTGATAGGCGAAGGCCTCGATTTCCCAGGGCGTCATGTCGTCGCCGATTCGCACACGAAGACCGTCAAACGCGTTTGTTGTGTTTCGGAAGCGATTCCGGGCGACGAGACGGCGATCGATCGTGTCGTAGCTCATTCGGCCGAAGCGGATGCTGACAGGATGCCCCGGCGCGACGGCGTCGGCGAAATAGAGCTCGGCGAACAGTTGCAGCAGCTCGTTCTCATTGATATCGCCCGTGTCCTCGATATTCAGTTCGCCGCCAAGTCGTCGGGAATCCTGAAACTCCACGCCAAAGCGAAGCGGATCGAGAGCGCTCCGAACACCCAGGTAGCCGCGCGTCCGCATCAGGAAACGATCGTCGGACGCGAGGCTTTTGGCGTAGAAATCGTCGCGAATCTCGAAACGCGTCCGTTGTTCGAGACCAAAATCAAACCAGTTGTCGCCCCGCTCGCCGAGGGAATAGGTGTGAACGTACGTCGGAAGGTCACGATGCGGCGCCGCGGCCACGGATCGGGTCGTCGCGTATTGCTTCCGCAGTGACAACGGTTCGGACGTGGCGCCATTCTCGATGTGCGGCGCGACGCCCGCCGATTCTTCCGTTGTTCGGGAAGCGACGCCGGCGGACGCGTCATTTGCGAGTCCCGGCGTTGACATGAAGCCGCCGGCGATCGCGATGAACGCGAGTGTCGTCCTCGCGCGGGCATGGTGAGAACGACCCGTCCGAGCGCCGGAGTCGTCGTAGTTTCGCTGTGCGGCCATCACTGTCCTCCGGCGGATACGCCCGGATGTTCGGACGCGGGAGGTGATTATCGATTGAACGCGGCGGCCATCAACGTGACTTATGTAACAAATGCGTTGACGCGTGTGGCGCGGTTGCAGAGAATACGTTGAGTATCAAAGGTGGGCCTGACGAGAGTGGCTCCAACGTTAGTTCAGATGAGGCGATGACTTCGCCGCCCGGAGAGTTCGAATGCCCCGGCGCCGACAACTTGCGATGGCCGCAGCGATGTTCGCTGCGCTCGTCGGCTGCAACGCCGCCCGTCGGCTCGCGGAATCGCCTTCTGAAGGGGAGAGGTCAGGGCTCGTCGCGCCGACTGTCGCCGACGAATCGCCGTCCAATCTGCCCGGACTGCCCAACGTCGTCGCATACGCGCCGGCGTTGTACAGCGGCGGCGCTCCCGAGGGCGCTGAGGGGTTTGAGACACTTCACGACCTCGGAATCAGGACCATCATCTCCGTCGATGGCGCCCAGCCGGATGTCGACGCCGCCAGGGCGATGGGCATGCGCTACGTGCATCTTCCAATCGGCTACAACGGGATGGACAGGACGCGCACGCTGGAAATTGCGCGAGCCGTCAGGGAACTCCCGGGGCCCATTTACATTCACTGCCATCACGGCAAGCATCGCAGCGCAGGGGCGACGGGCGCCGCAGCGGTCACTCTGGGTTACATGACCAACGAGGCGGCGACGCAACGCATGCGTGTGTCGGGAACGTCGCCGCACTATGTCGGACTCTACAAGTGTGTCGCCGTCGCCGGCATTGCCAGTGATCAGGACATTCTCACCGCCGCCAACGCCTTTCCGGAGCGTTGGGAAACCACTGGGCTCGTGCAGTCCATGGTGGAGATCGAAGAAGCGTTCGACCACCTCAAGCGGATCCAGGCGGCGGGCTGGCAGGCGCCGGCCGAGCATCCGGACCTGGTTCCCGTCGCGGAAGCGGGCCGTCTCTCCGACTTGTTTCGGAATCTCCGGGATGACGAGCGATGCCGCCGAAAGTCGGCCGAATTCATGGACTGGATGCTCTCAGCCTCCCACACTTCGGCGCAGATCGAGGCCGAACTCGCCGCGGAGAGACCTTCGGCGGGCGCCCTGAAACGCCATTGGGGCGAATTGAAGAATTCATGCACGCAGTGTCACGCCAAATACCGCGATTGAACCTCGCCAACTGACATGATGTCGACCGCCGGCACGGGCCTTCGCGCGCATCACGAAACTGCTCGTTAGGCGGTAGCCGACTCGGCGACGGACGTGTAAAGTGCGAGTCTGGGCCTGGCGATCAGGCCGATGTAGGAGAATCCAAACTATGTCACCCGGTGATCAGATTATTGCCGCCTTCATTTCGAGCTTCTTTGACGTGTTCGTCGCCGTGCTGCTCGGCGCGTTCGAGGCGGTCGTCGTTCCGATACTCGGAGCGCTTCCGGGCGTGTTCGGCATCGGCGGCTGATCAGCCCGGCCTTCGCCACAGGCAAATCACGGCGCCGGGCGTCGCCGGAGATTGACGTCGATCGGCGGCGTCGGGGGCCGACCGAGGCGCAACGGCGTCGTCGGGGAACGTGGGATTCTCCCGCAAATGTGGGCTTCTGCGCGCCCTCGCCGAACGCCGATAAATCCGGTACAATTGCCGCGTTGGGAATGGAATTCCGACAGGCGACCGGCGGCCTGAATTTCGCCGGTTTTTTTCGCTGCGAACCGGCGGGGCCTTCGAACGCCCCGATTGGCTGAGGCGCCAATTCTATGAGCGACACGCCCGAGTCTCCCGTACCCTCCGAAGCGTTTACGAGCCTCCCGATTGTCGAGGAGATGCAGGATTCGTATCTGCGCTATGCGATGAGCGTCATCGTCTCGCGCGCCCTGCCGGATGTGCGGGACGGTCTCAAGCCGTCGCAGCGCCGCATCCTGACGGCGATGCACGACCTGAAGCTCGGCCCCCGCGGCGCCCATCGAAAGTGCGCCAAGATCTCCGGCGATACGACGGGTAACTACCATCCCCACGGCGACGCCGTCGTTTACCCGACGATGGTTCGCATGGCCCAGCCCTTCAACATGCGATATCCCCTGATCGATGGTCAGGGCAACTTCGGCTCCATCGACGGTGATCCGCCTGCGGCCATGCGCTATACGGAAGCGCGGATGACCGCCATCACGACGGAGATGCTGGAGGACATCGACAAGGACACAGTCGATTTCGTTCCGAACTACGACGAAACGACGACGGAACCCACTGTGCTTCCTGCGAAGTTCCCCAACCTGCTGGTGAACGGCAGCACGGGCATCGCCGTCGGTATGGCGACGAATCTTCCGCCGCACAATCTCGGTGAAATCTGCGACGGCCTGCTTCGCCTGATCGAGAAGCCCGATACGACGCTGATGGAAATGCTGGAGATTGTCCCGGGGCCGGATTTCCCGACCGGGGCGCAGATCTGCGGAAGGCAGGGCATTCTCGACGCCTACACGCGCGGCCGCGGCTCGCTGAGGCTTCGCGCGAAGACGCACACGGAGGAAATGCGCGGCGGCCGTATTCGCATCGTTGTCGATGAGATTCCGTACGGCATCCTGAAGAACACGATCACCGAGAAGATCGCCGAATGCGTGAAGGACGGGCGCATTCCAGAGATCAGCGACATCCGCGACGAATCGGATCGCGTGAATCCCGTCAAGCTCGTCATCGAACTGAAGACCAGCGCGAATGAAGAGGTTGTGATGAACAAGCTCTTCCGCCATACGCCGCTGCAGACGACGTTCTCCATCATCAACATCGCCCTCGTCGGCAAGCAGCCGAAGACGATGGGAATCATCGAACTGATGACGTGCTACCTTGACCATCGAAAGGATGTCATCACTCGGCGCACGCGATATCTCCTGCAGAAAGCGCGGCAGCGGGCCCACATTCTCGAAGGTCTGATTCTCGCGCTGGGGGACATCGACGAGATCATCGAGCTGATCAAGACGTCGCCCGATCCGAAGGCGGCCCGCCAGCGGCTGATGGAAAAGCCGTTGCGACTCGTCGAGGCGAAGACGATCGCCAAACTGCTTCCCGAATCCTTCGTGCAGCGCGCGAGTGGCGCCGATCAGTTCCTGACGGGCGTTCAGGCGAACGCGATCCTCGCCATGCAGCTGCAGCGTCTGACGGGCCTGGAAGTTGAGAAGCTCGCCAACGAATATGGCGGGCTGGTTGACGAGATCGACGGCTACGTGCTGATCCTGAAGGAGCCGGCCCGCGTCCTGGACATCATCGCGGAGGACATCCGCGATCTGAGGGACAAGTACGCGGACAAACGGCGGACCGAGATTACGGGCGATGTCGGCGAATTCAGCATGGAAGAGCTGATCGAAGACGCGCCGATGATTGTCACGATCTCGCACGAGGGGTACATCAAGCGCACGAGCCCCGACGTCTATCGCAAGCAGGGTCGCGGTGGTCGCGGCATTCGCGGCAGTGACACGAAGGAAGGGGATTTCATCGAAAACCTCTTCTACGCCAGCGCCCACAGCTATCTCCTGTTCTTCACGAATCGAGGTCGCGTCTATTGGATGCGCGTCTTCGACGTACCTGAAATGGCGAGAACGGCGCGCGGCCGCTCGATCGCGAATCTCCTGAACATGCAGGAGAACGAGCACTACACGGCCGTCCTGCCTGTCAGCGAATTCGAAGAGAAGTTCGTGCTGTTCGCGACGGGCAAGGGAACGATCAAGAAGACGGCCCTGGCCGCCTTCTCAAGGCCTCGCCCCAGCGGCATCATCGCGATCACCCTCGATCCGGATGACACGCTGATCGGCGTCGCCCTCACGGCCGACGACGATGAAGTCGTCCTCGGTACGCGCGATGGCATGGCGATTCGCTTCAAGCAGACGGATGTGCGCGCCATGGGTCGCGTTGCCGCCGGCGTCAAGGGAATCACGCTTCGGGAGAGCGACGCCGTCGTCGGCATGGCGGCAATTCGCCCCGGCATGAGCCTTCTGACCGTCTGCGAGAATGGTTACGGCAAGCGGACGGATATCGAGGAATACCGACTCCAGAAGCGCGGCGGCGGCGGTGTCATCAACATCAAGACCACGGAGCGTAACGGCAGTGTCGTCGCGCTTCGCGCCGTCACGGACGCCGATGAGCTCATGCTGATCACGGCGCAGGGCATCATGCTGCGGACGGATGTGTCGGCGCTGAGAGCCATCGGTCGCGCGACGCAGGGCGTTACGATCATGAAGCCGGGCGAAGACGACAAGGTCGTCTCCGTGGCGAAGATCGTCCCCGATGAAGACGACGAATCCGAGGATGCGGCCGCGCCCGACGCCCCCGACGGGCCGGCTGGCGCCGATGAGCCGGCGAAGTAACGTCGTTCCGAAGTGAGCCTGTGCAGCGCGCCGGCCGTGATTGAAGCGACCGGCCCGGCGCCGGGCGAACGACATATTCCTCCGTGCGCCGAGCTGGGGCATCTGCAATGATCTCGTTGCGCGCCGCGACAAGTCGAGGCATGAGGACGCTCGGCGCCCTGATTCAGCCGCCGCTCTGTCACGTCTGCGACGAACCCATCGATCGTCAGTCAGATCAACTGTGCCGGCAATGCTGGATGGAGATTGCCGAGCTCGTCGGCGGCGATCGTTGTCGACGCTGCGGTGAATCGCGTGGGCCTCATCTCCTGATCGATCAGCAGTGCGGCGCCTGCCGTTCCAGCGCGAAGGGGCATGTTCGATTCGACGGCGTCGCCTGCGTCGGACACTACCAGGGACCGCTGCGGTCACTCATACTCAGCTTCAAACGCCGGTTCGTTCTTGACGACGTCCTCGGCCGGTTGCTGGCCGACAAGCTGTCGTCGGCGCCATTTGTCAGCAAGATTGATCTGTGGGTTCCCGTCCCGTCTCACTGGCTGCGTCGACTGCGACGTGGTTATCAGCCCTCCATGTTGCTGGCGCGAGCGGCGCTGCGGCGACTCGGCGTCGCGCCCTCCGCCGCGCTGCGACTTCGTCGCTGGGTCCCGGAATTCCATCGGTTTCACCTTTCAAAGACGGCGCGGCGTGATGCGATCGCCGGCGCGTTTTCCGTCGTGAAGGCTGCGGAGATACAAGCCAGGTCCGTCTGCCTGGTGGACGACGTGATGACGACGGGAGCGACGCTTGCAGAGGCGGCGCGTTCGCTCAGACGGGCCGGCGCCGCGGCGGTGTACGTCGCCGTCCTGGCGAAGACCGCTCCGGAGTCCGGGGATCGCCCGGCGCGGACGTCATCGGGACCAGGCTGATTGAGGCGCTTCGGGGGATGACCGATTCTTGACCCGCCATAGCGGCCCCCGTAAACTCAAGTTCCGTCCCTGGACGGTAGCGTATAACTGCTTAAGGGGCTTTAATTTAAGTGGCTCGCGGTGGGATGCGGCCGATCCTTGGGTAGGGGAGCTGGGGCGAAGCAAGAAGGACACCCACATGATGCGTATCACAACGAGCGGCCGACACATGGACCTCAGCGAAAAGCTGAAGTCCTATACGAATGAGAAGGCGGCCAAGCTTGAACGCTATTACGATCGCGCGCAAAGTGCCGAAGTTGTTTATGACCGTGAGGCGGGAACCCATTCTTGCGAAGTCATCGTGACAGCGGATCATCATACGACGTTCATCGCCAAGGAGGCGAATGACGATCCGTATGCGGCGCTGGATGCGGCCCTCAAGGATATTGAGCGTCAGTTAACCCGCCACAAGGAGCGCTTCCGCAATCGCAAGCACTCAGGTGGTCAGGAACAGGAGCCGCTGGCCAGTCCCGGCGATGAGGGTTAGATCGGATGAAACTCGCCGACTTTGTCGTACCAGGGGCGATCCTGCCCAATATCACTTCGACCGATCGCAACGGTGTGATTCGTGACCTTGTCACGGCGCTGGCGGACGCCGGCGAACTTGCCACCGAAGATGTCGAAGTGATCGCGAAGGCGGCGATCCAGCGGGAGAATCAGGGAAGTACCGGCTTCGGAAAGGGCGTCGCCGTCCCGCACGTCAAGCACGCCAAAATCCCCAGGATCATGGCGGCCATTGGTCGCAGCGCCGCCGGCGTGGATTTTGCGGCGTTGGATCGATCTCCCGTGTACACTGTGGTCATGTTGCTGTCACCGCCCGATCAGCCCGAAGCGCATCTGCAGGCGATGGAGCGGATATTCAGTCATTTGCAGCGCGATCAGTTTCGCCGATTTCTGCGTCAGGCGGAAACGGTGGAAGCCGTGCTCGATTTGATTCGCGAAGCGGACGAAGCGCCGGCGGGCTGATTCTGCGACATCGCGATCGCGGTCTGGGAAAGCCCGGTGGAATCCGGGACCGAATGCATGGCGGCAGGTCGGCGCAAACTCCATGGACGAGACGAATGCACGACAACTCAAACAGCGTCCGCGTCGAGGTGACGATCTCGAATCGGCAAGGTCTGCACGCACGTCCTGTGATGCGATTCGTCGACATCGCGATGAAATACGAGTGCGAAATCCGAGTCCACAAGAACGATCTGACGGTCGACGGCAAGAGCCCCATGGAAATGATGCTCCTCGAAGCGGTCCAGGGGACGGTCCTCGCGCTGGAGGCGATCGGCGACGGCGGCGCCGAGGCGCTGAACGAACTGGCCGAACTGATCGACGGGAAATTCGGCGAGGACTGAGTCCCGCCGCGTCCGCCGTTTCTCCCACAGGCTGTTTCGATACACGGAGGCCGGCATGCCTCTGAGACGCGGTATCGGTGTGTCTTCCGGCGTTGTCATCGGCGACGCGCTGGTGCTCGAGACCGAGGAGTCGCGCGTTCCGCGCCGAATCGTGCCGCGGGATCAGATCGATCACGAGGTCTCGCTTGCCGATCGGGCCTTCGAATCCGCGCGGAAGGAAGTGGCCGACGAACGGGAGCAGTTCGCCGCCCGGGCCGGCAACGAACTCGCCGATATCTTCGGCTTCCACGAGCGATGGCTCGGCGACGTCAAGCCGCGCAAGGAAATCGCCTCGCTCATCCGCTCCAAGCATTACAGCTCCGCCTATGCGATCAGCGTCTTCATGCGGAAGTACCGGCGGCGTTTCCAGGAAATGGGCAGTCCGTTTCTCCAGGAGCGCGCGAAGGACATCCAGGACATCGAGCGCCGACTGCTCCATCACGTCGGCGGCGAAACGAGAATGGAGCTCGCCTCCCTCAGAGAGCCCGTCATTATCGTCGCCCACGATCTGACGCCGTCTGAGCTCGTCGCACTGGAAAAGACGAAGCGACTGCTGGGATTCGCGACGGACGCCGGTGGAACGACGTCGCATACCGCGATCATCGCGGCCGGCCTTGGGATTCCGGCCGTCGTCGGCCTGGAGAACATCACGTCGCACGTGTCGAGCGGCGATACGCTGGTCATCGACGGTCTGCACGGTGTCGTCGTCGTCAATCCCGACGAGAGCCAGCGCAGCACCTACGCCGCCGAAGCAAAGCACCTTGAGGAAGTTCGCGACACGCTTGCCGAGTTGACGGAGCTGGCCGCGGAAACGCGCGACGGCGTACGAATCAACCTGCTGGGGAACATCGAGTTTCCGCTGGAAATCGACGATTGTATTAATCGCGGCGCCGAGGGCATCGGACTGTTTCGGACGGAGTTTCTCTTCCTGGAGGCGGACCCGCTGCCGGGGGAAGAGGATCAGTACCGGGCTTACTGCGACGCCGTCACGGCCGTCGGCGATCGGCCGCTTGTGATTCGAACGATGGATCTCGGCGGCGACAAGTGCCATCGTGGTGGCGGCTGGGAAGTCGAGAAGAATCCCTTCCTGGGGCTTCGATCGATTCGCTACAGCCTTCAGAACCTGTCCATGTTCCGATCGCAGCTGCGCGCCATTCTCCGGGCGAGCGTGAACGGGGATGTGCGCGTCATGTTTCCGCTGATCTCGCGGATCATGGAGCTGCGCCAGGCGAAATTCGTCCTGAGCCTCGTGATGGAGGAGCTGGAGGAAGAGGGATTCGAGTTCAAATCGGACATTCCCGTTGGCGTCATGGTCGAAACGCCGGCGGCGGCCATCTGCGCCCGCGAACTGGCGCGGGAAACCGATTTCATGAGCATCGGGACCAACGACCTGATCCAGTACACGCTGGCGGTTGACCGCACGAATGAAAGAGTCGCCCAGCTCTACTCTCCCGCGGATCCATCGATCCTCCGGCTGATCCGACGCGTCGTGAAGGATGCGGATCGATCCACGACGTCGATCAGTCTGTGCGGCGAAATGGCGGGTGACCCGTTGTTCGCTATCCTGTTGGTGGGTATGGGGTTACGGACGTTATCAATGGCGGCCGGCAATATTCCGAGAACAAAAAAGATCATCCGCAGCATCTCGCTGGCCGACGCCATTCGAGTGAGAAAGCGGGTTATGTCCTTTGAAACCGAGCGAGAAGTGTTAAACTACCTTCGAGACGAGACTCGCAAGGTCTGGGACGAGATCTGAGTCATCGCCCCGCGCGGACGCGTCGCGGAATCGGCTGGCCGGTTTTATCGGTCGGAAGCTTCCGCCACTCGTCCATGACGGGTGATAGAACTCTGCCCCGGACTCGAGCGCTGCGTCAGCGCTTTGGGAGGCCGGGGACGGTCAAGTATTGAAGGGAATCTGAGCGGATTGCGCAATCGGCTGGCGTTACGCTACGCGATTGACGGCGACCTGCGTTTCATCTCGCACCAGGACACGCTGAGAATGTTCAAGCGGGCGTTTGCCCGGGCGGATCTGGCCCTGCGTCACAGCGAGGGATTCAATCCGCACCCGCGAATCAGTATCGTTCTTCCGCGGCCGGTTGGCGTAGCGTCGAAGGATGAGCTGCTCATCGTCGAACTCGAATCTGCGACGACGACGGAGGCCGTTCAGCAACGGCTGGCCGAGCAACTGCCGCGGGGGCTGCAACTTCTTGGCGTTTCCGAACTCCACGATCGCGATCGTCGCACACCCGTTGTTGCGACGTATCAGTTGTCGGTCTCGGAGAAGGAAGCGGGAGACGCGCGTGCCGCGATTGCAGGATTTGAAGCGGGCGAGGCCTGGCGGGTCGAGCGCGCTTCGACGAAGCGCGGTACCAAGTCGATCGATCTTCGCGCATTCATCATCGACATGACGCTGAACGATGACAACGTCGTTTGGCGACAGTCGATTTCACAGGACGGGACGGCTCGAGTGGGTGAGGTGCTGGACGCGCTTCGACTCCCACAGCAGGACCATCTGCATCTTGTGACCCGGACGAATGTCGAATACGCGTCATAGCGATTGCGGTTCGCATGATCAGGTTCCCGTCGCGAGGCGGACCATTGGCAGACAGCTCTACTGAAACCGGCGCGTCGGCGAACGCCACGAGCCCGGAAACCAAGACAACCAAGAAGAAGAAAGTCGCTCGAAAGAAGACGGCGACGAAGAAGGCCGCCAGGAAGACGGCGGTGAAGGCCGAGACGGCGGACGACGGCGCCACGAAGACGACGCGCAAGACGCGAACGAAGTCGGCGACCCGAAAGACCGCCAGGAAGGCCCCGGCAAAGTCCGAGTCCCCATCGACATCGACATCGACAAAGGCCGAAGCGCCCGCGAAGCCGGAAGCGCCAGCGAAACCGGAGGCGCCAGCCAGGCCGGCGGTCGTCACATCATCGCCGGAATCGAAGTCTGTCGCCTCAGCCGCCATTGGCGCGGGCGATCGGGCGTCAACGCCGCGTGTTCCCGCCCGATCCGCCGGTGAATCCGATTTCGGAGCGGGCATTCTGGATGAACTGCTCGGCGCGCCGGAGGAAGCGGCGGCGTCGCCGCCGGCCGAACACAGGAAGCGAACGCGGCGAAAGAAGCGTCGCGGAACCGCCGCGCCCATCGCGGAGACCGCCGCGCCCGAGCCGGCGGAGTTGGACGAAGAGGACGCGCTCGACGACCCCGATTTCGCCGACGATGACGATGCGCCGGATGTCGACGATTTCGAGGGCGACCTGTCTGACCCGTTGGACGACGATGAGGATGACCTCGCGCCGCTCGACGATTCAGACGCGGATTCGGATCCCGACGACCTGGTCTTTCTCGACGCCGACGACGACGGACTGAGCGACGATGGCCGCGCCATGGCGCCCTCGGGTGACCGAAAGAAGCGCCGCCGCGGCCGCAAGAGTCGCAAGCAGCGACTGGCGGAAGAGCAGGAAGTCATCAACGAGATTGCGAAGCGGAAGTCCGGGGATCCGGCGCCTTCCGCCGCGCCACGTTCGCCGGCGCCGCAGCTTCCCATCGCCGGTCGCATGGACTCGCGGGACGCCGAGCTGGCCGAGCCCGCCACGCTGCGCGTGGATGACGCGGAGACCGTCGATTTCGACGTCGTCGAACGCAAGCAGCCGGTGCCGGCGCCGATCGAACAGCGACGACGCAACGAGTCGGCCCGCAACGAGGCCAGCGGCAGGAAGCCGCAGCGCATCGACACGGCCGCGGCGGCCAAGGCGCCGCCGGTCGGCGATGAACTGGAGATGCTGATCAACGTCTCCGACGCCGAGGAGTGTCGGATCGCCGTGCTGAAGGACAACCGGCTGGACGAACTCCATATCGAGCGGGCGTCGTCCGCGTCGAATGTCGGCAACATCTACAAGGGACGCGTCACGAACATCGAGCCGTCGATCCAGGCGGCCTTCATCGATTTCGGCCTTGCGGCCCACGGTTTCCTCCACATCAGCGACCTTCATCCGCAGTACTTCCCGGATCACTCGGCCGATGACAAGGAGCAGGTCGGCAAGAAGACGCCGCGCAAGCAGCGACCGCCGATTCAGCAGTGCCTGAAGCGCGGCCAGGAAGTCATCGTCCAGGTCATCAAGGAAGGCATCGGGACGAAGGGACCAACGCTGTCGAGTTACATCTCGCTGCCCGGTCGCTTCCTCGTCATGATGCCCGGCATGGAACAGCTCGGCGTCTCCCGAAAGATCGAGGACGACGACAAGCGCCGAAAGATGCGGGACGTTCTCGCCCAGCTGTCGCTTCCGAAGGACATGGGCTTCATCGTCCGCACGGCCGGTGTCGATCGGCCGAAGCGCGATCTGCAGCGCGACCTTAACTACCTGGCCCGCCTCTGGAAGAAGGTCGCCGTGCGCATCAACAAGGTGCCGGCGCCTGCGTCGCTGTACAAGGAATCGGACCTCGTCATTCGGACGATTCGCGACGTCTTCGACACGAACCTCAAGCGGATCGTGATCGACTCGCCGACAGTCGGCGCCCGCGTTCGCGAGTTTCTGTCGATTGCGAGCCCGCGCGGCGGCAGCGACATCGTCGAGGTATACGAGGGCTCGGAGCCGCTCTTCCATCGGTTCGGCATCGAGTCAGAAATCGATCGGCTGTACTCGAAGCACGTTCCGCTGCCCTGCGGCGGTTCGCTCGTGATCGAGCAGACGGAAGCGATGGTCGCCATCGACGTGAACTCAGGCCGCTTCCGCGTCCATGACGACGCCGAGGAGACGGCCTTCCGCGTGAACCTGGAAGCGGTCGACGAGATCGCCCGGCAGCTTCGTCTGCGGGACCTCGGTGGCCTCGTCGTTGTCGACCTGATCGATATGCTGCAGGAAAAGCATCGGCGGACTGTCGAACGGCGGCTGAACGACGCCCTTAAGAAGCACAAGGAACGCGCGAAGGTCCTGCGCATCTCGCGGTTCGGCCTGCTCGAAATGACACGGCAGCGCCAGGGACCTTCACTGACACGCAACATGTATCGCAACTGCACACGCTGCAACGGCAGCGGTCGCGTTAAGGCGCCGGAATCGGTCGCCCTGGACGTCATGCGACGCATCATGATCGCGGCGCACCGCGAGAATGTCGCACGGGTCGATGTGCGACTGGCGCCGGGCGTCGCGAATGACCTGCTGAACCGCAAGCGGCACCAGCTCACGGACCTCGAGCGGGAACGCAATGTGTCGATTCGTATCCACGCGATGGACAAGTTCACGCTCGATACAGTGGAAATCTCCTGCACGGATCGGCGCGGCCGAGAGCTGCAGGAGACGGCGCCGGCCGAACCGATGGGTCGCAACCCGCTGTTGCCACGCGTGGAGTCGTCGCGTCCGAATGGATCCGCTCGAGGCCGCCGGGGTGGTCGCGGGCGTCGCGGCGGTCGACGTCGTACTGGCGGCGGGAACGACAAGTCGCCGGTCCCCGCGGGCGAATGACAAAAGGAAGCGGTACATTGCAAGACGTCCATCCAGGATCGGCGACGCGTCGCCGGCGAATTGTCGGCGGCGGGGTTCTGATCTGCCTGTGGGCCGTTTCCCTGACGGCGGGCTGCGCCCGCGCGGTCTGGTACGTCGCGCCGGAATTCGGCGAGGCGAAGGCAAAGAAGGACAACCTGCCGATTCTGTACTACTTCAAGGCGTGGGACTCGACGCAGCATCGCAATATGCTGCGAAATGTGCTCCACGATTCCCGGGTCAACCAGGAACTGCGAACAACGATCAACATCGAACTGGAATACGGCTTCTTCGATGAACAGGCGGATCGGTTCAAGGTGCGCAAGCCGCAGGTGTGCGTCCTCGCCGCGCCGGACGGCTCTCGGCTGACGCCCAACTACTATGTCAACCCGGTTCCGACACCCGAGGCGTTCCTCGCGTGGCTGAAGGACGCCAAGGCGAAGGCCGGCGGGACGGCGACCGGCCCCGCGCCAACGCCAACTGCGCCGGATGAAACGCCACCCGCGAAGAAGGTCGAACCGACACCCATGAAATAACGCGATCGCGCGGCGTGGGCGTGCGAGACCGGATTCTCGCACGAGCGACGCGAACTGCGGTTGTCGGGGCGGGCTGAACGGCTCGTTTCGTATCTCGTTCTTCAATCGTTCCTCCTGCAAACGGCCGCAAACCCTCGCAAACGGTCGCAAATTTCTGCGACGGCGATGCTGGCGTCGCTGCGCGGTTGGCCGGTGTTCGTCCGCGGAGTATTCGTGCTCTGGGTATCCGGGGGCGCATGAGCGACACGGGGGCGTGCAGGAACGGATTCCTGCACGAGCGTGGGTGGTCGCCGGAAGGGATTCCGGCGCCAGCGTCGTCACGGGCGTGGGTGGGCCGTCGGAAGGGATTCCGGCGTCGGCGTTGGCGTGCAGGAGAGGATTCCTGCACGAGCGAATGCCGGAAGGGAATCCGGCGTCAGCGATGGCGGGGCTCGCGGGGGGTTGACAGGGGCGATATACTTGACGGGTGCCCCAATTGATTGGCCACATCTCGCCCGTCGTCACCAACCCCAGCCACATTGTCGCCGCTTCGAATCGGAGATTTTCATGACCGCCGAGCGCGTCCTTGCGTCCATTTCCAACACATCGGATGAAACGGAGTTCTATACACCGATGCCCGCCGGGTACAAGCCCGGCAAGACGAAGTACGTGGGCGTCTTCGGGACCGTCATGTCGGGTCTCGGTAAGGGCATCTTCGCCAGCAGCCTGGCGAAGGTCCTGAAGGACAAGGGGCTCACTGTCGCCCCGATCAAGCTCGAGGGCTATCTCAACCTCGACTCGGGCACGCTCAATCCCTTCCGCCACGGCGAGGTCTTCGTGCTGGACGACGGCATGGAATGCGACATGGATCTGGGGACCTACGAGCGCATGCTCGACCAGAACATGACGCGCGACAACTTCTCGACCAGCGGTCAGATCTTCAGCGCCGTTCTGGAGAAGGAGCGACGCGGCGGCTACCTCGGCCGCGACGTGCAGATGATTCCGCACGTGACGGGCGAAGTGAAGAGCAAGCTGCGGCGGCTGGCCGTCAACACGGACGCCGACGTCGTCTTCATCGAGATCGGCGGGACGGTCGGCGATGTCGAGAACGCCTACTACATCGAGGCGCTTCGTCAGCTCGCCTTCGAAGAGGGTGGAAGCAGCGTCTGCTGGGTCGCGCTGACGTATGTGATTCAGCCGCCGGCCCTGGGCGAGCAGAAGTCGAAGGCGGCGCAGCTCGGCATCAAGCAGCTGACGCAGGCGGGCATTCAACCGCACATCATCGCGTGCCGCGCGATCAACGAAGTGTCGAAGAAGGCGCGCGAGAAGATCGCGATGTATTCGAGCGTACCATTCGATCGCGTCTTCAGCATGCACGACTGCGAGAGCGTGTACGTGATTCCGGAGATGATCCGCAGCGAGGGGCTCGACAAGCAGGTCGTCGGGATCCTCGATCTGAAGGAACGGCTGCACGAGGAGGCGGAGGCGACGGCGATCGCCCAGTGGGATGGCTACCTCAATGGCCTGAGGTCGCTGGAGCGCGAAGTCACGATCGGTGTCGCGGGCAAATACACGTCGGTGCGCGACAGCTACGCCTCGATCATCAAGGCCCTTGAGCACGCGGGCGTCCACGCGGGCGTGCGCGTCAATATCGACTGGCTGGAGGCGAGCGAAGTCGCGATCGACAAGGCGGCCGAGGCGCTGTCGCATGTCGATGGTTTGATCGTGCCGGGCGGCTTCGGCTCGCGCGGCGTGGAAGGCAAGATCGCCTGCGTCGGCTTCGCGCGGACGGCGGGGATTCCGTTCGTTGGATTGTGCCTCGGCTTCCAGCTGGCGGTCATCGAATACGCGCGGAATGTGTGCAGGCTGCCGGGGGCGGGGTCGACGGAGTTCGACGACGATTGCGAGAACCCCGTGATCAGCATTCTGCCCGAGCAGAAGCAGATCGAAGGGTTGGGCGGCAACATGCGCCTCGGTGGTCAGGACATCGTGCTGACGGCGGATTCACTGGCGAGTCGATTGTTCAATCGCGCCCCGGAGATTCGCCTGCGATTCCGGCATCGGTACGAAGTGGATCCGAAGTACATCGACCAGATCCAGGCGGCCGGAATGCTCTTCAGCGGCAAGGCGCCCGACTATCCGATCATGCAGATCCTCGAGCTGGCGCCCTCGGCGCATCCCTATTTCATCGCGACGCAGGCCCACAGCGAACTGACGAGCCGGCCGCTGCGCCCCGACCCGATGTTCCTGGGGTTGGTGAAGGCGGCGATGGCGCGGAAGTTCGGAGACGTTGCGGCTGCGCGGGCGTGAGGGAGTTGCTAGCAGCTAGTTACTAGTTACTAGTGTCGAGTTTCGAGTGGCGAGTTGTTGGATTTGTGAAGTGGCGATTTGCGATTTGTGATGTGGGGTCGGACGACGTCGGTCCCTCGCGCCACTGAATGTCGATGCGCCGTCGAGCCACCCCAGGTGGCCGTGCGCCACTGCTCTCAAGCGGCGCCGGGTGCGCGGATCGTCTGACAATTCCGCCAACGGCGGGGTCGGCGCCACAGAGTAGGGTGGGCGCCTCCCGCATGGTTTCTAGTTATCGTGAAGACCCCTGGAGGGGCTGAACCCAGTGGAGCGCCGGGCGGCGTCGCATCCTTCGCGGGAGGCGCCCACAC
>DAOPJV010000065.1:15627-42353 GCA_035399845.1 Phycisphaerae bacterium | reverse complement strand
TACACCCTCGGCGGGTTCGAGATCTTCCTCATCGGCGTCGCCGGCTTCCTCTCCATGATTGTCATGGTCCTCAGCGTCTACCTGTACGGTGAGGCCGCCTACCTGACGAGCGATCAGGCGACGAACTTCTCCCGTTCGATGGCGGGGCTCGCGCGCTACGCCCAGCTCCTCCTGACGGCGCCCGTTCTCTATCTCCTCGCGGTTCCGATCTTTCTCAACGCGCTGGATCAACTGCGTCGACGCGTGGTTGCGACAGACGCCCTGATCGTCCTCGGTGTCGGCGCCGCCTACGCCTTCTCCGTTATCTCGACGTATCGCGACGCCGGTCACTCCTATTACGAGACGGCCTGCATGATTCTCGTCTTCGTCACGCTCGGCCGCTGGTTCGAGGCGTCCGGCCGATTCAGGGCGTCGCAGGCGGTTCGCGCCCTGGAGCGCCTCGTTCCCGACGAAATCACTGTCCGGCGCGACGGCGAAGAAATGCGCGTGCGATCGATGGACGTTCGCATTGGTGATGTGATCCGCGTCGTCGCGGGAGAGCGCATTGCGGTCGATGGCGTCGTAACGGCGGGTGAAGCGAACGTTGACGAGCAGTTGCTGACCGGCGAGAGCTCGCCCGTGGCGAAGGGCGTCGGGGAGAGCGTTTCCGCGGGGACGGCCAACCTCGACGGGACGCTGACAATCCGGGCGACGACAGTCGGCGCCGAGTCGACGATTTCGCGCCTCGTCGCTCTGTTGGAGCAGGCGAAGGAGGCGAAGGGCCGCTACGAGCGATGGTCCGATCGCGTTGTGTCGAAGTTCGTCATTCTGACAGTGTTGCTGGCCGTCGTCGGCGCCGCCACTGGCTGGATGCGCGGCGGGGCGGATGAAGCGCTGATGACGGCGCTCGCCGTGCTGCTGATCGCCTGTCCGTGCGCACTGGGGATTGCGACGCCCATGGCCATCTGGATTGCGCTGGGGCGCGCGGCGCGCTATGGCGTGATCTTCCGAGGTGGCGAAGCGCTGGAGCGGCTGGCCGCCGTTCGCGCCGTCTTCTTCGACAAGACGGGCACGCTGACGACGGGGCGAATGCGGCTGGAGTCGATCGTTCCGACTCGCGATGTCGAAGCGCCCCTGCGTATCGCGGCGGGGCTGAGCGCCGGCTCGCTGCACGCCATCTCCCGCGCCATCGAAGCCCATGCGCGGACCCATCATGTGGACGTGGCCCAGTTCGATTCCGTTCGAACGATTCCCGGCATGGGCCTCGTGGCGTCGAACGGTGTCGGCGCCGCGGCGCTGGGCAGTGTTGCGCTGATGCGCGATCAATCGCTGGCGATGGACGACGCCCTGGCGGCCGCCGTCGAGGAGAACGAGCGGAGTCAGCGCGCCGTGGCCTGCGTGGGATGGGACGGGCGCGTGCGGGGCGTCTTTGGCCTGGCCGAGTCGCTTCGCGATGATGCGGCGCCGACGATCGCGCAGCTGACGTCGCTCGGGCTGGAAGTGAGCGTGCTGACGGGCGATCACCAGGCCCGCGCCGACGCCATTGGCGAACAGCTCGGCGTGACGGTTCTTGCGGCGCTGCGACCCGAGGGCAAAGTCGCGGCGCTGGAGCGGGCGCATCGCGACAAGGGCGCCATCGCCATGGTCGGGGATGGTCTCAATGACGCGCCGGCGATGGCCGCGGCGGATGTTGGCATTGCGATGGGCTGCGGCGCCGATGTGACGCGTGACGCGGGCGACGTGTGCCTGCTGAGCGACCAGCTGATTCGCGTGCCGCGGTTGATTCACCTGGCGAAAAAGACGGTTCTGACGGTTCGCGTGAACTTGTTGTGGGCGCTGCTCTACAATGGGGCGGGCATGTGGCTTGCCATTGCGGGCCGGCTGAACCCGCTGGTCGCGGCCGCGGCGATGGCGGGCAGCAGCCTCTTTGTCGTGGCGAACTCACTGCGACTCGGCGCATTCGAAATGGAGCGGGAACGTGACGGCTAGCCTGGGGACTGTCTTCGCGATGTCATTTCTCGGCTCGGCGCACTGCATCGGCATGTGCGGTGGCCTGGCCGCGGCCGTCGGCGCGTCGAAGCGCCGCTTTGCGCCGATTCTCGCGCGACAGCTCATCTATACGGCGGGGCGCGTGACGACTTACGCGTTTCTGGGCGCCCTGGCGGGTTACGCCGGACAGGCGATGGCCCGCGCCGACTACGCGCTCTTCGGTGTGCAGCAGTCCTTCAGCATTGCGGCGGGCGTGATCATGCTGCTCGTCGGCCTGTCGGTGCTCGGCCTGGTTCCCGGGCTCGGTCGGAAGGGCGGCGGCGTTGCGAAGCTCATTGCCCGGCCGTTCGCATACTTCATCAATGCACAGGGATGGTGGGGATATTACATCGCGGGCGTTGCGACGGGCTTTCTTCCGTGCAGCCTCGTGTACGCCCTGCTCGCGATGGCCGTCGCCGCTGCGAATGTGCCCGAGGGCATGCTTATCATGGCCGTCTTCGGTCTCGGCACGGCGCCGGCGATGCTGGCCGTCGGCTGCGGCAGCTCGCTGATGAGCCAGCGCATGCGCGGTCACCTCTTCAAGGCGGCCGCCGTGTTCATGCTCTTCATGGGCGGCGCCACGATCTATCGCGCCTGGCCGAACGCCGAAGGCGAATCCTGCTGCAGTCCGTCACCGATCATCAAGGCGGGCGAAAAGGCGGGCGTTGGGGCGGATATGTGAAGTCTCGCCCCGTCCCGGAGGAATCCCATCCGCCACGCATGCGTGATTTGGTGATTCGCGAATTGGTGATCGGGTATGGCGCCTATCCAATGATCTGGCCCAATAGTCGAATTTTCGATGGGTTGTTGGCTGCGATTGGCGGGAGTTTGCCGTAGGATGCGGGGCGACGGGCCAGAGGACCATTGAGCATGGAACCAACTTCGAACCAGGATCCGCGAACCACTGTTCCCATCGGGTATTCCACGACACCGACGATGGCGCCGCCACGGAAGTCGCGCCTCTGGCTTTGGCTGCTGCTCGCCGGCGGAGGGTTCTTCTTCCTGATCCTCGTCTGCGCAGGGGGTTTCGGATGGCTGTTGATCAAAGGTCATGCCGAGATCGAACCGATTGCCGAGGCCTTTCAGGCCAAAGTGGACGCCGCCGATTACAGCGGCGCCTATCAATCGATTGGTCCCGAGTGGAAAGCCGTCGACAGCGAGGAGAAGTTCACGAGTTTCGAGTCGAGCGTGCGCAAACAACTGGGCGTGATGCTGAGCAAATCGACGGCCTCGTTCAACGTGCAGGACGGCGTCGGCCAGGGCTCCGCCACGATCACCTACAACGCCAACTATGAGAAGGGGCCGGCGAGTGTGACGTACACGCTCTCGAAGCGCGGCGGCGCGTGGCTCGTCATCGGTCACAATGTGGATTCTCCGCTGCTCACGCAACTCGTCACCTGCCCCAAGTGCGGCCACGTCGCCAATGTATGGTCCGATTTCTGCGGCGAGTGCGGCGCGAAGATGGACCGCTGAGTGGCGGGTTCGCGGCGCGGACCATTGCACGGTCCACGTCATACGCGTCGGCGCCCTGAGCCGTTCGCAGCGACAACCATACGAGCATTGCAGGTCGTCATGACATTGTGTGAACGAGGCGCCGCCAATGGAATGATCAACGGCTCATTGGATTTGGCGGCGTAACTCGGAACTGCAACGCGTAATCCCTCATTCATTTCCAGGTTCCATTCCCGGAGCTGCGCTTGTTCGTATTGCGGGCCGCAGTCACACGGGGCCGATTTCCTGTAACCGCTGCGTGCGCGTTCGCCGGTCCACGGTAATCCAAGATCGCAGCCTTCCGCAGGCTTTTCATTCCGGCGGCATTTGGCGTATGATGACGTTCGTCACAGAATGGAGGCCGGACCCATGCCGAGGATCCCACGAAGAAAATCCGTGTCGACGAACGCTCATGTGTTCTCCGCGGCAAATGCGGGCGTTCTTGCCTTTGCGCTCTCATTCGCGATTCCGAACGCCGCGAACGCCCAATGCACATTGGAGTGGACGTCACACAGCGGCGTTCCGGGATTCAGCGACGAAGTGCGTGTCATTAAGAACTGGGATCCCGACGGCCTCGGCCCGCTGGCGCCCGTGACGCTCTTTGCTGGCGCCTTCGAAGTCGCCGGGAGCGTGAGAGCCAATAAGATCGCCGCGTGGGATGGGACGCAGTTCACTTCGTTCGCCGATGGCCTCGGCGATCATTCCTCGGAGTACATCGCGGACGTCATCGAGTATCAGGGCGATCTCTATGTAGCGGGGTCCTTCTTCGGTACCGATGACAATCCCCTGACGCGGATTGCGCGATGGGATGGCGCCGCCTGGCGCCCACTCGGATCGGGTGTCGGCTACTCACGCGTCAACGCGATGGAAGTCTTCGACAACAAGTTGATTGTCGGCGGAGATTTTGGAATCGCCGGCGGCAACACGGCATGTAACGAAATCGGAGCGTGGAACGGCCAGAGCTGGTCGGCCATGGCGAACGGCCTCTACGGCGAAGTGTACGACCTTGCCGTCTATCAGAATGAACTCTACGCCGCGGGCTATCTGATTCTCCAGGACGCTGGCGTCTGGCGCAACATCGCCAAGTGGAACGGCGCATCATGGCAGCCGGTAGGAACAGGGCTCAGCGGCTCATGCTACAAACTCCACGTCCATGACGGCCGATTGATCGCCACGGGGAGGTTTACAACAGCGGGAAGTCTCGCCGCTTCACACGTCGCCGCATTTGACGGAACAAACTGGTCCCGTCTCGGGAATGGTGTCGACATCCTGCCGCGTGCAATGACAACGCATGAGGGCGAAATCTGGGTCGCAGGTCGGGACGAATCAAGTTCGTCGACGACCTGGAAGCTCTACCGCTGGGACGGCGCCGACTGGCAGGGCTTCGTGACGGACATGAGTCAGTATGAACCGATATACGCCCTGGCCGCTTTGAACGGCCAGCTCTTCGTCGGCGGCGACTTCCGAGACGTCAACGGACTCGTCACTCACAGGATTGCCACCTTTGACGCGCCGAACTGGCGCCGGCCGTTCGACGGTTCTTCGATTTCCATTTACGACTCTGTCGTGTTTGACGGCAATCTGGTTGTGGGAGGGATCATCAACCTCATTGACGGCGCGCCCTTCAACAACATCGCCATGCGCGAAAATGACCAATGGCAGGCCCTTGGCGCTGGGCTCGATGGCATTGTCTACGCAGTGGCGCTGCACGAGGGTGAGTTGTTCGCCGGCGGCGCCTTTACATCCTCGGATCAGACCGCGCTCTCCAATATTGCTCGATGGGATGGGCAGCAATGGCGCCCGCTCGGGACGGGCGTCAACGGTACTGTGCGAGAGCTTGTCACTTGTGGCGGATATCTGATCGCACAGGGGTACTTCACGGATGCCGGGGGGATTCCCGCCAATGGCGTCGCACGCTGGGATGGTCTTAACTGGTCGCAGATTCCCGCGTTGCCGGAAGAAGACGCTTACGTCGATGGGATCGGTTGCTTCCATGACGATCTCGTCGTTGTCGGGGAACTGTTTTCAGTGGTGGGCGACTATCTCAGTGAAATCGCGGTCTTCGATGGAACGCAATGGGTACGGTACGGAACCGACGATATCTATGGCGCCGGCGGTTTCACTGAGTTCGAGGGCCGACTGCACGCGATGATCGTGCGCAATGAAGCGGATGTGTACTTCGCCAGGTGGAACGGCGCGGAATGGGAGTCGGTCGGCGGCGAGCATCGGCTCGAAGGCGGCGCCTTTATCCCCGTGTACAACCGCCTCGTCGTGGCGGGCTATTTCCGGGATTCACCTGGATACAACGGGGCGACGATCGTGTCGATCAAGGACGATGTCTGGAACCTCGTGTCGGAAGAGCGGCCATCCAACGGCTACGTATTGCAGCACTTGCAGGGCGATCTCGTCATCATGGGGAATTTCAATTCGACGCCGGACAATGTGGCGATCTCCTACTCGAGTTTGACGCCGGCCTGCGCCCGCGGTGACTTCGACTGCGACGGCGTCGTCACGACACTTGATATCATTCCATTCGCCAACGCGCTCGTCGAGCACGCGAATTCGACGGTCTGTGAGCTGCTTCAGGCGGATATGAACCAGGACGACCAACTCAACAGTCGGGATCTGGAGATTTTCATCGACCAACTGCTCGCCGGCTAGACTCTGTATCTCAGTTGTGCGGACCGTTCCGCCGGTTCTTGTGCCGTGCGCCTTACTGGCGCCTTCCCGAACCGCCAACGCATCCCGTTACCCTTGATCGCAGACCGCCGTTTCGTTACTGTCGAAGTCCGAGGCTGGCATGTGTCATCGGGTCGAGAAACACAGGTTCGTCAATTCCCCATTACGTCATCGTGGTCCGTGGCGCCGGTCCGGCGCGGGTACCGTTAGCAAGGAGTCCGTTTCGATGCGAACTCATTTGAGCCTTGCGGCGATCTTCATCACTTGCCTGCTTTGTGTGAGCGCGCCATCCGCTCGGGCCGACGACTGCAACAACAACGGTATCCCCGATGTCGACGAGCTAGTCGGCAATGACTGCAATCAAAACGGCGTTCCCGATGACTGCGATCCTGTGGATCCGGCCTCATGCCCGGATTACCCGCGCCCCATGGGATGCGGGATCGGTCATTGGCGTGCAAGCGATTCCTGGTGGATGTCGGGCGTCGACCTCGACCCGCTGAGCGATCACATCGCGACATCCGACAATCGCCTCGCCATCGGCGAGTACTGGGATGATACGAACGGGAACAACGTCGGGACCGTCAAAGTCTATCGTCAGGATGCGACCGGCTGGGTGTTGGAAGATCAGCTGTTTCCGCCGGAGAATGAACCGAATTCGAGATTCGGGTTCGTCGTCAGGATGCAGAGAGACATCCTGATTGTCTCGGCAATGACGAATGACTTCTCCGGCAGGATCCACGTCTTCCGCCATCACGGCAATCACTGGGCGTATGAGTCGACCGTTGCTTTGCCGACATGGGCCGAGGCGCCGATCAGCCTGGGCTACTGGGGCAGGTCGATCGCCATTGACGGGGACCGCCTGGTCGTCAGTGTCGGAAACACGAATTCCGATCACCTGTACAGTGGCGTCGTCATCCTCCGCTACGTTTCCGGTCAGTTTCGGTTTGAGACGTATTTCTATTTCCCGCAGTCGCGCGCGCCGACGAAAGTCGCCATCGAGGGGAATGTCATCGCGACTCGGTTTACGTCGTCGAATACGCGGGTCGTCCGAATCCTCGAACGGGATGCTAACGGCTGGCGGGAAACGCCTCCGATCTCGACGCCCGGTGTCACAACATCGCAAGACGATATCGCCATGCGTGACGGCCGGATCGCGATCGCAGGCGAGAGCGTTTACGTCTATGAACGCGTTAATGACGAGTGGATGCTGACTGGGCAGGCGGATTCCCCGACGCCTGGCGATATTGGATTCGCCGCGCAAATCGAGATGGACGGCGAGCGCATCGCGGTGTCGGCGACGGACGTCGACACGGGCCTTCCTGGTTCTGGGGCCGTGTATCTCTACGAATGGGACAACAATGCCTGGGTTCTGTCGGAGACGCTGACACCGACACCCGGCGTCGACTCAACCGCCTTCGGCGCGTGGCTGAGCATGCGCGATCGTCGCATGCTCGTCGGCGGTTTCGGTTCGATTGCCGACCCTGACGACGGATCGACGATCACGTCGTTGTACGAACTCGCCGTCGACTGCGACGGCAACAACGTCATGGACGATTGCGACATCGCCTCGGGCGCCGCCGATCTGGATCATGACGGCCATCTCGACATCTGCGGGGAACCGGACTGCAACGGCAACGGCGTTCCCGACGACGCGGAACCGGATTGCGATCTGGACACGATTCCGGACGCCTGCGAGATCGACCCGGCCGACCCGGATGGCGACGGCGTTGTGGCGGCGGATTGCAACGGCAACGGGATTCCCGACGAATGCGAAATGCGCGGTAGCGACTGCAACGGCAACGGCGTGCTCGACGAGTGCGAGATGGCGAATTGCCCGCCGGAGGATACCGCGTGCCGCGACTGCGACAACAACGGACGCCTCGACGAATGCGACGTCGTCTTCTGCGATTGTGACGGCAATGGGATTCCGGATGAATGCGATGCGCTGGGCGCAGACTGCAATTTGAATGGAGTTCCCGACGCCTGCGAACTCGGGGGTGAGCCGATGGGACAGCGCATCGTGCCGCCGGCGGGCGTCAATCGATTTCCGTACGACTACGACATGGACGGCGAGTTTCTCGTCGTCAGCGACTATTACGACGGGAACATCAGCGTCCTGCTCGAGGAGCGCGTGTTCGTCTATCAGTACAACGGCGTTGACTGGGAATTCCACTCGGAGCTGATCGCCGGCGGTGTCGCGCTGGGCGACGGATTCGGCGCGTCAGTGTCGATCGACGGAAACATCATCGTTGTAGGGGCGCCGAAGCAGGATTCCGTGAGCTACGACGGGACGGTATTGCCTGAAAAGGGGGCCGCCTACGTCTTCCGTTTCGATGGAGAAGCCTGGGTTGAAGATGCAAGGCTCCCCGGGGAACATCACCCGTACAGCGGTCACTTCGGCGAACAGGTTCGCGCGGAGGCTGGTCTGGTCATTGCGGGATGTTCCCAATGCGGCAATGGATCGATGTTTGTCTTTCAGTACGTGGACCATCAGTTGGAGCCGGCGCCGATTCACAACATCGACGGCACTTCGTCCTCGTGGCTAACCGGCGCCGTCGTCGACTGCGATGACGATTGGCTTGTGGTCAACTCTGCGGATTACCGCGTGAAGATCTATCGTCGCATCGACGGCGCGCTGTTCGAACAACAGGAGCTTTTCGTTTCTTCGGCCGGTCCTGTGTTTGGAGATGCGCTGGCCATTCGGGGAGATCTCCTGGCCGTGGGGGCGGCGTATCATAATCAACAGTCGTTTGTCCTGGGCAAGGTGTTTCTTTATCGGTTCGACGGCGCTGGTTGGACACTCGTTGACACATTGCCGCATGCGCCGAGTTTTCAGGAGCATGTGGATTTCGGCGCCAGCGTTGTTATTACGCCGCAGGATCGACTCCTTGTCGGCACACCGCGAGGAACCACGCCGGGGAGTCCGAGTCTTCGGGGATCGATCTTCCAGTTTGACGTCAGCGGCGATGACGCGGTCCATGAAAAGTACATCGCCTTTCCGACCGGCGCGTACAGCAGGTTCGGAAGCCACATTGAGGCGTCATCCGCGCAACTGGTCGCGGATTACTACTCTGTTCAGGGCGTTCAGCCGGATACGCTGAGAGTCTACGCACTGAACGAGGACTGCAATTCCGACGGCCGGCCCGACGACTGCCATGCGACCGGCGACATGAATGCGGATGGCGCCGTGGACACGAATGACATCGACGGATTCGTCGGCGCCATCCTCAGCGGCGCTTCGTGTTCACTGGCCGATTTGAACGACGACGGCGCCACAGACAGCCACGATGTCCACAGGTTCGTCGAAGCGCTGCTGGATTGAGATCGATTGTTGAATGGGCGCGAATAGAGGGTAGATCGTGGCCGAGCGTCCGCACCGGATGATCGAATTGGCGACGGCCATGTCACCTGCCAACAAGGTACTTTCTCGGTGAGGCGCTAGAATTCGGTGAGGATCATCGGCGGCAAGCGTGGCAAGATTCGTGTCGCCGGGGCACAAATCGGCCGCGTCGTCAGGGCGGGGCGCAACGACGAATGTTCTCCAATCCTGCACATGTTTCGTCTATTGGGGTCAGAACGCGAAGCAACGGAGGAATTCGATGCGAAAGCTCTGTTTTCTGATGCTCTTCTCTGTTCCTGGTTTGTTCGTGGGGACGCCGTTGGCTGAGGCGATCGATTGGGTGTTGGTTGGCCATCCGTTCAATCCGCCTCACCCCGAGTCAGGGGTGGGATCGGTGGAATATGAGTTCTTCATCTCAAGATACGAAACGACAGTGGCGCAATTCGTGGAGTTTCTCAACAGTGTGGATCCCCAAGGCCATGAAGCGCTCGGTCTATTCGACGCCGAGGTGAATCTCCATCTCGTCGGTTTTCCGGCGATCCTGTTCGACGACACGCTGCCGGTCGGCGGCAAGTACGTCGCAAAACCCTATTTTGCAAACAAGCCAATGTTCAAAGTGCGCATCCAGAACGCCATGCGATTCTGCAATTGGCTGCATCACGACAAGAACCCCGCAAACGTCGAGAGCGGCGCCTACGATCTGTCGAATGGTGTGCCGTCTTCGCGCTCTCCGGGGGCGCGATTCTATCTACCGACGCGCGACGAATGGATGAAGGCCGCCTATTACCATCCCGCG
This sequence comes from Phycisphaerae bacterium, assembly GCA_035399845.1. Lineage (GTDB taxonomy): Bacteria > Planctomycetota > Phycisphaerae > UBA1845 > UTPLA1 > ECT2AJA-110-A. The sequence continues at coordinate 32,040 of DAOPJV010000065.1, read as the reverse complement.
GTCGATAGTGGTCCGGACGATAGCTGGTGGGATTACGCGACGCGTTCGGACGAGGCGCCGGACTATGCGATCGCTAATGGCGCCGGGAATGTCCTGAATCCTGGACAGAATACAGTGAACTATGACGAGCGCTTCAATTGGGGCGGGACCACAGTAGGGCAGGTCTCGACAGTTGGCGGGTGTGGCGCCTCAAGCTACTTCGGCACGTTCGATCAAAGTGGCAATGTCATGGAGTGGACCGAGACGCGATTTCCCACAGGTGAGTTCTACCTGCTCGGCGGGAACTTCCGGCAGAATGCAATCAACATCACCGCCCCGGGGTACGCAATCGGCCCGCCATCGGGGGCGCCAGTCCGAACCGAGGGATTCCGTCTGGCGACGTCTCGCGCGTACTCCGCGGACATGAACGGCGACGGCGTCGCCGACAGTCTCGACGTTCAAACCTACGTGGATTGTGTCGTTACCGGCGGCGATGAATGTCCGTGTGGCGTCGCCTCGTTCGTTTCGGCGATCTTGTCTGGAAACGACTGTCAGTGATCGCCTCGGCGAGATCGGGCGTACTCGATGAAGCCTCTCAGCGTCGAAACTCCGCATAGGGATCCACATCCACGGCGATCAGCGGTCCTTTGTCCTCGAGCCGTGTGACGATTTTGTGGTAGCTTAAGTTGACGTACTGCGCCTTACCTCTGACGAATAGCAGCACGTCTTCGGCTCCGTCTCCGTCGAAGTCCGCCCAGGCGAGACGCTCGACAATCACCGCCGCCCCGATGTCGCCAATTCGCACGGTCCCGTCGGAATTCGGGAGAATGGCGCCTTTCGGCTCGAAGTGGAATTTCAAATACGCGGCGTCGTTCGGCGCTTTGAAGTCGAGGTCTTGCTTCACTCCGATCAACGGGATGAGTTCCTTGGTTGTGTCGGTGTCGAGTGTCAGCGATTCGACAAAGCTGTATTTCGCAGGCTTGGCGAGTTTCAGGTAGCGAAGCGTGTCGCAAGGTCGCGCAAAGACCGCGATACGAAGGCTATCGTCGTTCGAAGCCGGCGCGTACTGGCCGCTGGCAAGAGCATAATAGTCGTCGCAGTTGACGATCTCGATCCTCCTGTCGCTTTCCTTGACTTGATAGAGATTCGTGTCTGGACCGATTTCGATAACGACGGGGGATTTCCCGTCCAGTCCGAGCGGCACGGCTTTGGATGTTGCGTCGTCCATTTCTTCGAGGCGGCGCAGACCGAAGTCTTCGACGGCGCTTGTCCAGCGAACGCTCAACGCGGCTTCGCTTTCCTTCACTATTGTGGATTCGTCTGCGATCGAGGACTGAGTTGTTGCCGCTGATTCGGGCGACCTGTCGCATCCGGTCGTCAGAAAGATGAGGAAGAGGAGGGGAACTAAGTTGTTCATGATCTAACGTCCTTTCTCATGCGCCGTCGACATGACGAACGCCGTTCGGCGTTCGAACTCTTCGCCGGCCCAAGCGACCCGATTAGAACGGTGGCGCCGTCGTTTCGCCAGTGACGACGGCTGACGCGTTCGCCGAATCCAGGTTCGCAGCCCTCGCGCACAAAAAAACCGGGACGCCGTTCCGCGTCCCGGTTCCTGGTGATTCCTGATTCCGGCGGCTCGGCCTGATTCGGACCGAGTCCCCTGGGTGGGGCCGCCATCAGTTGTGTCGCTTCCCTTATGGGGCATCGACCCAACCGCCATGATTGGCGGTTGGGTTGATGTGTAGGGAAGATAGAGGGTTATCGTCGGCGTCGCAGGAGCGACAGTCCGCCGAGGACGAGCAGCGACATCGTCGCCGGCTCGGGGACCTGATTGAAGCTCAGGTTGTCCAGGGCGTTTCGGCCGGGGCCATAGTTCTGGCCGGCGTCTTCCGAGTCCAGGTTGAACGTCAGCGTATAGGTCTCGCCCGGGGCGCCGATGTAGTTCGGCGTAAGCGTTCGGACGTCACCGCTGCCTTCGTTGAGCAGGTGGAATGTTTCCGTCCACACGGTGGTCATCGAGGAGTTCGTCAGGGAGATCGTCCACGTGTTGCCCTGGTTGAGCGACTCGCGCGTGAGACCGAAGTCGAACTGGTTGAGGACCAGCGCGAAGCCGGGATCCACGGCGAAGACAACCGACTGCGTCTGCACGTCGGTCTGGGCGATGTCAGGCTCGCCGTCCGTGTCCCAAATGCCGCCCGCCGTGTGATCTTCGATGACATCGAAGAAGGGCGCGTGATGGTAATCCCACGAGTCGTCCCAGGTGAGGCCGATGTTCGGCGTGGCGCCGTTCATGACCGTGACACCGCCCATGTCCGCCGTGGCGAAGGAGCCGATGTCGCCGGGCAGCGTCGTGTTGTTGCCGAAGCTGTTGGCGAATCCAATGATCGTCGCCTGACTGGCCGAGGCGAGGCTCAGCACGAGTCCGGCGGCGATCGCCGTCTGCAGAAGTCGTTTGCTCATTCCATTCTCCTGATTCCGATGGTTCATTTCTTTGTGTCGGCACGCCCGTGCGATCCGCACAGACGAAGAATCTACTGATTGCTCTTCCGAAGAATTCGTGTGCACAGAAAAGTGCGTCTCTCCTCACCCTCCTCGTTGTGTGTCCTTGCTTCATCCCCCGCGACTTCGAGTGCGCCGCACGTCCACCTGAGTCGATTTGGCTCGGCCCAGGTCCTTCCTGGTCGCGTCGAACGAAGCCCGGCGCGATTGACGGAGCATCGTGTGCGGCGTTTCGCGCTCCGGCCCCCCGGTTGGCGCTTCCAATAACGTCCACACGCTTGTCCATTTTTGATTGTCACGATCCTCAAATGGCAAGTCAAGCAAATCAGTCATGGATAAAAGCGCGCGAATGCCACGATTGTGGCATTGCAAACGGACCGTTAAGGGAGGTCCGCAACAATCGCACATGGAATGCGACAAATAGACATCCGCCGGTAACTCAATCCCTGCGACAATCGCGCAGTGGATGCAACAATCGCGCGTGATGTGCAACGGGAGGATAACGATTGCAACATTTATGACACGCGCGACCGATCTCAGTTCAACAAAGTGGGGGCGCCGGGATTTTGCGGATTATTTTCGGTCCTGGCGTCATTCGGACGCTGTCGGGGCGCTTCGTCGGGCGCCGGGGTATCGCGGCAGCGCAGGCGCCCGCGCCGAACGGGCCGGACGCAATTAAACAGGTGACTGGATTCACGGGGTGTTGTCAGGTGACGCGTCAGGTCGTCGCCGCGAGCTGGGCCGGTCGCGCAGATGCGGGCGCCGGTTCAGGCTCCGCCGACGCAACGACGCTGCGGCGCGCCAGGGCGTAGCGCCGGCCACGAAGGTCGAAGGCGCCTTCACCGAGAATCGCCTCGACGCGACGCCTGAAGGCGGCGTCCGGCTTGACGCGCCACTGCGTGTCGCAGCGGAGCAGGACGCTCATTTTTCGCGGCACCTGCAGGTTCAGCAGAAACGCGCGATCGCCTCGGTGCTCCAGGCAGGCGTCCTTCAGCCGGGCCAGGCGATCGGGCAGATGCGTGTCGCCGTTGACGCGCAGGATCAGGGCCTCGGCCAGTCGCAGGGGACCATCCTCGAATGGAATCACTTCGCTGACGCGCAACGCCGGCTCTTCGCGCTTGCGATCCACTTCGCCCGAGAGGAAGACGATCCTGTCCGGCGCGATCAGGTCACGATATTCCATGAGCTGCTCGCTGAAGACGATCGCCTCCATCGAACCCGTCAGGTCTTCGAATGTCAGGACGGCCAGCTTGCTGCCGGCGTTGCGCCCACTCTTGGTCGTGACCATGCGAAGCCTGGAGATCATGCCGCCGAGGATGACCTTGGATCCCTCGGGCGCGCGTTGCAGATCGCGGCAGTCGGCCGTGGCGAACTGTCGCAGGTCGCCTTCGTGCGAGGCGAGCGGGTGTTTCGTGACGTAGAAACCGAGAACGGCCTTTTCGTAAGCGAGCATCTCGGACTCCGACCACTCCTCGGATCCGATCGTGTGGTTCGCGTCCTCCTGTTCGCCGCCGAAGTCGCCGAACATCGTCATCTGGCCGCTGCTCTTGTCCTTCTGGGACTCGGCGCCCGTCTTCAGCGCGCCATCAACGACGTTGATCAGGGCCTTGCGCATCGCCCCCGTCGAATCGAACGCGCCGGCCTTGATGAGCGCCTCACAGGCGCCGCGATTGACGGCGGACAGGTCGATCCGCTCGCAGAAGTCGTAGAGATCCGTGAAGGGACCGCCGCTTTCGCGTTCCGTCACAATCGTCTCCATCGCCTTCTCGCCGACGCCCTTGATGGCGGCGAGACCGAAGCGGATGAAGCCGGGCTTTCCGTTCCCGCCGGGCACGGGCGTGAAATCGACACCGCTGGTGTTGACATCCGGCGGACGCACATCGATGCCGAGTCGCTTGCATTCGTCGATGTAGTCGCAGACCTTGTCCGTGTCGCCCATGTCGTAGGTGAGCAGGGCGGCCATGAATTCGAGCGGGTAGTAGGCCTTCAGATAGGCCGTCTGGAATGCGACAAGGGCGTACCCTGTTGAGTGCGCCTTGTTGAAGGCGTATTCGCCGAAGGGAATGATCTGGTCGAAGATCTCGGCCGCGACCTTCTTGTCGACGCCGTGCTTGTTGGCGCCCTCGATGAATGGTTCGCGCTCCGCCTCGATCAGCTTGATCTTCTTCTTGCTGATCGCCTTGGCAAGGCGGAAGGCGCGCTTGCGTTCGACGCCGCCGAGCTGGTTGACGAGGCGGGCGACCTGTTCCTGGTAGACGATGATGCCGAACGTCTCCTCGAGCACTTCGTCCATGATCGGATGCGGCGTCTTCCAGCGCTCGCCGTGCTTGCGGGCGACGTAGGGATCAATGTTGACCATCGGTCCGGGACGATAGAGGGCGTTCGCCGCGATGAGATCCTCGATGCGGTTGGGGCGCATCTTCATGAGGACGCCGCGCATGCCGCCGGATTCGAACTGGAACACGCCCTTCGTTTCGCCCGCCGCAAAGAGCCGGTAGACCTTCTGGTCCGACAGGTCCAGCTTCTCAAGGTCGATGTTCGTTCCGTAGTTCTTCTCGACAAGCTCCAGCGTCAGGGCGAGGACGCTGAGCGTCTTGAGACCCAGGAAGTCCATCTTCAGCAGGCCGACTTTCTCGACAGTCGGGCCATCGAACTGCGTGATCGTGGAGTCCGAGCCGGGCTGCTGATAGAGCGGCAGGATGTCGTCCAGCGGCTGTTCGGCGACGACGACGCCGGCGGCGTGGATGCTGGGATTCCGCGGGAAACCCTCAATGCGACGGCCGACGTCGATGACGCGTTTGATGCGCGGATCCTCGTCATACATGCGCTTGAGCTCGGGCTCCTGCTTGAGCGCCTTGTCGAGCGTCATCTTCAGCTCTTCCGGTACGAGCTTGGCGATGCGATCCGCCTCCGCGAGCGGGACATCCATCACGCGGCAGACGTCTCGAATGGCGGCCCGCGCCTTGAGCGTGATGAACGTGATGATCTGGGCGACGTGGCCGTACTTGTCGCGGACATACTGGATGACCTTCTCGCGACTGTCCTGGCAGATATCGATATCGATATCAGGCATCTCATCGCGATCGGGATCCATGAATCGTTCGAAGTACAGACCGTAGTGGAGGGGATCGGGCTGTGAAAGGTAGAGGCAGTGCGCGATGACGCTGGAGCAGCCGGAGCCGCGGGCGCCGCAGGGGATGTGCAGGGATCGGGCGTACTGCACGAAGTCCCAGACGATCAGGAAGTAGCTCGAAAACCCCTTGCTCTGGATGACCTCGAGTTCGTAGTCGATGCGTTCGCGCAGTTCGTCCGTGATCTCGGGGTAGCGCTCGGCGGCGCCCTTGTAGACGAGCTCGCGAAGGTAGTCCTCCGGCGATTTCTCCTCGGGCGCGTGATAGACGGGCGTGTAGCGCCTGTTGAAGTCGAACTCGACGTTGCACTGATCGGCGATGGCGAGCGTATTGGACATCGCCTCGGGAACGTTCGGGAAGAGCCTCGCCATCTCTTCCGTGCTCTTGAGGTAGAACTCCTCGCCCGTGAAGCGCATGCGGTTCTCTTCGCTCTCGAGCGCCCGCGTCGAAATGCAGAGGAGAATGTCGTGTGGGCCCGCGTCCTCCTTGCGCAGGTAATGGACGTCGTTCGTGACGATCAGACCCACGCCCTTGCGATTGGCGATCTCGATGAGTTCGGGATTGATCTGGCGCTGTTCCTCAAGACCGTGGTCCTGGAGTTCGACGTAGAAGCGATTGGGACCAAAGACCTTCAGGTACCAGTCGGCGTGCTCTTCGGCGACGGCGCGCTTGTGCTTCATGAGGGCCTGGGGAATCTCGGCGCCGAGGCAGGTGCTCGTGCAGATCAGGCCCTCGTTGAACTGCTCCAGGGTTTCGCGATCGATGCGGGGCTTGTAGTAGAAGCCGTCCCGATAGGCGAGGGACGTGAGCTTGAGCAGATTGCGATAGCCCGTGTTGTTCTGGGCAAGCAGCAGGAGGTGATAGCTCGTTTCGCCGTCGACGGCTTCTTTGAGGCGGCGATCTCCCGGGGCAAGATAGGCCTCCAGGCCAATGATCGGCTTGACACCGGCTTCCGCGGCCTTCGTGTAGAAGTCAACGGCGCCGAACATGTTCCCGTGGTCGGTGATGGCGACGGCCGGCTGGCCCATCTCCTTGGCGCGGGCGATCATCTCGTTCACGCGGGTGGCGCCGTCGAGGAGGCTGTAGTTCGTATGGCAGTGCAGATGGACGAAACCGGACGAGTCACACATCGAAAAAGCCGAGCCTCCCTGCGGGCTGTGCGCGTTAAGGGTTGGTAATCACGACGATTATAACCCGGATTCGACGATTCGAGGGGCTCGCGGCGTGAATTCGATGATCCCTGACACTGTTGTGGTCGCCTGCTGTGATTTCCGTCCGGAGACAGTTGTGCGCCGCGTATAATGTGGCGAAGGGGCCGGTCATCTCGCATCATCACACCGGCCGGATATCAAGGAAAGGGTGAATCGTGATCTCAATCAGAACGTTCCTGCTCGCGCCGCTGCTCTGCGTGTTCAGCGGCGCGATGTGTGCGCCGGGGCTGGTCACCAGACCTTCACCGGAGCTGCTTCCGCCGGACATTCCCGTACAGCCGATGCGATCCATCGTGCTGGATGACGCGGAGGCGCTGAAGGACTTTCGCGTATCGCGACGGACCTGTACCGACGAGCTCGATGGTTTCGTCGATCCAACCGCGGATTGCGGCCATCGATCGACATGGATCTTCGATGAAAACGTCAACCTGGCGATCTTCTTCGATGCCGGCGATCTGTCCGTCGAGCGAGTCACGGCGAGGATCGCGTTTCCGGAATACCTCGTCGTGCCGGATTCGAGATCGGCCTGGTCGAGTGAGTTGGGGACTCCGGCGCCAACGGCGGTCATCGAGGAGCTGTCGGACCATCGCATTCGTGGCTACGTCACGGGAATCGTGTGGAACGTTGTGATTCGCGTCCATCGCCGCGATGACCCCAACTGTGTGTCCGATGACATCCTGGGGGAGTGCGCCGAATATGTCACAACGAACACGCCGTACCGGATCGAGTTTGACCTGGCCTTCGACGCGCTGGAGTGCCTGGGGCCGGGTTGTTCGTGAGTTGAATCGGCCGCACGTATCACGATGAAGTGGATTCGCCGGGGAGTCTGGCATGGGTGTCATGAGGAGTCTCGTCACTGTCGCGCTGATGGGCGTGGTGTTCGGCGGCGCTATCTGTCAGGTCCCCGAAATTCAGGCGCCGCCGACGCCGGCGCTTATGACGACTCCACCCGTCCTCACGGCGCCGCCGGCGCCTGTCCAGCCGATGCGTGTTCTCCGGATCGATGACAGCGACCGACCGGAGATTTTCGCCGTATCGTGTGTCGCCTGCCCGACGGCGCCCGGCGACGCCACGCTGGACTGCGGGGCAAGATCGATGGTCGCGTTCACGGATGGCGAGATCGGACTGACGATCGTGTTCCTTGAAGATACGCTGGAGATCATCGAAGTTCGCGTGGGACTCGCCTTTGCGGAGTATCGCTCACTCATCGGCGCCGAGTCCGCGTATTCCAACATCTCAGGAAACCCGCCGTATGAGGCGGTCATTGAGGCGTTTGACGACGATCACATTCGTGGCGTTGTGACGGGAAGTGTGTGGGTCGTCAATGTGCTTTACCCGGAGGTGGAAGGGGAGACCTGCAGTGCCGTGACGACCGGTAGTCTCTGCTCCGCGTATGTTCTCACGAATACGCCTTTTCGCATCGAATTCGATCTGACCTATGACACGCTGGGTTGCAGCGCCCCCGGCTGCATCGACTAACGCGGTTCCACGCGTCGAAATCGTCAGGGCGGCGCCGCCGACGTGTGCGCTGTCAGAAGGCGGCGCGGTACAATCTCCGCGTGTCAGGTTCGAGATCCCATTCCGAGTCACTTCTTGATCAGGCGGCGCTCCATCAATCCGACGTCATTGCAAACTGCCGCATGAATCGCGAGCGCCGGCTCGATGGACCCAACGGCTACGCCCGGGAAATCGGCGTCGCGCCGCTTGATTCACTCATCAGGATCGCCAGGGCGGGGTGTCACGCGAAGTGGCTGGATCTCTGCTGTGGGACCGGCCGGGCGCTCATTGAAGCGGCGCAGCGCGTCGAGGCGATCGGCCTTGCGGATCGGATTCAGATCATCGGCGTCGACCTGGCGGGCTGTTTTCAGTCTGTCGACGGCGCGGGCGCGAATCTGACGCTTCACGAGGGCGGCGTCGAGGACTGGCCCTTTGGAGACGCGTATGATCTGGTCACCTGCATCCACGGTCTTCACTACATCGGTGACAAGCTGAATGTGATCCGGCGCGCAGTGGCGAGCCTTTCGTCAGACGGGGTGTTCCGCGCGAATCTGGATCTTTCCAATATTCGTCATGCGGATCGTCGGCCGATGGGACGTGTCGTCACGCGCTGGCTTCGCGCCGCCGACGTGGCTTACGACACGCGACGTCGCCTCGTGCAATGCGCCGGACCGAAGGCGCCGCCGGCGTCGTTCATCTACCTGGGCGCGGACGATGGGGCGGGTCCGAACTACACGGGACAGGGCGCCGTCGATTCCTACTATCGATCTGCGGACTGATCCGTTTCCCCTGTCGGCGCTTCAAGCGTCTCGACGTGCACATGCGGATATTCGCCCCCGCTCGCGACGAATCGAATGTCGCCCGTCTTCCGGATCACGCCTTCCCAGGGCTCGTCGGCGTTCAGCGTGACGAGGGGCTCAAATGCAAAACAACGATTCGCGGTGTCGAGCGCGGTGTTTGCGATGTTGCGATCCGTCGGCGGCGTCGCAGAGGCCGGAAGCTGGACCGTTGTCGGGCGGATGGAGATGTCCAGACGCGACGCGCCCCCGGGGGGAGTAACCCGCCAGCGCCAGCCGTCGCCTTCCCGCCTGAGAATGACATCCAGGTCGCCGGGCAGACGCAGTTTCGTCGCCGGATCGCCAAGAATGCTGTACATGAGCGCCTGGTCGCGACGCAGTTTGGCGACATCGATCTCCGCGTCCAGCTTTCCCTCGACTTCCATCAGGACGGACTCGATGAGGGGATTGCGGGCCTTCGTCGCGCGTCGCTGCGCGGAAAGCCAGGCGTCGCCGAGTCGGTATCTGTGTCGCTTCAGCGCCGAAAGCAGTTCCCGGCCCGTGAAGTAGTTCGGCAGCGGGTGCGACTGCGTCGAGGCGGCGATCGTTGCGACGGGACCGCCCGGCAGAAAAAGGAGTTTCTCCGCAAGCGATATTTCAGGGCCGTCGAATCGCCCCGCGCTGCACGTCAGTAAGACCATGGGGCTTGTCGCCGGTCCCTGACTGAATGTGTCGAAATTCGACTTCGTCGTGAGCCTTATCCAGTCGTTGTTGAAGTGCATCGCGTAAATCGACGTGGGCTGACCGTGGCCGATGAAGATGTGAAGCAGCCCGCCTTCACGCATCCGCCGCATGAAGTTCTCGGGCTGGTCGGCGGGCCATCCGCAGAAGGGCTGTCGGGTGTCGGCCATGAGGACCCACGGCGACATCCAGTCCGCTCTCCTCGCCTGAAGCGTCGATAGCAGCAGACTGTTGGCCATCGTGTCGACAGTCTCCCCGTACATCGGCGAGCCCGACCAGACCGGCAGATCGAGGTCGTGAATCGTCGGGCGCCGTTTCTCGTATTCGAGGATCTTTCGAACGCAGGTCTCGACCTCCTCAACGGTTCGCGCCGGAATTCGTCCGATCGCGATGTCGGGGACCAGGTCGCCGTCGCGATCCGCGTAGTAGGCGTCCGACGCAAAACGCCGGCGCTGCCGCGCTTCCCAACGATAGAGTTCGAGTTGTTTTGAGGGAACCCGCCATTCGGCGTCGGGTTCATTCGGATCATCGTCGCCGACGATCAACAGGTACCTGGGTGTCAGCTTCGATTCGGAGATGGCCTTCTCGACGCCCGTCGTCGTGACCTTCGTGATCAGGTTCCCGGCCTTGCGCGCTTCGACAAGGGGCTGCAGGGCGTCGACAAACATGGGACGCGTGACGACGAGCCATAGGCGCCTGTGTCGCTCGGCGGCCTGTGTTTGAACCGGCGCCAAGAGCAGCAGAAGTAACAGGACGATGCGCAGGGACTGGCGAGTGTTCACACGTGAATCTCCGGCTTTGACATGGCGTTTGCGGACCCGGCGTCTGGAGATGGTAGACGCAGCGGGCGTGGAAACGCAATGAAAAGTCGTGGATTCCGCGTGTCAGGTGTCGTGCGCTGCCGGCGCCGCTAGGCCTCGTCGCCCATGGCGTTGGAGGCTTCGCTGCCCTGGAGATCGGCCCATTGGACGGCGATGAGGATCGCCGAGAACGCGACGGCCGCGGCGGGCATCGTGTACTCGAAACTCATGTCGGCGGACTGCACAAGGCCGCCGATGAAGTTCGATGGATACGCCGCAATGATCGCCATGGCTGTCGCGAGCAGGAATCCGCCGTGAACGCCCGTGACGAAGACCGTCGTCGGCTGATAGAGCGTCATGCCGAGCGCCATCGTGATCCCCGCGCCGAGCACGCAGAAGGCGATGCGGAAGTCCATTTCCATCGACACGTCGAGCAGGAACAGCAGCGTCGCGAGAAAGCCGACGATGCCGAAGAAGCCGACGGCCGCGCGTCGTGGGTACTTGAACGCGACGAGCGGCAGCACGAAGACGATGAAGCCCGCCGCCACGAGTGGCGAAATGGGCAGCATCCGCGCCACGCTCGGATCCTGCAGACTCAGGCCGATGGCCGCCGCCAGCGCAACGGCGTCGAGCACCACGAGCATACGAACGATCCGCCAGCCGAACACGCCGTAGATGACGCCGATGAGCGTCAGCATCAGCGCGAACCCTGGCCCAAGGTACGCAAATTCAGACGATAAATAGTGCACGGGTCATCCTCTCATTGCGCCGCCACAGGCAAGCGAGGTTTCACCATGCCTCCTAGTTTGTATAACCGGAATAAGCTTACGATTTGGAATCGCCGCCGTCAGACGCCGCGGCGGGTTTCTTGGGAAATCGGGCCTCACGGGCCTGCCAGATAAGTCCCAGAACCCAGACGCCGAGCACAATGAAGGCGGGAATGTGCGGTTTGGCGAACATCGCGTCGCGCAGGTTCCAGTTGGCGCAGATGATCGTGCACGCCCCAAGCACCGCAATATTGGCCCCGATAAAACCGAGCCAGAAAATGGCGAAGGTGCGCAAAGCCCAGTAGGCGAGGGCGGCGCCGACAACGGCCATTGCGACCGGGATAATCCAGGAGACGAAGTCGAACTTGCGGATTTCGGCGAGCATGTTTTCGCCGATGCGCGACATCTGTGTGCGCCAGTCCGCGTTGAGGTTGCGCGCCTGCTGCTCCGGCGTGGCGAGCGAGATTTTCTGATCCTGAATCGGCTTACTGTATTGCGCGTCCTTGGGCAGATAGCTCTTCAGGTCGCCATTGCCAAGCTGAAACGTGAGACCGATGGCAAAGAGGACGATGACGCTGCCGAAGGCGAGCCACCAGTTGAACGTTCGATAGGCGATGGCCGCCAGGAGGACGGAACAGGCCGCGACCGTGATCGGTCCCGGCAGGTCGACCCATCCCGCAAGCAGATGGCCAAGATAGCCGCCCAGCACGAGGGCGAATCCCGTGACGACATGGCGCTCGAACTTGCCGCCCCGAAAAACGAGGAACAGGCCGAAGGCGACGGCGACGAGACCGCCGACGTTGACTTCGGCGGTCGACTCCAGCGGCGGCACGTAGTAGTGCATCAGCTGGCGGAACGTGTCGATCCACGTTTCCTGCGCGTTCTGGGCTGTCGTCGCCAACAGAAGCATGGAGGGCCCTCAGAGACACTGCGCGTCGATTCGCCGCACCATGCGGGAAAAACGCGCGGGCTATTATAGGCGATATCGGCGGGGAGGGGCGTTGTTCACGCGGACAACGCATGATGGGCCCGCGTCGTGTGTGGAATTGGGGCTTTCATCGCGCTTCGGCACTGGGAGGCAAACTCCCCGTGGCACGCGCCTGCGTTGCGTGGGCCACGCCCACCGATTCGCCGAACCTGATGGTGGGATTGGCCTGGCCGACGTGGGCTGCACCGGGAGGCAAGCTCCCAGCGGCACGCACTGCAGGGGACAGCGATCCGGGGGCCTACTCAGCCGTTTCGGCCGTCTCTTCCCCGAGAATCTTCGCTTTGACTTCGCCACCGCCGACGAGACGCAGTTCCAGCGTCTTGCCCGTGCGGGAGCAGGTCATATGAATCGTCATTTCCGGCATGTCGAGCACGTGAGACTCGCCGCAGGCCGGGCAGGTGAATCGAACTTGCATCGTCGTGACATCCTCGAAGCTCTGGGGACCGGCGGGGCGGCGCATCGCCCCCGTTCCGGGCCGTGAAGGATACCCAAACGGGGCGGGTTTGGGAACGCGGGAGCGGTCGAATCGGGTCCAAGTGGCGCGCCCAGTCCGGCGGCGCCGCCGTGTCCTCCTGACGGGGCCGGTCGGGGGAGGCCCTATGCGAACTCGTCGCGCGGGAGACTGTCCGGCCTGGTTCCGGCGGAATCCACGCGCGGGGCGCTCCTGGCGCGGCGGCGGGCGCGGAGGCCCCAGACGATTGCCAGCAACAACGTCGCCGCGAGGCATTGCCGGCGATAGCGCAGCGCCAGGACATTGACGGCGTATCGCAGCGTCGCGATGGCGCGGCCTTCCCCTTCGAAGGGAATTGACTCGACGCCTGCGCGCCCGCCGTCGATCGTGACTTCCAGGTAATGCGTGTCCGTCGATGGCGCCCGCAGGCTGCCGCCGCCGCACCCTGAGACAATGACGCGCGTGTCGCCGAGCGCTGTCTCGTAGTGATCGTGGACGTGGCCCGCGAAGATTGCCGCCGGCTTCCAGCGCTGCGTAAAGAGACGCAGCCGCATTGACTCGCTCTCCAGCAGATCCGGGCTCGATCTGTCCGCCGTTCCGGGTGGCATGTGCATGAACAGCAGCACGGCGCCGTCGGGGCGCTGTTCCCGAAACGCCCGAATGCGCTCGTCGCACGTCGTCAGTTGCGGCGGGGCGAACTGCCCGTCGGAATTGTCAAGCATGCAGAACAGAGCGCCGCCGAATTCGAAGATCCGATACGTCGGGACGACGTGGCGCGCAAAGTTGTCGCTGAAGCCGCCGACTGTCGCCATCGTCTCGTGATTACCGCGTGTGAGGTGGACGGGGATCGGCAGCGATTCAGGATTTAGGCGATACGCAAAGTCGCGGTATTCGAACGCGTCGTCGTAGTCCACGAAGTCGCCGAGCTGGATGACGAAACGACAGCCTCGTGTCGCCGCGTCGAGCGCGACGGCCCGCATATTTCCTCGAAACGCGTGTGTGTCGCCGAGGACGGCGAACGTGAAGGGACGATCCATCTCGACGGGTACGGCGCCGGGGCCATAGGCGGAGGAGATCGCAAAATCGCCGGATGGCGCGATCCCCAGGTGAATCGCGAAGTAACCAAGGGCGATAAATCCGATGAAACGGAGTTTTTTCCGCATCCAGCCGTCCTTCCTCCGTGAATTGTACCTGTGAGGGGGGCGATGTCGCGGCTAGACCCCTTTGGGCGCCGTGATATCATCGCTCCAAGTGGCGTTTCGGCGGCGCGGCCGGGCGCGCGACGTGTCGTTCCGAAGACGAGTGGGAGATTCCGAATGAGCGACGGACAGGCGACGGCAACCAATTCGGCAACGGATGCGGCCCCGACGGGGCCTTCGCGGGTCTTTGTCTCCGGGGCGACGGGATTCGTGGGGCGCCACATCGTTCGCGAACTCGTCAGTCGCGGCTTTCGGCCGGTCTGTCTCGTGCGCGACAAGTCGAAGTTTGAGTCTGTGTTTCGCGACCTGCTTCCCGGGTCGTACGATGTTGTGATCGGCGACGTCTTCAACGACGCGGCGCTGGCCGACGCCGTTCGGGACTGCGAAGCGGCCATCCATCTGATCGGCATCATTACCGAGACGCCCATGCAGGGGCAGACATTCCAGCGCGTGCACACCGAGGCGACACAGCGTGTGGTCGACGCCTGCAGGCTGGCGGGCGTGGCGCGATACGTGCACATGTCGGCTCTGGGGACGCGACACGACGCCGTCAGCGCCTACCACAGGACGAAGTGGGCGGCCGAATGCTGCGTCCGCGACAGCGGCCTCGCATGGACGATCTTCCGCCCCAGTCTGATTCACGGACCCGACGGCGAATTCATGCGGATGATGCGCGTGTTCGTCTGCGACGCCGTCGTGCCCGCGTTCGGCGTCTTCCCGTCGCCGTTTCCCGTGATTCCCTACTTCGGCAGTGGCGAGGCGAAGATTCAGCCGGTCGATGTGCGCGACGTGGCGAATTGCTTTGTCAGCGCGTTGTCGAAACCGGAGACGATCGGACAGACGTATGATCTCGGCGGCGCCTGCGCGATGTCGTGGAAGGACATGTACCGCGCGTGCAAGCGGCTGATTCCGGGGGCGCTGCAGTGGAAGCCGCTCGTCTGGATGCCCGTGTTCAAGGCGAAGCTGCTCGCGCGCACGGTGATGAAGCTGCCGATCCTGCCGAAGATGCTGCGATTCGACGTGGGCCAGGTGCAGATGTCGCAGGAGGACAGTTCCTGTGACACGCGGCCGGTCGAAGAGACGTTCGGCATACGCATGCGCGACTTTGAGAAGGAACTGAAACTGTACGGGGCCGAGATACCGTCGGCCTTCTAGCGATCCGCGTGACGCGGCGTCGCGCCAACCCACAGGAACTACCATGTCATTCGATCTGATTCTCGAAATCGCCATGCGATGGCTGCATATTTTCGGCGCGATCACGGCAGTGGGCGCGTCGATCTTCGCGCTGGTGGTGATCGTTCCCACGATGGCGAAGCTGCCCGAGGACGCTCGGAATGCGTTTCACGCGGCGGCCCGGCCGAAGTTCGCGATGTTGATCCACATGGCGATCATGGCGCTGCTCGTGTCGGGGATCTACAACTACATCGTCGTGATGCGCGCGAAGCACCAGGGTCAGTCGATCTACGACATGTTGATGGGGATCAAGATCCTGCTGGCGCTCGTGATCTTCTTCGTGGCCAGCGCCCTGACAGGGCAGAGCCCGACCTTCCAGAAGATCCGCGACAATCGCAGGATGTGGCTGACGCTCAACGTCTTCCTCGCAGCGGTCCTCATCGCCATCGCCGGGTACCTCCGAACGATTCCGTTCTCGACAGCGCCGTAATGACGGGCGCCACGCTCGCCCCGCAAAGACAAACAGGGCGCCGCGCTTTCCGTTGAGCCAAAGCCGGGTGGCATGCTTGCCCTGCAAGGCGACGCTGTCCGGGAATTCGAGTGACAATTTCCGATTTGCAGAACCGTCGTAAACGCCAGTGTTTCCAAGGCCAGCACAGCTCCGAAGGAGCGTCAGTTTCTAGCCACGGGTGGAGCGGAGACCGCATAGCGGTCGGAGCGCAACCCGTGGTTAGCGTTTTTTCCTCGGGTTTAGCCCTGAAAGGGCGACACAATTCCCGGACATGCTCGCCCTGCAAGGCAAGCATGTGGAAGTCGCGGCGACGTTGAGTTCTCGCGAGTCGGTCACCAGGCAAACGCTGCGAACTCAGATCGACGCTGCGGCCTGCGTCGACGCCCCGTTCGACGCTGCGGCCCGCATCGGCGCCGCGCTGTGAAACACGGTGACGCGCCATGTCATGCGTCGCTGGCCTGGCTCCCTTGCGGTCGCAGTTCGGTCCCTGACGCGCTCGGTCGATTGGGTGGCATGCCTGCCCTGCAAGGCAAGCATGTGGAAGTCGTGCAACGTTGAATTCGCTGACTGAAGGGTGGCATGCTTGCCCCTCAAGGCAAGCATGTGGAAGTCACGGCGACGTTGAAGTCTCGCGCGTCGGTCACCAGGCAAACGCTGCGAACTCAGATCGACGCTGCGGCCTGCGTCGAC
>DAOPJV010000065.1:10763-15527 GCA_035399845.1 Phycisphaerae bacterium | reverse complement strand
GCCCCGTTCGACGCTGCGGCCCGCATCGGCGCCGCGCTGTGAAACACGCCGACGCGCCATGCCATGCGTCGCTGGCCTGGCTCCCTTGCGGTCGCAGTTCGGTAGTCGCCGCGTCTGGCGTAATGACCGGACCATGACTGGCCCGTCTCGGAAGCGCTTATCGCACGCGATCCCGCGTCCATGGGGATCCCGCGTAGCGCCGCGAAAAACCGTCGGCGGCGTCCAGTTCTTCCGACGTGAGCTCACTCTCATCCAGCGCCATCCCGAGCGCGTTCGCAAATGCGGGCGCCAGCCGTTGCGCCGCCGCTTCAAATGTGACGGGCGAGCCTGCGACCTGCGACCAGGTCGCTGTGGGTTGCTGATCGAAGCGTGAATCCAGCATGATCGAGCCATGTTGCAGGATCGCCGTCGGCGTCCGCCGCTGCGCCGAACCCGCGAATTTCGAGATTCCCATCGGACCACGACCATCTTCAACCACCACATCGAGACCGTGCCGGCGCGCGAAGCAGAAGAAGGGCCCGCGCTGGGCGGAGGCGTCGCACGCCGAGTTGTCGCAGCCGAGCATGCGCACGCCATTGCCGACGGCGGCGATGATCGCCTCGTGGGCAAGCTCATAAAGACGATTGGGGCGCCGATGCACGAGCGGGTGTTCGATCGGAATGGTCAGCGAATAGGTGATCTCGAGATCGTGCAGGATCGCGCCGCCGCCGGTCGTTCGCCGCACGACAGCGAGTCCGGCCACGGGGCCTTCAAGCGCTTCGTATTCGGCGTAGTCCTGGAAATATCCGAGCGAGATGGTCGGCGGCGCCCAGGCGTAGAACCGCAGGACGGGCGCGTGCGACGCGTCGCGACAGGCGGCGAGCAGGGCTTCATCGCGCCCCATATTGACGGGGCCTTCGAGCGGCGGATCGACGATCAATCGGGCGTGCTGCATGCCGACATGTTAGCGCCGATCGCGATTTCCGGCGACGCGGCGTCGCACAGCATCCATGGCTCGCGTTTTCGCAGGCCGAAACAGAGGGCGGCGACAAACAGCGCGAGGGGAATCGAGAGCAGGGCGGAGAGCGTAATCGATGCGGCGGCGGCGATGTTGCGATTGCGGGTGTTCATGTGAAACAACTCCGCACCACAGAGGTGCAAAGGCCATACCGCAACGCCGGGCAACCCGGCGTTCGCGGACGTGGACCGGAAACAGCGTCGCGCAGACGGGAGCGGGCTCGATCGTGTCCGATAGGACGCGCCGATACAGGATGTCACGGGGCCGCCTTTGTTTCGGGTTTGCAACGCGATCGCCGACTGAATGTTGAAACCAGGGAACATCGCGTTCTTTTCAGAACTGGCGCCGGGCGCTCGCATTTGCCTTGCCCGAGGATAGGATTTCCGCGAACAGGAGGTCTCACAATGGACGCGCATGGCGAGGTTCGACGTATCGTTATTCCCGGCGGCACAGGTTTCCTGGGGCGCCTCCTGGCGGATTGGTTCGCCGCGCGGGGCTGGGCGGTCGTTATCCTGTCCCGGCAGATCTACGCGCGAACCAGGACGACGCGATTCACGCACTGGGATGGTGAGACGCTGGGCGCCTGGGCGGGCGAACTCGAGGGCGCCGCGGCGGTTGTCAACCTTGCGGGGCGATCGGTCAACTGTCGATACACGGCGACGAATCGAGAACAAATGATGCGATCGCGCGTCGACTCGACGCGCGTCCTGGGGGAGGCCATTGCGAACTGCGAGCGGCCGCCTCGCGTCTGGCTGAACGCCGGCACAGCGACGATCTACAAGCACTCGGTAGACAAGGCGATGGACGAATCCGGGGACATCGGCGGGACGGCGGAAGTCAACGACGCCTTCAGTATCGAGATCGCCCGGGCGTGGGAGAGTGCGCTGAATGACGCCGACACACCCTGGACGCGAAAAGTCGCGCTTCGATCCGCGATGGTTTTCGGCGCCGACACGGAGAGTGTCTTCGGCGTTGTCTGGCGGCTGACGCGACGCCGGCTTGGTGGTCCCATGGGAGACGGGCGGCAGTATGTGTCATGGATTCACGAACGCGATTTCTGCCGCGTCGTCGAGTGGCTGATCGGTCGCGAAGATATCTCGGGGCCAGTCAATGTTTCGGCGCCGAACCCACTGCCGAATGCCGAGATGATGCGGATCTTTCGCGACGTGTGCGGCGTGCGACTCGGCCTGCCGGCGTCGCGCCGCCTGCTCGCCATCGGGGCGTTCTTTCTGCGGACTGAGACCGAACTCGTCCTCAAGAGCCGGCGCGTCATTCCAGGGCGCCTGCTCGACGAGCGATTTCGATTCGACTATCCCCAGATGCGCGGCGCCATCGAGGAGATCGCGTCGCGATTCGATCCGGCGTGACGGGCGCCGTCCGCCTCGCGGCGCCTATGAGCCCAGCAGCGTCATAACGAACGGTCCGATGTCGCGACCATCCAGCGTATCGCTTCCGTCGCCATCGAAGACGCAGACGTCGAACGGATCGCCTGAGTCGTTCAACAGCGCGTCTATGAACTCGCTGAGGGTTGCGAGCGGCGGTTCGCAGTCGTCGGGGATGTCGTTGGCGTTGCAGTCCCGGCTGAGACCGCCCGCGATGTCGCAGTCGTCGCTGACGCCGTTGGCGTTGCAGTCCTGGGAAGATGCGGTGAAGTCGTAGATGACTGCGGGACGTCTTCCGGCGACAACGACATGGCCGTCGCTGACCGCGACGGCGCTGCCAAAATAGTCGAACTGACTGATGTTGTCGTTCGGCGACAGCTTGGCAATGCTGACCCATTCACCGTTCAGTTTCTGAAAGACATACGCGGCGCCGGCTTCAGAAATGTACTGCGTTCCGCCCGGTGGAGGAGGGTATCTCTTCGAAGATGCGCCGACGACTATTGTGTCGCCGCTGATCGACACGCTGCTGCCGAAACCCTCCTGGTAGCTGAAGGAAGGATTGAATGCCGGAATCGGGTCAGGCAGGTACAACGCAGTCTGCACACGCCAGACGCTGTCGACTTCCTGAAACAAATAGACGGCGCCAAAGCGGCAGTCCGTGCCCGGAAAGCCTGAGTAGTTGGGGTTGTCTTCGGGGCAGGGCCGAAGATGGTCGAACATGATCGCAGCCGCGGCGATACCGCCTCGAATGGCGATGTTGCGGCCAAACTCGCTTGACGTGCGAGCCCCCTCGAAGCGATCCAGCAATTGCGTGAGTGTCCATTCGCCATTGGACTCGCGGAAGACGTAGACCCTTCCGTAGCCCCACGATTGTCCGGCGCCCGACGGCAACGGGCCATAGGCGTCGCTGGCCGCCGCGACCATGACGGAATCTCCGTCGATGGCGATGCCGTTACCGAAGTGGTGATGTCCGACAGGTTCGGGATCGACCAGCCTGATTGCGGGCTGCCAGACACCGTCCAGTTCGGTGAAGACATAGGCGTTCCCCTGGGTCGCCATCTGCTCGTCGCCAGGGGCGCTCACGGCGATCTTGTGCCCAGTGGCGTCGATCGCGACGGTCTGACCGAACAAGATGGCGACATCGCCTTCCGGCGGCGTGAGCCTCGCGATCTCCTGCCAGAGATTGTCGATTTCCCGAAAGACGTAGGCCGCGCCATCGGTCCCCTGGAAGCGGCCGGCGCCGACGACGATCGTGTCGCCGGCGATGGCCACGCTCTTTCCGAAATAGCCCAACGGCGCGGCGTCACTTGCCGTCAACTGGGCGACTTGCCGCCACTCGTCGTCAATCAGTCGATAGACGAACACGGCGCCGCCATTCTCGACCCCGGCATCCGAGTACGTATCGCCGATGACGATCGTGTCGCCGTCGGCGCCAACGCTGGTTCCAAAGCCGTATTCGTAAAGCGTCGGGTCAGGAGGCAGGACTGACTCCCGCTGAATCGTGCATTGCGCAGGAACGGATGCTGGATTGCCCGAGATGATGGTCAACGCCACCACGAACGACATCGCCGCAACACGCGCGTTCATTTGGAATGCTCCAACAGCGAAGTGGGGAAAACGTGGAACGTTTTCGCCCGACCCGATTCAATCGCGCGCCCGAAGTGGGTTGCGCGATGCGGATTCGTTCGCCATTCTGAGGCGCGAGTGATCGCACGTGAACGAATCTCATCGGTGGGCTAACACGGAAGAGTGCGTTGGATTATCTGTGGGTTGTGGCGGAGAGTCAACGATCTGGCGGCAAATTTCAGCGCCAGCCCTGCTGCTCGGCCGTGAAGTACATCGCCGATTCCGCCCAGACGGAATCCGTAATGGCCTGGATCTGCGTCTGAGTCATCGCCGAACGTTGTCCGTCGGAAAGTTGCTGAATGTAGCTTCGCGTCAGCGTGGAGACCTGTGTGGATGACAGGACCGCGACCTGGTCCGTGTTGAGATACTGAAAGCTGTCACGATGCAGCGATTCGACCTGATTCTGCGTGATTTCAGTGCGCTGATCCACGCTCAGATAGGCCAGCGCGTTGTAGGAATCGAGCTGAAGCGACTGCACCTGCGCTGTCGTCAGGGCGGATCGCTGATCGGCGGAGAGTTGTGTGAGATAACTGCGATTGATTGTCGCCGCCTGGTCCGTTGTCAGGCCGGCGATCTGCGACGTCGTCAGGTACTGGAAGCTGTCACGATGCAGTGATTCAACCTGCGTCTGCGTGATCTCGGTTCGCTGATCCGCGCTGAGATAGGCCAGCGCGTTGTAGGAGTCGAGCTGAAGCGCCTGCACCTGGTCAGTCGTCAGGGCGGATCGCTGATCGGCGGAGAGCTGCGTGAGATAGCTGC
>DAOPJV010000065.1:0-10663 GCA_035399845.1 Phycisphaerae bacterium | reverse complement strand
GCCTGAACCTGCGCCTCGGACAGTGCGGCGCGCTGCGCGTCGGAGAGCTGGGCGAGATACGTTCGGTTGATCGTCGCCGCCTGGGCCGTCGTCAGATACTTGATGTGTTCCGGCGAGATGGAAGCGAACTGGCTTCGCGTCATTGCGCGGACACCATCGGCGATGGCGCGTTCCGCGAGCTGCTCGTCCGTCAGCGCCGCGATCTGCGCATCGGAGAGATTCGCGTAATCCTCGGCGCTGAGCATCGCGATTTGCTCGGGCGTGGCCCAGGACGTCTGTTCCGGACTCAGACGCGCCGCAATCGCCGCGAACTGATCGAACGAGAGGGCGGCGATCTGGTCCTTCGTCAGTGTCGCCAGATCCGAATCGCTCAGTGCGGCCAGTTCGTCGGGCGTCATGCCGGCCAGCAGGGCGTCGGACAGCCCCGGCGTGGAAGCGTCGGGATTGGCCGCCGCGTATTCGGATTCCAACACGAACGCGCCCGTCAATGGGGCATAGACATATGTGACGCCGCTCGGACTGATATACGTGTTGTCTTCGGCGCCTTTCTTCCAGTCGGCTGTCAGCGGCGTCGCCAGGACGTTTGTGAAGAAGGGATTGTCCGACGTGGCGGCGGAGTCCGGCGCTGCGGTGTCGAGCGATGTCGGGTAGCCGGGCGTTCCATCGATCACGGATCGGGCGTGCAGACTCTGGATGCCGTGCCGAATCCCGGCGACAACGCCGCGCTCAGAAGAGGACTTTGCCTGCGTTCGATAGTCCAGGTAGTTCGGGAGCGCCACTGTCACGACGACGGACAACAGGACGATGACCGTGACGAGCTCGATCAGTGTGAAGGCGCGCCTGGCGACGCCTCGACCCGCGATCTGTCGTTTGCTGGAGTTCAAACGCGATGCTCCCACAGGAGGCCGAATCGGCGACCTCCTTTTCCATCGGATCCGCCGCGACAGCGCGCGATAATCCTTCGCCCGCGACCGCCGCCGATCGATCGTCTGCCATATCGGTGATGGAGAATTGGCGCTTGTGTTGTGTCAGGCTACCAACGGACCCGCGGATTCCGGATGTCTGCGGTTGCGGATGGGACGCAACAGTTATGGGTTGAATACGAGGCGCCGCTTCGACGCGACGTCCGGTATCCGTATCGCGGACGCCGGCGCGTGCGCTTCGAGACAGGCGCCGACAGGGACGTACCGGACGTTGGTCTGTCAGGGCGCAAGTGCGCGCGTTACGAACGCCTGGATATCCCGACCGTCCACAACGCCGTCGCCATCGCCGTCGAAAACGCAGACGTCAAACGGATCGATCGACGCGTTCAGCAGGGCGTGAACGAAGTCGTTGACCGTCCAGAGGGATTCGCAGGCGTCGGGGACGCCACTGAAGTCGCAGTCACCTTTGGCGAGTCGCAGGTCATAGGTATAGATGGCGCCGCTGCTGACCCCGCTGTTTGCATACGGATCACCGGTGACCAGCGTCGATTGACTGATGGCGCAGCATTTTTGGGTATTGCCGTGCGAGGCGTTTCTCCGGAGTCTGGATATGGGTTCCCACGACGCCCCGAAACGCTGATAGAGGTACGTGTATCCGCCGCCCGGCACGGGAATGAACGGATCGTAGGTGTTCGTCGTCGCCGCGACGACTTGATCTCCATGGATCGCAGCGCCAGCGCTGAAGTGATGTCGATATGCCTCCGTGGGTTTCTTCAGCGAGGCGACGAGGGCCCAATCGGCGCCAACGTTCTCGAAGACGTAGGCGCCGTCATTCGCGTAGGCGAAGTCGTTATCGGAGGGCGCAATAACCACGAGCGTCGCGCCCTGCAGTGCGATGGACGTTCCGAATTGTGCGGATCGGCTCGGCGATGGCGAGGTGAGCCGCGCGGACTCGAGCCATTGGCCGTTCTCGTAACTGAACAGATAGACAACACCGGCGGCGGCGTATCCATCGTCTTCCTGGCGGGCGCCAACGGCGATTGTGGCGCCACTGATCGCGAGTGATCCGCCGAAGTACGCGTTCAACTGCCGGATTGACGGGGTCAGCTTGGCTGTTTCAGTCCAGTCACCGTTGAGCTTCTCAAAGACGTACGCGGCTCCGACGGCGTCGTCATTTTCATAACTCCTCGGGCTCCCTACAACGATTCTGCCATCGTCGAGAGCGACACTCGCGCCGAACATCGCGCCCAATCTGGCGTCCGACGCTGTCAGCGACGCCGTCGGTGTCCAGAGACCGTTGACGCGCTCGTGGACGAAGACAACGCCCGTGTTGCTCATGGCGCCCGGCGCGCCGACGATTGCAAGGTTGGCCTCGATCGCCACGGCGGCGCCGAAGTGCGCCGAGGACGACGGCGCCGGATGGCGTAATTCCGCGACCTCCTCCCAGTCGCCGGAAGTCCGTTCGTAGATGAAGCTGACACCCGCCTGACTGGCGCTGTCCTGGCGATTCGGGGCGCCGACGATCATCGCGTCGCCGTCGATATCGACAGACGATCCGAAGGCGTCGCTGGCAGTCGCGTTGGATGGGGCGATCGCCCCTGTCGCCAGGTTAGCGGCCAACTCGCACTCGTCGGGGATACCATTCGCGTCGCAGTCCTCACTCGTCGCGACCGCGATGTCGCAGGCGTCCGGCACGCCATTGCCGTTGCAGTCGGGGACGAGCCCCGCCTCGATGTCGCACTCGTCGATTGCGCCGTTGGCGTCGCAGTCGATCGCTGGGTCGCCGGTCATCTCGCAGGCGTCCGGAATCACGTTGGCGTTGCAGTCGGCGCTGGCGCCCGTCGCGATATCGAAATCGTCGTCCGCGCCGTTGTTGTCGCAGTCTCCGCATGGCGACTCGAACTCAAAGACGCTCGCGAGACCCGCCCGGTAATCGAACGTGTCGCCGGCCTGTCCGATCAGGATCGACTGGCCGTCGATGGCGACAGCCTGTCCGAAGTTGTTGTCGAGAATCCGAGCTTCGGGTTTCAGTGTCGCGACAGGTCGCCAATCATCGCCAAAGTCACGGAAGATGTAGGCGTATCCGCAGTTGTAAACCAAATCAGTAATCTCGGGCGCGCCGACAATGAGTGTCCCGTCGTCCACCTCAACGCTGAAGCCGAATTGGCCGTAGGCGCGATTGTCAGGCCGCTTGAGTTTCGCGACTTCCTGCCAGTTGAAGCCGCTTCGGCGAAAGACGTAGACCGACCCTGATATATGAGGCTCGACCGGTATGACGCCTCGTTCTTCGGGGATTCCTGCGACGGCGATGTCGCCATCGAGGTCGATCGAATAGCCGAACCCGTCGTAGGTGCGCGACTGCCCTCGTGCGAGGCGTCCCGTCTCCTGCCAGACGCCGTCGATGTCATCGAACACGAAGACGGCGCCGCGGGTATAGACATCTCCATTGCCATAGAGGGCCGACACAAGCGCCACGCCGCCATCGATGGCGACGTCGTAGCCGAATAAGCCGTAGAGCGGCTCCGTCGCATTCGTCAGTTGCGCAACCTGCGACCACGCGCCGTTGATTTCCTGAAAGATGTACGCCGCGCCATACCCCGGCGCCGCGTCATCGAACCCTGTTGCCCCAACGATGATCCTGTTGCCGCTGATGGCGACGCTCGTGGCGAAGTTGTCTCCGGCGGCGCCGTTGTCGGCGATGAGCGTGGCGATCGACGTCCAGACGCCATTCACTTCACGATAGACGTAGGCCGCGCCGACGCCTTCATAGATCGGCGCCGCAATGACGATCGTATCGCCGTCGATGGCGACGCTGTCGCCAAAACGCTGGCTGAGGACGATCGGCGTACGGGTCAGAATGGCCACCTGACCCCAGTTCCCGGCTGTCCTGCGAAAGACATAGGCGGCGCCTTTGTGATCACCGTCAACATACTCATCCGGCGCGCTGACCACAGCCGTATCCCCACTGATCGCGACGCTGGATCCGTAGAAGCCCGAGGCGGCCGCGCCTTGATGACGCAGCTCCGCCGTTCTGCTCAACTGGCATTGGCCGCTGGCGCGAGACGTGGCCAAAGGTAGCGCAATACATGCGGCAAGCACGACTCGATGAATTCGACGAGCGATTAACATCTCTTTCCTTTCCAGGCCTGTTCGATCACCCATGCGGCAAGCCGGGAAGCGCCGCCGCATGGTGTTCCGGAACCGCGTCTGCAACGTCACTTCAATCCGCCAACAGCCGCGTCACAAACGCCTGAACATCCCGACCATCCACGACGCCGTCGCCATCGTTGTCAAAGCGGCAGATATCGAAGGTCTCGTTCGACGCGTTTAGCAATGCGTGAACGAAGTCGTTGAGGGTCCAGAGCGATTCGCAGACGTCGGCGATTCCGTTGGCGTTGCAGTCGCCCGGCGGGCTGTCGTACTTGAAAAGATACGCGGCTCCGGCGGTCGATTCGCCGTCGATTCTGCTGAGGCGGGCGCCGACGATGATGGATTCGCCATCTACCGCAATCTCAGACCCGAATCGCGCATCAATCGTCGCGTCGCTTGCGGACATGTGGGCGATTCGTGTCCAAACGCCATCGACGCGCCGGAACAGGTAAACGCGCCCGGGCGTGCGGCGCGTATCACGCTCCTCGTTGGATGCCCCAATCACGAGGATGTCGTTTCGGATCGCTGCGCTTACGCCGAAGCAGGTTCCATCGACGCCGGACATGGGCGCCAGCCGATCCACAAGCGTCCAGTCGCCCGCCGATTCCTCGAATACGTAAACGGCGCCTCGATCGACACCCGGGGCGTCGAATCCGGGCGCCCCGACGACGGCGGTCGAGCCACAAAGGGAGATGCTCAATCCAAAGCCGATGTCCAAATTGCTGTCATTGGGTGTGAGGGCGCCGACCTCGGTCCAGACGCCCGCGATCTCCCGGAAGACGCCAACACGCTCTCGATAGATGTGATTCGGTTCAGAAGCTGCGCTTGCGACCAGGATCGTGTCGCCTGAGATCGCGACGCGACCCCCATAGTGATCGCCGGCCGCGGCGTCGCTCGGCGTCAATCTGGCGATCTGGGCCCAGACACTTCCCGCTCGTCGAAAGACAATGGCGGCGCCCGCGTCGTCCGCCAGATTGTCCGCGTTGGGGGCGCCGGCCACGACGATGTCTCCGTCGATCGCCACGCTGGCGCCAAGACGTTCATAGCGTGTCGCGTCGAATGCGAGCAGATGGGCTTGTCGCGACCAGACGCCATCGGCGTCCTCAACAAAGACGTCGACGGCGCCGGCGGCCAGGGCGGCGTCATTGCATTCCCTGATGCCGACGACGGCGTACCGATCGTCGATCGACACGCTGATTCCGAAGTAGTTCGATGTTCCGGTAGGCGCCTCCTGCATGAGTTGAGCGACGGGGCGCCATTCGCCGTTGTCGCGACGAACGACATAGGCGGCGCCGTTCGAATGACCAATAGTGTCATCTAACGGGGCGCCCAGGATGGCGGTATCGCCGCTCATGGAAACGCACATGCCGAATTGGGCGCCGCTGTTCGGTGTTGTCGCGGTGATCCTGGCGGCTTCCGTGAGTTCGACCGCATCGCACGCGTCGATCTCGCCGTTGGCGTCACAGTCTTCCGCCAGCCCGGCTGTGATATCGCACTCGTCCGGTACCCCGTTCGAGTTGCAGTCGATACTGGTTCCACTCGCAAAGTCGCAGGCGTCGGGTACGCCATTGTTGTTACAGTCCGGGAAGGCGCCGGCGGCGATTTCGCAGGTGTCCGGCACGAGATTATGGTTGCAGTCCCCGGCGGCGCCCGTGGCGATGTCGGCGTCATCGGGCGCGCCGTTGTTGTTGCAATCCTCGCATGTCGTTTGGAATTCGAGCGTTTCGGCGGCGCCGCCGGCGATGCCCGCATCGATGAAGCGTTTGGCGACGACCAGCTTTCCATCGGCGATGGCGAGACTCAGACCAAACTTGTTGTCGTTCCACGGATTGCTCGGCGAAAGGCGTCCAATGCGCAACCAATCGCCGTTGAACTCCCGATAGAGATAGACGGCGCCGTTGGAGTAGGCGCCGCCGCCGCCGTCGGCGACGAACTCGTCTTCCGTTGGCGCCCCGACGGCCAATGTGTCTCCGTCGAAATCGAGCGTCATTCCGAAATTCTCAGAGAGCACATTCGCGTGGTTGTCGCCCTTGAGCTGGGCGACCTCGTGCCACTGCCCGGCGATTTCCCGATAGACATAGACTGTCCCGGAACGGCAGGGCGACTCAATGCAGGGGATCTCGTATTCGTCGATGACGCTCGCAAAGGCCGTATCGCCGCGAAAGGCGACGGCGTATCCAAGCAGGTTGTAATTTCTGGTGGTGGTTCGGGAAAGTGTCGTGACGGGCGCCCACACGCCGGCGGACTCCCGGAAGATGGTCACACTTCCGCGACGCGAGCTTGTTTCTCCTCCGTAGAACTCCGAGACGAGCGCCGTGTCGCCGTCGATCGCGACGTCGTAGCCGAACAGTCCTCCGCTGTTGGCGTCCTGCGAAACGAGCTTTGCGACTTGGCGCCACGCGCCGTCGACTTCACGAAAGATGTAGGCCGCGCCCTTGGCCGACTCGTCGTCTTCATGAAGCCTGGCGCCGACGATGACGGACGCGCCGTCAAAGTCGATGTTGGCGCCGAAGTAGTCGTTTTCCATCCCGTCCTCCGCGGTCAGTTTTGCGACTTCCCTCCAGACGCCATCTGTTTCACGGAACACATACGCGGCGCCATTGGCGCCGGCGGTATATGACGAAGCAATGAGTGTGTCGCCGCGGATCGCAACGCATCGCCCGAGGCGGTCGTCGGCCATGCCGTCGCTCGCTGTGAGCTTCGCGATCATTCCCCAGGCGCCCGAGCTCTTTCGAAATACGTAGACGGCGCCCGCCCAATGGCCCAGTTGGTTGTCCAGGTAGTCGCCGACAACCACAGTGTCGTCGCTGACTGCGACGGCCGACCCGAACCAGTTCTGTGCCGCCGGCGCCTCGCCGGTCAGTTCGCCGCTCAGAGTCAGCGAACATTGCCCCAGGGACTGCCGCGACGAGTTAACGACAACTGCGGCGACGGCGATCGCCGAAAGGATGCGATACCACATGGAAAGTCGCTCCAACCTGTGATGGGGAAAACGTGGAGCGTTTTCGCCCGACCCGGATCATTCACGCCCCGCGGCATTCGCCGAAGGGCCCGATCGGATCGATCCGCGCGCAGGGACTCGCCCCGACAACACGCGTATCAATCTCCGGTGGGCTAACACGAAAGAGATTCGTGCTGGATTATTAGTTGCGGCGAATCCGTAAGTCAAGCGCAAACGCGAAGCGTCATCCGCCGATCAGCCGGATGACATAGGACTCGATATCGCGACCATCGACTCGACCGTCGCCATCGCCGTCGAAAACGCAGATGTCGAACGCATCGTTTGAGGCGTTCAATAGCGCGCCGACGAAATCGGCGATGGATCCGAGTGGCGGTTCGCAGTCGTCGGGAATGTCGTTGGCGTTGCAGTCCCGGCTGAGTCCACCCGCGATGTCGCAGTCGTCGCTGACGCCGTTGGCGTTACAGTCATGGATCGACGCGACCAGGTCGTAGATGTGAGCGGCGCCGGGATAGGGCGTCCCGTCGGCGCCTGGAAATTCAGGCTCCATCCCGCCGGTCTCGCCCACGACGAGCGCTCCATCGCTGATGGCGACGGCGATGCCGAATTGTCGATCCGTCTGGCTCTCGGGAATCGCCAGTCTCTGAATGTTGACCCACTCGCCATTCAGTTCCCTGAAGAGAAAGGCGGCGCCAGTCCGGGACGGGTATTCAATTGCCGCATCGGCGCCGACGGCGATCGTGTCTCCATTGAGCGCGACGGAGACGCCAAATCGCTCGCCGCTGGGGAAGCCCGCAAAGTATGGATCGGGCATCAGCAATCGCGCCTGCTCGTTCCACGTGGCGCCCGATTTTCTGAAGATGTATGCGGCGCCGACGATACAGGGCGGCCCCGTACATCCGTCCACACGCTCGCTCACGGATGCCGCGACGATTGTATCGCCGTCGATGGCAATGGCGTTTCCGAAGCCATCACTGGTGCGGCCGCCGAAGCTCCGCTGGAGCTTCTGGGAGAAGGACCAGGCGCCGCCCGATTTCTCAAAGACCAGTACCTCGCCCACGGGAGTCGTGTGCGCCGTTGGGTCGTACCGGCAGCCCACCAGGGCCGTGTCGCCGTCGACCGCAACTGCGTTGCCGAAAAAGTGCTCGTAGTGCGGTTCCGGGTCGATCAGGCGAACGCCCGCCTGCCACTGACCTTCGACCTCGTCGAATACGTATACGGCGCCGTTGTTGACGTCGATCCCGTCTTTTCTCAGAGCGCCGACGAATGCGACATGGGTCCCGAGCGCGACGGAGTACCCGAACAGATCCCCGGTAACGCCGTCGGACGGCGTCAGTGTTGCGACTTCCCGCCACACGCCCCCGATCTCGCGAAAGATGTGGGCTCTGCCGACGCCAATCGGGGTTGGCGCGCCGACGACAATCGTGTCGCCCCTGATATCGACGCTTGTGCCGAATTGATCGACGCTCGTCGCGTCGCCCGCCGAAAGGACCTGGATTCGTTGCCAGGCGCCGTTGAGCCGACGATAAACGTAAGCGGCGCCGCCGGACTCGGCGGCGTCGCCTGCTCGGCGAACGCCTACGATCGCCGTATCGCCATCCACGGCGACGCAGTCTCCGAATCCGCTGGCGGGTACCTGGGAATCGGGCAGAACCAGGGCTTCCTGGGATACAGTGCATTGCGCGGGAACGGAGGCTGGATTTCCCGAGATGACTGTCAACGCCACTACCAGCGACATCGCCGCAACGCGCGTGTTCATTTGAAATGCTCCAGCTGTGATGGGGAAAACGTGGAGCGTTTTCGCCCGACCCGGATCATTCGCGCCCCGCGGCATTCGCCGAAGGGCCCGATCGGATCGATCCGCGCGCAGGACAACGCCCCGACAACACGCGTATCAATCTCCGGTGGGCTAACACGAAAGAGATTCGTGCTGGATTATTAGTTGCGGCGAATCCGTAAGTCAAGCGCAAACGCGAAGCGTCATCCGCCGATCAGCCGGATGACATAGGACTCGATATCGCGACCATCGACTCGACCGTCGCCATCGCCGTCGAAAACGCAGATGTCGAACGCATCGTTTGAGGCGTTCAATAGCGCGCCGACGAAATCGGCGATGGATCCGAGTGGCGGTTCGCATGGGTCGGGGACGCCGTTCCCATCGCAGTCAACGGACGGGTCGGGCCTCAGGAAAATGTGGGCGGCGCCGGCGTCGATGGCGGATTCGTTGTCGTAGGGCGCCCCAACAATCATATGATTCACGTCGGCGTCGATGGACCGTCCGAACAGGGACGCCCAACTGTGAGTCGGCGACTCCAGGACAGAGATCGCGTGAGCCTCGGCGCCGTCGAACTCGAACACGTAGACTGCGCCGACGTCGTTATTCCCGAAGTCGTTGTAGGGGGCGCCGACATAGATACGATCATCGGTCATCGCGATTTCGTACCCGAAACGCTCGCCTGTGAGCGGGTAGGGGGCCGTCAGTTTTGCGATTTGCGGCCAATCATCGTTGACGCGACGAAACAGATACACGGCGCCCGCGTCGGGCGCATTGGCGTTGTCGTCGGGCGCGCCGATCGCGATAACGTCTCCACGTATCTGCACGCATTGACCGAAATACGAGAGGGACGAGACGTCCGTGGCGTGGAGTTTGGTCACGGCCGTCCAATCACCATCGACCTCTTGATACACGTAGGCGGCGCCGCCGGCCGAGGCGTACTCATCGTCGCGAGAGGCGCCGATGACCATCGTCGAGCCGTCGATGGCAAAGGCGAGTCCGAATCCGTCATTCGTTGGCGCCATCGGTGGGTGAATCTGGTCCGTTTGCAGCCACGATCCCGCAATCCGCCTGAAGACGTATACGTCGCTGATTGTTGTCGCGTTGCCAGGGGCGTTGACGATCGCCGTTTCTCCCGAAATAGCGACCTTTGAGCCGAACTTGGAGAAGATCATCGCGTCACTCGCAGTCAGCATCGCGGCCTGCGACCAGATTCCTGATGTGTTTTCAAAAATATAGGCGGCGCCCGCCTGGACGCCGAGGCTCGTATTGCGATAGTTCTCGCCGATGATGGCCAGGTTCCCGTCGAGCGAGAGATCGCACCCGAAATGCGAGTTAAATGCGGGAGACGCCGCCGTCAGTCTGGCGCCACTCTCCCAATGGTCGTCAACAAGCCGATAGCCGTAGACGGCGCCGCTGCCCGATCCCGCGCCCGCGAAAGCGGGGGCGCCGACCAGCGCATTGACGCCGTCAATCCCCACGCTCGTCCCGAACTCGATTCTCACATTCGCATCCGGCGTCGAGGGACGAAACACTTCATCGCAAGTATCGGGAACACCGTTCCCGTTTGCGTCGCAGGCGGACGCCTGAGCGATTTCGCAGTCGTCGGGGATCCCGTTGACGTTGCAGTCACGCTCGATCAATGCGGCGATGTCACATTCGTCGGGAATCGAGTTGGCGTTGCAGTCTCCACTCGTCCCCGACGCGATATCGCAGGCGTCCGGCGTTCGGTTCCCGTTGCAGTCCGGCGAGCGACCGATCGCCGTCTCACAATCGTCCGGCAGGCCGTCCGAATTACAGTCCGGCGCCACGGGACCGAAGTCAAAGACGTAGACGGCGCCGCTGTCAAGCCCCGCG
>DAOPJV010000064.1:0-42510 GCA_035399845.1 Phycisphaerae bacterium | reverse complement strand
ACTTGTCCTACTCGTGCCGCTATTGGTGCCAGCTCTCCGCGGAATTGATTGGCGCCGGGCGACGCTACGTTTCGGGCCGCAAAGATCCGTGTGCAGGTTTTGAATCTCCGCATCAGTGAGGATGTCTAGGATTTTCCGAATCTCCGCGATGAGGTTCCGCCGGGCTTTGGTTTCCAATACCTTTTTCGCTCGCATTGGCAAATCCTCGTTCCATGCCTAGACCATAAAACAGGCGGCGCCGGGAGTGCCGACACCGCCTTTGATGACTTTGGTGGCTTGGTTCAGTCGCGCCACGTGTTGCGCGCGTTTTGCCTCAGGTTTTGCCTGTCCGGCATTCGTCCGGCCGGTTGCGTACCTCGTGCCGCCGCCTGTCCGGCGTGTTGCCGGCGTTGTGCGTGCATGATGCCGCCGTCCCGAGTTTTAGAAGTCCGCTGCTCTATCCAACTGAGCTACGAGCGCTACCGCCCGCGATCCGGCGCCGAACCACGGTCCTGCCTGATTCTACCCCGAATTCGCGAATCTGGCGCGCGGTTCGGAATGCGGAGCGCGGCTCGGTCTGGCAAGGGCGCCTCGGCAGTACGGGGGGCGTCTGGCGAAGGGTCCGGAGCGCAGAAATCGCGTCGCTGTCGTCGTTTCCCGCGTCGGGTGGGGGCGGGGCGAGTTGCCGAGGCCCAAATTGCGCGATATCGTGTCCTTTCGGGATTCGTCGCCCGGCGCCCGTTCCCCACTGTCCGCGGAACGCGGGCTCAGCGGGCCACCCGTCAGAGAGGCCTGCGCATGCAGCACAAGATCATCGGCGACGGGATCACCTTCGACGACGTTCTCCTCGTGCCCGCCCGGAGCGATGTTGTCCCGCGGGACGCGGATGTCCGTACCCGGCTGACGCCCTCAATCACCCTCAATATTCCAGTCATCTCGGCCCCGATGGACACGGTCACGGAGTCGAGCCTCGCCATCGCCCTGGCTCAGGAGGGCGGCATCGGGATCATCCACAAGAATCTCTCCATCGAGGCCCAGTGCCGCGAGGTGGACAAGGTCAAGCGCAGCGCCAACGGCGTGATCGTTGATCCGCTGACGCTGCAGCCGAACGACACAGTCGAGCGGGCCGCTGACCTGATGCGGATCCAGAACATCTCGGGCGTCCCCATCGTGGAAGGCGGGAATCGCCTCGTCGGTATCCTCACGCGTCGCGACCTGAAGTTCCTCGATCAGAGCGACGGCGCCGTGACGCCCGCCGCCCGAACGCCCGTGTCCCAGGTCATGACGAAGACCAACCTCGTTACGGCGCCCGCCGGGACGTCACTGGACGAGGCCGGCAGGATCCTCCAGCGCAGCAAGGTCGAGAAGCTCCTGCTCGTCGATGGCGACGGCCGACTGGCTGGTCTCATCACGATGCGTGACATCGACAAGAACCGGCAGTTCCCGAACTCCTGTCGCGACGATCGCGGTCGGCTCCGTGTCGGCGCCGCCGTCGGCGTCTTCGAGTTCGAACGCGTCGAGGCCCTGATCAGGAACGGCGTGGACGTGATCGGCGTCGATTCGGCCCATGGTCACAGCGAAAACGTCATCAACACTGTTCGTGAGATCAAGAGTCGCTTCGGTATCGAAGTGATCGCCGGCAATATCGCCACGGCGGACGCGGCCCGCGACCTGATCGACGCCGGCGCCGACGCCCTGAAGGTCGGCATCGGTCCGGGTTCGATCTGCACGACGCGCGTCGTCTCCGGCGTCGGCATCCCGCAGATCACGGCGATCTTCAACGTGGTCCCGATCGCCGAACAGGCGGGGATTCCCGTGATCGCCGATGGCGGCATCCGCTATTCCGGCGATATCACGAAGGCAATGGCCGCCGGGGCGAACGCCGTCATGATCGGCTCGCTCTTTGCCGGGCTCGATGAATCGCCCGGGCAACTGGTCTTCTGGAAGGGCCGCCGCTTCAAGGAATACCGCGGCATGGGCTCGATCGGGGCGATGCACGAAGGCAGCGCCGATCGTTACGGCCAGAAGGGCGAGACGGAACGGGGTAAGCTGGTGCCGGAAGGCGTCGAAGGACGCGTGCCCTATCGGGGCCGCTTACCAGAATTGACATACCAATTGGTTGGCGGTCTGCGGGCCGGCATGGGATACTGCGGGGCTCATGATATCGAGACTCTGCGGCGCGACGCGCGCTTTGTGCGTATCAGTGGCGCGGGTATGCAGGAATCGCATCCGCACAACCTGGTGATTACCGAGGAAGCTCCGAATTATGCGGTCGAAAATCCAGTTGAAATCTCTTAGTCGTGCGATCTGTGTTCTCGCGCTGCTTGGCGGCGTGGGCTGTTCGCACGTGAACAATCCGTGGGTCGATTCGAGCGTGATCGTCGAGGAAGAAATGACGACGGCCAGCGCCCAGGGCTACTGCGGCAAGAGCGAGTTCAGGTCCAACCGCTGGCGGACGAACTGGCCGGCGCACAGCGTCGTGTACGAAAATGGCGCCGTGTCGCACTGGCCGCTGTGGTTCGAGGATCCCTTCGAGGACAAGGGCAATCGCGACTACGACGTCGAGGACGAGGATGCGCCTGACGCTGAGTTCGCCATGAACTGGGTGGACTACATGCATATCGCGTATGGACCGGCGCGGCTGCTGCTGAACGGCGCCCTCTGGCCGGTCAGCGCCGTCGTCACGCCGCCGGGAACGCTCATGGAGAGCGACGGCCGGCTTTCGCCCAGTATCATCGATCACTACGATCATGACGCTGAGCGATCCGATTCCGTGACGCGCGAGCCGCCGTTTGTCAATTATCTCGACGATCATGCGGCAATGGCCGCCGATACAACAGAATCGCCCGCCCAGTAGCGGTTTGGCTCAGGTGGGAAGGTATTTCAGGGAGTAACAGGCGTCGCGACATTCGCGCGGCGCGACCTCAGGCTCGATGGCGAAGCGATTTGGCGCGGTCGGCATCGGGGCAGTTATGCACAAGGAGTATTCGATGAAGGCGTTGATGCGAGTGTGTTTCGGGTTGGTTCTGGCGATGGGGCTGACGGCCGGTCTCGGCTGCAGCCAGACGACGGGCAAGTGCTGCGGTACGTGCAAGACGACGGGCAAGGCCTGTTCGCCGGACTGCAAGAAGCCGTGCTGCAAGGACAAGGCGGCGTGCCCGGCCGACTGCAAGAAGGCCTGCTGCAAGGATAAGAAGGCGTGCCCGGCTGACTGCAAGAAGGCGTGCTGCAAGGACAAGAAGGCGTGCACCGGCGCCTGCGCGAAGGACGGCAAGGCGCCGTGCTGCATGGACAAGAAGTGCCCGCCGAACTGCACGAAGCCCTGCTGCAAGAAAGCCTGACGCGAAAATTCGTGATGCGTCGATTCAATCGACGCCCGGCTCAAGTATTATTCCCGTTGCGACGCGTCGTACGTGTCGCGACGGGATTTTGCATTTACGTGAACCACGACAGCTGAAGAAGAGGGATTCCATATGGAGCGAAAATTCGGAACGGCGCCGCACGTGCTGGAAGAGACGGCGGGAAAGAAGGCGTACTGCCAGTGCGGCCTGAGCGCCAATCTCCCGTATTGCGACGGATCACACAAGCAGTGCGACGAGGAGATCGGCCCCATCGTGTGCAACGTCGAGGCGGACGGCAAGAAGGCGGTCTGTATGTGCTATCGCACGGGCAATTCGCCGTGGTGCGACGGCAGCCACAAGAACGCGTGATGCCGCCGCATCGGCTTTAGCCAGTCGATCGGCGGTATCGTCGGACGAACAGATAGGCGATGGCGATGATGGCAAAGACCCCGATCGTCATCTGACTGTCTTCGGGTGATGAGCGGATGCAGAGATAGCCAATCGCCGCCTCGAACACGAGCAGCACGGCGACGATGATTGTGGCGGCCGGCAGTCGATAGATGTCATCACGCGCCGCGTCGTCGGTCGCGCGTTCGCGCCACCTGAAAATCAGGACGCTCAGATACACGAGTCCGAACAGGATCGCCGCGCCGAGGAAATACACCTGCAGAATCTGTTCGAACGATCGACTCAGTGTGAACAAAACGGAGATGCCGCCGAGGAGCGTCAGCGAAGCGACCGGCGCCTGCCGCCCGGACATCCGGGCGAACATCGCAAACGCGAGTCGATCGCGCGCCATCGCGAAGAGGACACGTGAGTTGGCGAGCAGCGCCGCCGACATGCAGCCGATGCAGATGACGATGCTCACGACGAGAATCACCTCACGAACGGGGAGCGTCGAGGCGGCGAATGCGAGCGTGTGGGCGTCCTGTCGGCCGGCCATCTGCGCCGGCGTGGCGGCGCACAGCAGGGCGTAGTTGAAGGCGACATAGATCAGCGTCACGAGCAGCGTCGTCCCGATCAGTGCGCGTGGCAGATCGCGCCGGGCGTCGTGAACTTCCTCGGCGAGCCGGACGGAATCCGTCGCCCCCGTGAAGCACCAGAACGCCTGGAGCATCGCCGCGCCGAATGCCGCAAGGCTCGGCGCCGGGATCTCGCCGGCCGGAATCGGCGCCGGCGTCGCGCGGCCGCACATCCAGACGGCGCCCGCCGCGATGCCGACAAGC
This sequence comes from Phycisphaerae bacterium, assembly GCA_035399845.1. GTDB lineage: Bacteria > Planctomycetota > Phycisphaerae > UBA1845 > UTPLA1 > ECT2AJA-110-A. The sequence goes on along the minus strand of DAOPJV010000064.1, from coordinate 37,964 downwards.
GCCAGGACCTTGACGCCTGTCAGGGCGTTCTGCGCGATCGCGCCCTGGCGCAGGCCGAGGCAGTTGACGCAGACGACGATGGCGATCGACAGTCCGCCCAGCGTGTGATTCCAATGCGCTAGTCCGAACAGCGACGCCGCGAAGTCGCCCAGCGCCGCCGCGATGGCCGCGATGCCGGCGCCACTGATGAAAATCGTGCAGCACCAACCGAAGACGAACGCCGCGAAATCACCATAGGCGTACTTGAGATACTGATACTCCCCACCCGCCTGGGGATAGCGCGTCGCCAGCTCGGCGCTCGCGAGGCTCTGCAGCATTGTGATCGTGCCCGCCGCAAGCCAGGCCAGCAGGATCAACGTCGGCGTATGGAGATTCTCGGCAATCACGCCCGGAACGCGAAGGATTCCCGATCCGATCGCGACACCCGCGCCGACGGCGATCATGGAGGGCATGCCAAGCAGGCGCTTCAGCGTTTTCGTATTGTTGGGCGTCTGCTCCATTGCGCGGATCCGTTTCCCTTGCGGCAGAGTGTATCGGCGTCACAGCGTCGCTGTCAGCGCGTCCGTCGACGGAAATGGACGCCGATCGCGATCGGCTACGACTTCGAGGGGGCGACGTCACTTGTCGCGTCTGTCGTTGACTGGGGAACCGAGGTGTCGTTTGGCGTCGGCTTCGAGCGCATGGACGCGCGCGTGATGATGACGACGGAGACCACGATCACGCCGCAGGCAAGCTGTACGCGGTGCGAGAGCGTTTCTCCGGCGAAGAGGGCGCCGAGCGCGACGGCGATGACCGGATTGACGTAGGCGTAGGTTGCGGCGCGGCCGGGCGGGCAGACAGTCAGGAGCCACTTGTAAGCCGGCAGGGCGATGATGGAGCCGAAGATGACGAGGTAGGCGAGCGACAGCGCGGACTTGAGCGTGACGGCGTCCAGATGAATCATCGACCATTCGGCGCGAAGCGAACCGACGATCGTGGCCGACAGACCGCCAAAGATCATCTCGAGCGATGTCGCCAGGATGGTTGATTTCGGCAATGGGGCCCGTCGGGAATAGAGCGATCCGAATGTCCAGAAGACGCAGGCGCTGAGCAGCGCAATGGCGCCCCAGCCATCAATGCGTTCACTCTGAAAGCGCTCCGCGCCGACGAGGATATAGATGCCGCAGAGGCCGAGCGCCAGGCCGAGGATCGTCATGCCGCCCGGCCGCGGTCCTTTGCAGAGCAGCCAGTCGAGCGTGACCATCCAGAGCGGGACCGTGGCGATGAGCAGGGCGGCGACGCCCGAGGGCACCCATTGCTCGGCCCAGCAGACGAGACCGTTGCCGCCGAGGAGCATGAGCGTGCCGATGATGAACACGCTGCGGATATGTCGCCATTCGAGGCGTTCATCTGTGCGCCAGCGCATGACGCCAAACAGGACGAGACCGGCCGTGAGGTAGCGGGCGCCCGCCATGAGGAAGGGCGGCAGGGTCTCAAGGGCGTATCGAATCGCGAGGTAAGTCGAGCCCCAGACGACGTAGATGATGGCGAATGCGCCGATCAGTCGAAACGTGAAACTCGCGCCGTGGTCAGGTTTCATATGTCGCCCAGTACGGTCCGCCAGCGACGGAGGTTCGCCCGACCCGGGTGAACTTCGCCGGGCGGCGTCGCGGACGCGTCAGGAGATCGGGTTTACAGGTCCCGCCCCGTCAGCAGGCGATAGGCCTCGACGTAGCGATCCTTCGTGGCCCGGACGACGTCTTCCGGAAGCGCCGGGGCCGGATCGGTCTTGTCCCACTGTCCGGCGTCGCAGAGGCCCTGGAGGTAGTTGCGGACGAATTGCTTGTCGAAACTCTCCTGGTCGCGGCCGGGTTCGTATCTGTCGGCGGGCCAATAGCGGCTCGAATCCGGCGTCAGGGCTTCGTCGATCAGGATGAGTCCGTCGGGCGTGTGTCCGAATTCGAACTTCGTGTCGGCGAGGATCACGCCCCGATTCCGGGCGAATTCCGCGGCTCGCAGATAGAGGGCGATCGCCGCGTCACGAAGTGTCGCCATCGTGTCATGTCCCGCGATTTCACACGCTTTTTCGAAGGGAATATTCTCATCGTGGCCGGATTCGGCCTTGGTGGCGGGTGTGAAAATGGGCGACGGCAGGGCGTCACACTGGCGCAGACCGGCGGGCAGCGGAACGCCGCAGACGCTGCCGGAATCGCAATATTCCTTCCAGCCGCTGCCCGCGAGATAGCCCCGGACAACGCATTCGATGGGCACGACGTCGGCTTTTCGGCAGATCATCGACCGGCCGGCCAGTGTCTCGGCGTAGGCCTCCAGACCGGCCGGGACGCGATCCGTCACGAGTTCGAGCAGGTGGTTAGGGACGACGTCGGCGAGCTTGTGAAACCAGAACGCCGAGAGCTGTGTGAGGACCCGGCCCTTCGACGGAATCGGGGTCGGCATGACGCAGTCGAAGGCGCTGATGCGATCGGTCGCGACGAGCAGAAGCCTGTCGCCGAGGTCGATGATGTCGCGGACTTTTCCGCGCCGGACAGGTCGATCGGGGATGTCGAGACGCGTCAGTGCGTTCATGATTCAGCGTCCATTTCGGCCTGATTTCAGGCGGTTTTCTCGAAGGATGAATGTTGCGGAAGCCGTTTCGGCACGCTATTGTTGGCTCGAATTGTACTGGTAAAGACGGTCAAGACGAGTACCGTCATCGAACATGTTTGCATCTAGGAGGCGCCATGGCAGCAAAAGCAATGAGTAAGACCGCGTTGATTCGGCACCTGGCCGAGAAGAACGACATGACGCGTGCGCAGGTTGTCGACTTCATGGATTCGCTGTGCGCGACGGCGTACAAGGAAGCGAAGAACGGTTTCACGCTTCCGGGTCTCGGCAAGCTCGTGTTGCAGCATCGCAAGGCCCGCATGGGTCGCAACCCGGCGACGGGCGAAACGATCAAGATCGCCGCGAAGAAGGTCGTGAAGTTCCGCGTGGCCAAGGCGTGCAAGGACGCCATCCTCGGCACGGCCGGCGCGAAGAAGACGACAAAGAAGAAGACCACGAAGAAGAAGGTTTCGAAGAAGCGCTAAGGCAAGCCTCACATTGCATTGCGCCGCGATTGGCGATTCGCCGATCGTCGTCGATATGACAGCCGGCGTCTGGCGAACAGTAGTTCGCCGGGCCCGGCTGATTTCGTTTCATGATTCACTTTTCGCTTTCGATGTCGCGATCGAGTAAGATCATCGGAAGGAAGTTCGAATGATCCTCGCGTTGTAACGTACGGCGACGCGTGGTCGCGTCCATTCGCAAAGGGCCATCAACGTGCAGTGCAAACGATGCGGGTATCGACTCTGGAATCTTCGCTCGAGGCAGTGTCCCGAGTGCGGTGATTCCTTTGAGATTCGAGAATTCGAATTTGTACCCGGCGTCGTCGCCTATTGCTGCCCGCACTGCGATCAGCCTTATTACGGCATGGACGCGAAGGGACATCTCATCCCCAGCGCTTTTACATGCGTGAAGTGCAACAACGCGGTCGACATGGAATCGATGGTGTTGCGGCCGGCTGAGGGGATTGACGAAACTCAGACGGAAGTTGGTGAGATTCCCTGGTTGAAACGACGCGAGAACGGCTGGTGGCGCTCGTTCTTCCGGACGATCCGCATGGCGCTCGTCCAGCCGACGACTGTCATGCGGCGGGCGATTCCGGCGGATGAGGGGCGCGAGTACTGGAACTTTGCGGCCTGGTCGCTCTTCCTGACATCCCTGGGCGTTATCGTCCCGTTCGTCGTCGTGCAGGCCATTTTCTTTACGATTGCAATTCGGTCCGCAACGCCGGCTTCAGGCGCCACCAGTGTCGCGCCGGCTGTTTTCGCTATCACGATCGGATCTCTCATCGCGGTGGTGATCGCGGTACTGATCAGCCTCGTTGTGATCCTCCTGTGGGGGCTCGCGACGCAGCTGGTGTTGCGATTGACGAACAGTGAGGTCGCGCCGATTCATCGAACCTATCGGGCGTTGTGCTACAGCTCCGGCGCCTGTGTGTCGTCGATGGTACCCTGCCTTGGCTGGTACTGTGGCTGGATCTGGTGGCTCGTCAGCGCGATCATGATGGTCAGGCAGACCCATCGCACAAGTGGTGGGAAGGCGACGCTTGCCGTGCTGTCCGGGCCCTTGTTGTCGCTCATGACAGTAGGCGGTCTCTATGCGTATCTCGTTTATACAGTGATGTCGGGCATAGGCCCCGCGATGATCGCCCCGGCGGGACCGGCGCCATTTGGTGTCGCGACTTACGCCCAATCGGAGACACAAACACTGGTCGTCGCCAGTCTTAACCACGCGCTGATGAATGGCGCGCTCCCGAAGCACCCGCTGGAACTCGTTCAGGACGGCCAGGTCGCTGAGCCGGAGTTTGTCTCAAGCGAAACGCTGACAACGCCTGATCAAATCCGATGGAATCAACTCAAACTATCGGATCTGATGGGGTTCGCTGACGAGGTGAAGGCGAAGAAGATCCAGGCGTTTGTCGCCTCCCTTCCGCAGGGGGCGTTCGCCCATCGCGCGGGGGATTTCATCTTCACGTGTCCGGGTGTCGATCCGGCCCGCCTGTCGCCCGATGTCTGGCTCGTGATCTTCTCCCCCATGCCGATACCGGGGCAGGCGGTCAGTCCGTTTCAGATGTCGACCTATGTCGGTCGCGCCGACGGTACTGTTGTGGCGATCCCGACGACGTCGTTCCAGAAGTCACTCCAGGATCAACAGGCGGTCCGGAAGAAGAACAACCTGCCGCCGTTGCCGAATCTGACTTCGATCACGCACGCCAGCCCGGCAGTGTCCAGAGATTCGAACGCAGACGATTCGCCGGATTAGAAGCGGAACTGCGGGTTCGTCTCACCCGGCGCCCGCGCGGCGAGCATGCCGACGTAGGACTCGCTGACACTTTCGCCCGCGTCGAGCTGAAGCGCTTCCAGCACTGTCTGAATTGCCTCTGTTGAAGGTCCCTCGACCTCCACGAAGTGTCCCAGCAGCGGGACTTCGTCGAGTTCGATGACGCAGTCGCCCAGCCGCCAGGTTTCTCGGCGCTTCTCGAAGATGAGTTCTCGCGTGTGGCCTAGCCCGCGAAGGATGGCGAGGGCCGCGTCCGGATCGTCGAGCGTCGTTTCGTGTTCTTCACGCTTCTTGAAGGCGCCCGCCTGCTTCGGTCCCTTGAAGGTCATCGTGGCGCCGCCGGCGTGTCCATCGAGCGCCTGAACCTTGCGGACACGCAGACCGCAGCCGGCGTCGCGCAGCGAGCAGTCGGCGCGATCGAGGAGGTGGTTGGTTTCGAGGACGCGGCCGATGTAGTCGGCGTTCGCCTGTTTCAATGCGGCGCGGACAGCGTCGTGATGTGTGACGGGAATCTTGGCTTCGAGTTCGACGGGCATGGTTGGCTCCGTGGCCTGCCGTTGTGACGCCCCTTCAGGGCTCAATGCGCCGGGGGGCCGAAACCCAGGGTTGCGCTCGTCCGCGTTGCGGACTTCGCTGACCCTGGGCTGACTTGTTACACGCCGTTGGCGTGCCTTCCGCCGACGTCTCATACGCCGTTGGCGTGCCGTACAGCAGCAAGTCGCAAACCTGTTGCGTGTCGCGACGCGACGTTACGCGCGCCTGGGGCGAACCGCGATCCAGCTTCCGGCGCGCCGTCCTCCGACGGGTCTGACGATGTGCGCCTTCCGCGTCCTCACAGTCGTCGCGCTGATCGCCTGGTTACTTCACGATCAGATTCAGCATGCGGCCGGGGACGTAGATCGTCTTGACGATGTTTCCGTCGCCGATGCGGGCCGTGACCTTGTCGCGCTCCATCGCGGCGCTCTTGATGACGCCTTCGTCGGCGTCCTTCGGGACTTTGATGCGATCGATCAGCTTGCCGTTGATCTGCACGGGGATTTCGATCTCCGCCTCGATGAGCATCGCCTCGTCGTAGGTCGGCCAGTCGGCCAGCGCAACGCTGCCGTGGCCGGCGTCCAGCTTGTGCCAGAGTTCCTCGGCCATGTGTGGCGCGAAGGGCGCGAGGATGCGCGTCAGGCGATCGATCTGGTCGCGTGTCAGCGCGTTCCCGTTCGATTGGCGCTTCTGCGCCGCCTGGGCCGTGTTCTTGAACTCGAACATCGCGGCGATCGCCGTGTTGAAGGCGAGTCGTTCGATGTCGTTCCCGACTTTGGCGATCGTCTTGTGCAGGTGCTTCTCGACCTCGGCGTCGGCGGCTTCAGCCACACGCGGCTCGTTCGTGTCGATATCGATGCACAGTCGCCAGATATCGCGGAGGAAGCGGAACAGACCGACAGTGTCCTTCGTGTTCCAGGGCTTCGACGCCTCGAGCGGTCCCATGTACATCTCGTAGAGGCGGAACGTGTCGGCGCCAAACTCGCGAATGATGTCGTCGGGGTTGACGACGTTCTTCAGTGTCTTGCTCATCTTGGCGACGATCTGCTCGACCTGTTCGCCAGTTTCCTTGAGATAGTGCTTCTCGTTGCGCTCTTCGACTTCATCCACGGGGACGGTTCTGTTCTCTGAGTCCTTGAAGGCGAAGCTCGTGATCAGGCCCTGGTGGAAGAGCTTGCCGAAGGGCTCCTTTGTGCGCACGTGGCCGAGATCGTGGAGGATCATGTGCCAGAAGCGGGCGTAGAGCAGGTGGAGCACGGCGTGTTCGGCGCCGCCGATGTAGAGGTCGACACCGTTGTCCCCCATCCAGTAGGTGTCGGCCGCGTCGCCGATCAGCTTGTCGCCATTCTTCGGATCGCAGTAGCGCAGGTAATACCAGCACGAGCCGGCCCAGCCGGGCATCGTATTGGTTTCGCGGCGCACCTTCGCGTCCGCCGGAAGGCCCGGGATGTTCGCCTCGCCCGCTGTCGTGTTCAGCCAGTCCGTCGCCTTGCCGAGCAGCGGCGTGGGCTCATCGCTCTCGACAGGCTGGTAGTCCGCCAGCGGCGGCAGCTCGACGGGTAGGGCGTCTTCGCTGACGGCGTGGTGATTGCCTTCCTCGTCGAAGACGATCGGGAAGGGCTCGCCCCAGTAACGCTGTCGGCTGAAGAGCCAGTCGCGCAGCTTGAAGTTGATACGGCTGCGTCCCACGTTGTTCTCTTCGAGCCAGTCGATGATGCAGCGCTTGGCGTCGGCGATGTTCAGCCCATCGAGGAAGCCCGAGTTGATGGCGGGGCCTTCGCCAACGAACGCTTCGCCGTCGAAGCCCTCCGTCGGCTGGACCGTCCGCACGATCGGCAGGTCGAACGTCTTTGCGAAATCCCAGTCGCGCTGATCCTGCGCCGGGACGGCCATGATGGCGCCTGTGCCGTATCCCATGAGCACGTAGTCGGCCGTCCAGACGGGGATCGGCTTTTCCGTGAGCGGGTTGAAGGCGTAGGCGCCCGTAAAGACGCCGGTCTTCTCCTTGGACTCCTGGCGATCGACGTCGGAGCGATTGCGCGCCCAATCAACGTAATCGCGAAGCCTGGCGCTGTTTGTCTCCGGCGTCGGGTTCGCCAGCGCGCTCTCGACGAGGTCGTGTTCCGGCGCGACAACCATGTACGTGGCGCCAAACACGGTATCGGGGCGCGTCGTGAAGACGCGGAGGAAGTCGCCCGACTTCCCGCCACTCGCATCGAGCAGGGGAAAGTCGATCTCGGCGCCCTCGCTGCGGCCGATCCAGTTGGTCTGAAGCGTGCGCGTCATCTCGGGCCATTCGACACTGGCGAGACCCGAGAGCAGGCGTTCGGCGTAGGCCGTGATGCGGAACATCCACTGGCGGAGCGGCTTGCGAAAGACGGGATAGCCGCCGCGCTCGCTCTTTCCGTCGATGACTTCCTCGTTGGCCAGGGCCGTGCCGAGCTTCGGGCACCAGTTGACCGTCTGTTCCGCGAGGTAGGCGAGTCGATAGGAGTCGATCACTTTGCGCCGCGTCTTCGCGTCCAGCGACTTCCAGTTGAGCCCCTGCGTGATGTTCTCGTCGTTGGCGTACTCGGCGGCGTTCGGATTGACGACGGGCTCGCGCCGCCCCGATTCGAGCTCTGCGATGAGCTCATGGATCGGACGCGCCATGTGCGTTTTCGTGTCGAACCAGCTGTTGTAGATCTGGACGAAGATCCACTGCGTCCACTTGTAATAGTCGGGATCGATCGTTCCGAATTCGCGTGACCAGTCGTAGCAGAAGCCGAAGGCCTTGAGCTGTCGGCGGAAGTTGTCGATGGCGGTCCGCGTCGTCACGGCGGGATGGACGCCCGTCTGGATGGCGTACTGCTCCGCGGGCAGACCGAAGGCGTCCCAGCCCATCGGATGGAGGACATTGCAGCCCTTCATCCGCTTGTAGCGGGAGATGATGTCCGTCGCCGTGTACCCCTCGGGATGGCCGACGTGGAGACCGGCGCCGCTGGGATAGGGGAACATGTCCAGGGCGTAGAATTTGGGGCGCGTGGCGTCGAAGCCGGGCTCGCCCGGATTCGGCGTGCGGAACGTCTGGTTCTCTTCCCAGTAGGCCTGCCACCTGGGTTCGATGTTGCTTGGCGTGTATTCGGCGGCCATGGCCGGTTCAGACTCCTGCGTCGAGGGGATTCGGGCGTTATCGGTACGCGACGATGCGCGAGAACGGCCCAGTCTACAGGAATGGCGACAGGGGGCCAGAAGCCAAATCCGGCGTGGATGTGTCGAGATGATTCATGCAGTCGGCGAGTCGCGAGGCGATTCCAAGGCGCTTCGCGCGAATCATGGGCGCCGCGCGGTCAGTTCGGTCATTCGATTGTCGGAGTGAGAAACGCGATTCGGACGGTTCGTGGATGCGAAACGTGTCGACCGTCGACGACGTGTGGTGGTAGGGACCGCCGTTTGATGACCCGGGGCGACAGGCGTTACAGACGGACGCGCGCTGAGGCGGGTTATCGGCGGTGGTCGGGTCGTAAGTTGTTTTTGCAGCTTCATTTATGATTGAGTTGTGGCGCCGCCGGTCGCGTGGCGCCGGGGTTGCTCCATGGTCATTCAGACATTTGATCACTTCGACCCTCGTGGCGCGAGTCTTTCGCGTCCGGCATGGGTTGCGGCGCCTAACGGCGGGTGTTCTCGGGGGAGATAACGCTCGCTGGATTCGGGGGGATCAGGACGCCGTGATCCGGGCTGAGGCAAAGCACTTGCCCGACGATTTCGCTCATCGTCTGGCTCACACCTGCAGGGGGAATGAGAACGCGGATCCGCTCGGATCCGCGTTTTCCATTTTTACGGCGCGCAGCGGGATGACTATCATCCGGGGTCCAACGTTTTGAAAACGGCGCGCCGGGAATCCGTTCGATGTCGCATATGCCAACTGTATTGCCCGATTGTCTTCGCCATTCGCACGTGTGCGCGCGCTTCGGCGCCGGAACGCTGGACCATCTTGGCGATGAAAGCGTGGGCGCGGGGGCGACGCGCGTGCTGATCGTGACGGATCGAGGGATCGTGGCGGCGGGCCACGTGGCGCGGGCCGAAGCGGCGATTCGCGCGGCCGGGGCGGATGTCACGATCTTCGCGGAGGTCGAAGAGAACCCCACGACGGAACATGTCGCCGCGGGTGTCCGCGTGGCGCGGGGCGCCGGCGCGGACTTCATCGTCGGTCTCGGCGGCGGCAGCGCGATGGACTGCGCCAAGGGCGTCAATTTCATCCTGACGAATGGCGGCGAGATGCGGGACTACTGGGGCGTCGGCAAGGCGGCCAGACCGATGCTGCCGATGATCGCTGTTCCGACAACGGCGGGGACGGGGAGCGAGGCGCAGTCCTTTGCGCTGATCACGGATCCGGCGACGCATCAGAAGATGGCCTGCGGCGATAAGAAGGCTCTGTGCGTGTGTGCGATTCTCGACCCGGATCTGACACGCACGGCGCCGAAGTCCGTCATGGCCGCGACGGGAATCGACGCCGTTACCCACGCGATCGAAACCAGCGCGTGCAACAAGCGCAACGACGCGTCGCGAGCCCTGTCGCGCGAGGCGTGGGCGAGGCTGTCGGCGAGCTTTGTCCGGAGCATCGAAAATCCGAACGATGACGCGGCGCGGGCGGACATGCTGATGGGGGCGCATCTGGCGGGGGCTGCAATCGAGAATTCGATGCTGGGCGCGGCGCACGCCTGCGCAAACCCGCTGACGGCGACATACGGCGTGACACATGGCGTGGCCGTGGGGCTGATGCTACCGCACGTAATCCGCTTCAACGCGGCCGATTGCGCCAATCCCTACGCCGACCTGTGCGAGGACGCGGCCGATCTGGCGCATCGTGTGGAGGCCATGCTCGACGCCGTTGGCATGCCTCGACGGCTGCGTGATCTGAAGGTTGACGCGTCGGCGCTGCCGAAGCTCGCGGACCTGGCGGCGACGCAGTGGACGGCGCAGTTCAATCCGCGCGAAGTGGGCGCGCCCCAGCTGCTGTCGATATATGAAGCGGCGATGTAGCGATCAGCGATTCCGGAGCTGCGTGTCAATTCGTTTGTAGGATTGGAACCGGTTGCATCCGATCAGCGTAGGCTCGATGTCGAGAGCTCGGGGCGCTGGGTTGGCATTCGTCGGCCCTCGCGGGGTTCACTATGTTCGCGGGCCTAGCTTAGGAGTTTCTCAACGAATAGTTGAATATCGTTGCTATCAACAATCCCGTCATCGTTCATGTCGCCCCGCATGGGACATGGGCATACATCGCCAATGGAATCGTTATTGGAATCCAGTTGATCCAAGTTGGCGACTTCAGGGCAGTTGTCACATAGATCTCCTACACCATCCGCGTCCAGGTCCGTCTGACTTGGGTTTCGTAGCGTCGGGCAGTTATCGCAGTCGTTGATGATACCGTCATTGTCATGATCCGGCTCACATGTGTCAGGAATTGCATTTACGTTGCAGTCACCGGCGGGGCTGAACAGGTACGCGGAGCCGGAGTCGATACCGCCATCGTCATCGAACAAAGCGCCAACAATGGCGCTGTCACCGCTGACAGAAACGCACGTGCCAAAGTAATCGCCAGGCGCCGCGTCATTGGCGACCAGCTTGGCGGCTTGAGGCCATGCCGTATCGTCGTGGGTAAAAATGTAGGCGGCTCCGGATGCGTCGCCATCATCATCATCTAAATATGCCCCGATAATTGCAATATCGCCGTCGACCGAGACAGAATACCCAAACTGGTCATTCGGCTCCGCGTCATTGGTGGCTAGTTTCGCCTGTTGAGTCCACGCGCCGCCGTTTCGAAGAAATATGTACGCTGATCCTGAATCAAGACCGGAATCGTCGTCGAATGGCGCTCCGACGATAGTCTTGTCGTCGCTGACGGCGACGGAGAATCCGAACTCATCTGATCCGGCAGCGTCTTCGGCGGTCAGCTTCGCCTGAAGCGCCCATGCGGTCCCTGATCGCTCGAAGACATATACGGCTCCGGCGTCGGCTGCCGAATCGCTGTCCCCGTACCGTGACCCGATGGCGACAGTGTCGCCGCTGATTGATGCGGAAATACCAAATTCGTCTGAATCCGCGGCGTCATCGGCCGTCAATTTTGCCTGTTGAGTCCAGATTCCACCCGATCGATGAAAGATGTATGCGCATCCGGTATTGGGCCCAGACGCACTGCTGCCGAATCGGGAACCTACTACCGCAGTATCGCCATTGATACTGACTGACGTCCCGAATCGATCCTCCGCAGAGCCATCGTTGGCTGCGAGTTTGGCCTGTTGCGTCCAGATGGATCCGGACCTCACGAAGACGTATGCCGAACCAGCGTCGTTGCCGCCATCATCGGCAAGGGCAGCCCCGATGATCGCAGTGTTGCCGCTTATCGAGACCGACCAACCAAACGCATCAGCCTCACTGGCGTCGTCGGCGGAGAGTTTGGCCTGATGCTCCCAACCCCTTTCGGATTTTACAAAAACATGAGCAGCGCCCGTGTCAACGATCCCTTGATTTTCAAGCGTTCCGCCGACAATGGCGGTGTTAGTGTCGATGCAGACTGACCAGCCAAAGTAGTCGCCCGCTTCAGTGTCTGGGGCGGCGAGCTTCAGTTGGGAAACTGGGAGTGTGAACTCGCATTCGTCAGGCACTCCGTTGCTGTTGCAGTCTGGACTCGTTATTCCATTACCGTCAGGGTCGTTCGGGTCAATATCCATCGCGTCTGGGATTCCATTGTGATTGCAGTCATTCGCAAGCGTGTTGCCAGAATGCGGTATCACAATGGCTAGCGTGATTCCAACAGCAAACGACACAAGTCGGCCGTTCGCCTGCGTTGAGGGTTGGTTGTATTGCGTCGGGAAATTGGGTCGGAAACTCGAGTGCTTCATATCTCTCCCCTTGTAAACTCAGTGAACTGACTAAACGGATTACCTCTGGTCCCAAGTGGGGCCGAGCTTACCAATCGCGAATAGCGAAGTCGACAATTTAATTGTGAATTCAAATGGCCAGGATCGGGGCGGACGGGCTGCCGCCGGCATCTTACGGAATGGCATTAGCGAGCTGGAGTTCCCCGGTTTTGCCACGGCAGTGCGGATGCTACGAATTAATCCACTCGACATCAGAGCATCGAAGTTGCGTGTGATCTATTTCGCGGGGATTGAGTGTTCGGCGAATTTGTATTGTCACGTCGATTCGCGTGTATTCGGGCGGGCGCGATGTCGATCGTCGATATCCTGATGTCGAAGACTCGGGCCACACAGTGCGACGCATCATAACTCGGTCATATCAGTACTTATCGCGTCATTGCTAGAACGGCCAAATCAACGGCGCCAGCGCGATCGTTGTGATGGCGATCAGGATGTTCATGGGCAGGCCCACTCTCAGGAAGTCGGCGAAGGTGTAGCCGCCGGGGCCGTAGACCATGAGATTCGTCTGGTAGCCGATGGGCGTCGCGAAGCTGGCGCTGCCGGCGATCATCAGCGCGTAGATGAACGGCTCGAAATTCACGTGAAGCTGGCCGGCCGTCGCCAGGGCGATCGGGAAGACGAGGGCGACGGCGGCGTTGTTGGTGATGACCTCCGTGAGCATGCTCGTGGCGAGGTAGATGGCGGCCAGCGCGAGCCATGGATGTTGCCCGGCGACGGCGAGGATGCCCTCGGCGATCCACTTCGCGGCGCCGGATTGATCCATGGCGGCGCCAAGGCCGAGGCCCGCGCCGATGACGATCAGGACCGACCAGTCGACGCTTCGCTGGGCGTCGCCGGTCGTGCAGCACCTTGTAAGCAGCAGCGCGCCCGCGGCCAGGAGCGCCGCGTGCAGCATGCTCAGCCAGCCCGTGGCGGAAACGACCACCATCGCAATCAGGATCAGCAGGGCGACCGGCGCGCGATCGTGTCGGCGGGGCGTGGAGTCCTCGAGCGTGCGGATCAGCAGAAAGTCGCGACTGTCACGCTGATGGCGTTCGAATGCGTCGCCCGCTTCCAGCAGGAGTGTGTCGCCGGGGCGGAGCCGGATGTCGCCGACGCGGCCGCGGACGCGTTCACCGTTTCGGGCGACGGCCAGAACGGCGGCCTCGTATCGGGTACGGAAACGGCCTTCCTTGATGGTCCTGCCGACCAGTGGGCAGCTCTCCGACACGACGGCTTCAAACAGGCGTCGTCGATGGCGAGGTGAGTCCAGTTTGAAGACCTGGTTGGTCGCGGGCGCAAGACCGCGAAGGCTCTGCAGTTCCCGGATCGAGTCCACAACGCCGGCGAAGATGAGGCGATCGTCGGCGCGGAGCGTCTGCTCCGGTCCGACAGCGGGAAGCACGTCGTTGTCGCGCTCAATCTCGACCAGGTAGCAGCCCGGCAGATTGCGCAGGCCCGCCTCCTCGACGGTCCGTCCGACGACCGGGCTCTGCGGCGGGACGATCATCTCGGCCGTGTACTCGCGCGGGTCGGAGAGTGTCTGCTCGAAGGAGCCACGGCTGGGCAGCAGCGGCGGGCCAACGAACAGGAGGAACAGCCCGCCGACGGCGGCGCACGGAAGGCCGATCCACGTGATGTCGAAGATCTGGATCGGCGGCAGGTTCGTCTGGGCGGAGACGAGACCGCTGACGACGAGGTTGGTGCTGGTGCCGATGAGGGAGCAGACACCGCCGAGAATGGCGGCGTAGCTGAGGGGAATCATGAACTTGGAGGCGGGCAGTCGGGCCCGTCGCGACCAGTCGGTAACAGCCGGAATCAGCATCGCGACGACGGGCGTGTTGTTCAGAAAGGCGCTGAGGGCGGCGACGGGCGTGATCAGTCGGAGCAGACCGCGGCGAAGCGTGGTGGGTTTGCCCAGGATGGCGCTGGCGATCCAGTCCACGGCGCCCGTCGTCCTGAGTCCGCAGACGACAACGAAGAGGATACCGACGGTGAACAAGCCCGTGTTGGAGAATCCGGCGAGCGCCTTCTCGGCGCTGAGAACGCCGATCCGCCAGCCGTCGTCCGAGGGGACGGGGGTGACCATGATGAGCGTGAGTCCACCCATCATGATCGTGGCGGGCGCGATCCGCGTGAAGATCATGAGAGCGAGGACCAGCGACAGAGAAGTCAGCACGATGGCCGCTTCGAATCCCATGCAATGCGCTCCCGCGAGGCCGGCGTCCAATGGGCTGCATTGGCGGCCGAACCACTACACAGTCATCGTATGGCGCGGCAGGGGTTCATGATACGCGGGGTGTCAAAGGTGGGCTGAATCGGCGGGAATTGCGCGAGATAGGGCGTCCGGGCGTCTCGGCGGAGGCGCTTCGGCGGATCGCGGGGATCCCGTATGACGCGCCGATTCCCCTTGGTTATACTCGCGGCGCTCTCTCGAGAGACGTGGGATCGGCTCGTGCTGAAAGGATTGATTCATGTGTGCGGCATTCTACAGTCTGCGGCGGTATGCGTTGTGTTTCGTCTGTCTGTTCGCGGCGGGGTGCGGGGGATCGCAGTCGTCTGACAACATCGTTCAGATCGGAACCACGAAGGCGGCGTTGTTCGGACCGCCGCTGGAGTATCGCGCGTTGCAGCCGCGGCTGGAGGACCTGTTCCAGAGTCGCGTCGTCTTCACGCCGCAGCCGGACGGTGAGGCGATCGGGGCGCAGCTGGATCTCGGTAACGTGGCGTTTGCCATTCTCTCGGCGAAGGAGTACTGCCAGGTCGCGGACCCGTCGAAACTGACGCTCCTGGCGACGGCGATCAACAGCGCCGGTAAATCGTCGCACAAGGCGTTCATCGTGGCGCGCTCGGGATCGAGTGTGGAGAAGATCGCTGATCTGAAGGGCAAGCGATTCGCCTACGGTTCGCGCAACACGCTGCTGACGGACCTGGGTGTTCGGGCGGCCCTCACGAAGGCGGGCCTGCCGCCGAAGGAGCTGGCCACGGAACTGCTCCCGCCGCCGATTGCGTACGAAGGTCGCCTCTATGCCGGAAGCGAGGCGCCGAACAAGGTCGCCGTCCCGATTCTTCGGGGCGATGTCATTCCGATCAGCGGCGGCGTCATCGACGAACTCGCCTGGGACGCCCTGTCGGCCACGGGCGGCAACATCGTGACGGGGCCGTCGAAGGATGATTTCAGAATCCTGGGCGAGACGCTGCCCGTCCCGGAAATGCTCGTCGTGGCGGGCCCGGCGGCAAAGCCGGCTGAAGTGTCCGCAATGAAGGACTACCTGCTGAATCAGGCCGGAAGCGACGAGAACATCTGTAAGCAGATGGGAATCAAGGGATTCACGACGCCGGACAAGGCGTCCTACGATCTCGTTCGGCTGCTGCTCAAGCAGGAGGGTTAGGCCTTCGTCGATCTCGGATATCGGCGTTCGCCCTGATTTCACTTTCTGAATCAGACACACGTCTGTGTCAATCGGAGTCCAGCGCTGAGTCAGTTGGAAGCGAACAGGGGGCCGCGAGTCTTCAGGGCGATCGCGGCAGTCATCGCCGTTTTCTCCGTCGGTTCGCTCGCCTACTGGCTGGCCGTCTGGATGGTGGCGGGGCGCGACGGTTTTCCGCTCGACGACGCTTTTATTCACCTGCAGTTCGCCAGGAATCTCTTCGACACGGGGGAGATGGCGTTCAACGCCGGAACGCCCAGTTCCGGCTGCACGGCGCCGGGATTTGCGGCGATCGTGGCGCTTTCACGCGCGATCGTTCCGAACTGGATGCTGGCGAGCTTTCTGGTGACGACGCTGGCCAGTCTCGGGACGGCGCTGCTCGTCTTTGCCGCCATCGCTCGATGGACGCGAGACATTGATGTGGCGCGCTGGGCCGGCGTTGTCGTGGCCGTTGCGTGTCCGACGGTCATCCAGGCCTTCAGCGGGATGGAGGCGGCGGTTTACAGCTTTCTTTGCCTGGCGGGGATTTTCGCGTATGGCGCGGGCGGTCGCGGGATGCGGCTGCTGGGCGCGACGATCCTCGCGACGTGTATCTGGTTTCGGCCGGAGTTTCTCGTCGGCTGTCCGCTGTTGTGCGTCGAATGGCTGGTTCGGCGAGCCAATCGGAGCGAGGACGAGGCGAGGGCGACGCCTGGTGAACTCGCGATGCTGCTGGCGATCTGGATCGCGATGACGGCGCTGTACGTGGGCTACCACTATCGACTCGACGGCCACTTTGTACCGACGACATTCGCCGCGAAGGCGGTCGCTCATTTTGCGCTTCGCCCGCAATGGCTGGAGGGCGTTCCGGCGATCGTTCGGCATGGCGCGTGGGAGTATCTGCCGCTCGCGCTGGTGGTCCTGCCGATCGTGAACATGCTGCTGATGGGCGTCGGCGTGTTTACCGTCTGCGCGCCGCTTGCGTTTGGTCTTGAGGCGGCCATGAAGCGCCTCTGGCGCGTCGAGAGCGCGTCGGGGGCCGGATGGCGACTGGCCACACTGATGCTGTTCGGCTATCCGCTGGCGCGATCACTTGTCGAACCGGCGGGGACGTTGTGGTACCAGGGGCAGCGCTACTTTGCACATCTGACGCCTTTGTTCGTACTGATCGTTTTCGGCGCCTGGCCGCTGACGCGATCGCTGGTCGCGGGTTCGCGCTGGGACTGGCGGCGGCGATCACTCGCATCGCAGGCGCGGCGAGCCGTCGCGTGGGCCGCGGGCGCGTCGACGCTGATGGGCGCCGTGGCCGTATTCTCCGTGAAGAACATCAACGATGTTCAGGTGGAGACGGCGCACTGGCTGCGCGAGCATTCGAATGAGAATGATGTGATCGCCGCGAACGACATCGGCGCCGTCGGGTTTCTGTCGCATCGGCGTGTGCTGGACACGGTCGGGTTGATTGAGCCGGCGATCACAGAACATTTCCTGCAAGGGGGGCGGCTGGCGGAATACCTGGCCCATCGATCTCCGCGATACGTGGTGATTTTTCCGGAGTGGTATCCGGATTTCAGCCGGATTGAGACCGGTCTGCAAAAGCGAATCGGATTCACGACGTCGCCGAACTTCGTCTGTGGTGGCGCCGAATTGGTGGTTTTCGAGCCGCAATGGCCGATTATTCAGGCGATCCTTGCCAGGACGTCGCCCGCACGGCGCTCCGTGGCGTCGGAGGGCGTCAGCCACGCGCAATCTTTGCCCTAGGTCGCCAAGACTGGACGCCCGGCGGCGGCCCTGTTTAGAATCCGCCCTCCGAACAGCCTACGCACAGGAGTCATGCGACGTGAGAGCATCCGCAACGATCATGGATCGAGTTTCAATCGGCTTGTCGGGCGTCCAGACGCCGATTCGCGACATTCTGCTGGTCGCGGGAGCGAGCGTCCTGTTGGCGCTGTCGGCCCACGTCCAGATTCCCGGGCCACTGCCGCTGACGATGCAGACCTTCGTCGTCGTCCTCGTCGCGGCGGCGCTGGGGTCGACGCGGGGATCCGCCGCAGTCCTTGCCTATCTCGCGCAGGGCCTGGCGGGGTTGCCGGTCTTTGCCCACGGCGCCGCGGGCCCCATGTACCTGGCCGGCCCCACGGGCGGCTACCTGATCGGTTTTCTTGTGGCGGCCTTTGTGGTCGGTCGCATGGCGGAATGTGGCTGGGATCGTCGATTCGGAACGGCGATCGTGACATTTCTGCTGGGGCACTTGTTGATTCTGTCGCTGGGATTCCTGTGGCGCAGCCAGTTCGTCGGCGTCGGGATGGCCGCGGCGGAGGGCTTCGTCAGAACGGCGCCCGGCATGCTCATCAAGACCACGCTGGCGGCGATGACGCTGCCGATCGCCTGGCGGATCGTCGGACGAACCGACGACGCCGGCGCGTCCACAGTGGCTGAGGCGGAATAGCCCACTCGGCCCCCATTTTGGTTCGGCGTCTCCACTTGCGCGCAAACCCCTGTCATTCACGAAGACGGCGTTCCTGTCGCCGGCGCGCTTCCGCGCGGCTCGCGCTGGGCTGCGTTGGGCTGTTTGCGCTCGCGTCGGGTCTGGGCTGCCTGGGCGCGAACCAGATCGACATCGACATTGAAAAGGACCAGCCGACGTTTTTCGTGTACGCGCCGATCTGGACGTGGAACATGAAGCCCGTTCGCATCAACGCGCTCGCCGTCGCGAGCGAAGACGAGGCGTACTGGGAGATCCGCACACTCACGCCGGATGGCGTGCCCGCGGCGGGGCTGGAGATTCACTACGGCGAGCTCCCTGAGGATTTTGAGCAGATTACACCGGCGAACAACGGCCGGGCGAAGGACCTCGTTCCGGGGGAGACCTGCTTTGTGGGGGCGACGGGACCGAACGATGAGACATGGCGGGCAATATTTGCATTGCCCGTGAGTCGCTACGGGGCGCCGCCGAAGCGCGATTTTGAACCGGATGAAACGCCGGCGAAAATCGACGTTACAACGCCGAAACCCGCCGCGAGGATTGCCGATTAGCGAGCGCAACTTGCGCGGCGCAATGGCGGCGCGGCCTTCGCCGACGCGCATCGCGATGCAATCCAACTTTTTCCTGCGACGCGTAACTCCTCATTTCAACGCGTCTTAATCACACGATCGTCGAAAACTCAACGCGCGCATCGATCGCTGGCACGCCATGTGCAACATGACATGCACGCCGCACGGTATGTGTTGTGCGCAGGGAGACGTTGCACGTGACGCCAAACGACGGAACCGACAGACAGGATCGCGCAGCTTTGACAGGCGATCGGCAAACGTTGCCGGACGCGTTGTCGATCGGCGAGCGCGTACGTCGGGCGACGCTGGCGGCGACGGCGCTGCATCTGATTGAAGTGAGGCGCGACGGCGCCACGCGGCGCCCGAAGGCGTCCGACACGAACGCGTAGGCGACGGCAGAGACGACATGGTATACGGCATCTGGTTATCCGCGGACGGTCTTTCGTCCCAACAGGTTCGTCAGCAGGTTCTGGCCAACAACCTCGCGCAGGTTGATACGCCGGGCTTCAAGGCGGATCGCGTTGCGTTCAGCGAGCGGATGAACGAATCGCTGCTGCGTGGCGCGCTTCCGGAAACGCAGTACCCCGGCTTCGAAAACGCGACGGGCGGATTGTTCCCGACGCAGGTCTATACGAGTTACGAGCAGGGCCGGTTCATTCCCACGTCAAACAAGCTCGACGTGGCGCTGCAGGGCCCGGGTTTCCTGACGATCGGCACGGACGAAGGCGTTCGATACACGCGGGACGGTCGGCTGACGATCGACGCGGAAGGAAACCTCACGCACATCGCGAGCGGCGGGCGCGTGCTGGACAACGGCGGTCAGCCGATTGTTCTCGATCCGAGGCGTGTCAGCGCGGTGGCAATCGACAGTCGCGGACGCGTGAACCAGGGCGATACGACGGCCGGACAGCTGGCTGTCGTTGATTTCGAGGATCCACAGGCGCTGGAGAAGGCGGGCGAGAACCTCGTGAACGCCGGAAACGCGCAGTGGATTCCGGCGAAGGCCGATGTGCGGCAGGGCATGATCGAGGCGTCGGGCGTGGATCCGACGCTGTCGATGGTCGACATGATCGCGGCAACGCGGGCTTACGAAATGGGGGCGTCGATGATTCGTCTTCAGGACGAATCGCTCGGGCGCGTGGTCAACGACGTTGGGCGCATTGCCTAAGGACTGAATTCCCGGGGCGGAGCCCCGTGTTAACGAAACGGGACGAAGGAAACGATGGCGATTCAATCGATGTACACGGCTGCGACGGGCATGAAGGCGATGGACTTCAAGCTGGAAGTCATTGCCAACAACCTCGCGAACATCGACACCGTCGCCTACAAGCGATCGCGCCCCAATTTCGAGGACATTCTCTACGTGCAGATGGAGAAGCCCGGGCAGCGCAACGGACTGGACGAGTTCAAGCCGCTCGGCAAGCAGGTGGGTATCGGCGTACAGCTCTCCAGCACGCAGACGGACTTCAAGCAGGGCGGCGTCAACCAGACGGAAAACAATCTCGACCTGCTGATCGAGGGCGACGGTTTCTTCCAGGTGCAGGCGTACATCGACGGCCAGGAACAGACGGTCTTCACGCGGGCGGGCAACTTCACGCGTAACGCCAACGGCGATCTGATTCTCGGAAACATCCCGGGGGCGCGGCTGGAGCCGACGATCAACATCCCGCAGGACGCCCAGGATGTGTCGATCGCCCAGACGGGACTCGTCAGCTATCGCGCCGCCGGCGCCACGGAACAGAGCGACGCCGGGCAGATCGAGCTGGCGCGGTTCGTGAATCCCGCGGGATTGTCGCAGCTCGGCGCCAACCTCTACCAGCAGACAGACGCGTCCGGACCGCCGCTCAATTCGAATCCCGGGCAGGACGGGGCCGGCATCATCCTCCAGGGGAACCTGGAGCTTTCGAACGTCGATCCGGCGCGTGAGCTGATCGAGCTGATTCGAACCCAGCGGGCCTTCGAGCTGAACTCGCAGGCGATCCAGACAGCGGACGAAACACTGCAGGTCGTCAACCAGTTGAGGAGATAAAGACGATAGTCTAATTCCAGGCGGGAACGAGACGGCGGAGACGTCATGATTACGAAACGAAGACATGGATGTTTTCGAACGACAGCGGCGGCGGCGATCGCGGCCATGATCGGCTGCTGGCCGGTCGGCGCGGCGCGTGCGGGCGACGTTCGAATTGCGGCGTCCGCCGACATCGACGCGGCGACGATCCGGCTCGGCGACATCGCCGACGTTGCCGACGCCGACGCTGACTTCGAATCGCGCCTGCGGAGTGTCGTCATCGCGGACACGCCGCGATTCGGAAACAGCCGGGCGATTCGCGTTGACGAGGTTCGCAGCGCACTGACGCTGGCCGGCGCCAATCTCGCCACGATTCACATCTACGGTTCCTCGCGATGCGTCGTCAGCCGAAAACGCGTCGAACCCGATCCGGCCGAAGCGCCGAAGCCCATCGTTCACAAACCCGTCAAGCCACTCCGGCGCCACGCGGACCTGGTTCCACCGGCGCCGACGGAGAATTCGCTGGAGGCGGCGGTGCGTGACTACATCCACGCCCGCGTTCCGCGAGAAGACGGTCGCATCGAGGTCACGCTGAACAAGACGGGACGGGGGATTCGAGACGCCCTGGAGGCGCCGGTTCGCGCGGGCTCGTATCGAATCCGGGAGCGCGACCCGCTCGGGCTCGGTCTCTGCGCCCTGGACGTCGAACTGATGATCGACGGCGACGTGGCGGAGACGCTCGGCGTGATCGGTGAAATCGAACTGGTCAAGCCGGTGCTTGTCGCGCGGAAACCGATCAATCGCGGAAGCGTGATCGATCGCCGTGACCTGAAGATCGAAGAACGCCGATTCTCGCGAAACGGAGATATCGGCGTATCGGATATGGAACTGGCCGCCGGGTGCGAAGCGACGCGCTTCATTCAGCCCGGCGAAATGCTGTCGCTGCGATCGTTGCGGGAGAAGCCCGTCATCGAACGCGGCGATCTGGTGAAGATCCTCGTGCGCGGCGATGGCGTTCAGATCACGACATCGGGCAAGGCGCAGGCGTCGGGCGCGCTGGGCGACGTGATTCCCGTCGCACGGAACGGCAGCCGGCGCAAGCAGGATGTCATCGACGCAATGATCACGGGACCGGGCGTCGTCACGTATGGCGGCGAACGACAGATTGCAAGGCGGTAACACGTGATGGATATGAAACGCATCGGCGCGATCGCTCTGGTATTCGCATTCGCCCCCGTCAGCTGGGCGCTCGCCCAGAGTTCGTCGCTGTTCAAGGCGCACCAGGCGCGACAGACGGTCTCACGATCCCTGACGACGCGGCCGGCGCCCAACGGCGCAATTCGAACGAACGCAGGCGCGATCAGCAACGGCGCGGGAACGATGCAGCCCGTCGCCCCGATGGGTCAGATGACGCCGATCAACGCGGGTCAGACGCCGACGGTTCGGAATCCCGCCCTGGCGCAGGCGTCGCTGATTTCGACACCGGCCCCGCAGCCGAAGGTCATCAAGGTCAACGATCTGATCGGCGTGATCGTGCGGCATCGCTATCGCGCGCAGATCGATGCGCGAATGCAGCAGGACAACCAGTGGGATCTCGAGAGCAAGCTCGACGCCTGGTTCCGCATTCATGACAAGAAGTGGGAGCAGCAGGGCTTCGCGGGCGGAACCCCCGAGGCGAAGTTCTCGCACTCAAGCCAGCTCGAAAACCAGGGGCGAACGAACCGGAAAGACGTGCTCGAGACGCGCATGCAGGGCAAAGTGATTGACGTCAAGCCGAACGGCAATCTGATCGTCGTCGCCTATTACTCGATTTCGTCGGACCACGACACGCAGTCGCTGGTGCTCAGCGGCGAAGTGAACCAGGGCGACCTCTCGCCGGACAACTCCGTCACGAGTGACAAGATCTTCGGACTGAAGATCGGCTCGGCGCCGACCGGCGCCGTGATGGACGCGACAAAGCGCGGCTGGCTGAAGGAGCTTGTTGACAAGGTGCGACCTTTCTAGGGACGCGTTTCATCAACAGGCGGAAGGATCGAGAAGGACTGTTTCGAACGAAGGACTGATTTGAATCGCGAGCGGCGAACAATACGACGAAGCGTGATGGCGACGATGGCGGTCGTGGCCGTGATGGCCATGGGCGGCGTCGCCGTCGGCCAGACGACGATCGCCGATGTGACGCACCTGAAGGGGCGTCGCGTCAACACGCTGACGGGTTACGGGCTCGTCGTGGGTCTCAACGGGACCGGTGACGGCGGCAAGTACGCGCCGTCGATTCGCGCGATGGTCGCGATGCTCGCGAAGTTCAATATTCCCGTGGGCGTCGATGAGCTGGGCAAGTCCAAGAACGTCGCCCTCGTGTGGGTCGATGTGACGCTGCCCGAGAACGGCGTTCGCGAAGGCGATCGCGTGGACGTGAAAGTCAGCGCCGTCGGCGAGGCGAAGAGCCTGCTCGGCGGCCGGCTCGTCATGACGCCGCTGCAGGGCCCCGGGCTGGACGCGATCTTCGCGTTCGCGTCGGGCGCCGTGCGTGTGGCGGATCCAAAGACGGCGCCGACGACCGGCACGATCATCAACGGCGCCGTGATGGAAGAGGACATCATTCACAACTACATCAACGAGCTGGGTCAGATCACGCTCGTTGTCGAGGATGTCCACGCCAGCCACGCACTCGCCTCCGTCATCGAACAGACGATCAACGAAGACGTTTCCGAGATCGGCCAGATCCGTCGCATCGCGATGGCGCAGGGACCGAAGAACATCGTGGTTCAGATTCCGCCGGAGTACTTCAGCAATCCCGTCGCCTTCATCGGCCGGATCGAGGGGCTGGAGATGCTCATGCCGCGGAACGAAAGCAGGATCGTGATCAATCGCAGGACGGAAACGATCACGATCGGCGCCGGCGTGGAGATTGCGCCGACAGTCATCGTGCACGCGGGCATGACGATCACGACGGCGACGCCCGAGCCGGTTCCGACGCCGGACGATCCTCGAATTGATGTCGACCACGCCGCCAGCATCGACACGACGGAATCGAGCGGAACAAAACTCCGCGAACTGGTGCGCCGGCTGAATCTGCTGAATGTGCCGGCGAAGGACATCATCGCGATTATCGAAAACCTGTACGCCAACGGACAGATCCGGGGCAAGCTCGTGATTCGGGACTGACAGAACGTGAACGCGACAGCGACACAACTCGGCTCGGCGGACAAGGCGACGACAATCGCGATCGACGCGATGTTGCGCGGCGGCGCGTCGCGCGTGAAGAGCGCCGACAACGCGGGCGGGGCCGCGGGCGGGGACGACGCCGAGCTTCGACAGATCGTCGGAGAGTTCGTCGGCAACGTGTTCTACGGAACGCTGCTGCGGCAGATGGAGCAGTCGAACATCAAGGGCGAGTACATGCACGGCGGCCGCGGCGAGGAGATCTTTCAGTCGCAGCTGCACATGGAATACGCGAAACGACTCGGCCGGGCGCCCGGCGATCCGATCGCGGATCGGATGTACGAGGCGATGACGCGCGGCAAGCGACAGGCGGAAGCCCGCGCGGCGAAGACCGGCGGCGAGCAGGGCGACGCGACGACGGCGCCGGGGAGTGTGGAGTCAAAGTGAATCGGGATCGCGCGACATTACTGATGGCGGAATTGTGCGGCGTGATGGAGCGGCTCGTGGAGCTCCAGGACGCGTTGTACCTGGTGATCCGGCGCAAGCTCGACGTCATGCGAACGAGTGACCCGACGGACATCATGCGCGTCTGCCAGGAGGAAGCGGACCTGGCGTCGCACTCTTCGAATCTCGACGCGGCGCGGCGACGGCTGGTCGGCGACCTGTGCGAGACGGCGGGAATGGCTCGACCTTCGCAGCCGGAACGCGTCACGCTGCGGGCGCTCTCGCAGGCGCTGGATGTCGAAGGTCGCGAGCGCCTGCTCAGCCTCGGCGAAACGCTGCGGATGCGGATGCTCAGAGTGGCGGAGGCGAATCGGACCGTCGAACTGGTGTGCCGCGAGATGCTGGCGCATTTCCGACGGATGTTCGCGGCGTTCGCCACACCGGACGAAGAAACGGGAACGTATTCGCAGAAGGGCGCACGAAACGCGGCGAACGGCGCGGCCGTGCTGGATGCGGTGGGATAAACCATGGGTTTGGGTTCGGCATTAAGTGTGGGGCGCACGGCGCTCGAAGCGTATCAGGCGACGCTGCAGGTCGCCGGGCAGAATATCGCCAATGTGGCGACGCCCGGGTACACGCGATCGAGCGCGCGTCTCGCGGCCATTCCCGGCCAGACGTTCAGCTTCGGCCAGCTCGGCAACGGTGTGCGCGTCAACTCGATCCGACGCAATATCAATGAGGCGCTGCAGGCGCGGCTGCGAACGGCCGTCTCCGACGTGGCCGCCGCGTCCGTCGAGCGCGACGCCCTGAATCAGATCGAGGGCGTGCTGGATCCGCTCGGCGATCGAAACCTGGGGGCGCTGATTTCGGATTTCTTCGGTTCCCTGAACGATCTTCAGAACACGCCCGACAACACGGCGACGCGCGGCATCGTCGTCAACACGGCCCAGAGCCTGATTCAGCGAATCCGCGACACACGCGGTCAGCTCATCGCGTTCCGCAATCAGATCAACAGCGAGATCACGACGGCCGTCGAGCGGTCGGACCAGGTCGCCACGGAGATCGCCGATCTGAACCAGCGCATCGTTGTCGCCGAGGCGGGCGCCAATGGACAGGCGTCAGCCCTTCGCGATCAGCGCGACCTGCTGCTCTCGGAGCTGGCGGACACGTTCGAGATTCAGACGCGCGAGCAGCCCAATGGCGCCGTGAACGTCTATATCGGGAATGAATCGATCATACAGTTCGGTGAGAGCTTCGGACTGAAGGCCGTGAGCGAGGTGGATGACGACGGACTGGCGCAGATTGTCGTTCGGCTCAAGATCAACAATGGCCCCGTCAGTACCGGCGCCGGGCGGATCGCGGGCCTGATCAAGGCGCGCGACGTCCACAACAGCGAGCAGGTCAATCGGCTCGATCAGCTCGCGGCCGGCCTGATCTACGAGATCAATCGCGTGCACTCCGGCGGGCAGGGGCTCGAGGGATTCAGCACGATCACGGGCGAAACGCCGGTGGATGACAGCACGGTGGCGCTGAACGATCCCCTGGCGGGTCTGGCGTTTCCGCCGCAGACGGGCACGTTCTTCATCGACGTCCGCGACGATGCGAGCGGTGAAGTCGTTCGCACGCAGATCAACGTGAATCTCGACGGAATCGGCACGGACACGACGCTGGATTCGCTGGCGGCGGATATCACGACGAACGTTCCGAACGTGACGGCGACGGTTCTCTCAAACGGCCGGCTGGAAATCTCGGCGGCGTCGGGCTTCAGCTTCACGTTCGCCGAGGATTCATCGGGCGCCCTGGCGTCGCTCGGGATCAACACGTTCTTCACGGGCGAGGACAGCCTGACGATCGGCGTCAACGATCTCGTCGCGAACAACGTGGACTATGTGGCCGCTTCCTCGACGCCGTTCGTCGGCGACGGCAGCAACGCGACGGCGCTCGTGGCGCTTCAGGATCAGGCCGTGGCCACGCTCGGCGGCGTGTCGCTCAACGAACATTACGCGACGACGATGTCGGACCTCGCCGTCGCCTCTTCATCGGCGTCCAGCGCGAACGACGCCGCATCCGTCATTCTCGATTCACTGACAGTCCAGCGCGAGAGCGTGTCGGGCGTGAACCTGGATGAGGAAGCTGTTTCGCTGATCACGTCGCAGCGGGCCTACGAAGGCGCCGCGCGTTACATGAACGTCGTGAATGAAATGCTGCAGACACTGATGACGCTGATTCGCTGAGGCGTCGTGAAAGGGAACTGGTAGATTGGTATGAACATCAGCTCGGCCGGCAATCTGTCTCGCGTCTCCACGAGTCTGCGGACGTTCACGCTGATTTCGCAATTGCAGCGAAACACGCTGGACATCTTCGAACTCGAGCAGCGCATCAGCTCCGGTCGGGAGATTCTGTCGATCTCAGACGACCCGATTGCGGCCGAGCGCATCACGCGCATGCTCAAGTCGCTCGATTCACAGGATCAGATTCTCCTGAACCTGCGCCACGCCGACAGCCAGCTGGCCGCGGCGGACGCCTCGATCACGGAAATCACGGACCTGCTCAACGAGGCGGCGCGCATCGCGAGCGAGCAGTCGGGCAGCCTCCAGTCCGCCGACGAGCGCGCGTCGCAGGCCGTCATCATCGACGGCATCATCGATCAGCTGACCAACGTCGCGAATCGCGAATTCCAGAGCCAGTATCTGTTTGGTGGCCGACAGACGGATTCGCCGCCGCTCAACACGAGGCTCGGTCGCGTGACCTTCGTCGGCGATCGCGGCGATCGGCGCACGCTCGTGAATCGCGAATTCACGCTGCCTTTCAACGTGACTGTCGATTCGCTCCTGCAACTGCGGCGGGACGTCGTCGGCGGAACCTCGAACTTCGTCGTCGAACTCGATCCGAACGTACGGCTCGCCGACCTGAATGGCGCCGGCGATCGTGGTGTCACGCCCGGACCGATCCGCGTGACGGAGGGCGGCCCCGGAATCACGTTCGATGTCGATCTCTCGGCGGCGGCCACGCTTGGCGACGCCATCGCCCTGTTCAATGACACGGCGGCGACGGCGGGCAGTTCGATCACGCTCGGCATCAATCCGGCGGATCCGACAACGCTGCGGCTGCAGGCCGGCCCCCTGAGTTCGATTCAGGTGCAGGACATCGGCGGCAACTCCACGGCGGCGGATCTGGGGATTCGCAGTTCGTCGAGTGTCGGCGCCCCGTTGATCGGTTCCAACGTGAACCGACGCATCACGCAGACGACACCGCTCAGCGCCATCGAGCCTTCGGGGCTGAGCCTGCCAAACGGCGTGACCATCAAAAATGGCGACCTGAACGCGACGGTCGATTTCACGGGCGCGGCGACGATTCAGGATGTGCTGAACCGGCTGAATGGCACGGATGTCGGTATCTACGCGGCGATCAACGATCATGGCGACGGGATTCAGATCGAGAACCTCATCGCCGGGACGGAACTGATCATCGGTGAGAACGGCGGGACCGACGCGGCCCGGCTCGGCATCAAGACGCTCAACGGAGAGACGCTGCTGTCATCGCTGAACGGCGGTCGCGGCGTGCATCCCGGAACGGGCGACGACTTCCGGATCACGGATTCCAACGGCGTCAGTTTCGGCGTTGATATTTCCGGCGCGGCGACGATTCAGGATGTCATCGACGCGATCAACGCCGCGGCCGGCGTCGCCGGTTCAACGCTCGCCGCCGACATCAGTCCGTCGGGCGGTGGTTTCCGTCTGACGGATCTCGGCGGGCCCAATCCGATCAGCGTGGACAACCTCGGTAATCCCGTCGCCCAGGAGCTTGGCATTCTGGGAACGGGGACGACGACGGAACTGGACGGCGAGATCGTCGGGTCGTTCAAACAGAGCGGCATCTTTACGGCGCTGTATCGCCTTCGAGACGCGCTGATCGCGGACGACTCGAGCGAGATCACGGAAGCCGGTTCCGACATTCAGCGGATTCAGAAGGATGTGATCAACATCCTCGGGCAGGTCGGTGCGCGATCGAAGGATATGCAGGACCGACTGCTGCAGACGGAGGACGCCGTTGCGGCGACGCAGGCGCTTCTGTCGGAAGTGCGAGACGTGGACTTTGTTGAGGCGGTCACCCGATTCCAGCAGGCCCAGACGGCGCTCCAGGCCAGCCTGCAGACGGGGGCCACTTCATTGAATTTGTCGTTGTTTAACTTCCTGGGGTGAATGGAATCGCCCCGGGCAGCGGCATGAACAGGGACGGGCGCCGATGACAGCGTGTCGAGGCGCCGAAGACAGAAGTCGCTTGGAGCGACTTGGAGATTCGAAAATGATCACGATTCAGACGTCGCGGTTCGGTGGAATCGAAGTGGACGACCAGCGGTTTCTCAACTTCCCCAAGGGGCTGCTGGGTTTCCCGGATGACAAGGAATACGCGCTGATCCAGACGGGCGAAGACAGCGCCTTCTACTGGATGCAGGCCGTGCATCGTCCGGAGCTGGCCTTTGTCGTGTGCGATCCTCGCCTGTTCGTGCCGGACTATCGCGTGGCGATCAAGTCGGACGACCTCGCGCAGATCGGTCTGGCCGACACGAACGGCTCGCAGGTCTTCGTCGTCGTCAACAAGGTGGACGACATGCTGACGGGCAACCTGCAGGGACCGCTGGTGATCAACATCGCGACGCGCGTCGGCAAGCAGCTCGTGCTGAGCGACAAGCGGTACTCGACGCGACATCCGCTGATGCGTCTGCCTTCGACGAAGCGGGAGTCGGCGGTAACCAAGACGGCCTGACGTCGTGGCGCGCGGCGACGCGCGACGCGATGGGCCAACCAATGCCACGGATGGTATGTGCTCGTAGAAACAGGATGTTTGTCTCGGAGGTTTCGCCGCGAGTGGATTGAACGGCGGGACCGAGGAGGATTCAGCAATGTTGGTGCTTTCGCGACAACGCGACGAAACCATCATGATCGGTGATGACGTCGAAATCACGGTCGTCGATATACGCGGCGACAAAGTTCGGCTCGGCATCACGGCGCCGTCTCACGTTCCCGTGCATCGCAAAGAGGTGTACGACGCAATCAAGCGGGAGAATCGTGAGGCGTCCCGGGTTCGGCCGGAGGACATTCCGCCAAACGCGAAGCCGGGCGGCAAGGGATCGACGGGATCGGGTGGTTCAGATGGGGCGTAGGCCGGACCAGCGAGGTGGAAGAAGCGCGTTCGGCGCGGCGGATGGATCCGTCGCGGGTTCCTCACGGAGGTTGGCGTCATGACACGCATCAATACGAATGTCGCGGCATTGCAGGCGGGCCGCAACCTGGCTTCCAGCCAACGGGCGTTGCAGCTCTCACTCGAGCGGCTGTCAACGGGCCTGCGCATCAATCGCGGAGCGGACGATCCGGCCGGTCTGATCATCTCAGAGAACCTGCGCTCCGAGATCGAGGCCGTCGGTCAGGCAATTTCAAACTCGCAGCGCGCATCCAACGTCATCGCGACGACCGAAGGCGCGCTGAACGAGGTGGCGGCGCTGCTGAACGACATCCAGTCGCTCATCATCGAAGCCGCCAACGAGGGCGCCGTTTCCCAGGCCGAAATCGAGGCGAATCAGCTTCAGATCGACAAGGCCATCGACTCCATCACGCGCATCGCCAACACGACGACATTCGGCGGACGCAAGCTGCTGAACGGATCGCTCGGCTACGTGACGAGCGGAGTGACGCCCGGCGAACTGACGGATCTTCGAATCTCCAACGTTCAGTTCGGTACGGCGCCGTTCATTCCGGTCGAGGTCAACGTCCTGCAGTCTGCGCAGCACGCGGAACTGCGATTCCTGAACAGCTCGATCTCCGAGGACGTGACGCTGGAAATTGCGGGCCCGGACGGCGTCGTGTCGATCTCGCTCCAGTCGGGCTCGACGGCGACACAGATCCGCGCGGCCATCAATCTCCAGAAGGACGCCACGGGGATCAGCGCCTCGTTTGTCAATTCCGCCAACCCCGCAAGCGGCGTTATTCTGAACTCGCGGACCTTCGGCTCGAACGCCTTCGTGCAGATCGAGGAACTCGGGACGACGACGCAGCCGTTCATCTCGTTCACCGAGAATATCAACGGGGATACCGTCAAGCGGGCCGCCGGACGCGATATCGCGGCGACGATCAACGGCGCCAGCGGTCTGGGCAACGGCCTGGAGCTGTCGCTCAACACCTCGACGCTCGGTCTGGAATTCAAGATCCAGGAACAGTTCAACAACGTCGGCACCACGACGTTCTCCGTCACGGGCGGCGGGGCGCGATTCCAGCTGGGCCCGGGCGTTGATACGAATCAGCAGGTGAACATCGGTGTCGATTCCGTCGCGGCGACGCGACTCGGAAACGACACGATCGGATTCCTGCAGGAAGTCAAGAGCGACGAACAGTACTCCCTCGTCAATGGTCAATTCCAGCGGGCGGCCGCCATTCTGAAGGAGGCGATCGCCCAGGTATCGATTCTGCGAGGCAAGCTGGGGTCGTTCGAAAAGAACACGCTCGATACGAATGTCAATCAGCTTCGGATCACATTGGAGAACCTCACGGCTTCCGAATCGAGTATCCGCGATCTGGACTTCGCCACGGAAACGGCGGCTCTGACGCGGAATCAGATTCTCGTCAGCGCGGGCACGAGCATTCTGGCCCTCGCGAATCAGACGCCACAGACCGTCCTGTCGCTGCTGCAGTAAGCCGGGCGGAGGGGAGTTTCGCGCCAGGGGCAAATCAACGGAGCGCCGCGGCGGCCCGCGAAGGCGGCCGCGATGACAGTCGTTGAATTTGATGACGTCCGCCCCGTTCCTTTCGAGTAATATCGCCGCCCAGCATGGCGGCGATCGACTCCACGACCAATCCGACTGACGCCCGGCGCAAGCTGGGGCAGGTGTTCACGCCATCGACCGTCGCCGAGTGGATGACGGCGTGGGCGTGCGCGCATCGGCCGGCGCGCATCCTTGAACCGTCGGCCGGCGACGGCGTCTTCATCGACGAGATCGAGCGGCGGCTGCAAGGCGACACCGCCTGGCGACCCAGGGTCTGGGCGCATGAGATCGACAAGGGCCTCCGATCGATCCTTCGGGCGCCCCGGCGATCGTTCGACCTGCGATTGTCGGGCAGGGACTTCGTGCTCGACGCCTCCCGTCAGCGATACGACGCGTGCGTGGCCAATCCGCCATACATTCGACATCACGCGCTGTCCTACGACGCCGGCGTCTATCGCGCGTTCGACGGCATGATCGGCGAGCGAATCAGCCGCATGACGAATCTCTACGGGCTCTTCCTGCTCCGCATCTGGGATCGTCTTGACGACGCCGGGCGCGCCGCGGTCATTGTTCCGGCCGAATGGCTCAACGCCGACTTCGGCCGGCCGTTGAAGCGATACCTGCTGAGCGAGAACGCCATCGACGGCATTGTCTCATTTGCGGATGACGCGCTCATTTTCGGTGACGCCCTGACGACGGCCGTCATCATGCTGCTGCGCCGGGGGAGACATGCCGATGAGCCCGTGCGCGTCGCGACCCTTCGGGATGCGGCGGCCCTTGCGGCGTTTCGTTTCGAGGAGATGGCGGCCATTGCACATGCCCGGCTCGATCCGTCGGACAAGTGGACGAACATCCTGGCGGGCGGAGGCGAGGCGTTCGCCGACGCCGCGGCGATGGGGACGCTTGCCGATGTCGCCGACTGCTCGCGCGGCATCGCCACTGGCGCCAACGGGTACTTCACGCTGACGGAGTCGGAGCGGACGGGCGCGTCCATCGATCCGGCCGACGTGACGCCGTGCATCACGAAGGCCATTCACGCATCGGCCAACCGCTTTGATAGCGCGAATTGGGATGCGTTGAAACGCGCCGATCGGAAAGTCTGGCTTCTGACGCCGCGTGAACCGCTGAACGCCGCCGTCGAGGCGTATCTGGAGCGGGGGTGCGCGATGAAGATTCACGCGCGCTATCTGCCGTCGCATCGGCCCGTCTGGTACCGACCTGAGAAACGCGCTCCGGCGCCGATCTGGGCGCCCGTCTTCGTGCGAGGTCGCTTTCGCTTCATTCACAACGCCGCCGAGGCGCTGAACCTGACGGCGTTTCACGGCCTGTACCCGCATAACACGAGTTCAGCCGCGATCGACGCGCTTCTCGGCTATCTCTGGAGCGATGCGGCGCAACGCGCCATCGGCGCGCAATCACGCCTCTACGCCGGGGGTCTTCGCAAACTCGAACCGCGCGATGTGCTTTCGATACCGATTCCGATGGCGTTGTGCGGTGCGCTGCGAGACTACTGATCGCCTGCGTTTACGTCGTTGTGCTCGCAGGTCGTGTTGAGCGGCTTGGCCTTGGTCACGTCGATCTCGCTGGCTTCACCCGTGCGAATGTTGACGAGATAGACCTTGTTCCCGACGGCGACCACCTGATGTGTCTGTTTGACGCCGCGGCTCTGGTCTGTTGCAGAGACGGCGAGGCAACCCGAACCGGCCAGTGTCAGAGCGAGAAGTGCGAGGGAGAGGGTAAATCGCTTCATCATCTTGGCTCCTGTCGTGAATGTTGCTGACGTGCGCGGGAGAATCCGCGTACAATGCCCACACGAGTTAGTACCCGATGTAACGTCGTCGTTAGGCTGACTTTTCCAGGATTCTTTCTGACGCCCGAACGCCCCCAGGACGGAGGTTCCCCAGTGATTCCGCATGCTCGTGTGAGAATGGCCCAATGGGTCTTCGTGATTGTGGCGGTCTGGTCGATGCACATCGATGTCGTGATGGCGGACGTGTCGCCCGACGTGCAGCGCCGAGTCGAGGTGTGTATCGATTCACAGATGGAGCACTGGATCGGCTTCTACAGGACGGCCCACGCCAATCCGGAGCTGTCCAACGACGAGGTGGAGTCCGCCACACGTGTGGCGGACGCCTTCTTTGCGGCGGGTCTCGAAATCACGCGGGAAGTTGGCGGCCACGGGGTGGTCGGCGTCATTCGCAATGGCGAGGGGCCCGTCGTGCTGATTCGCGGTGACATGGACGCCCTCCCGATTACGGAAGAAACAGGCCTTCCCTTCGCGAGCAACAAAAAAGTCACTCGAACCGACGGAACGCGCACGGGCGTCATGCACGCCTGCGGTCACGATGTTCATCAAACGGTCCTCATCGCCACGGCCCGATCCCTGAGCATGCTGCGCGATCATTGGCGGGGGACGGTGATTTTCGTCGCCCAGCCCGCCGAAGAAATCGGGCAGGGCGCCCGGCGGATGATCGAGGATGGCCTCTTCACGAAATTCCCGAAGCCGCAGGACTGCATCGCGCTGCATTGCGCCGCGGATCTGCCGGCCGGCAAGATCGGGTACACGTCCGGCTGGGCCCTGGCGAATGTGGATTCAGTCGACATCACGATCCACGGCCGCGGCGGCCATGGGGCCTATCCGCACAAGGCGATCGATCCGATCGTCGCGGGTTCGCAGGTGGTCCTGGCGCTGCAGACAATTGTCAGTCGTCGTATCGATCCGCGCGAGTCCGCCGTTGTGACAGTGGGTTCCTTTCACGCCGGGACGAAGCACAACGTCATCCCCGATTCCGCCACGCTGCAACTGACGGTCCGATCCTATGGGGATGACTCGAGGCGCAAGCTGCTCGATTCGATTCGTCAGATCGCGACGGACACCTGCAAGGCGGCCGGATGCGAAACGCCGCCGGATGTGAAGGTGATCGAGACGGACTTCACGCCGGCAACCTTCAATGATCCGGCTCTGTCGCAGGCGGCCGCCGAGGCGCTTCGCGCGTCGGTCGGCGCCGACAACGTTGTTGAACTCCCGCCCGTGATGGGGGGGGAGGACTTCGGCAGGTTCGCCCCTGCGGTGGGGGGACGCGGCTTCATGTTCTGGCTGGGCGTTGTCGGCGCGGATCGGTACGCGACCTCGCAGAAGCCGGGCGCTGCGCCGCTGCCGCCCCTGCATTCCTCGAAGCTGCAGGTCGATCCCGAGCCGACGATTCGTACGGGAGTCAAGGCGATGACATGCCTGGCGCTGTCGCTTCTGGACGCTTCGTAGACGTCGTTCCGCGCTTTTGGGCGTGCGTCGGCTTCGTTCGCGAAAGGGTCCGTGAATCCTCCTGGCGCCCGATCGGTATTCCTGCGGGGCGATAATCCACACGTTGTGCGCAGCGCGATTCTCCGCGTATTGCATGGTTCAGTTGGCGTCATCCGCACGGACCGATGAGGAAGTCGGATGAACGGCGGCGCTCGGGCTGCGCGCGCCAATTGATCAATCTCGAAGAGGTGGAAACAACGTGTCGACAGTCGCGCCCATTCAGGACCTGACGCCCGTCGTTAAGCGGGCCGCTCGGCGGGATGCGCATCTCGTCAATGGAAACGACGATCGTGCGAGGCGTCGTCACGAGGCGGACGCCCTGCGACAGAAGCGCATCGATCGAATCGAAGCGGGCAAGTCGCGTTTGTGGAAATTCAATCTGCGTGTTTCGGAGCTCGCCAATTTCGCTGTGTTCGCGCCCGCGGTTCTGTTGTTGTGGTCGCAGTCCTGGGCCGCGTGGGCCCTGGCGCCGGCGTGTTTCATCGCGGTCGGCGGCATGTGGGCGTTCGCCCGTCGGATGCGCCGTCGCGAAGCGCGACTCTGTCGGCACATGGTCTTTCTCGCGCGACATCGACGTCGCTGCGCGATGTGTCGGTACTGTATTCAGGGGTTGGCCGGACCGCGATGCCCGGAGTGCGCGTTCGGCTTCGATTCCGATGACGATCGTCACCTGCTGATCCCGCTGATGAATCAGATATTCTCGCAACAGGGCAGGCAGGTGTCGGCCGTTGCGATCGTCGCGGGAATGATGGCCGTGGTCATGCTCGCGCAGAACGTGGGCTGGCAGTGGTACGCGGCATGGTCGTTCGCGCTGCTTTTCGCGATGCACGCCTTGTTTGTCGTGTGGGTTCATCAGGCGCGTCGGATGCAGGCGGCGTTCGAACGCGCCGGCGTCCTGCCGTTTCGAAACCTTCCCGATCCGAGGCGGCCCGCCGACTGGCGACTCCTGTGGATTCAGTACGCCGGGGCGCTGTTGCGCTGGGGAATGATGACCGCCATCTGCGGCGGTCTCGCCGTGATCGTGAACCTGGACACCTCTGTCCTGCGCGTGCTGTCGTTCGGCGGCGGGGCGGGGATGCTGCTGGTGTCCCTCGGCGTGCCCGTGCTGGGCTACGTCCTCGGCGTCGGTCTGCTGATGCGGTTCCTGGTGTCGCGACTGATGGGGAAGATGCGGATTCGGCTGGCGGCCGTTCCGCCCCAGGCCGACGCCTGAGACCGCCGACCCGTGCGTCGAGCGACAACCACCTGTCACTTCATTCGCTCGACGCGCAGACTTACGACATATGGCCCGATGATTACCCGAAACGACGGGCGCCGGAAGCGCAAGGCTCCCGACCCCGTCGATTCGGTCCCAACGTTGAGGAGGCCTCCTCTCAGCCTCTAATGCCGAAATCCGAGGATGGTTTTGCGCGGGAAAATCTGAAAATCTTCGGAGTGGACCGACATTTTTTTCGTGGGTCGGGCGCCCGATTTCCGAATCCCACCTCATTCGAACCGTGCGGACCCCGTGAAAATGCCGCCCGTTGCGGTTACATTCCCGCCATTACGCGGCCGGCGCGCCGTCGCAGGGGATGTGTGTATGTATTGCTATATTAAAGACTTATCAGAGCATGTCGGCGAAACCGTGACCCTTCGGGGCTGGGTCTACAACCGGCGGGATTCGGGCAAGATCGCCTTTCTGGTCATCCGTGACGGTTCCGGTCTCTGCCAGTGCGTCGTGGCCAAGTCCCCTGAGACCGAGGGCTTTTTCGATCAGTCGCGCCGCCTGGGGCAGGAGAGCGCCGTGAGAATCACGGGCGTTGTCCGGGCGAACGAAAAGCAGATCGGTGGTCACGAGGTCGACGTCACGGGGCTGGAACTCGTCGGCGATTCGACGGATTACCCGATCACGCCGAAGCCCCACGGCATCGACTTTCTCTTCAGGAACCGGCACCTGCATTTCCGCTCGCGGCGACAGTGGCACATCCTCCGCGTCCGTGCGACGGTCATCGACGAGATCCGCAGCTACTTCAATCGCAACGGCTTCACGCTGATCGACACGCCGATCTTCGCGCCGGCGGCGGGTGAAGGCGCCCAGACGCTGTTCGAGGTCGACTACTTCGGTGAGCCCGTCTATATGGCGCAGACGGGGCAGCTCTATGTCGAGACGGCGTGCATGGCCTTCGGCAAGGTCTACTGCTTCGGTCCGACGTTCCGCGCCGAGAAGTCGAAGACGCGCCGGCACCTGACGGAATTCTGGATGGTCGAGCCGGAAATCGCCTACGCGGACCTGAACGATGTCATCAACGTGGCGGAGGACTTTGTTCACTCCGTCGTGCAGCGCGTGCTGAAGGATCATCGCGAGGATCTGGAATTTCTCGGGCGCGATCTTGCGGATCTGGAGGCGATTCAGAAGCCGTTCTATCGCATGACCTACAGCGAGGCGGCGGACCTGCTGCACAGCGACAAGGCGAAGGAACTCCTGCAGAACGACCTGGAATCGAAAAACGCCCGCATCGAAGAGCTGAAGAAGGCGGTCACGGACAAGGAGGCCGAGTCG
Source organism: Phycisphaerae bacterium (assembly GCA_035399845.1). Lineage (GTDB taxonomy): Bacteria > Planctomycetota > Phycisphaerae > UBA1845 > UTPLA1 > ECT2AJA-110-A. The sequence goes on along the minus strand of DAOPJV010000064.1, from coordinate 996 downwards.
GAGCAGCAGGGCGTCAAGCAGTGGAAGAAGGACAAGCTCGTTGCGGAAGTCGCGGAGCATCGCGAAGAGCTGGCGGACCTCGAAGAGGAAGTGAAGAACATTCCGCACCACATGGATCTGGCCGCGAATTTCCAGTGGGGCAAGGACCTTGGCGGCAGCGACGAAACGATCATCAGCCGCCTGCACGATCGCCCCGTCTTCGTGACGCACTATCCTCGCGACGTGAAGGCGTTCTACATGAAGAAGAATGAAGAGAACGACAGGATCTGCAACAACTTCGACCTGCTCGCGCCGCAGGGCTACGGAGAAATCATCGGCGGCTCGCAGCGCGAAGACAGCTACGACGAACTGATGGCGCAGATCAATCGGCACGAGCTGGATCCGAACGACTACGCCTGGTACCTCGACCTGCGCAAGTACGGCAGCGTACCGCACGGTGGGTTCGGCCTGGGCGTGGAGCGCACGATCGCCTGGATGTGCGGTCTGAAGCACATTCGCGAGACGATTCCGTTCCCACGAATGATGGGGCGGTTCTACCCGTAATCGAGTCGCGCAGTTGGGTGGCATGCTTGCCCTGCACGGCAGGCATGAGAAGTCGCGAAGACGTTCCGAGCCGCGACCGTCAGGGAGTCGGTCGCGCGATATGGACATTGCGAGCGACTCTGTGCTATTCGCGCGTGGCATGCGGACGTCCAACGTCGGCCTGCGGAAGTCGCGCAGGCGTGTGATTCACTCGACTGCCGTCAAACGGTTCGCACAGCGAACCCTGCAGGGGACGTGTGACGCCGGTCTCGGCTCATCGTCCTACTGGTCAGGGTGGCATGCTTGCCCTTCAAGGCAAGCATGTGAACACGAGCGACCGCAGGCTGGGGCGTCCGGCGTTATGGCAGACCTGACGACGCCCACATGCTCCCCTTCGAGGGGGAGACTGTCCGGGAATTGTGTCGCCCTTTCAGGGCTAAACCCGAGGAAAAAACGCTAACCACGGGTTGCGCT
>DAOPJV010000063.1:0-43939 GCA_035399845.1 Phycisphaerae bacterium | reverse complement strand
AAAGAGGCCTTCTCTATGCGCCTTTCCCGCTATCCTGATGAAATATCCGGGTTAGTTGCATGCGCCGCCCGCCAGCACATCGCTCACCAGTGAGGCGATGTCGGCAAGCGTGACGAGCGTGTTGCCATCCGCGTCGGCGCAGGCGCACCCATCCTGAATCGAAGGCCCGGCAAAGAGACACGCGACGAACCCCTGCAAATCGGCGCCGTCGACCGCGCCATCGCCGTTCACATCGCCCGGGCACGTCGCGCACTCGAACATCGCGCCGAATTCGAAGGCCCCGCGATCCACGATGAACACGTAGTCCGGCGGCGCCGCGACGCCCGAATCCGGCGCCATCGCGTCATCCGCGAATCGTGAAACACCGTCCGCGTCAATCGGAGTTCGTTCACCGACATCGCCATCGAGATCGGCGTCCGCCAGATCCGGAACCACGCGAAAGTCGTCAGCCGAGTCATTTGCGGGGGAACCCGCGACGGGGCGGGCGTCGTCATCGGGCGTGCCAATCACATTGTCGGCGCCATCCGGATCGGCAAACAGTGGATCCGCGCCGTTGTTTCCGGTTCCGCCAAGTGAGCCTGACCAGCCCTGAATCGTCGTGTAGCCGATGTCGAACGCGCCAACGAAGTGATGCAGCTGCTGCGATTCCGCGGTTCCGTTACCCGCCGAGTTCCCCCACAGAATCGAGTTGTCCAGCGTCGATGTGGTTGAATCGTTGGCAATCCCACCGCCAAAGAAGTTCGCGCTGTTTCCGCTGATCGTCAGGTTGCTGTATGTGGCGTCGCAGTCGGCGAAGTTCGTGATGGCGCCGCCCCAGCCGCTGACGGCGCGATTGCCGCTGAGAAAGCAGCTCGCCACAACGGCGTTGCTTGTCAGGTTATCAATGGCCCCGCCGCTCGTCGTCGCCTGGTTACCGTAGAACGCGCTGCCCACAATCACGGGAGAACTCTCCTGATTGCGAATCGCGCCACCGCCGTAGCCCGCAACGTTGTTCGTGAATTCGCACCGAGAAATCGTCGCGTCGCTCCCGGCGACGTTGTACATCGCCCCGCCGACGCCCAGGTTCATCGCGGGCTGGCCCGCCGTGTTTCCCACGAATGACGATCGTCGCAGGCTTGGCGTGGCGTTGTACAGGTACGCGGCGCCGCCGTCATCGGCGCTGTTCCCGTCAAACACGGAATTCGAAATGGAAAGCTGTTCGACATCGAAGGCGTAGAGCGCGCCACCGAACCCCGCCGTATTCCCGATGAAGTCGCAGTCCCGAACCGACGATACGCCACCTGCGCCAACCAGGAGGGCGCCGCCACCAGCGGCCGTCGCCTCGTTGGAATCAAACTCACAGTCCAGCAGCGTCGCAGAACACTCGTACCCATAGACGGCGCCACCTGTCCCGGCCATGTTCAGCAGGAAGTCAGACGACGCGAAGGTCACTTCAGTGGCGCCGTCGCTGGCGACAGCGCCGCCCAGATCCGCCGTGTTGGCCTCGAATCGCGAGCCGCTGATCGTCGGTCGCGAACTGAGGTTTCGCATCGCGCCGCCAAATCGCGCGTCGTTCCCCACGAAGCTGCACGCGCCGAACCAGGCGTCACTCAGGTTGTTGTGCACGGCGCCGCCGGCCTCCGACGCGCTGTTCCCTGATTCAAAGCGACATTCCTCGAAGAACGCCGCGTTGGCGTAATTCTCGATCGCCCCGCCGTAGGCCGCCGAGTTCAGATCGAAGTCGCAGTCCGTGACGACTGGGCTGGCGCCATCGTTGTGCATGGCGCCCCCCACAAACGAGGCCACATTGCCGGCAAAGCGGCAGCCCGACACATCGGGCGAACTTCCGTCAACGACGCCCATTCCGGCGCCCTGGTCGGCAAAGTTCCCAAGGATCAGGCAGTCGCGGATGAACGGCGCCGCATTCGTCACATAGACGGCGCCGCCGCGATCCGCCGCCACATTGCCTGACACGACACAACTGGCAATCGTCGGTGTCCCCGACTCGATCCATAGCCCGCCGCCGTCATCGTCGAAAAAGTGGTTCTCCGTGTCCGCGTATCCCGCCGAGATTGTGAATCCGTCGAGCGTGGCCGAGGCGTCCACGTTCTTCGCAACGACCACGTGAACGCTGTTGTCTGTGGCGAGGCCGGGATTGCCGATGTTCCCGCTCAGGACCGTCAGATTCGCGACTGGATCGCGCTGATCGCGCATCGTTTCCCCGCCGGCGAAGCCGCCGTAGATGCCGACGCCATCTTCGAGAACGAACGCCATGATCCGCAGGCCCGTTCCGCGATCGGGTCGATAGGTCCCCGCGCGAACCCAGATCTCCTCGACATCCCCGCCCGAGCGTCGCGCCATGCACAGGGCGTCCTGCAGATCGCGAATCGCCGTTCCCCACGTCGCTCCGTCGCCGCCGGGCGCCGCCGCGGCGTCGACGTGCAGGATCGTCGGCAGACCCGCCATCGGCGCGTTGCGATAATTCGCCACGACAAGTCGCGTCAGTTGAATCGTCGCCGCGACGTTCGACTCCTGCGGCTGGCCGATCGGCACACCGGTCGGCAGCCCCATGTAGGACACGCTCGGATTCGAAAAATTCGGAATCAGCGGTGTGTTCGGCGGAACGATCGCCATGATCGTGTGAAACGCGCCGCCCGGCTCGTGATACCCGTACGAGTAGGAGAAGTAGTTGTAAGGGTAGGCGTTGGGTCGATCGTGGACGCAGCCGAGATTGTGGCCGAGTTCATGGGCCATCGTCAGCGGTCCCTCCGCCTGCCGCATCTCGTGAAATCCGCCCTCTCCGATCACATCCATTGCGGCCAGGACGCGGCCGCCCGTGTCGAGCGAATCCACCCAGAGAACGGCGATATCCGCCGCGTACTGATCTCGCAGCGCGTGGACCTCATCCAGAAAGCCGTCGGCGGGATCGAGGAGCCGCAGACCGTCGATTTCGCTGTCGCCGGTCTCCGTGTACGCGATCTCCGCCGTGTGCACGAGGTGAATGCTGGTGTCGATCAGGCTGTTGACGAACGACGCGTTGGTCTGGGCAATGGCGGCATTGATTTTCGCCTCGATCGCAGCAACGCCGCCGGCCGCGTCTCGAGCCGCCACCGTATAGACGACGAGCATGTCAATCACGGTTCCATCGTCACATCCCGCGTCAACACCGCGAGGAGCGTCGGCGTGCGCCAGGTCCGCGCCGACAGGCCCCATGATGAGCCCGAACACGATTGCCGCCGTCCGTACGAATGGCCGCGCAGATAATTGACCTGATCGTCGATGAATCATCCCGTTCTCCGTATGTCTCCGCCCGATTCGTCGTCGAGTCGTCTCGACACCGCTCCGATTCTACCCGTTCGCCGCGCGGCAATTCAATGTGTTCGTCCGATCGCGCCCAACCTCGGCGGCGTCGCCCATCGGAGACGCCGTTCGACCGTTGCTTCATCCGGTCATTGTGTTACAGTCCATCGACCCCATGGCAGGGACAGCAAAGGAGCGAACAAGCGCGATGACACAAGTGATGACACGATCCAACAAGAAAAAGAAAAAAGCCGACAAGCCCGCCAGGGCCAAAAAACCGGTTTACACGGCCAAGACAGCCGACAAGCACGTTCTCTACCAGATCTCCGTTCAGTCCCCCGCGGCCGAAGTCGAGTTCTGCATGCAGGAATACCGCAAGCGCTTCGGCGAGAATCCGACGCACTTCCGCGAGGACTTCTGCGGCACAGCCCTGATCAGCTGCGAGTGGGCGAAGGCCGACAGCCACAACATCGCCTACGGTGTCGACCTCCACAAGCCGACGCTCCAGTGGGGCATGAAAAACAACATTGCCGCGCTGAAGCCCGAGCAGCAGGGCCGCGTCCATCTGATCAACGACAACGTTCTGAACGTCTCGAAGCCGAAGGTGCATGTCGTCGGCGCCTTCAACTTCAGCTACTTCCTCTTCCGCGAGCGAAACGACCTGGTTCAGTACTTCAAGCAGGTCCGCAAGAGCCTCCAGGACAAGGGCCTCTTCATTCTGGACGCCTACGGCGGCTGGGAGGCCCAGGAACCGATGGAAGAAGAGACGGTCCATCCCGGCTTCTCCTACGTCTGGGACCAGGCGGACTACAATCCCGTCGATGACACGGCGATCTGCCACATTCACTTCAAGTTCCCCGACGGCACGGCGATGATGAAGGCCTTTACGTATACTTGGCGACTTTGGACGCTGGGAGGGGTCAAAGATTGCCTCGTGGACGCCGGATTCAAGACAGTTGATGTCTACTGGGAAGGCGAAGACAAGGATGGCGAAGGCAACGGCATCTACAAGAAGGCCAGAAAGGCCGAGAACACGCCGGGCTGGAACGCCTACCTGATCGCCCAGGCGTAAGGCCCAGGCCGCCATTCAGCATGACGATACAAGGCCGCGTCCTCTGGGGCGCGGCCTTTCCTGTTGATCGTCAGAGTCCGCGGATCGCGCCTCAGGCCACCTCGGCGTCTCGCAATCACCTGGCGTTTCGACCATACTGCAATTCAGACATTCGATTGGCACGAGGGTTCCAACGTGACTGATGACAAGACGCCAACTTCCTCATCGGCGGACACCGGCGACGCCTCGGCGGGCGGAAAGAAGCGATCCCGCTACTCCCCGGTTCGGCTGATTCGAAACATCGTCGCGATCTACCTCGTCTACTGTGCAATCGTCTTCTTCGCCCAGCGATGGCTCATCTTTCCCGACTGGATCACGCCGGAGCCGACAGCCGACGAGAAATACGACGCGACGACGACTGTGCTCACGCGCGACATCGACGACGGCAAAGTCATCGCCTGGTTCATTCCGGCGCCCGGCGCCAGCGCCGAGCGGCCGAAACCTCTCGTCATGTTCTTCCACGGCAACGCCGAGATCATCGACACGCAGGAAGATCGCATCGCGGGCTATCGAGCGCTGGGCTGCAACGTCCTGATCCCCGAATACCGTGGCTACGGCCGCTCCGCCGGCCAGCCCAGCCAGGACGCCCTGGTCGACGACGCGCTCTATTTCCTCGATCTTGCGCTGAACCGCCCGGAGGTGGATGGCCATCGCGTCGTGATTCACGGTCGGTCCATGGGCGGCGGCATCGCGGCGCAGGTGGCGGCGCGTCACAAACCCAACGCGCTCATCCTCGGGTCGACGTTCACGAGCATGCGCACCCTCGGCGCTCGGAAGGCGCTCGTCCCGGGATTCCTGGTGAGACATCCGATGGATACGTCGGCCGTACTGAAGGACCTCGACGTCCCGCTCATCATTTTCCATGGGAACCAGGACAACATCGTCAGCGTTGAGTACGGACGCGAACTGAACCGGATTGCCCGGAACAGCCGACTCGTCGAACTGAACTGCAGTCACAACGATTTTCCGGGGGACGAAGAGGATCGCTACTGGAGCGAGATCAGGACATTCCTTGAGGCCAACAACATCCTGCCCAGTCGGCAATGAGACGCCCGGACCGGGATGTCGCTGGGACGAGAGTCCCTTCCCGTCCCATCCGCCGTCACGCTGGGACGGGATTCCCTTCCCGTCCCATCCGCCGGCACGCTGGGACGGGATTCCCTTCCCGTCCGTCGCACCTCATCGTTCTCATCTCTCACGATGCCAGGAGCCCCCCATGAATCGCCCCACCGGCGCCCGATTCCTCTACACTGCGGCGATGTTCTTCACGTTCCTCAATCCGATCGGCTGCATTCAGGAGCGCGTGCTGTTTCCTCGCGACATGGCGCCGGCGCCGCTTGCGGCGCCACCGATCCCATCAACGATTGAGTGGACGCGCGACGGTTCATTCGGCGCCCGCGGCGTCGCCTGGTACATACCGGCACTCGACGCTTCGCCCGACAAGCCCAGGCCCTGTGTTGTTTTTTTCCATGGCAACGCCGAGATCATCGATTACCAGTCGCCCCTCGTGCGTCATTACCTGGCTCTCGGCTGCGCGGCGCTCCTGCCGGAATATCCGGGCTACGGCCGCGCCAAAGGTATGCCGACACAGACCTCCGTCATGGACGACGCCGAGTACTTCTATCAGCGATTACTGGAGCGCCCGGAGATTGATCAACACCGCCTCATCTTTCACGGTCGCTCACTGGGCGGCGCCGTGGCGGCCCAGCTCGCCGCAAGCCATGAGCCGGCGGCCCTGATCCTGCAATCGACGTTCACCAGCGTGCCCGACATCGCCAAACGCTACCTGATCCCCGGGTTTCTTGTTCGGCATCCGTTTCACACGGACGAAGTCGTCGCCCATCTCGAATGCCCGATGCTGATTTTTCACGGCGCCCACGATCGCATTATCCCCGTCGACCACGCGCGAAAACTCCGAGATCTCGCCGCGAAATCACGAGACGTCCGGTACGTTGAATACAACTGTGACCACAACGATTTCCCAGGTCGCTCCAATGAGGGAGAAGACTGGCGGCGGATCGCACAGTTCCTCAGAAAACACCGGATCATCGCGGATCCGCAGTCGGAAGGCGTCGGAACCAGGTGAATGACCTCGCACATCCATCCGATACGGCAACGACAGGTCGGCCCGCCCCTCGACGCCGCCGGTGGATCCTGCGTATCGCCCTCTACCCGGTGCTTCTCTATACCATTTACTGTGGCGTCCTGTACTTCGCCCAGGACAGCCTGATGTTCCCGCGCGACATGGCGCCCGCGCCGCTGAAATTCCCGACCGACAAGGCGACGCTTGAATGGGAACGCCTGCGCGATGACGGCTCGCGCGGCGTCGCCTGGTTCATTCCCGCTCCGAACGCCTCTCCCGACAATCCACGCCCCGTCGTGATTTTCTTCCACGGCAACGCCGAGATCATCGATCATCAGGTCCGCCAGATCGAAGGCTGTCGACGCCTGGGCTGCTCCCTGCTCCTCCCCGAGTATCCCGGCTACGGACGCGCCGACGGCGCCCCGAGCCAGGCGTCGATCATGGAGGACGCGGAGTACTTCTACAACGAACTCCTCAGGCGGCGAGACGTGGACGCAGCGCGGATCTACCTGCACGGTCGCTCCGTGGGCGGAGGTCCGGCGGCCCAGCTGGCGGCTCGCCATCGACCCGCCGCCCTGATCCTGGAATCCACGTTCACGAGCCTGGCGTCATTCGCCGACGGCTACTGGGCGCCGCGATTCCTCGTGCGACATCCCTTCCATACCGACGACGTCGTTTCGACGCTGACGTCGCCGATTCTCATCATGCACGGCCGGCGCGACTCGATTGTTCCGTTCCGCCACGCACAGGCGCTTCGCGATCTCGCAACACAATCGACACACGTCGGGTTTGTCGATTACGATTGCGATCACAACGACTTTCCAGGTCGGGACAACGAGGAAGACTATTGGCGAAGCATCGAAACGTTTCTAAGCGAGAACGCAAATCTGGCCCCAGGTCCGGCAGGGGCGGCCAGAAAATCCGCCTCGCCGTCCTGATCTCCGGCTCGGGCACGTCACTCCAGAATCTCATCGATCGCATCGCCGACGGCCGCCTGCCCAACACGGAAATCGCCATCGTGATTTCTTCCCGCTCCAACGTGGAAGGCGTTGCCCGCGCCGAACGGGCGATGCTCCCGTGCGAGGTCATTCGGGTAAAGGACTTTCCCGAGGTGCAGAGATTCAGCGATCAGATCGCCCTGACACTGGACATCTACGCCGTCGACTTTGTTGTCCAGGCCGGATGGATGTGCTTCTGGGAATTGCCGAATCGATGGCAGCGAAAAACGATCAACATCCACCCTTCGCTGCTTCCGAAGTTCGGTGGCAAGGGTTACTACGGCAATCACGTCCACGAAGCCGTTCTCGCCGCGGGCGAAACTGAAAGCGGAGCGACAGTCCACTGGGTCAACAACGAATACGACGCCGGCAGGATCATCGCCCAGCGCGCCTGCGCCGTGAAACCGGACGATACCGTCGAGACGCTGGCGGCGCGCGTTCAGACCGTCGAACGCGAGCTGCTTCCCGACGTCATCAACAGGCTCCGGCTGCGCGAGATCAGGTTCAAATAGCCGCCGATGTCCGGCGTTCGCAGGAGAACGCCTCAAGACGCCCCTACTCAGGGCTTACGATCACGCCGTTCCATGGAATGTGCGAATCCGCCGGCATGACCTGTTCGGAATAGCCGACAGCGCTGTTGAGTGTCACCCGCTGAAAGCCTGAATCGGCCCACACCAGCAGCACATTCAGCATTCGCCCATCAGAGGTCTCGTACCGCCGCTCGTAGTCCGCGATCAGTTGATGGCGCAGCGCCCAGAGCTCCCGCCAGAAGAGGATCTGCTTGATTTCACCGTGGTCCACGCGAACGACGCGCGGCGAAGCGAAGGCGTCTCGCGCCACTTTGTCGAGCTGCGCGCCCAGCAGTTCCGGAAGAAACGGGCGACTCAGAATGGCGGGTCCATCGGATGTGATCGTCGGCAAAGCCAGCGTGACGCGCCAATCATCCCACGCAAACAGCTTCGCCCGGGCTCGCAGGTCGGCGGGCGTCCGCCATTCGCCATCGATCATGAATGCGAACCGACGTTCAAATCCGGCCGGCGCGCGTTCCGGAACACTCTCGGGCGTTGACAGGGCGAGGAGAGATCGCAGCAGCGCGGCCGACTGGCAATTGAGCGTGTAGGCCAGCGTCGTCTCATCCGTCGGAAACAACGCCGGTGTCGACTCGGGCCCCACGACGGCGACCTGCGCGAGGTAGGCGTCGATCAGGGGGCGGGATTCGAGCAGCGACCGGGGACGAAGGCGCTCGCCATCGACGACGCGATTCAGCGCGAGCCCGAGATCCGTCAGATCATACGACGATCGATCGACGCTGCGATCCGGAATCTCGACGCGCGTCGCCAGCGTTGACGTTCGGGCGGCGCATCCGGCGCAGCAAAGCAGCATCGCCGCGACAAGCCGAATGACAGATTGCGAATTCAAACGCTCAAGCCACAAGACAAAGACCCGCCAGCCCCGCCAGTTCACGAATCATCGCTCAAAAAGGACCGCAAGCCCCTGCCCCACGCCGACACACAGCGCCGCCAGCCCCTTGCGCGCGCCCCGTCGGTTCATCTCTCGCACGAGCGTTGTCGCGAGTCGCGCGCCGCTGCAGCCGAGCGGATGGCCCAGCGCGATCGCGCCGCCGTTGACGTTCACTTTCGTGGCGTCCAGCTCCAGATCCCGGATACAGGCCAGCGATTGCGCCGCGAAGGCTTCGTTCAGCTCAATCACATCGAGATCGCTGACGCTCCAGCCGGCGCGCGCCAGCGCCTTCCGCGTCGCGGGGACGGGGCCAACGCCCATGCACGACGGATCCACGCCCGCCGACGCCGACTGCCGGACATACGCCATCGGCGTGAGTCCCAGCTTCTCCGCCATTTTCGCCTCGACAACCAGGAGCGCCGCGGCGCCGTCATTCAGGCCCGAACTGTTGCCGGCCGTGACGCTGCCACCCTCGCGAAAGACGGGACGCAGTTTGGCCAGCGCCTCCATCGTCGTATCGAATCGCGGATGTTCGTCCGCCTCGACAGTCGCCGTTTTGCCGCGGCCGAGATCCACTGTGACCGGTACGATCTCCTCGGCCAGCCGCCCCGCCTCGACGGCCGCCCTGCAGCGCATCTGGCTCTCCAGCGCAAAGGCGTCCTGCGATTCGCGTGACAGCTTGTACTTTTCTGCAACATTCTCCGCCGTCTCGCCCATGCTGTAGGGATAGTGCATTGCCGCGAGCTTCGGATTGGTCATTCGCCAGCCGAGTGTCGTGTCGTACATCGTCTGGTTGCCGCGGCACCAGGGTTCTTCCGGCTTGAGGAACACCAGCGGCGCACGACTCATGCTCTCCGCCCCTCCGGCGATGAACACGTCGCCGTGGTTCGCCTCAATCATTCGCGCCGCAATCGCCACGGCTTCCAGCCCCGAAGCGCACAGCCGGTTCACGGTGGTTCCGGGCACGCTGTCCGGCAGGCCCGCCAGCAGGACGGCCATCCGTGCGGCGTTGCGATTGTCCTCACCCGCCTGGTTCGCGGCCCCCCAATAGCAGTCATCAATCAGGAGGGGATCGATGCCCGACTTCTCCACAATCGCCCGGATCGCCATCGCCCCCAGGTCATCCGGCCGCACGGGCGCCAGGCCGCCCCGGTATCGCCCGACGGGCGTTCTCAGACATTCGACGATGACGGCCTCGCGCATGTTGTCGTCCTCTCAAAACCGCGAAATCTCACGCATCCAGACAGAAATGGAGCGTAGTCCGACCAAACGCGCCTCGCAAGCGCCGGCCCCGCCGATCGCGCCCCAGCGACACGGTATAATCGCCGGACGCGTACCAGCTGTCGGACGCGGATCGAGCCGGAAGTCCATGTTTCTTGAGCATACAGATCATCCTGTTCATGCGGTCAGCGAGCTGCGGGCCTGTCCCGCCTGCGGGTACCTGCTCCATCCGAGCGACACGGATCGGTGTTGCAGCGAATGCGGACTCGCGCTGCCACCGACCGGCCGAATGATCTACGTGGATCGCAGGCGCGAATGGCGAGGCTTACCGCTGGCAAAGAAGCTGATATTCCTAACGATCGTCGCATCGCCCTTTCTCCTGGCGGCAATCATGCTCGCCCTCACCGCCGCCCCTCCCGCGGCGCCACGCGCCGCGCCTCCGACAGTTTTTTCCCTGCCGTTTTTCAGGATCCTGGCCTTCTGTCTGATCTGCATCACGATTGTGGTCTATCTCGGCGCCCGCTGGCTCATCAACCCTCGCCGGACCAAAGGGGTCATTGTCGACGACGGCCGAATCATCGTATTCGGCCTGACACCGGAAACCCGGTCCATTCCGCGCAGCGCATGGCGACGCCTGACGCTTCGCAGTTGTTATTCGGCGCATCGCGTGGCGCAGCTCGAATACGATGGCGGGACTGTCCGCTTCCCACACTTGTTACTACAGTCGCGCGCCGAGCGAAACGCGCTCGCGGTGGAACTGCTGCAGCTTGCGATGCTTCCCATTGGCGATGGGGTCCGCATTCAGACCCGCCCGGAACTCGGCTGCTTTCGCGTGCGACCTTTGCTCCCGCGGCTGCGACGCGCAGCGAGCGACGCCGAAGCGCCGGGCACATTCGGCTTGGGCAGCGCTTTTCGCGGATACGTACCGATCCTTGCAATATACGCGGTCATGATCGACGTTATTCTTCGGATGCTCGGCGCCTTCCCGTCGCCCCCGCCGATGTTCGTTGAACTCCAGCGCGTCACGCCGAAGGTCAAGGGACTCGTCGTCGCCGCCTTGATTCTGTATTACCTCATCATTCGACTCTATGCGCCTGTCACCCGCGTACTGTGCCTGACGACAGACGACCTGCGCATTGAGAACGCCTTTCAGCCGACCAAACGAGTGCCGTGGCGGGACATCTCACGAACGTCGGCTCACGTGTTGGGACCATTTTCCATTTTCACGCTCAGCCGGGGCAGGATCGATCTGCCCGCCTGCAATGGTGATGAAGCGCGTCTTCTGTCACAACTGACCGACCGCCTGCGGGCGGCCGCCGACACGCAGGGTGCGGCGCCCCTGGCGAAGGAACCGACGCGGGAGGCGTAAGCGGCCTCGCGTGGGACGGAAATGTCCGAGGCGCCCGCCATCAATTGGACAGTCGAATGAAATTTTTTTATGGGCCTCGCTTGATAAATTCAGACCTGCGGAAATAAGATCAATGACTGAAGGATGAGGCCGAAAAACATGCCAGTTGAGGATACCCGCCTGCGTTGACGGCTGACAAAAACACACACAACAGAAGATTATTCCCCCTATTACCCTCCGTCGCCGCCTAAAGGCGACACGCTGTCAGCCTCCCTCGTGTGAATGGTCCCCGGCCGAGATCCTTGGCAGAGCCGCCTACCCTTGTTCCTTTGCGTATGCACTGGCTGCATGGCGCAAAGCCGACGGTTGACGTGCGCCCCGAACGGCCATGGCGCCGATGTGCGAGCCCTGATCGCACGCTGTGCCGGACGCCATCCGGAACGATCGCGTCTGAAGCCGCCCGGACTCGCACCTTGCCGGTAAGCCGACTCCGCCGATTTTGAATTTCATGTGCGACGTGTCCCCCCGACGCCGCGCACTGATGCCCGCAGGAACTGGAGTCACGTTGGGAATCTTTCATCATATTGGGGGCGAGGCCTGGGCCAACTCGCCTCGCCCCCCATACCACTTCTCAGTTCCCAGACACACGCGTTGATGACACAGACCGCCCGGATTCCCGAATCCGCCGCGAAACGCAGGAATCCTCCCATCTTTGCCGCTTTTTTCCGTCCGTCGTCGCGTTTGGTTTCCCGGCCGGTTCGCGCCATAATCGTTGTTCTTTGAAAAGCCATGGACCGCGCCAATGGCGCAGAGTTTGACCCGCATCCCCGGAGCGCCAGATGTTGCCACGCCTCGTCGTCGCCTGCCTCGTCCTTTCCACGACCCTCGCCCGCGCCGATCACGATTCCTGGGAGAATGTCGTCGACAACGCGACCAGGCGATACGGCCTTCCCGGCGCCGCGGCCGCGAAGTTCCTTGCGGAGAATCACCCGCCGCGCGACAGAAAGATCGATCCCGCCATCCTCGATGAGACGATCGAGTACGCTCTCAGGGCGCGGGACGAATTCCCGTGGGCGGGCCGCCTCAGCCGATACCAGTTCCACAACGACGTCCTGCCCTACGCGTCGCTCGACGAGTCGCGCTGCCTGTGGCGAAAAAAGCTCTATGACATCTGCCGGCCGATCGTGGCGGATTGCACGACGGCGTCGGAGGCGGCCCACGCCATCAATCAGAAACTCTTCAATGCGGTCAACGTTCACTACAACACGGATCGCAGTAAGACCAACCAGAACCCACTCGAAGCGATCGCCGAGTCGCGCGCGACATGCACCGGTCTTTCCATTCTCCTCGTGGACGCCTGCCGCAGTGTCGGCGTTCCGGCGCGCATCGCCGGCGTCGCGAACTGGCGCACCAAGCAAGGCAATCACACGTGGGTGGAGATCTGGGATGACGGCTGGCATTTCCTCGGCGCCGACGAGCCCGATCAGCGGGGTCTCGATCATGCATGGTTCACACAGGACGCCATGAAGGCGACGTCGGACGATCCGAAGTTCGCCGTCTGGGCGACCTCCTTCGAAAAGTCCGACATTCACTTTCCGATGGCCTGGAACCTGGAAGACACATCGGTCCCCGGCGTTGACGTCACGAAGCGCTACCTCAATCCCTTCAAGTCGGCCGACCACGGCGCGCAGCGCTTTGTGCGCGTCTGGTCCAGGAAGGACGGCGAACGACTCTGGGCGATCGTCAATGTCGTCAGGCCCGACGGAGAAGTCGTCCAGCGATTCGCCACGCGCGCCGGGTCCACAGATCTCAATGACATGCCGAGCTTCGGCGTGATTCCGGGCGACAGGCGAACACTCGTCATTGAGCACGACGGCGCCGTGAAGACCTTCGACGTCGCCCCGACAGACGACAACATTGAGACGCTCGATCTCGAATGGGACCAACTCGCAGCGCCGGCCCAGGCGAACGCTCGATTCAGCGCCCTGTCCAAAGGCGACGCCGAGGCCCTCGTCGCAAGACTGGCCGGACAGCGGGCCGAGAAGATCGCGACCGATCGCAGGAGCGAACTCGACAACGCGGCCATCGAATACAAGACGCGCTCATTGCGTCTGCTCGAAAAGACCTTTGGCGACGCCCCGGCCGAGGGTCGCAGCCTCTGGATCTCGCTGCATGGCGGCGGCGGCGCCCCCGAGGAAGTCAACGATCAGCAGTGGCAAAACCAGATCAAGCTCTATGAGCCGGAAGAAGGTATCTACATTGCCCCGCGAGCGCCCTCCAACACGTGGGACCTGTGGCACAAGGAGCACATCGACCATCTCCTCGATCGCCTCATTGAAACCTATGTCGCCGCGAGGAACGTCAATCCCAACAAGGTTTATCTGATGGGCTACTCGGCCGGCGGTGACGGCGTCTATCAGCTGGCGCCGCGCATGGCGGATCGATTCGCCGCCGCGAGCATGATGGCGGGCCATCCGAATGAATCACAACCACTCGGTCTGCGCAACCTGCCATTCGCCATTTTCGCCGGCGGCGAAGATGAGGCCTTCAATCGAAATCGCGTCGCGGCCCGATGGGGGAAGGAACTGGACGAACTTCATGAGAAGGACCCGGGCGGCTACACGCATCGCACGACGATCTATCGCGGACTCGGCCACTGGATGAACGGCAGGGACAAGGAAGCTCTGCCGTGGATGGCCCAGTTTGCGCGCAATCCGTGGCCGAATCGTATCGTCTGGTATCAGGACGATGTCACACATGATCGCTTCTACTGGCTTCGGATCCGGGACGAAGACGCCAAACAGGGAACAACCCTCATCGCCAGCGCCAGTGGCCAGACGATCTCGATCGAAACCGAGGCGGTCCACGCAATCACGCTCCGCCTGCGCGATTCGCTCGTCGACCTCGACAAACCGGTGAAAGTGCTTGCAAACGGGAAGCTCATTTTTGAAGGCCGCGTCGCGCGGACCGAAGCCGCGATCGACACCTCCCTCAACGAACGAAACGACGCCCCCGCCGCCGCGACCGCCGAGTTGCCACTGACGTGGTGACTGGCGCATTTTCGCCCGCTCCGCCAGGCGTGCGCAGAGCAGCCGTCAGCCCCGAAGTGAATGGAGCCATCGCGCGCTGTTGATCTTCCGAAACTGCGCGTCGAGATCGGCGCCGGTCCTGCTGGACAGTTCGAGCCGCAATCCCGCATAATCGACGCATGCCGGAGACCGGACAGAACGTCTATGCCTTCTACCAATGTGTGAGTCGCCTGGGGCTGACCCACGCGGAAGACGACACCTACATGGGTCGCTACGCCGATTTCCCGATCGCCGTCACCCGCCAATCCGTTCCGGGCGAGCTGGACCTGACGACCGGCGATCGGGAACCTCCGACGCAATCCGTTTTCGTTCAGATTCGCTACGTGGGTGTCCCTGAGGATACCATGATCACCGCCGAGGAAACCGGTGATCCGACCATTCGAAGACTGCGCGACGAGAAGCGAATCCGAATCAGCTTCGACACGACAATCGCGTGGATCACTGTTGATCGAGCGGATGTCAGCTTTCTGGAGTCGGAGTTGAACGCGTGTCTCGACGCGGTTCTCCAGATCATTCGTCGCGCCGGCGGCAAGGGAGACGGCGGGAACTGCCACTATTGCCGGGCGCGATCCGTCGCGTCGCTGACCTGGGTCGAGGAACGCGTCGCCCAGGTCTGCACGCCGTGCCTCGAAGAAAAACTCGAAGAGGCGGACCGGGAGCGGCGCGGCGATCCGGCGGGCTACGCCGCCCTATTTCTGTGCGCCACGATGGCGACTTGTGTGGGCGCGCTCTGCTGGGTTCTTTTCTGGTGGCTCGACGCGATTCTCGTCGCATGGGCCACACCGAAATACCAGACGGAGATCCACGTTCCATACCTCCTGGTTTTCGCCGAATTCGTAGCAATCGGTCTCGCAATCGGCGCCGTTGTCGGCCTGCTGACCACACTGACGCGTCGCGCGGGCGGTTGGCTTCCACCACGGATCGCCGCAACGGCGTCATTCGCGTCCGCGATTCTTGGTGAATTCGCCATCCGCTGGATTCGGGCCGATGCGGCGCTGCTCAGTCGGCTTCCCGACGACCTTCCCGCGCTGCCCGCCGGCTTCGACGACGGCGCCCAGATGGAAGTGGGCTATCGCCTGTGCGCGATGCTGCTCGCGGCGGGGCTCGCGGCGCTGATCGCCGTTTCGCGTTCAAAGTGAAGCGCTTCGCTGACCGGCCGATCGAATCAAGATGATTCATCAATCGACGCCAACGGCGCCCCGAGGCTCGCCCAATTTGCTGGATCAGACTTCGCAGCGGTCGACATTCGCGATCCCTCAAAAAACAACGGCGACAGCGTCTTTCTCCTGAGCGATCAATTGCGGTCAACCCTCTGTGCGGCGCCACACGGTTGTCGCAACACCTGCAGGATGCTCATGAATCCGAGCGCGTCGATTGCAGCCACATCGTGTCGCGCTCTACGTTAATCCCGAGAATTCCCTTGACGATCATTCTGAGAATTGTCTAATACGTCCGCGTCTGGTCCGGCGAGCACGAGTTCAGGCGACGCAATCGCGTTTCAACGTGGAAGTGGGTTTCAGGTCTTTGGAGGAGAATCCAGGAATGTACCGTGGGAACAAGAGTCGGGGTGCGCGCACACTCTCGGTGTTTGCGCTGAGTCTGTCCATATTGGCGATCGCGCGTTTGTCGCACGCCCAGGTGTCGTCGTCCGGTGGTGTCGCGACCGGTCCAACGCCTCAGCTCATTCCGTGGATCGAGCTGAACAACGGCGGGTTCATTGATGGCGGCGAGCCGGTCCACAACTCGAATGACTACTTTGACGCGCTGTACAACGCGGATGGCGATCTGC
This sequence comes from Phycisphaerae bacterium, assembly GCA_035399845.1. GTDB lineage: Bacteria > Planctomycetota > Phycisphaerae > UBA1845 > UTPLA1 > ECT2AJA-110-A. The sequence goes on along the minus strand of DAOPJV010000063.1, from coordinate 27,560 downwards.
TCTACTGCTACGAATCGACATCGCGAAACGCCATCCTGGGCAGGCTGTCCTCAGGCCGCAACTGGGAGCTCTTCAGCGAGGGCGCCTGGTCATCGGCGCCGGACACAACGGCGACGTCGATCTCCCACTCCTTCGGCCAATACAACGAACGACGGCTGATTCAGCACCCGGATCTGACCGGGGGCCTGATTGGGTTCGCCAAGGGTGTCCTCCGATCGGACAAGGTCGAATTCAATCAGCATGGCATCGCGATCAGCTTTCGGTTCGACGGTTCAACGTTCACCCAATATGACAATGCCGCGAACTACAGCGAGTTCCGTAACTCATCGATCATCGCCTCCTGGTACCGGCAGACGGTCGACTTCGATTTCGATCCGGTGTCCCGAACGGGGTTGCTCGTCAGCGCCGCCGGCCTACCGAATTTCCAGAGCAACGGCTTTCTGACTGCGTCGCAATACCGGCATGACCATCCGTCACAGACGTGGGTGCGCTGGGCCGCGCCCAACGGCGGCCAGCCCGGCTGGGACACGGACAACACGCCCAGTTCGATCCCCGAGTCGTTTGTCTACGATACGCAGATGGACCTGTTCGCGTACACGATGAACGCGCCGAAGGTCTCCCACATTCCGGGATCCAGCGATTTTCTGATCAGCTTCACCCTCCAGGGAGGGACCGACTACACGGGCGGCCGAGGATTGATGGTCGGCCGGTACATCGCCGGACCGCCGAGTCGATGGCAGTGGTGGGACGGCGCCGCATTCCAGGAGGGCGCCCCCTTCAACCATACGCCGGTGGCGCCGCACACGAACACAACATCGCGCCGCCAGTTCCACTGGCGGGAAGGCGAGATGGAAATCCTGTACATCGTTGCGGACAGCCTCCACGAGGTCGTTTTCGACACGAAGCTGAACACTTACGTCAACAACGACGTGATCGCCCCGGGCGCGAAGGCCTATTGCGCCGCCACGACATCGTCGGGCGTCGTCGAGGTCTATTTCACGAATGATCGACATGCGATTCAGCGAATGACGAAAGGCGCGAACGGCGTCTGGTCGAGCCCGACAACAATCTACGAAAACGCGGATCAGTCGATCGCACCGCTCGGCGTCGCGTATTTCGGCGCCGCCACACGTCCCGTCGTGTTCCTGGCGGTCGGAAACAACGCCGAACGTCGCCTGATGGCGATTTCACCGAATTCAAACTACTGGAAGACGCAGGGGCTTCTCAATATCGCCCCCCTGCCCGAGGTCCCGACGCTTCCTGACGGCTACATGACATTTGAGAAATCCGTTGAGAACACCGCGGCCGGAATGACCTACGGGCCGGGTCGTTCGAACTCGATCGGCGTCGACGGAGACGGCTACCTCTACGCCGGGAAATTCGGCAATACAGGCGTCGTCGTGCACGCGCCGGACAGCGCTTCCAGCGCGGACAACGTCGCCTGGGGCCGACACTGGGACTACTTCGATTTCCCGGGCGGAGTGGACGTGGACGCCCAGCGGGGCAAGGTCTATATCACGGACAATGTGATCCGGGGCTCGGACGGTGGTGTCGCCACAAACAGCGGATTCCAGGTTTGGGAGACGAACCTGCGCGAAGTGTTCTTCGGGTATCAGGGATCGCCCGGCGGCGGCAGCCCCACGCCTTCGTACTACGATCGCTCGCGCTACGGCCAGCACGTTGGCGGCATGAGCTGGGCCGACGACGTCGCTGTCGACAGCAACGCGGGGCTCCTGTATGTGACGGACGGGTTGAACCATCGCGTCCAGGTGTTTGACATCGAACATCTCGAGGACACGGGCGACGACTTTGCTCGCAGTCAGCTTTTCGAATCCAGCATCCTCGATGCAAACAAGATCCACGTTCAGAACATCGTATCGGCGATGGTCGCCGCCGACCTGCTGAGTGACGGCGGCGCCGTCGGCGATAATGGCGGCGACCGGCTGACGTGGGTCAACCAGGATCTCGAAGGCGAGGTCATTCCATTCGTCACGGGGCGCCCGGAGTACGCGAATCTCAACAGTTCGTTCGACAATCAGGAACTGCTGCGAAACATCCGCCGGTCGTACAAGGAGGAGAATGATCGACCGAAGTTTGTCACAACGTTCGGCGCCTACGGCGACGGCCCCGGCGAAATGCGATTCCCGCGAGGAATCGACCTCGACTCGAACGGGAACATCTTCGTTGTGGATTGTGAAAACCATCGCGTGCAACACTGGATCAACGGCGGAAGCGGCGACTATGTGTTCGATCGCGACTTCGGATCGCTGGGACGCGGTCCGGGTGAGTTCTTCTACCCCGTGGGAGTCACTGTCGATCGTCCGCACAGCACGCTGCACGTCACAGATCCCATGAATGACCGCGTCCAGACCTTCGATCTCGATGGGAATCTTCTCTTCGAGTGGGGCGCGTGGAACGACGGGACGGTCCATTTACTGGGCCATACGATCGGCATGGCGGCCGACGACAAAGGTCGCACGCATGTCTGCGCCGGTTCTTCCATCGTCACGTTCAAGGTCGATGACGAACGGCCCATGCTCAGCGTGGACAGTCCGTCCGGATGTGACGTTCTGTCGAATGGAACGAACCTGTTAACCGGCTTTGTGGATGACGACTACGGCGTCAGCGAACTGCAGCTGACGATCAGCGTTGACGAGACGACACTGGTGTCGCGACGATTAGCGGTCGCCGCCGGCGCGTTCAGCGAGCCGTTTGTTCTCTCGACGACGCTGCCGGCCGGCACGCCGGCGCGTGTCGAGGTGCGCGCCACTGACACGATCGGACAATCGACGATGTCGACCTTCTTCGTCCAGCTCAACGGCGTCGGCGACACGACGGACTCGGACGGCGATGGACTTCCCGATCTCTGCGACAACTGCCCCGACCACGCCAATCCGCTCCAGGAGGATTGCGACGGCGACGGCATGGGAGACGTCTGCGTCATCGCCGACTTCATCGAGGACGACTGCAACCACAACGATATCCCCGACTCATGTGATCTGGACTCCGGCGAGAGCGAGGACTGCAACGGGAACACGGTCCCCGATGAGTGCGACACGGACTGCGACGGCAACGGCGTTCCCGACGAATGCGATATCGCGAAGGGCGACGGCTTTGACTGTAACGACAATGACATGCTCGACGAATGCGATATTCGTGACGCGTTCAGCACGGACTGCGACTTCGATGATATCCCCGATGAGTGCCAGCTCGACGAATTCGACTGCAACGGAAATGTGACGCACGACGCCTGCGACATTCGCGATCACTACAGCGAAGACTGCCAGCAGGATGGTATCCCGGACGAGTGTCAGCTCGACGGAACCTTCACAAAGATCACGCTGACAACGCCCGTCGAGGCGATCCACGCGATCGATCGCAATCTCGCAAACGACACGACGGTGGTTCGCAGCGGCGCGAGTCTCATCGAGGTCAATGATGACGGCGACACGATCTGGACGCAGGCTATCACGCTGTTGCAGGAGCCCGCGGATGTTCTCTGGGACCCCGCGACGGGAGATTACCTTGTCAGCGGTCGTGACGCCACGCGCACGGCAAAGCTCATCCGAATCAGCCAGGCGGGCGTCGAGTCGGACTTCGCCATGGGCGGCTTCGGGGAGAACTGGACCGGCATGGCAATCGCGGCCAACGGCGACATCCTCGTCTGCTCGTCGGACCCGGCGGCGATCTATCGCGTGGATCCGCTGGGCGCTGTCACCGTTTTTTCGTCCGATCCGCTGCTCGGAGCGCCCCACGCGATCGCGCACATCGCGAATACGAATGAGTACCTCGTCATCAACGACACAAGCGTGTACCGGGTCGACGCGAGCGGCGTTGCGACGCTTGTCCACGCCTCGGACACGGCGCTCTACGACGTCGCGATGGATGCGGACGGTATCCGTTTCTATCTCGCAAGGAAATCGAATCCGGTTTTCGTCCGCATCCTGGCGGACGGCACGAGCGAGACCATTATTGACACCCGCCCGATGAGCGAGGTGACGGGCATCGCCGACAACCGAAACACGCTGGTGCTGGTCGGACTGGATCGCGGCGGCGAAGCGCTGTACGAATTCACGCCGACGAGTGACTGCGACGGCAACATGGTTCCCGATGACTGCGATCTGGACGACGAAACGCGCGACGTCAACGGCGACGGCATCCTCGACACGTGTCAGGACATCGGCGGCTGCTGCGTCGACGGATTCTGCCAGATCCAGCTTGCGGAAGATTGCGCCAGCGCCTGCGGGATCTATTTCGGCAGGGGCAGTGACTGCCTGACGACGGCGTGCCCGCTCTACGCGGCCGGCGCCTGCTGCATCGAAGGCGTCTGCGATGACAGCGTGCCGGGGCCCAACACCTGTGCGTGCATCGGCGGCACATGGGAGATGAACCTGAACGGGACGGGCTGTGCGGAGATCAACTGCCCGTAGGGAATTCTGAAGTCAACCCGCGTCGCCAAAGCGGTGGCGTATTGAACTTGAACAAGGGCGTGACGCCGAAATGCGGTGTCACGCCCTGTTCGTATTTTACGCGCAACACCAATCAACAGGCGCCCAGGGACTGGCGCTTCACGAATTCGACGTGATCGCCTCAACAGGTACGCCGGTCAGCAATTGCGTACCCTCAATCATCCGGAAACGGATAACCGACCCACGGCGTTCGGTCGCAGATTCCCATCGCGAAATAGGCGGCGGTCCATGATGTCAGATCCTCCACGGAGAGCGGCGCCAGCGCCTCCCGCCCCTCCTCGAATTGCCCGCGTCTGAAGCGTTCGATCGCCATCACGAACCGAACGTCATCAAGGCGGCGTGGATCTCGAAGTCGCAGGCTCGTTTCGACGGCGCCTTCATCATGTCCGAGCACCGCCTGCGCCAGGGCGATCTGCTCGAGCCTGAACTCGTCGTTCGTCGCGGTGATCGCGGCGGCGAATCCTGATACCAGGCAATCCGTAAGCGCCGGCGCGTAACGCCGAATGGCTCGATGGACGTCGTCCGTGGCGAAGACAGGGTGTTCGGCGTCAAAGGCCTGCAGCGGCCTGAGCCTGCGCATCTTGTCCGGAACCTCTGTCGGAAGGTCGATGTTCGTCAGAACGTCGCCGAAAAACCCGTCCCAATTGGATTGCTCGAGCAAGGCGACGAATCGTGGCGCGATGTCGTCGAACCCCAGAAGTAGCGCAGCGCCGCCGGCATATCGCGCGAGCAGTGTGTTGCAATGGCCTTCCGTTCGGATCGAGCGCTCGAGCTCATCGGCGACGGAAAGAAGAAGTCGATGGGCCATTTCGCGTTTTTCCTCGATGACACGATCCGTCTGCGGACGAGGTCTCGGAAACGTCACACTGCCCCTCCTTCAGACGTCAACGACGCCGATCCCTCTCTTTGACTTCGCCTCTCCGGGCGCCATTCTGGCGATCATCGGCAACGTTCGCGCGCCGGGCGCCATGCCTGCCCTTCAAGGCAGGCATGTGGAAGTCGCGCCCGCGCCCGAATTCGCTCGATATGAGCGAAACCCGTGGATCGCGTTCATTCGATGTTCTCGGCCCCGAATGGGCGGCGGAATTCCCAGTCATGCATGTCGCTCAGTGGCCACTGGTTCGCGACGTCAGCAGCGCCACCCGGCCGCCCAAACGCAGCCGCTGCCGCAATGGAAGTTGCCGCTGGCGCCAGATTCCCCTCCTGCACCCACACGCCGCGGGAGTCCTTTCCCGCAAAGCCGAACGCCCCAGCAGCTTACACTCATCGAGGTCAGCACCGGGGGGAAGGGTTCCCCCTGAAGAGAGGTACAAGACGAGATTCTCGTACCAGCAAAGCTCGTGCAATACCCTCGCCGACGCGTGGAGGACCGAGGACGCCGGACGCCATGCTTCGCCCTCCAAGGCAAGAATGCTGAAGCCTCCAGAGTGGGTGAACCTTGCGTTGGACCATGGTCCCCAACCGAGACGAATAAGTTGACCGCGCGGCTTAGCTGCCGAGCGATCAGACGAATCAGCGGGATTCACCAACCCGAGTACGTCTCCACTCGGCCAGGATCGAGCATCTCGCGTTGAATCCCGTTGTTCAGGGGAATATCATTATCATTTGATGCTTATCAAAGTCCGTGGCCGGAACACGCTAACATCATGGCGCCTAATTTGAGCCGCGAGGCGTCCTTAGTCACATTATTGCCTTCATAGGAGATCGTAAATGATTCAATTCAGGCAAACCGCTATGAAGCCTCCCGCGTCTTTTGTTTGGTTGTTCTTCGCGATACTGGTGGCGACGACATCACCGGCGGCGGGCCAAGCGAAATTACTCGGCCTTGATTCGCTTCCTGGAGCAACAACGAGCATACCATACGGCATCTCATCAGATGGATCCGTCGTTGTCGGCTCATCGCCGGCCTATTCCAATTCCAACCCCGCATACTGGACTGTTGGCCAAGGCTGGACGAGCCTAACAGGGCTTGCAAGTTCGCCAAGAGGCAACGCCTACGCTGCGTCCGGCAACGGGAGCGTCGTCGTGGGTCAATCCTACGACTCGACGGGAATCGCCGCGGTTCGATGGTCAGTAGAAACTGGCGTTCAGGACCTGGGGGCGCTCCAGCCCGGAATCCGGCAGAACGTTGCATATGGTGTCTCCGATTCCGGTGACGTGGTAGTCGGTTTTGCGACCAGCGGTAGTTCTCACCAGGGATTCAGATGGACAGAAACCGATGGAATGGTCGGCCTGGGTTTTCTTGACGGCCACGACGAGAGTCGCGCATACGATGTGTCCGCTGATGGCACGGCCATTGTTGGCGTATCGTCCAGTTCAAGCTCATCTATAACGTATCAGGCTTTTCGCTGGACTTCTGATACTGGGATGGAATCGCTCGGTCAGTTGGCGTCCGACGGTATCGGATCAGTGGCGCTTGCCATCTCATCCGACGGCAATGTGATCGCCGGGTACGGCCGCCGCCTCCCAGGGCAGCACTTTGAAGGGTTTCGCTGGACGGCTGAAACCGGAATGGTCGGAATTGGTGATTTTCCCGGAGGCGGCCATCCCAATAGTGTAATTCGTGGAATGAACCACGACGGATCTATCATGGTCGGCGATGGGGAAGACGAAACGGGCATCGTTGCTGCGATCTGGGACGATACTCACGGACTTCGCAAGTTAGCGTCGTATGCGGAAGAAGAACTTGGTGTGGACCTGGGCGGATGGACGCTCACAAGCGCGTTTGCGATCTCTGATGACGGCATGCGGATCGTCGGCAACGGATACGATCCGGACGGGCTCTATACGGGCTGGATACTCATCGTACCCGAACCCGGAACGTCGGTCTTTTTCTTCTGTCTTGCGGGATCACTGTTTTTTGCGCGTCGAAGGTCTTCGGTCTGACTTGGTGTGGTTGCCGGGCGCCATGCCTGCCCTTCAAGGCAGGCATGTGGAAGTCGCGCCCCCACCCGAATTCACTCTGAATCATCGAAATTCGTATATCGCGTTCTGTCGCGCCAACTCTTCCCCTGGCAACCATCGACAGACCAATCGGTCTTTATTGTCAGGTCGACCTTCCGACCCATAGACTTGGTCCACGGCGTTCAGTGGCGCCCGCGCGTTGCCGAGGGCTCATTGCTGTGCGAATCCAGGGACGGTTTGGATCCGCACCAGCGTGCGATTCCATGGGAGTGATGAAATGGTCATCGGGTATTTTCTAGTCACAGCCGGAAGCGATCAGATTCAATCGCATGTCTACCGGGGACTGAACAGGGAGTTGCCGCAGTGGTGGGTGCAGACGACCGGAAGTCGTGGCGAAGACATCGTCAGGGAACATCTCGACGCAATGTTGGATGATGACGAGTGGTGTCATTTGATCGGTCAACGGGAGGACGCCCGCCGTTTGCAGCAGGCGTACGCGCGGATTGGGTGCGTCTGCGATCTTCTCGTTGTCCATCTCTGCGACGACGAGGGTGGCCTTTGCAGGGAGGACCTGGAAGGCGAGTTCCTGGGTTTTGACGTCGTGAACGCAGAGCAGGATTCGGCGTTGCACCCTGCGATTCTCTTCGAGGCGATTAAACCCGCCAGCCTGCGTGATCACGACCTCGCGCCCATCTGGCTGCTGGAACAGGCGTATTTTCAGGGGAGAGTCAATGAGCACGGACTTCTCGATAAATTCGCCGACGCGGATCTGCTTCAGCGGCTCAAGCGCACGCTCATCAGGATTGCGCCTGAATTCCCCGAGATCCGGGACCCGCATGTTTGTGGAATCGAGCAACTCGGAAGCCTGTAAGGATACAGACCGCCGGCGCCAGATTCCCATCGCGCACCCGCTCGCGGGCGTCCTTTCCCGCGAAGCCGAACGCCCCATCAGCGTACCTTCATCGGTTCGGCGCCGGGGGAAGGATTCCCCCCTGAAGAGAGGTACGAGAACGGATTCTCATACCAGCAACACGAAGAGAGGTACGAGAAGGGATTCTCATACCAGCAACACGAAGAGAGGTACGAGAAGGGATTCTCGTACCAGCAACGCCGGGCAGGCAGGACTCGGGCCCATAGGAGGGTAAGACCCGCCCTACGAGTCCCGCACCAGCAACACAGCATTTCGTAATGAAAAAAAACGGCGATCGCATCGCGATCGCCGTGTGGGTATTCGAATTGTCGATCCTTCGCGCTGACTTACCAGGCGAAGTGGGCGAAGGCCTTGTTGGCGTCGGCCATGCGATGCACGTTTTCGCGTGTCGTCACGGCGGCGCCCTGGCCGTTGAAGGCGTCCACGAATTCCGACGCCAGTCGGTCCTTCATCGGGCGTCCCTTTTTCGCGCGGGCGGCTTCGATGATCCAGCGGATCGCGAGGGCCTGGCTGCGCTTGGGGTTGACGGCCATCGGGACCTGATAGTTCGAACCACCCACGCGCTTGCTGCGGATCTGCACGCTGGGTCGAACGTTCTGAATGGCCTTCTCGAAAATCTCGAGAGCCGGCTTGTCACCCGCCCGCTTGGCGGCGGCCTCCATCGCATCGTACATGATCTTCTGCGCGACAGTCTTCTTGCCGTTCAGCATCATGCAGTTGACGAACTTGGAGACGAGTTTGCTGTGATAACGAGCATCCGGCCGAAGCTGGTGCTCGGACTTGGTCCAGCGCTTGTAACCCATGGGAACTGACCTTTCTTCTGGCGTGCGACGCGACTCGATCGCAATTCGCACATTGCCGGCGAATGAAACTCGCCGATCACCATACTCGGCCGGCACGCGCCGGCCGCCGTTGGAAAAAATGTGACGACGTCACGACATCGTGACGCGACACGAACTTACTTCTTGCGCTTCGTACCGTACTTGCTGCGGCTGCGATTGCGTCGGACGCCGAACTTCTCCTGCTGCTCGACGGACGCACAGTCCAGGGCGCCGCGAACGATGTGGTAGCGGATACCCGGCAGGTCCCGAACTCGGCCGCCGCGAACGAGCACGATCGAGTGCTCCTGCAGGTTGTGACCGATACCCGGAATGTAGGCCGTGACTTCGCGACCGTTCGACAGGCGAACGCGGGCCACTTTACGAAGAGCCGAGTTCGGCTTCTTCGGCGTCATCGTCTTGACGATGAGGCAGACGCCGCGTCGCTGCGGGCAGTTGTCCAAGTCGCGCGACTTCGACTTCTTCCGCTCGATCTCGCGCGGACTTCGACAAAGCTGATTAATCGTTGGCATAGTTACCTCTGTTACTACTGATTCGTCGCCCGCAGACGTCGCCGGGACGCTTCCGCGCCGGGGCCGCCCGCAAACATTCGAGCCGCGTAATATACGCCAAACTCGGGTTTTCCGTCAATTCTGCTGTTCCCCGGCTTCGACACCGTCGCCGCCGCCCATTTGCTCGTCCGTCGGCGCGGGACCGATCGGCGCCCCGCTGTCCAGAGCCCGTCGAACCTCGCCCATGGCGGATCGGGGCATGGCGGCCTCGGCCGCGGCCGCTTCCGCCTCGGCCATGCCCGCTGGCGTTCCGGCGCCCGGCATCTGGACTTCGCGGGTTTCCTCCTCAATCGGGCTGCCGACGTGGAGGACGCCCATGTCCTGATAGGGCTTGAAGGCCGTTCCAGCCGGAATCAGGTGGCCGAGAATGACGTTTTCCTTCAGACCTGTCAGGTAGTCGGACTGGCTGCCCAGGGCCGCCTCCGTCAGGACCTTCGTCGTCTCCTGGAAGCTGGCCGCCGAGATGAAGGAATCGCTCTGGAGCGCGGCCTTCGTGATACCAAGCAGCTGGGTCGAGGCCGTCGCCGGCTTCGGCTTGCGGCCCTTGGCCGGGTCCTTGCCCTCATCGTCGAGCTTCTCGTTGGTCACGCTCAGCTCATCCTTCAGCACGATCTGGCCTTCGACATATTCCGAGTCGCCCGGATCCGTGATGCGGACGCTCCGGGCCATGGCCATGTTGATCGCCTGGAAGCGGAATCGATCCGAAACCTCGCCCGGCAGCAGGCTGGAATCGCCCGGGTTGTCGATCTTCACCTTGCGGAGCATCTGGCTCAGGATCACTTCGATGTGCTTGTCGTTGATACCCACGTTCTGCGAACGATAGACGCCTTGCACTTCCTTGATCAGGTACGTGTGCAGGTCGTCCTCACCCTTGATCGCGAGGATATCGTGCGGCACGAGCGGACCATCGCAGAGCGGATCGCCCGCCTCGACATGATCGCCGGCATGGACGAGCAGGTGCTTGTCCTGCGGAACGTGATGCTCACGGGCCTCGAGGTCCTTGCTGTCCGGGTTGACGATGATCGTCATCTTGCCACGTCGCTTGTCGCTTCGAATCTCGACGGTCCCCGAGATCTCCGCCATGACGGCCGGCTCCTTGGGCTTTCGGGCTTCGAAGAGTTCCGTAACGCGGGGAAGACCACCCGTGATGTCCTGGGTACTCGACAACTGTCGGGGACGTCGGGCGAGAAGCGATCCGGCCTTCACGCTGTCACCTTCGTCGACTTCGATGCGGGCCTTCGCCGGCAGGTAGTGGTACTCGAGGATCTTTCCGTCCTTGTCCTCGATGATAACCTGCGGGTTCTTGTCGCCACGATGCTCGACGACGATGTAGCGGCTCTTGCCCTTGGCTTCGGAATCGATGCGCACTGTTTCGCCTTCGACGACATCCTGCAAGCGAATCCTTCCGGCCGCTTCCGCCAGAATCGGCGTCAGGTGCGGATCCCAGGTGCAAAGCACCGTCCGGCGATCGACTTCCTGGCCTTCCTTGACCATCACGCGCGCGCCGTAGGGAACCTTGTGCTTTTCGAGTTCGCGATCCTTGTCGTCGTGGATGGCGAGTTCGCCGTTGCGCTTGAGGACGATGAGGCAGTCCTCACCCGTTTCCGGATCCGTGTACGTCACGGCGTTGAGCGTGTGGAAGACGACCTTGCCCGTGTTGACGGAGCGAATGTCGCTTTCAATGAGTGTCGTCGTCGCAACACCACCCGTATGGAACGTTCGCATCGTCAGCTGCGTTCCCGGCTCACCGATTGACTGGGCGGCAATGATACCGACGGCCATGCCGCGCTCGACGAGCTGGCCGCTGGACATGTCCATGCCGTAGCAACGGGCACAGACACCGACGGGCGATTCGCAGGTCAACGGACTGCGAACACGGATGCGATCGAGGCCCAGACCGCCTTCCGCCGGCGATCCTTCGATGCGCCGCGCGATCTGCGTCGTGACGATCTGGTTTTCCTTGACGACGAGGTCATCCGTCACGGGATGCTTGATCGTGTCTCGGGCCACTCGACCCACGATGGAGTCGGCGAGCGGAATCGACACTTCCTCGCCCTTGTACTGGGCGCCCTTGGTGATGCCCTTGATCGTTCCGCAGTCGATCTGGGAGACGATGAGGTTCTGGGCGACGTCCGCCAGCTTACGGGTCAGGTATCCCGAGTCGGCGGTCTTGAGGGCCGTGTCGGCCAGACCCTTTCGGGCGCCGTGCGTCGAGGAGAAGTACTCGAGTACGCTCAGGCCTTCGCGGAAGTTGGCCTTGATGGGCGTTTCGATGATTTCGCCCGACGGCTTGGCCATGAGGGCTCGCATACCCGCGAGCTGTCGAATCTGATCGACGCTGCCTCGGGCGCCGGAGTCGGACATCAGGTAGATCGGATTGAGATACTTGACGGCGCCCTCGTCCGTGGACTGAACATATCGACCTTCCTTGTCGCGGAAGTCGGTCTTGAACTCCACCATCATCGCCTCGGTCACCTGCTCACGCGCCTGGACCCAGATATCGATGAGCTGGTTGTATCGCTCGAGATCCGTGATCTGGCCATGCTGGTAGGCGCGAAGAATCCGATCGACCTTCTTCTGGGCCATGTCGATGATCAGCTTCTTCTTCTCCGGAATGCGCATGTCGGTCAGACCGAACGAGAGACCGGCCGTCGTGCTCCAACGGAAACCGATCTGCTTGATATGGTCGAGCAGATCGATCGTGTGGGAGCGGCCCAGGATCTCGTAGCAGTCGGCGATGACGCGCGACGCGCCCTTCGAGCTGAGCGGGTAGTTGTAGAACGGCATCTCCGGATGAAGCATGTCATTGAAGATGAGCCGGCCGACGGTCGTCTCGATGATGCCGTTCTTCGGCGTGTCTTCCTTCAGCTTCTTCTGGCCCATGACCATCCACTTCCGCGTGATGCGGGCGCGAATCGGTTCATGGATACCGAGCTTGCCGATTTCGAACGCCATCATGGCTTCGACATCACTCTTGAAGAACCGCCTCGCTTCGGGCTTCGACGCCTCCTTGTGATGGTCACACGTGAGGTAGAAGATGCCCATGACGATGTCCTGGCTCGGCGACATAATCGGCGAGCCGCTGGCGGGGCTGAAAATGTTGTTGGTCGCCAGCATCAGGATGTGGGCTTCGGCCTGGGCCTCGATCGAGAGCGGCAGGTGAACGGCCATCTGGTCGCCGTCGAAGTCGGCGTTGAAGCCGCGGCAGACGAGCGGATGAATCTTGATGGCGTTGCCTTCGACGAGCACCGGCTCGAAGGCCTGGATACCCATGCGGTGCAGCGTCGGGGCGCGGTTCAGCATGACGGGATGCTGGTGGATGACTTCCTCCAGAATATCCCAGATCTCCTGGTCGCGACGCTCGAGCATCTTCTTCGCGCTCTTGATCGTGTCGGCCAGGCCGCGTTCCTTGAGCTTGCGAATGATGAACGGCTGGTAGAGCTCCAGGGCGATGCGCTTGGGCAGACCGCACTGGTGCAGGCCGAGGTCGGGACCGATGACGATGACGCTTCGCGCCGAGTAGTCGACGCGCTTGCCCAGCAGGTTCTCGCGGAAGCGGCCCTGCTTGCCCTTGATCATGTCGGTCATCGACTTCAGGGGCCGGTTGCTGGAACCGAGCACGGGGCGTCGGCAGCGACCGTTGTCGAACAGGGCGTCAACCGCCTGCTGAAGCATTCGCTTCTCGTTGCGGATAATGACTTCCGGCGCGTTGAGGTCGATCAGCTTCTTGAGGCGGTTGTTTCGATTGATGATTCGGCGATAGAGATCGTTCAGATCGCTCGTCGCGAAGTTGCCGCTCTCCAGGAGCACGAGGGGCCGCAGGTCGGGCGGAATGACGGGGATGACGTCCATGACCATCCACGTCGGCTCGTTGCTGCTGTTTCGCAGGCTCTCGACGATCTTCAGTCGCTTGGAGAGATCCTTGATCTTCTGCTTGCTGTTCGTGGCGCCGATGGCTTCGCGCAGTTCAACGCTCAGGGTCGCCAGGTTGAGCTTCTGGAGAAGCTTCTTGACGGCCTCGGCGCCGATCTGGGCCTCGAACCCCGTGCCGTACTTCTCGAGCGCCTGTCGGTACTCGTCTTCCGACAGGATCTGTCGCTCCTTGAGCGGCGTGTCGCCGGGCTCGACGACGACGTAGTCCTGGAAGTAAACGACCTTCTCGAGATCGCTGGTCTTCATATCGAGCAAGGCGCCCAGTCGCGACGGCATCGCCTTGAAGAACCAGATGTGAACGATCGGCGCGGCCAGGTTGATGTGGCCCATGCGCTTGCGTCGCACGCGGCTGTGCGTGACTTTGACACCGCAGCGATCGCAGATCATGCCCTTGTGCTTCGTGCCCTTGTACTTGCCGCAGAAGCACTCCCAGTCGCGCTCAGGACCGAAGATCCGTTCGCAGAACAGACCGTCCTTCTCGGCGCGATAGGTGCGATAGTTGATCGTCTCCGGCTTTCGCACTTCGCCGTACGACCAGGATCGGATGTCGTTGGGCGAGGCCAGCGAGATTTTCACCGAGCCGTAGTCATTGATGCGATCGTAAACGTTTTCAATCATCAAAGCCCTTCCTTTCGAAGAAGGCGTTTATTCAGGCTGTGTGCCTAGGCGGCGCCGCCGGAGACGTTCAGGGTCATCGGGACGATTCCGCGGGCCCGCTCGAAGCCGAGCTCCTCGCAGAAATCCACTTCCGTCCCGTAGGCCGACGCGTCGATGCGCTCGCAGCCCATGTCCGCAAGCGCGCCGATGACGCGTGTCGCCATTTCCCGGGCAATGCCGTACTGATCATGTTCGATGCGGCCGTCGACCTGCGTTACCGCCGCCGGTCCCTGCCGCGATGGATCCAATTTGCATTCCGTCAGGTAGCCGCGAAGTCCGTCGGCGATACCGCGGGCGATGCCGATCAATCGGCCGTCCGCCTCCCGGGCCGTCACGAAGCACACGGAGTTGTCAACGATGCGAGACAGCTTGTCGACCGACTGCGGAATCCCCGAGCCCTGCTTCTGGTAGAAGGCCTTGAGTTCCTCGAGGTCGATCTTCTTCACTACGTCGTAGCTGAATTCGTCGGACATCGCTTTTCTCCCGCGTGGCTTCGATTCGCGCCGTCGCGCATCGCCGGAACAAACGTCGCTAGATCAACTTGCCCTTCTCGAGCTGGATGTTCATGCCCAGCCCGCGAATTTCGTTGCACAACACGTCGAACGACACGGGCGTCCCGGCCTCGAGCGTGTTCTCGCCCTTGACCATCGACTCGTAGATCTTGGTGCGACCTTCCACGTCGTCGGACTTGACGGTCAGCAGTTCCTGAAGAATGAAGGCGCTTCCGTAGGCCTCCAGACCCCAGACTTCCATCTCACCGAAGCGCTGGCCACCGGTTCGGGCCTTGCCGCCGAGCGGCTGCTGCGTGATCAGTGAGTACGGCCCCGTCGCACGCGCGTGGATCTTGTCGTCCACGAGGTGATGCAGCTTCAGCATGTAGATGTAGCCGACTGTGACGGGCTGATGGAACGGATCACCCGTTCGGCCGTCGATCACGCGGATCTTTCCGCCGTAGGGCATCTTCTGAAGAATCGTTCGGTTCTTCGCGGCGCTGCGAACGGCCTCGATATCCTTCGACTGCTCGTCGACAAACCGGTTCGCCTCGGCGACGGCTTCGTGAAGCTCCGCTTCGGTACAGCCATCGAAGACAGGCGTCACGGCCTGGAAACCGAGAATCTTCGCGGCCCAGCCGAGATGCGTTTCGAGAATCTGGCCGACGTTCATACGGGAAGGCACGCCCAGCGGATTCAGGAGAATATCCAGCGGGGTTCCATCCTCAAGGAACGGCATGTCTTCGACCGGCAGGATCTTGGCGATGACGCCCTTGTTGCCGTGGCGACCGGCCATCTTGTCACCCACCGACAGCTGACGCTTCGTGGCGACGTAGACCTTGACCATTTCGAGAACGCCCGAAGGCAGCTCATCGCCGCGCTTGAGCTGGGCGACTTTGCGATCGCGCTCCTCGATCATGCCGGCAAGCTTCGGCCAGTATCGCTCGTAGATCGGCTCGACATCCTTCCGCTGCGCCGCAGGGCGGACCCACTTCAGATCAAAGGCCCAGTTGCCGGGCTCGCCGATCTGTTCCATGACGACGTCTTCAATGTCGGAGCGACCGACGACCTGCTTCGTGTTGGGGTCGACGATCTCCTGGCCGAGCACGCCTTCCATGTCCTGGATCATCTTGCGGAACATGCCGATGACCTTGGTGTTCACGGAAGATTCGAACTGCTTGATCCGGGCCTGGAGCCGCTGCTTCTGTTCGTCCGACATGCCCGTTCGGCGGCTGAATCGCTTGGTATCAATGACGATACCCGAGGCGCCGCTGGGCATTTCCAGCGAATCGTTCTTCACGTCCTCACCGGCGCGACCGAAGATCGCGTGCAGCAGCTTCTCTTCCGGACTCAGCTCGCTCTTGCTCTTCGGCGAGACCTTGCCGACGAGAATGTCGCCGGACTTGACCTCGGTTCCGATCTGAACGATGCCGTGCTCGTCGAGGTTGCGCAGCGCCTTTTCCGACACGTTCGGAATGTCGCGTGTGAACTCCTCCTTGCCGAGCTTCGTCTCGCGAATCTCGACGTCGTATTCTTCGATGTGGATGCTCGTGAACGTGTCGTCCTGAACGAGGCGTTCCGAGATCAGGATGGCGTCCTCGAAGTTGTAGCCGTCGAACGTCATGAAGCCGACGAGCAGATTCTTGCCGAGCGCCAGCTCTCCGTTCTTACAGGCGGGACCGTCGGCGATGATCTGATTCGCCCCGACCTTCTCGCCGAGGTGGACGAGGGGCGACTGGTTGAGGCAGGTGCGCTCATTCAGGCCCTGGAACTTGCGGAGTTCGTACTCATCCGTGTCGTTGAGAACGATGCGCTTCGAGTCCACGGACGTGACCACGCCTTCGGTCCGGGCGCGGATGACCATGCCGCTGTTCTCGGCGACAACACGTTCCATGCCCGTGCCGACGACCGGCGGATCCGTCGTGAGAAGCGGCACGGCCTGCCGCTGCATGTTCGAACCCATCAACGCGCGGTTGGCGTCGTCGTGCTCGAGGAACGGAATGAGGGATGCGGAGACACCGACAGTCTGCTTCGGCGAAATATCGACGTATTCAACGTCGCCCGGAACAACGGTCGTCAGATCGCCGCGCACGCGGGCGACGATGTGCTCGCCCGAAACCTTCTTGGTTCCGGGGTCAACGGCGTCGGGCGGCGCCAGGACGGCCTTCATTTCCTCGTCGGCGCGAAGGAAGACGTTGTGGCCGTTCACGCCCCCATCAATGACCTTGCGGTACGGCGTGATCAGGAAGCCGAACTCATCGACCGTCGAGTAAATACTCAGCGAGGCGATCAGACCGATGTTCGTGCCTTCCGGCGTTTCAATCGGGCAGATTCGGCCGTAGTGCGAAATGTGAACGTCGCGCACCTCGAAGCCGGCGCGCTTGCGGTTCAGACCGCCGGGGCCGAGGGCCGAGAGACGCCGTTCGTGCGTGAGCTGGCTCAGCGGGTTCGTCTGGTCGACGACCTGCGAGAGCTCGCCGCGACCGAAGAAGTAGTCGATGGCGCCGCTGACGGCCTTCGAGTTGACCAGTTCGGCGATCTTTCCGAGCTGGTCAGGGTCCTTCATGCTCATGCGCTCCTGGACAGTGCGCCGCAGCTTGAGGAAGCCCTTTCGAATCTCGTCGCAGGCGAGTTCGTCAATCGTGCGGAGGCGGCGATTGCCGAGGTGGTCGATGTCGTCCTCGGTCACGATGACGCGCGTCTGCTGCCAGGCGTATTCATAGACGTTGCCTGTGAAGGACTCCGTCTCGCCGTGCTTCTTCAGCAGGGCCTCGACCGCCGCCACATCGAAGAAGGCGACATGCTTGGACGACGCGCCGTAGAGATCATTCCATTCCGACTGGATGGACTTCTCGTCGTCAGTCGCCTGCTTCGCCGCGTCCTTCTCCTTGAACATGTAGATTTCGTTCGGGCGCGGGTAGTAGTTCAGGAAGTCGAGCTGAACCATCTGCTCGTCGCCGTTCTCGACGGCGGCGACATAGGCGTTGACGCCTTCGAGGATGCGGGCGCCGCGTGTTCGAATCGTCGAGACGACGAAGTCCCGGCCCATCTTCGTCAGTTCGCTCTCACGCTCGACGCGGACACGGCCCATCATCTTCTTGACCATTTCGGTATTGATCGTGTTGGTCGCGACCCATTCCGTCGGCACGTCGCACAGGGACTGAAGCTGCCGCTGGAACTCCTTGACCGCGTCGATCGGCGTGATCTTCTTGCGACCATCCTTGATGTCATCGAGCGTCCCGAGAACGATCCCCTTCTTGGGGTCCTTCACGGACTCATTGTCGATGCGATAGGCCGACAGCTGCTCGCCGAGTTCGGCGATCCAGCGACTGACCGAAATCTCGAACGGCATGCGCTGCGGCACGGAGAAACCGACGCGCTCCTGGCTTCGGAGATCCAGCAGGTATCGCAGACAGGCGACGACGTCGGCGACCGTCAGGCTGTTCAGGGCCGTCGGGATCGAGAGACCGAACTTGCGGTTGATGCGGAAGCGGCCGACCTTGCCGAGGCGATAGCGGTTCTCGTCATAGAACTTCTCGTGGAAGAGCTTGACGGCCTTATCGAGCTGGGCCGGGTTGCCGGGGCGCAGGCTCTTGTAGATTCGCATCAGCGCTTCTTCGTGCGTGTGACTGGCGTCTTCGGCCAGCGTGTTCAGCACGAGCGGGTCGAGCATGTTGACGATGACTTCGACCTGCTTGACGCTGGAGGCCTGGATTCGGCCGAGGGCGTCACCCACCTGGCAGCCGGCGCGAACCAGCGGCTCGGCGTTCTTGTCGTGGTCTTCCTCCTCGGCGTCCCAGAAGCTGGAGACCAGGTACATGTCCGGCGTGAGCTGCGACGTCTTGACCCAGTTCGTGTCGTAGAAGGTGCGGATGATCGCCTCGTCCGTGCCGAAGCTGGGATCCATCGCGCGAAGGAAGGTCGTCGCGGGAATCTTGCTGGACTGGTCGATGCGGACGGCCAGGACGTCCTTCCGCGTGATGTTGATCTCGATCCAGCTGCCGCGCTCGGGGATGATGCGGCACGCGTGCAGCGGTCGGTCCGCCTCCAGCGTCTCCTTGATGAAGTCGACACCCGGCGAGCGGTGCAGCTGGGACACGATCACGCGCTCGGCGCCGTTGATGATGAACTCGCCGCCGCCGATCATGATCGGCAGCTCGCCCAGATAGACGCGATCCTCGAAGACCTCGTCCTTGTCCTTGCGATTGAGGCGAAGTCGGACGCGCAGCGGCATGCCGAAGGTCAGCCGAAGCTGGCGGCATTCATCGGGCGTGTATCGCGGCTTGCCGAGCGAGTAGTCGAGGTACTCGAGCGTGATGTTCTCGTCGTAGCTCTGGATCGGAAACACTTCCCGAAGCAGGCCCTCGAGGCCTGTCGGCGTGCGTTCCTTCATCGCCACGAATTCCTGGAGAAATCGCTCGTAGGAACCGACCTGAATCTCGATCAGGTTCGGAATTCCCGTCGCGTCGCCAATCTTACTGAAGTTGCGAATCTCGCGTCGCGCCGTCATCGCATTCCTTTCCGACACCGATCCGTTCAGACCGGCATTCCGATTTTCGCGCCACCTCGCCCCCGGGGGAGGACGACTGCGGCGCGCAAAACCACATCAACCCGGCTGCGCTTGAACGGCGCAGGGGCTTGGCCGTGTGCTACCCGTTTTCACTTGAAAACTGAGCGATTGTCGCACCCGATCCGGCGTGTGATCACCAATACTAATGAAGCTTGAGACTATCCAAGGGACTGCATTGAGGAAGCCGCCATCTAGCAGAGCCGCGCGTCCCAACTGGCGCCCACCCGTTTCGCTGGCTCCTCAATGAACCCGGGAATGTTAATGGGCGCAGGAAGTTAATGCAAGATTTGATGAACAGTATTTTTTCGGACGTGACAACTCTCACATCCGCCCCAACCTGGCCCCGTCGCGGCGCGGCTGACCACCGCGCCGGTCTACTTCTCAGGCCTGTGAAGGGGCAATGAGATCGTAACCTGTGTCCCGGAGCCGATTTGCGACGCCAGGCGAATGGTCCCGTCCATTTCACCGACCAGACCGTGAACGGCCGCCATGCCGAGACCGATGTTGTCGCCGCTGCCGCCGCCCAGCTCCCCCTTTGTGGTGAAGAACGGCTCGAAAACGCGATCCATGACGTCCTTGGGGATGCCGCAACCCGTGTCGCTGATCGTGATGACGGCCCACTCCTCCGACACGCTCAGGGAAACGCGGAGTTCGCCGCCCGTGGTCATGGCGTCCAGTGAATTCTGGGCCACGGACTCCAGGACGGGCATGAGCCGCTGCATCTCGAAGGGTTCCGTCGAGACATGCTCGATGTCGTCGACGACGCGGATGCCCTTGAGCGCCGCCTTCGAACGAATGCGATGCAGGAACTCATCGACAATGTGCTCAAGGGACGCCCATTCGATGATGGCGTTTTCGGATTCAGCGAAGGCCGCGAGCTGATTCGTGATACGCGTGGCGCGACCGATGGCCTGCGACAGAAGACGCAGGGTTTTTCGCAGCTCACGCGGGCTGTCGCTGGCCAGGACGTAGTCGATGCTCGTCAGCATGCCGCCGAGAATATTGTTGAAGTGGTGGGCCACGCCGCCCGCCATGCGGCCCAGGGCGGCGATACGCCGCGCGTTGCCCAGCTCGCGGGAGAGCCGCTTTCTGGCCGAAATGTCGCGCATGCTCGCGGACACGCCGACGCACTGGCCGGCGTCATCCATGACGGGGGAGAGAATCAGCACCAGCGTCGTCGGATCGCTGTCTTCGGAGGGGTACTTTGCCTCCATTTCGCGCATCACGCCCGTGTCCACCACCTTGTCGCACAGGCGCCTGGCCTTGGGTCGGTCCTTCGCGGAAAGCAGGTCGAAGAAGCTGCCGCCGATTCGTTCTTCGGGGGTTCCCCCGAACCACGACTGCGCCGCCTGATTCCAGAAGATGATGCGTCCCGACGTGTCGAGCCCCGTGCAGATGAAGCCGAGGCCCTCGCAGACATGTCGGAGATAAACGTCGTCCGCGACAACCGCCGGCGGCGTCGGATCGACTTCGGGTTTGTCGGTATTCCCCATCGGCTCCCCTACTCCCCGTCCGATTCGCCCTCCGACGCCGGCGTCTCTTCCCGCCCCGCGTCGAGGCTCACGCTTCGAATGATCGGCCGAATGACATACACACTCTCGCGATATCGCTGCACGCCGTCTTTCGTCTCGCCGGCCTCCGCAAGGAAGAACGGCTTGGCCAGCAGCGGCGTCTCGTAGACCTCGCCTGTCGCCCCCAGCAGCAGAAATCCCCCCTTGGGGATCTCGACACCGAACGCGACGGACTTGAATGTGTGCCGCCGTTCCTGCGGCACGAGGCGCGCCCGCTCGTCCGGGCCGATGACCCACTTGGGGGCCCCCGGCGGCTCCTCCAGTTCCGGCATGATCTCCAGCCAGACGTCGCGGAGATTCAGCGAACGAAACTCGCATCGCATTCGGAACCGCACGCGCGGCTGCTCGACTTCCAACCCGCGCAGCGACCCGGATTCGTCAAAATGAAAGAGTGTCAGGGTTCCCTTGTGCTCACCGATCTCGATATCCACGAGCTTGGAGGAATCCGGCTGGACGCGATCCGTGGCAATCGCAGGCTTCGGCAGCGACTCCATGAACGCCAGGAGATCGTTGCGATCCGAATCCCGCCCGACGGCCGCCAGGAATCCGTTGGACCTGAGCCGCAGATCCGCCGCGGCGCTGGCAATCGGCGACGAGGCGATCTTCCAGACGGGCGAGTCCTCCCCGAAGACCCCCGCCGGCGCCTCGATGCGATGCACCTGAAGCTCGACGATCAGACGTTCAGGCCGGCGATCGAAAATCGACTCTTCGTCGTCGCCGCCCTCCTCCGCGACGTCGTCGACGCCGACGCCCGTGTCATCCGTTTCCGTGTCGTTGGTCACGCCGTCGCCTTCCACGACGCCGGCGTCCTCATCGGACACTCCGTCCGCGCCGGCGGACCAGAGACAACCTGACAGAGCGATCACGAGCAACAACGCCACGCATCGCCCGAGCGCGCGGAACCCCAGCGCAACGGAACGCCCACCCCAACAGATTGTTTTCCCTGGCTCAGGCACTGTCTGAATTCTTGTCAGCTTGCGGCCGCCGGGTCAACCACCAGTCGCCAGACGGTTCAGGACACTGCAGCCGCGTTCGATCATGGCATCCGTCGTCGCGTAACTCACGCGAAAGTGCGTATCGACGCCCGAGAAGATCCCCCCGGGAATCACGAGGACGTTGTCTTTGGCGACGCGCTCGCAGAACGCCGTGGCGTTCGCGAACGACGCCGGCGCCCTGGGATACACGTAGAATCCGCCGGTCGGCCGGACGATTTCGAAATTCGGCTCGAGCAGCCTGCACACGAGATCGCGCTTCTTTCGATAGTCATCCCGATGGTGCGAGACGTCGGTATCGAGGGCCGTCAGCGTGGCGTACTGGGCCGGCGCCGGGGCGCAGACAAACGTGTACTGCTGGAACTTGGTCATCTCCCCGATCAGTCGCTCGGGACCGGCGGCGTATCCCATGCGCCAACCCGTCACACCGTAGGTCTTGCCGTAACCGCGAATCAGCAGCGTGTTGTCCGGCGCCATCGGCAGCGGACAGGTATTCGGGCTGTCGTAGCAGAGCTTGTCGTAGATCTCATCGGAGATGAGGAGAAGATCGTGGCGTTTGGCGATATCGGCCGCGGCGGCGACTTCCTCCGCCGTCAGCATGCGGCCTGTCGGGTTTGCGGGCGAGTTGATGAGCAGGACCTTCGTCCGATCCGTGATGGCGGCCTCGACTTTGGCCGGATCGAACCGAAAATCCGGATAGGACGGCACGGGGACGGGGGCGCCACCGACCATGTTCACGAGATGCGGATAGGAGACAAAGTAGGGATCGAGGAAGACGACCTCATCCCCCGGCTGAACCGTCGTCATGAGGGCGAGGGTCAGGGCGCCGGAGACGCCGCAGGTCACGAGAACATTGGTTCGAACGCCGGTTTCGGACTCGATCTCATCGGCGATGCGCGAGCGAAGCTGAGGAATACCGGCGCTGGGCGTGTAACGATTCCTGCCCTCGGCAATGGCGGCCATGGCGGCCTGCTTCACATTTTCGGGGGCGTCATAGTCGGGCTGACCGATCGACAGATCGCAGGGATCCGTCATGCCCGACGCCATCTCGAAGAACTTGCGGATCCCGGAAAACTCGATCTTCCGTGTTCGATCTGCAAGGAGTCGCTCGAAATTCATGAGTTGTCGTTCCGCTTTGCGCCACCCGACTGCGCCGGGTCGGCCGCCTGAACAGTGCGCCGCGCGCGATCGCGCAGCGCGTCCCGACGCCCGATCGTGATAAAACAAATCCGGGCCGCGAACGGCGGCCCGGATCTGCAATCGTCGTTCGGACATCCACGCCGCGTGGCGCGGACTACTTCTTCTTGGCGTCCTTCTCGTCGCCCTCTTCCGGGCCCTTCTTCTTCTTGCCGCCACCGACCGGCGCCTTGCGATGGGCGACCTTCGGCAGGCCCGTCGGCGAGTCGTTGGTGATATCGAACTTCTCGTCGTCCACGAGCTTCGCGACGCGCTCGGCGCGGGTCAGCACATTCCGATGGCGAACGAGGGAACCCTTCGTCTTCAGTGATCGATCAACAGACATCTCTTCATCAACTCCAGTGCGGAATCAGACGGCAACTGGCCTAAATCGGTTCGCCCTTCGTGGCGAAGCTGTAGCTCACCAGGTAGCAATCCGTCCACTCATATAATCCCTGGCCGCCTTGCCGCCGATACTCCCGTCCGTAATTCGCAACCTTGTTCTGGAACGCGCTGCGCTCCGTCTTGTACTCGTCGGACATGGGGTATCCCGACCGACTGAACAAGTTTATTCCACCACTTACTCTTCGCGCAATTGTCTCGACGCCCTTGTCCGCCAGAAACTGCTGGACGGCCCGAACGTCGGACATCACGTCTTCACGCTTTCGCCCCGAGTAATCGAACCACTGAATCAACAGATAGTGGTAGTTCAATCGCTCGGCGTCCGGATCGCTTTCCGGCAGACGCTGTGACACAGACGCCGGCTGGTTCGCCCGGATCGCTCCAGTATTGTTGCGAGGCGTCTCATTCCGCCCCGACGTTACCCCCGCCAGATCCGGCGCCCGCCGCGTCGGCCTTTCGGTCGACCGCGCAACATCCAGAGGTCGCTGGACGCCCGTCGACCGATTGGCGTCTTCGGCCGGCTTCGTCACCGCCGCGGCTTCCACCAGGGCGACACCGTCGGCGTTTGCACCGGCGCGCCGGCCTGTGAAGTAGGCGGCGATAATGATCGAGCACAACAGCGACGCCGTGATCAGACAACCCGCGAGGTTGATCGATACGACGAAGCGATCTCCCGATCGCTCGACAATCGGCGCCGCGTCTCCCAGCGCCAATCGCGTCCTGACGAAATCGGCCGCCTTCGCGCGAATTGCGGCGCGTTCGGCCTTTCGGGCCTCACGCTGGGCGCGGCGCTCGGCGTCGCGCACTTCCTTTTCGCGTGCGGCGTCCTCCACCGCGGCGGCCTGCGCCGCCAGTTCCTCAGCCGCTTCCTCTTCCGTGAGCGCTTCGGCGACGATCTGAACAGGGCCTTCCGTGGCTTTGCCGTTTTCCCGGCGCCACCACTTGCTCGGCTGACGAGGGGCGCTGCCACTCGTTTCCGGCGCCTTGTTCATCACTTCGAAGAGACTCGGGCGTCCTTTCATGGGTCTCTCCTAAACGGGCGACCGCCCTGCGAAATCCATTCGCGCAAATGTCTCGGCCATCACGACGCTTCGCAAACAGCCGACTCGGCGATACTTAGCATACCACGCCGCCGAAAATCTTCAACGGACGGCTTTGCCGCCGCATTCCCCCGGAATCCCCCCTCCAGGCGACCCAAACGCGACGACGGACCGCCGTCGTCGGAATCACACACGCCCCGATGCCCCACCGATCGCCCCCTACTCGGCCGGGGCTTCCGTCTTCATCAGGTCGTGCAGCCGCTGCTCCACGAGGACGAGGTTGGCCTCCCCCGCCATTTTCACGAGCTGGAGCAGGTCGGACATCGTCGACACCTCCTCCACCTGCTCGTCGATGAACCACTTCAGGAAGCTCCGCGTCGAGTGATCCTTCTCGGACTCCGCCTGGTCGGCGAGACCGTAGATCTGCTTGCTGACGCGCACCTCGCTCGCGAGGGCCGCCTCCACCATCGGCTGGGCCGCCTTGAACCCGCACTGCGGCTTGTCCAGCGCGGCGAGCTCAACGTTTCCGCCGGAGTCGAGGACGTACTTCGCGATTCGCATGGCGTGATCGTGTTCCTCGTCCGCCTGGGCCTGGAATTTGGCCGCGAACACCTTGAGGCCCATCACGTCGAATTCGAACGCCATCTGGCGATAGGACATGGAGGCGAACAGCTCATTCGCAATCTGTCCGTTCAGGGCTGTATTCATCGACTGGGAAATCATCATCCGCCTAACCCTCACTTCTCACTGCAAATCCGTGTTGATTGACCGTCATCTCCATTTGACTGCGGGATTCTAGCCGCACTGGGGGAATCGCTCCATCGGGCAATACACCCGCGATACAAACCGCCCCACGCTTTATAACGAATACTCCCGCCGAATATCGAAATACTCCCACAGGAAGGCCCCGGCGCGCCTGGGAGGACCGTTCGAATC
Organism: Phycisphaerae bacterium; assembly: GCA_035399845.1. Classification (GTDB taxonomy): domain Bacteria; phylum Planctomycetota; class Phycisphaerae; order UBA1845; family UTPLA1; genus ECT2AJA-110-A. The sequence continues at coordinate 2,098 of DAOPJV010000063.1, read as the reverse complement.
AACTGCGCAATCTCACGTGAAGGGAGAAGACATGCACGTTGGCGTATCACCACAGAAGCGGCTCATTCTCTCAATGGTCTGCTTTTTCCTCGGATATCTCGGCATCCACAGGCTGGTCGTCGGCAAGATCGGGACCGGTCTGCTCTACCTCTTCACCGGCGGACTCTTTTTCGTCGGCTGGTTCATCGATCTGATTCTCCTGCTCGCCGGCGGCTTCCGGGACAAGGAGGGACGCTACGTCGTCGATTGGTTGTGAGGCGTGAACGAAAACCGGCCGCGACAGTCACATGACAGTCGCGGCCGGGAAGTGTCAGTTCACGCTGTGCGCGGCCGGTCAGGCCGCAGCGCGATCAGCCCTGAAGGCGTCGCACGTCGGCGCGGGTGCCCTCAACGCCGATGAAGTTGAAGAACTGCTCCTGCGTGAGAACCGGCACGGAGAAGTTCTGAGCCCGCCAGAGCGAATCGCGATATCGCTCGGCCTCGCTTCGGTAGCGGCGCTTGAGCGTCGGGACCGTCGGATCAACTTCCGGCGTTCGGCGAATCGTCTGCATGACAGTTGAACCGCCGTCACCACCGTCGTAGGGCGTCCAGTCCTCATCATCGCCATCGTCGCCGTCGTCGCCGTCGCCGTCGCCGTCCTTTTCCTTGCCCTTGTCTTTCTTGTCGCCGTCGGAGTCATCACCCCAATCGTCGCCATCGTCATCGTCGCCATCGCCTTCCTTGGCTTCCTTGTCCTTCCTGCCGTCGCCGTCATCCCAGCCGCCGCCCCAGTCGTCGCCGTCGTCGTCGCCGTCCGCGGCCTCTTCGTCATCCTTGCCTTCGTCTTCCGTGGCTTCGGCTTCATCGCTGTCTTCTTTGTCCTTCGACTTCGCCATGGCCGGGATCGCGGCGCCAGCGGCGCCGATCGGCGGCTGACCGAGGCCGGCAAGGACATCCTGGCCGCGAGGCTCGGCGCCCACGACGAGGAAATCCGTCAGCGGCGTGACCTCATCGACCACGCGACCACCTTCACGTTCGATCAGCCGAATGATGGCCTCTCGACCGCGTGGATCGGGCGTGCCGTCCCAATCGACGTCGAATTCACCGACGACGCAGAACGTATGCTTCTTGCCCTTGGTTCGGGCCAGCAGAATGTTGTTGATGCCGTCACCTTCGAGGATCGGGTTGTCGGGCGAAGGCGGCGAAACGATCCGGCACTCGCTGGTGCCTCGATCGACGCTCACGACTTCAATGCTCGCCTTGCCACGACCGTTGGCCGGAATCGCCTCATTCGCGGAGTACACTGCGAACGACATGCCAAGAGACACACCGTCTTCACGTCCCAGATCGATGTAGAGCAGCGAGTTGCCGGGCAGTGTCCGAAGGACCTGTCCGATCGCCTTGCGGGCGCTGGCGAGATCGCGCGCCTCGGCGGGCTCGGGTCCCTTGAATTCCTTGATCAGGGCCTGCTGCTCATTGATCAGGCTGCGCGAGTCGGCGTAGGCCGTCTGGAACTCCGACTTCATCTTGTCGGTCGCCTCACGGAAATCATTGAGGTTCTCGCGCATCTCTGCGATCTTCATCGCTGTTGCGGCGACTTCCGTGTTCTTCTCGGATTCGAAGTTCGCCTTGGCCGTCTGGACCTCGGCGACCTGCGCGTCGACCTTCTTCATGAACTCGTCCACCTTTGCCACGAGTTCGTCATGCGCCTTTCGCGCCAGATCGAGATCCTGGTTGGCCTTTTCGAGCGCCGCCTGCGTTTCCTTGAGCTGGCTGAGCTTCTCGTTGTAGTCCGCGTGGAGACGATTCACGATGGCCACGGCCCCGGCGCCATTCGAATAGGCGGTCGGATCGGGCACCTTGGCCTCGTCACGAATCCCGGCCACGGCGGACTGGAACGCCGACACGGCGGCGTCGGCCGTCATCGTGTTGTCGCCGGAGAGCTCGCCGATGACCGATTTCGAACCGCTGATCGCGGCGGCCGCCAACGTGCCGCCACTCGGACCGCTGGGGAACATAGTCCTCAGCGTTCCTTCCTCTGGCCCCATTGCGACGCGATTTCTGGCGGTGATCGCATCAGTAGCTGACTGACGCAGTTCTTCCTGCATCGTATACAGCC